>OZ252286.1:0-652500 GCA_965250045.1 Candidatus Marinacidobacterium sp.
AGGGTTGTCGGCGGCCGCCCTGGAGCCCATCGGTCCTGGGATCTGTCTGTTGCTGGTCGGTCTGTTCTACGCAGTCCCGCTCCGGCGGCAGGGGCTCCTGACGCTCGGGGATTTCTTCGCCGGCCGTTTCGGCCGAAGCGCGGAGATCGTCTCGGCCGCCATCATGGTTCCGAGCTTTTTCGGCTGGATCGCCGCCCAGCTCTCGGTGTTGGCCGCGCTCCTCGGCGAACTCTTCGGAATTCCGCTCGCTGCGGGTCTCCTGTTGGTCACCGCCGTTACCGTCGGCTACACGCTGATCGGGGGGATGTGGTCGGTGACCCTCACCGACGCGGTACAAGGGGTCATCGTGGGCTTCGCGCTCGTCGCCCTCGGCGTTTCCGCCCTGGCCGAATTGGGCGCCGGATCGGCCTTGGGAGGGCTGGCCCGGCTCGGACGCGAGACGCCGTCCGACCTGCTCGCCGTCGTACCCGGCGAAATGACCGCGCTGCTCGCCTGGTCCGGACTCCTGATCGCAGGCGCCCTCGGAAACATCCCCGGACAGGACGTGCTGCAGCGGGTGTTCTCCTCACGCTCGGAACAGGTGGCCCGGCGCGCCTGCCTCATCGCCGGGAGCCTCTACCTCGGCCTCGGCGCCATCCCGGTGGTGCTGGGACTGACCAGCCGCCTCCTGCTGCCCGGGTATGAAGGCGACATGCTGGCCGCGCTCGGCCGCATTCTCTTCAGTCCCCTCGCAGCACTGGGACTCATCCTGCTGGTGGTTTCGGCGCTCCTCTCGACCGTGGACAGCGCGCTAATATCGGCCGCGTCCGTACTGGCGCAGAACCTGCTTCGCCACCCCCTGCCCCGGGTGGGGCTCTTGCGGTTGAGCCGGCTCTCCGTGGTGATCGTCGGTGCGGCGAGTCTTTTCTATGCGTTCCGCGGTTTCAGTGCGTACTCCCTGCTCGAAGACGCGTACGAACTCACGCTTGTGGGGCTGTTCGTGCCGCTGACCGCCGGGCTCTTCTCGGAACGCGGCGGACGCTTCGCCGCGCTGACCTCGATGGCCGGCGGCGCCGTTTTATGGATCATTCACCTGGCGTTCGGGTGGAATTGGTTTCTCGAGCCCGCGCTGTATTCTGCCGGCGTGCCGATTCCCAAGGCGATCGGCCTGACCGCCGCGAGTGGCGCCGGCTACCTGCTCGGGAGCGCCTTCGACACCGCGAGCCGGCGGCCCCCGCGCCTGGGAGCCGCTGCCTGAGCAGCCGATGAGCGAGTTCCGCGACCGCGCCGAATCCCTTCGGCGTCGCTCCCGAGCGCTTGAGCCGGATGCGAAAGAGCGGCGCACGCTCACCGAGGCAACCATCCGTCACACCGAAGAGTTCCTCGAGGGCCTGATTACCGGCCCGTCCTGGGTTCCGCCGAGGGAATCCCGGGAAATCACCGAAGTTCCCATCGGCGCGGAAGGCCGGCCATTCCCCGAACTCCTGGACCTGGTCCGGCGGGAAGTCGAGCAGCAGGGCCTGAACCCGGCCTCGCCGCGCGATCTGGGCTACGTGCCCGGTGGCGGGATCTACGTCTCGGCGCTCGGCGACTACCTGGCCGCCGTCGGGAACGCGTTCTCCGGGTATTTCCCGGCCTCGCCGGGAGCGGCCCGCGTGGAAAACCGGCTCGTGAAATGGATCGCCGAGGTCGTGGGCTATCCGAAGGAGGCCGGGGGGACCCTGACCTCAGGGGGAAGCGTCGGCACCCTGACGGGGATCATCGCGGCGCGCGAAGCGAAAGGCCTCCGCTCGCGCGACTTCCCGCGCGCGGCGGTCTATGTGACGAGCCAGGAGCACTATTCGGTCCGGAAGGCGGTCCACCTGGCCGGGGTGGGTGAGGCGCCCTGCCGGATCGTCGCGGTGGACGACGCTTTCCGGATGGCGCCGGAGTCCCTGGCCGCCCAGATCCGGAAGGATCGCGCCGACGGGCTGCTTCCCTGGCTCGTAGTCAGCACCGCCGGCACCACGAACACCGGCGCGGTGGATCCGCTGGACGCGATATCCGAGATCGCGCAGGCCGCCGGGGCCTGGCACCACGTGGACGCGGCCTACGGCGGGTTCTACCTGCTCGTTCCGGCGCGGCGGGATCTTTTCCGGGGCATCGAGAAGTCGGACTCCGTCGTACTGGATCCCCACAAGAGCCTGTTCCTCCCCTACGGGAGCGGCGCGGTGGTGGTCCGGAATGCGGCGCACCTCGACACGTTCCGCTTCCACGCCCCCTATCTTGTCGATAAGCCGCAGGAGGAAGCGTCGCCGTCGGAGCGGTCGATCGAGCTCACCCGGCACTTCCGCGGGATGCGCCTCTTCCTGCCGCTCCTGCTACACGGAACCGAGGCGTTCGCGGCTGCCCTCGAAGAGAAATGGTGGCTTGCCCGCTACCTCCAGGACGAACTCGGGCGCTGGGAGGGCATCGAGGTGGGTCCGGAACCCGAACTCTCGACCATGTGTTTCCGCTACCGGCCGTCAGGGCGGACCGAAGAGGAAGTGGATGAACTCAACCGCCGGCTCGTCGCGGCGCTCCACGCCGACGGCCGGATCTTCGTCACCGCCACCTACCTGCACGACCGCTTCTGGCTCCGGCCCTCCATCGGCATCTTCCGCACCCACGTCGAGCACCTCGACGAGTTCCTGGAGATCCTGCAGGACTTCATCGCGGATCTGTAGGCGAAGTACCGCCGCCGGGCCGGGCGGCGCCACCGGCGAGGGGCCCCCACCGGGAGAACTGGCCGCCGACCTCCTGGCCGGCATCGCTCGCCGGAGGCGGGCGAAACCGGCGTCCCGCCGACCCATGTGAAGCGCGCGACATCGGTCACGCTGACTTTGATTGCTCCCATTTGCCCATTGTTCCTTGTATATCGTTCGGCCGCTGGCCGGCATCGCCGGCCGGCAGGCTCGCGCAGCGCGGCGCCGACCAGCCCGATGCTCCGCCAGAACACCGCAAGGGGTCGCTGAAAGGGCGTCTCAAGAGTTCTTCCTTGCAAATCGTTCCCTGAAGGACTCGTCTTGCAAGGGAAACCACAGCTTCGCAGCTGCGAGCCAACGCGGGCGAGATCACCCGGCAACCCGAGGCCGGCGCACTATCTCGTTGCGAGTTGGTGACGGAATCCTGCGGTACGCTCCGGCCATCGGTCGAGCGGCGAAACGAGATAGCGCGTTTCAGCCTGGAGCCGGTCCCGTGACCGACGCTCTGATCGCTGAGATGGTCGACACCCTTGTAAAGGAGGCCGATCCGGAACAGGTCATCCTCTTCGGCTCACGAGGCCGGGGCGACGCGCGGGACGATTCGGACGTGGACCTGATCGTGGTGGAGGAGAAGCCCTTCGGCCCCGGACGGGACCGAGTGAAGGAGATGGCGCGGCTCTACAAGGCCTTGGCCGGATTCGTGATTCCGGCCGACATCCTCGTGTACTCGCGAGAGGATGTGGAGTACTGGCGGGATTCGCTGAACCATGTCCTGGCGCGAGCGCTCCGCGAAGGCAAGGTTGTCTATGAGCGACGATAGGTGCGCCGACGCCATGCTTGGGGCGGCGGAACGCGATCTGCTGACCCTCCGCAGCATGAACCACGAAGCGCCCGAGGAGTCCTTCGGGTTTCACCTCCAACAGGCCGTCGACAAGGCCACGAAAGCCTGGATCGCGGGGCTCGGTGAGCAGTTTCCGGTGACACACAGCATCGAAACCCTGTTGCGCCGCCTTGAAGCTCTTTCGGTGGATACGGCACCCTTCGAGGGGCTCGCCGAATTCACGCCCTACGCCGTGACCTTTCGGTATGAGGGAGTAGGGCCGGAAGCCGAACCCATCGACCGCGAGGCGATGATCGCCCTTGTTGAAACGCTGCTTGAGCGTGTGCGCGGGAAGGTCCACGGTGGGTAGGGCCCACCGGCGCCACGTACCCTCACGGTCAAACGCGTATCGCGATCTGGAGCGCCGCGCAGATTGTGACGGAGTCGGCGGCTGGAAGGACGTCGAGGTGGGCCGGAGCCCGAACTCTCGACCATCTGCTTCCGCTACCGGCCGGACGGGCGGACCGAGGAGGAAGTGGATGAACTCAACCGCCGGCTCGTCGCGGCGCTCCACGCCGACGGCCGAATCTTCGTCACCGCCACCTACCTGAACGACCGCTTCTGGCTCCGGCCCTCCATCGGCATCTTCCGCACCCACGTCGAGCATCTCGACGAGTTCCTGGAAATCCTGAAGGACTTCATCGCGGAGCTCTGAGGGACCGCCGGCCTCCCGGCCGGGACTGCTCCCGGCGAGGGAAACTCGCCTGGAGAAAGGGCCGGCGGCTCCGGCCGCTCCCCTACGGGCTCTTGACCACCTCGCCGCCCTTCATTACGAAGCGGACGTCCTCGAGGAGCCGGATGTCGTCGAGGGGGTTGCCCGCCACCGCGATGATGTCGGCCAGCTTGCCGTCCTCGATGGAGCCGAGGTCCGCCTCCCAGCGGAGCAGTTCCGCCGCGTTGATGGTGGCGGTCTGGATCGCCGCCATGGGCGAGATGTCCATCTCGTCCACCATGATGGCGAAGTCGCGGGCGTTCCTGCCGTGCGGGAACACGGCGGCGTCCGTGCCGTAGGCGAATTTCACGCCGGCGTGGAAGGCGGCGGCGAGCCGCTGGCGCTGCTGGGCCGCCATCTCTTTCGCCTTCTGGATCGCGTACTCCGGGACATCGTTCTCGGCGCCTTCATCAATGATGTAGTCGAGCGTGTAGAGGGTGGGAACGACGAAGGTGCCGTGCTCCTTCGCGAGCCGGATCCCCTCGTCGTCGATCAGGGTCCCGTGTTCGATGCTGGCCACCCCGGCCCGGATCGCGTCGTTCATGGCCGCCGGCGAATGGGCGTGCGCCCCCACCGGGGTGTCGAGCATGTCCGCGGTCTCGACGATCGCCTTCAGTTCCTCGAAGGAGTACGCCTGGTCGTGCACCGAGTCGCCCTGCGAGAGCACCCCGCCCGAGGCGGTCACCTTGATCACGTCGGCCCCGTACTTGACCTGGTAGCGGACCGCGCGGCGAAGCTCATCGGGGCCGTCCGCGATCATCGCGTAGCCCGGAGTCGGCACGTCGGGATTCCAGCCGTTGATGTCGGCGTGTCCCCCCGTCGAGCCCACTCCCCAGGTCGCCGCCTGGATCCGGGGACCCGGAACCACGCCCCGATCGATCATGTCGCGGAGCGCCGCGTCGTGGTAGTTCCCCGCCCCGATGTTACGGACGCTGGTGAAGCCCTTTTCCAGGGTGAGCTTCGCGTGCGCCACCGCGTAGATCGCCTCGTGGGCGACCGTCTCCCGCATCTTCTGGGTGTCCCCGCCGTCGCCCGGAATGCCGCCGAGGTGGACGTGGCAGTCGAAGAGCCCGGGAAGGATTGTGTGGCCGCTGAGATCGATCACCGTGGCGCCCCGTGGGATCGGAATCGCCCCCGTCGGGCCGACGGCGGTGATCCGTTCGCCTTCGATCACCACCTCGGGGTTCAGGATGGGCGGGACGTCGGTTCCGACGATGAGCCGGTCGGCGCGGATCACCACTGCTGTTTCGGACTGCAATGCGGCCGCCGGAAGGGTTACGAGAACGGCGACGCCGAGGGCGAGAGTCAAACGAGAGAACGAATTGCGCATCGGGAATCCCTCCGAAGAGGCGGGCGATCGTACCCGGATTTCGGTGGGACTGGGCGCTGTCCCGGGGCGACGATGCACCTTGTGGGGAGCGCCCATACGCCCTCTCGCGACCCGCCGGGCCGCGGTGCCGACCGGAAGTCGGCGTTCCAAGCCGTCCCCGCGCTTTCTCCTCCTCAGCAAGGTGCCGTTTCACCCGCGTTCCGCGGGTGGTGCCGGTCTGAAGGCCCCCACCGGGAGAACTGGCCGGCGTTCCCACAGCAACCGATAATCGTCGGGTCATGAGAACCTGGATTGCCCTTTTCGTAACCGCTGGCCTGCTCTTCGCCGCCGGAGCTCCGGCCCAGACCGAACCCATCGAGCTGAGCCACCTCTACGGACCCGACGCGCTCGAGTTCTCCCCCGAACTGCCAAGCGTTCGCTGGATGCCCGGTGGAACGCACTACCTGACGGGGACCGGAGAGGAGGCCGAACGCTCCTGGCAGTTGGTCGAGGCCGCTACCGGCGCCTCGCGGGCTCTCTACGACCCGGACGCCCTGGCCGCGGCGCTCACTGAGACGCTCTCCCTTCCGGAGGAAGAGGCCGCCGTCGCGGCGCGGCCGGCGGCGCTCACCATGTCCAGCGGCGGAGAAAGGCTGCTCCTGAACCTGGCCTCCGACCTCTTCACCTGGGAGACGGCCGGGGACACCCTCCGCCGGCTGACCCGTGGCCCGGAAGCCGAGGAACTGGCGCGCTTCTCGCCGGACGGGGACCGCATCGCCTTCATCCGCGACAACGACCTCCACGTCGTGGACCTCGCGGGCGGCGATCTCCGGCTTACCACCGGGGGCGGACCGGACCTCCTGAACGGAAAGCTCGATTGGGTCTATCAGGAGGAGATCTACGGGCGCGGCGACTTCTTCGCCCACTGGTGGAGCCCCGACGGCAGCCGGATCGCGTTCTTGCAGAGCGACGAGCGGGACGTGCCCCGTTTCACCGTCGTGGACCACATTCCCTACCACCTGGGCCTCGAGGTCTATCCCTATCCGAAGGCCGGCGACCCGAATCCCCGCGTCCGCCTTGGCGTCGTCCCGGCGTCCGGGGGCGACATCGTCTGGTTGAACCCCGGGGGCTACGGCAACGCGGAGACGCTCATCGTGAACGTGGCTTTTTCTCCGGACGGCGACGTCTGGTACCAGGTGCAGGACCGGACCCAGACCTTCCTGGATCTCCACCGGGCGGACTCCCGGACGGGGGAGTCCTCGCGCGTGCTGCGGGAGGACGCCGGGCCCTGGGTCAACGGACACGGCGCCCCCCACTTCCTGTCGGAAGCGAGTGGCGGCGGCTTCCTCTGGTTCAGCGAACGCACCGGCTTCAAGCACCTCTACCGCTACGACGCCGCCGGTGAACTGAACGGCGCGCTCACCGAAGGGCGTTTTGAAGTGCGGCGGCTCCACGCGCTGGACGAAGAAGCCGGGGCCGCGTATGTCTCGGGCACCTACCGCTCGTCGCTGGGCGCCGACACTCTGAGAGTGGCCCTCGACGGGTCCGGCGTGACCCTGCTGAGCGAGGCGCCGGGCACGCATCAGGCCAACTTCCCGGAGGGGCCGAACGTCGGGCACTACGTGGCCGTGTCCCACGATCTGGACAACCCGCCGCAGATGAACCTGCGCCGCGCCACCGACGGCGCCGCCCTCCGCGATCTCGGAGGCGGCGAGGTTCCAGCGCTCGCCGGCTTCGAGATCTCTCCGCCCGAGTTGCTGAAGGTCCCCACCGCGGACGGCACGGAACTCGAAGCGATGATGGTGCGGCCGCACGGCTTCGATGCTTCGCGCGTCTATCCGGCCTGGGTCCACGTGTACGGCGGACCCCACGCGCCCCAGGTCCGGAACGCCTGGCCCGGGACGCGCGGCATGTGGTTCCAGTACCTCGCCCAGCAAGGGATCGTGGTCCTCGTGGTGGACAACCGGATCGCCTCCGGCAAGGGGGTGGAATCCACCTGGCCGGTGTACGGGAACTTCGGCGAGCAGGAACTCAGCGACCTGGTCGAGGCGGTGGACTGGCTGGGCGCCCGGGATTTCGTGGACGCCTCCCGGATCGGAGTGGACGGCTGGAGCTTCGGCGGCTACCTGACGCTCACCGCGCTCACGAAGTCGGACCGTTTCCGCGCCGGCATCGCGGGCGGCAGCGTCGTGGACTGGCGCGACTACGACTCGGTGTACACCGAGCGATACATGAGCACGCCGGACGAAAACCCGTCCGGATACCAGAAGAGTTCCGTTCGCGAGGCGGCCGGGAACCTCACCGGCGACCTGCTGCTGATCCACGGGACGATGGACGACAACGTGCACCTCCAAAACACCGTGCAGTTCGTCCACGACCTGCAAAAGGCCGGGAAACCCTTCGAGCTGATGGTCTATCCAAAATCCCGCCACGGGGTGCGGGACGACAACCTGGTGCTCCACCTCCGGGAGACCATGGCGCGATTCATCCTGAAGACCGTGGCGCCCTAGCCAGGAATCACTCTTCTGCCAGGGCCGCCACCTGCTCGGCGATGGCGAGCGATGCCGTCGCTGCGGGCGAAGGGGCGTTCAGGACGTGGATACGGCGCTCGCGGCGGACGATCCGGAAATCGTCCGCGATCCGGCCGTCCGGCAGCACCGCGATCGCCCGGACGCCGGACGGAGACGGGGTGAGGTCCGACGCGCGGAGTTCCGGAACGAGGCGCTGAAGCCGCCGCGTGAAGGCGCGCTTCGAGAGCGACCGGTGGATCTCGTCCACCCCGACCTGCCATTCCCTGAGTGCGAGGCGGCGGAATCCGGAGTAGCCCACCATCTCCCGGAAATCCCGGAGATCCAGATCGCGGCGGCGGTAGCCCTCGCGGGCGAGGGCGAGCACCGCGTTCGGGCCCGCGTCCACCTGCCCGTCGAGGTTCCGGTGGAGGTGCACCCCGAGGAACGGGAACCGCGGATCGGGCGTCGGGTAGATCAGCCCCCGCACCAACCCGGCGCGTTCCGGCCGGACCCGGTAGTACTCGCCACGAAACGGCATCACCTGCAGTCCCGGTTCATCCCCGGCCAATCGCGCCACCCGGTCGGCGTGGAGACCCGCACAGGTGACGAGCCGCCGGCAGGCGAAATCCCCCTTCGTGGTGAGAATCCGGATCCCGCCGTCAGAACGGGCAAACCCAAGGACCCGCGCGCCAGTCTCCACCCGGCCTCCCGCGGTCTCGAAGAGACGGCGGAGCGTCGCCGCCACCTCCGCGAAACGGACCACCCCGGAGGTCGGGGAATGGAGCGCCGCGACCCCTTCGGCGTGGGGTTCGATCTCGCGCAGCCCCGCCCGGTCGAGCAGGCGGAGGCCGGGAACGCCGTTCGCTTCGCCGCGCCGGAGCAAGTCGTCGAGCCGGCCCCGTTCGGCCTCGCTCGCGGCGACGATCACCTTGCCCGAAAGGGCGAAGGGAATTCCGTGCTCCCGGCAGAAACGGAGCAGCAGTTCCACCCCGCGGCGGCAGTTTCGGGCCCGGAGCGAACCGGGCGCGTAGTAGATCCCGGAATGGATGACCCCGCTGTTCCTTCCGGTCTGGTGCCGGGCGATGTCCGGCTCCTTCTCGAGAACCAGCACCGACCGCGAGGGCGCCGTTTCCTGAAGGCGGCGGGCCACCGCCAGCCCGACGATCCCTCCGCCGACCACCGCGACGTCGAGAGGTGTCGTCCCGCCCGCTCCGCTCATTGGCCTAGCTGCCTGTGGATAAAGTGGCGTGAGCACCGAGGCCCCCACCGGGAGAACTGGCGGTGAGGCGCCCGGCTGACAAGGCGCGCGAGGGAGGAGCCCCCACCGGGAGAACTGGCCCGAGTGTATTCCGACCGAAGCGTGACGATGAGCAAAGCGAAGCGCCAGTTCTCCCGGTGGGGGGGCGGTTCAGCCGGGATGCATCGCCGGTCGCTTCCGGAGCGGGGCGTCAGCACCGCGGAGACCCCGGAGCGGAAGGGACGGGGGGCGGGACAACCCGGCCCCCATCCCTCTTGGCTCGGGAATGCCGCGTGACTTTGTCCACAGGCGGCTAACGTCCTCATGGTGTCAGAAGGCGGCAGTATCGCGAGAGCCGCAACCTCTTGAACGCGAATTCAGAAGATCCCCGCAATTCCTTGAATTCGAGGGCAATTCCGAACCAGCGCGCCGGCACCTCGTTGCCGGGGACATGCGCGTTCGACTCCGATCCCTTCTCCTCTCCGGCGCTCTCATAACCGCCTCGAACTCCGCGGCCGTTTCTCCCGGGCTCCTCCTTCCGCAGACCGGGTTGCCGGCGGTCACCCGGACGGAGCCGCTCCGGGTGCGCTTCTATGACCCCTACCACCTGCTTGCCGCCGAGACGCGCGACCGGCTCCAGCAGGAGGTGGTCCTCGCTTTCGAGACGAGTGAAATCGGACTCCGCTTCGTCGGCCGCGGAGGCCCGGGGGTGATTCCCGCAACCCTCTACCCCGAGCTTCCGGACCGCTGGGAGGTTGCCCCCGAGGCCATCGGAGTCGCGATCGGGGTCCAGAGCGAACGCCGGTCGATCTTCCTGTCGCTGGGAGCCGCCGAGCGGGCGCTCGGGCTCCCCCTTGCCCGGCGCACCGGGTGGACGGAGAAGGGGAAGCGAACGAAACGCCGCGGGGCGCAGCCCCGCCGGCTCGGAGTCGCCCTCGGCCGGGTCCTCGCCCACGAGCTCACCCACACGATCGCCCCCGAATGCCCCCACACGAAGAGCGGCCTGATGGCGGAGCGGCTGAGCCGCCGGATGCTGACGGCGCCCGGAGTCGGGTTCGACGCCCTGGCGACCCGTCACCTGCAGCAAACGGTGGCAGGTCTCCGGGCGAGCGCTCCCGAGTCAGGCTGATCCGGCTCCCGCGGAGGCCCGGATCCGGCCCCGCTCCTAGCAGCCGGTGGTGGAACCCGGGTGAGCGCCGAGAGCGGGGAGGCGCCCGGCTGACAAGGCGCGTGAGGGAGGAGCCCCCACCGGGAGAACTGGCCCGGGTGTATTTCGACCGAAACGCAACGCCGAGCGCCGCAAAGCGCCAGTTCTCCCGGTGGGGGGGCGGTTCAGCCGGGATGCATCGCCGCTCGAACGCCGCCTGGGTTTCACCACAGGCTGCTAATACGGCGATGAGCGTCCGTCGGACCCGGTTAGAGTTTGCCTATGCGGCGTCGGAGTCCGCACCGGCAGCGGATCCTCGTACTCGCCGGCCTGGTGGCCGGCGCCCTCGGGGTGGCTCTGTTCCAGGGCGCGCTCACCATGCCGGAACGGGTGGAATCGCTCTACACCACCGGCATCTATCCGCTGGTCGTCCGCGGGTTCTCCTTCCTCAGCGGCCTCGTTCCCTTCTCGCTGGCCGAACTGCTGACTGCAGCAGCAGCTCTGTTCGTGATCGGCCGCCTCACCTGGCGGCTGACCGGCCGCTTCCGGCAAGAGGCCGCGACCGGGGAATCGCCGCCAAGGCAAACCACGACTCTGCGCCGGCTGGCGCACACCGCCGTCGTCGCGCTCGCCGGAGCCGGCGCCCTGTACGCAACTTTCGTGGTGGTCTGGGGACTGAACTACGCGCGGCCCCGACTCGAACACCGGCTGGGTCTCCCGATCGGCAAGATCGAGGAGCCGGAACTCGTCCGATTGGCCACCCGGGTTGCGGCCGACACCACCCGCCGCCACCGGCTCGCCGGCCTCCCGCTCCACGCGGTGTCGAAGAACCCCCTCGACTTCGCCACCCTCAGCACCGCCATCGACGAGGCGTACGACGCCCTGCAACTCCCCGGTGACCCCGGCCCGCGGCGACCGGGCCCGGTCAAACCAGCCGTCTTTTCCGGACTCATGTCCCGCCTCGGCATCAGCGGCATCTTCGTTCCCTTCACCGGCGAACCCACCGTGAACACCGGCCCCCCGGATGTCGCGGTTGCGTTCACCGCCGCGCACGAGAAGGCGCACCAGCGGGCCATCACCCATGAAGGCGAGGCGAGTTTCGCCGCGTATCTGGCGCTATCCCGGCAGCGACGGCTGCCTTATCTCTCCTACGCCGCTTCCTTCTTCGCCGCCAGGCACCTGCTCGCGGCTGTCAGGCATGTCGACCCGGAAGATCGGGACCGCGCCTGGGCCGCCTTCGGACCCGGGCCGCGGCGCGATCTGGACGCTCTCAACGCTTTCTGGGCCCAGCACCGGGGGATGGTCCGCGGCGCCGCGCAGCGGGTGAACGACTCCTACCTCCGCACCATGCGGATCCCGGACGGCGCCCGCAGCTACGGCACGGTGGTGCGGCTGCTGATCGCCGACCTGCGGCGGCGCCCGGCGCCCCCGGTGGGAATCACGACGGACGACAGCGAGGGCTGAGGGCAGAAACCCCCGTCCGCCGGAGGATTGACCTGCGGGCCCCTGCCCTCAGTCGGCCGCGCCCACGGCTTCTTGCACCTCGGACTCGCCGGGGAATCGCAACGCGGTTTCGAAAAGCGTCCGCACCCCGAAGCCGGTGGCGCCCTTCGGGTAGTACTTCCACGGCTTTTCCACGATAAAGGGCCCGGCGATGTCGAGGTGGGCCCATTTGGCGCCTTCCGGAACGAACTCCTGCAGGAAGAGCGCGGCGGTGATCGTGCCCGCGTTGATGCCGCCGATGTTCTTGAGGTCCGCGGAATCGCAGCGGAGTTCCTCGGCGTACTCCTTCACCAGGGGCAGCTCCCAAAACACCTCGCCGTGCGGCGCGCCCGCCTCGATGACGCTCCGGACCCAGGCGGGGGCGTTTCCCATGACCCCGGCGACCCCGGTGCCGAGCGCCCGCACGGCGGCCCCCGTCAGCGTCGCGACGTCCACGATGTGCGTCGCGCCCTCGTCTCCGGCGCGGGCCAGGGCGTCGGTGAGCACGAGCCGGCCCTCGGCATCGGTGTTGTCCACCATCACGGACTTGCCGTTCCGGGCGCGGAAGATGTCTCCCGGCCGGGTAGCCGACGGGCCCGGATAGTTCTCGGCGGCCGCCACGATTCCGGTGACCGTCGCCGGGACACCCTCCCGGGCCACCGCCGACATGGCGGCGAGCACCGCGGCGGCGCCGGACATGTCGCCCTTCATGGTCCACATCCCGGAGGGCGGCTTGAGCGATATGCCGCCGGTGTCGAAGGTGATGCCCTTGCCCACGAGAGCGAGGTGGTCCCCATTCTTCGGGGCGGCCCGCGGGCGGTGCCGGAGCACGATGAGGCACGGAGGCCGGTGGCTCCCCTGCCCGACGGAGATCAGCCCGGGATACCCCTCCTCCCGGAGCGCCTTCTCGTTCCAGACCTGGACCTCGAGCCCGGTTTCGGCCGCGATCCGATGGGCCTCGCGGGCCAGGGTTTCGGGAGTGACGGCTTCCGCCGGCTCGTTGATGAGATCCCGGGCGCGGTTCACTTCGGAAGCGAGCCGCACGGAGCGTGCGACCCCGTCCCGGGCCGCTTCGAGGGCTTCCTCGGCGACCACGATCCGCACCCTGGGAGATGCCGGGTCGCCGGGATCCTTGAAGTACCGCGCGAAGCGGTAGGCGCCGAGCGTGGCGCCTTCCGCCACGGCTCCCGCGAACCGGGGACCATCGCGGCCCTGGAGCGAGAAGATCACTTCCCCGTGATGGAAGTCGCGGGCATGCCGGAGGGCGCGCGCCGCCAGCATGCGGACTCCGTCGGACACCGGATAGTTGCTGGTGGCCCGGGTGTGGAGCGCCAGGGTCGAGGCGCTCCGCGGCCCGCCATGGCCCGCCACCGCTCCCTTGACCTTCGGGTTCCCGAAGATCCTCGCGGCGTTCGTCAGGAAGTCGTTCTCCCACCCCGCCTTCGGAGCGGCGAAGTCGCAGCGCTCATCGAGGAGATACGCGACCAGCGAACCGCCCCGGGCGGAGGCGTCCGCCGAAACCTGAACCTTCGGTGTTTCAGTCCTCATCGCCGTACTCCTCTCTGAGCTTTTGCACCACCGCCGGATCGGCCAGCGTGGTGGTATCGCCGATCGCCTTGCCCGCCGCGATGTCCCGGAGCAGGCGCCGCATGATCTTTCCGGACCGCGTCTTGGGCACGTCCGCCGCCAACACGATGTCGTCGGGGCGGGCGATCGGCCCGATCACCCGGGCGACGTGCGCCTTCAGTTCGGCGACGAGGCCGTCGTGCGGCGTGGCGCTCTCTCGGAGGACGACGAACGCGGCGATCCCCTCTCCCTTGATCTCGTGCGGACGACCCACGACCGCCGCTTCCGCGACGGCCTCGTGTTCCACCAGGGCGCTCTCGATTTCCGCCGCTCCCAGCCGGTGGCCGGAGACGTTCAGCACGTCGTCCACCCGGCCCATGAGCCAGAAGTAGCCGTCCTCGTCGCGCCGGGCGCCGTCCGCCGGGAAGTAGATGTCCTTCCACTGGCTCCAGTAGGTCTCCCGGAAACGCTCCTCGTCGCCCCAGATGCCGCGCAGCATGGCGGGCCAGGGGCGGGTGATGGCGAGCAGCCCGCCGCCGACCTCGACCCGCTCTCCCCGGCGGTCCAGGATGTCGAGGGAGATCCCCGGAAAGGCGTGGGTCGCAGACCCCGGCTTCAGGGTGGTCACCCCGGGGAGGGGGGTGGCCATGATGGCTCCCGTCTCGGTCTGCCACCAGGTGTCCACCACCGGGCAACGTCCGCCCCCGATCTCCCGGTGGTACCAGACCCAGGCCTCGGGGTTGATGGGCTCTCCCACCGTTCCCAGCAGGCGCAGCGAGCTCAGGTCGTGGGAAGCGGGATGTTCGGCTCCCCACTTCATGAAGGCGCGGATGGCCGTCGGCGCGGTGTAGAGGCAGGTCACCCCGTAGCGCTCCACGATCGACCAGATGCGGGCGCGGTTCGGACAGTCGGGCGCGCCCTCGTACATGACCTGGGTGACCCCGAGCGCCAGCGGACCGTAAACGATGTAGGAGTGGCCGGTCACCCAGCCGATGTCCGCCGCCGCCCACCAGATGTCGGAGTCCTTCAGGTCGAAGACGGCGCGCGCGGTGGCGGTGACCGAGGTGAGGTAGCCGCCGGTGGTGTGCACGATCCCCTTGGGCTTCCCGGTGGTGCCCGAGGTATACAGGATGTAGAGGATGTCCTCGGCGTCCATCTCCTCGGGCTCGGCCGTTTCCGGGACCCCCTCCATGACGTCCGCCCAGTCATGGTCCCGGCCGGCCCGCATGCCGACCTCCTGGCCGGTCCGGCGCACCATCACCACTCCGGTGATGGACGGCGTGTCCTCGAGAGCTTCGTCGGCAATGTCCTTCAGCGGCACGATCCCGCCGCGCCGGTAGCCGCCGTCGGCGGTTATCAGCACCTTGGCCTCGGCGT
Organism: Candidatus Marinacidobacterium sp.; assembly: GCA_965250045.1. Classification (GTDB taxonomy): domain Bacteria; phylum Acidobacteriota; class Vicinamibacteria; order Marinacidobacterales; family Marinacidobacteraceae; genus Marinacidobacterium. The sequence goes on from OZ252286.1 coordinate 14,923, forward strand.
CGTTGATCCGGTCCCGGAGCGACTGCGCGGAGAAGCCGGCGAAGACCACGCTGTGGGGCGCCCCGATCCGGGCGCAGGCGAGCATCGCGACCGGAAGTTCCGGGATCATCGGCAGGTAGATCGCCACCCGGTCGCCTTTCCTCACTCCGAGACCCCGCAGCACGTTGGTGAAGCGGCAGACCTCCCGGTGGAGGTCGGCGTAGGTAAGCGTCTTGCGGTCCCCCGGCTCGCCTTCCCAAAGGATCGCCGGCCGATCGCCGCGGCCGCTGGCAAGATGCCGGTCGAGGCAGTTGACGCTCGCGTTCAGCTTCCCGCCGACGAACCAGCGGGCGAAGGGCGGCTTCCAGTCGAGGACCTGGTCCCAACGGCGGCTCCAGTCGAGCTGCTCCGCCTGGGCGGCCCAAAACGCCTCCGGGTCGGCCTCCGCCTCCCAGTAGATGGATTCGTCCCGAACCCACGCCTGGTTCCGAAAACCCTCCGGGGGAGGGTAGGCGCGCTGCTCATCGAGCAGGACTTCTATTTCCTGTTCCGGAATTTCCTGTTTCGGTTGCTCGGCCATCGGGCGATTGTAGGAGGGTTACGGCGGGAGCGGAACGCCGGGGCTTTCCGGCGTCGCAGCGGGATCCGGCCCGCTGCGGATCCCTTAGAAGAGCGCGCGGCGGACGCGGCGACGGGCGGAGCGGATCGGGTCCAGCAATAGGACCGCCACCGTGACGATTTCGAGACGGCCGGCGATCATCAGGGCGGCAAGCAGTAGCTTGGCCGGCTCGGGGAGGTGCGCGTAACTGGCCGCCGGGCCCACGCCTCCGAGTCCGGGACCGACGTTCGTCACGGCGGCGGCAGCGGCGCTGAAGGCGGTCAGCAGATCCACCCCCATCGCCGCGATGGCCAGCGCGCCGGCGACGGCGAGGCCGATGAACAGCAGCACGACCTCGCCGATCGTCGCGCTGAGCGAGGCCGAAACCGGACGCCGGCCGATGTGGACCCGCATTTCCGTGTGGGGCTGGATGGATACCCGCAGCGCGAGCGGAACCTTCCGGAACAGGATCACCCAGCGCAGGATCTTGATCGAACCGGCGGTGGAGCCGGCGCAGCCGCCCGCGAACATGAGGACGAGCACCAGCATTCTCGAAAAGTCCGACCACTGGTTGTAGTCCACGACGGAGTAGCCGGTCGTGGTGATCACCGCGATCGCCGTAAACGCCGCCTGGCGCAGGCCGTCCATGGAACCCTGCCCGATCAGGTAAAGACTGAGGAACAGGAGCCCGGTGCTGACCGCCACCACTCCGATGTAGAGACGCAGTTCCGGATCCGAGAAGTAGCTGGCGGCCGGGGCTGCGGTCACCTGCCGCCGGCGGCGGCCCCGGAGGCGCCCCCAAAGCCGGGTCATGCCGGCGACCAGGCGCTTCACTTCGTGGACGTGGATGGCGAAGCGCATGCCGCCGATCAGCATGAAAGCGATGATGACCCACTGGACGATCGGTTCGAACGCACCGACGCTTTCGTTCCGGGTGGAGAAACCGCCGGTCGCCAGCGTGGTGAGCGCATGGCAGATCGCGTCGAAGGCAGGCACCTCGAGGAGCAGGAGCAGCCCGACGAGGATCGCGGTGAGCACCGTTCCCACGATCACCGTGTCGCGGGCCGTCTCGTTGATCTTGGGCTCGGTCTTTTCCGGGGTGGGGCCGGGCGCCTCGGCGGTCAGCACATCCACCGCCCACTGGCGACGGCCCAGCAGCCAGACGAAAATGATGACGATCCCGAGCCCGCCGAGCCACTGGGTGAGGGCTCTCCAGAGCAGCAGGGAGCGGGGGAGCCACTCCACCTCGGGGAAGATGGTCGCTCCGGTCGTGGAAAAGCCGGACGCCGATTCGAACAGACCGTTCACCACGAAACCCGGGCCGAATTCCGCGATGTACGGCAGGGCCCCGAACACGGTGGCAAGGCACCACGCGAGTACCACGAAGAGATAGGCCCGACCGCCGCCCGTGGAGGGGCCGGATCTTCCGATCAGGGGCGCGAAACGGCGGCTGAGAGCCCCGATCGCGAGGCCCAGCGCTGCGGGAGCGGCGAAGGCCAGCCAGGCCGGTTCGCCGAGGGCGAGTGCGACAGCCAGGGGAATGAGCAGCGCCACTCCGAGCGTCTCCGCCAGCCGGCCGAGCAACGCGATGGTTTCGGCGCGGGTCACGGGCGTTCCCAGGGAGCCGGCATCATTCGTTACGGCGGCCAGCCGTGAGGCGATTCTATGGAGGAATCCTCAGGTCGCCACCGCCAGCCGCGCGCCGGCGACCAGGTTGGTGTGATCCGGCCGTCCGGGATGGCCGGGGAGAACGGTGGGCGGGTGGCGCTCACAAGAACGCGCGGCGGACGCGGCGACGGGCGGAGCGGATCGGGTCCAGCAACAGGACCGCCACCGTAACGATTTCGAGACGGCCGGCGATCATCAGCGCGGAAAGCAGCAGTTTCGCGGAAGCGGGGAGGAAGGCGTAATTGGCCGCGGGGCCCACCCCACCCAGGCCGGGACCCACATTCGTCGCGCTGGCGGCGGCGGCGCTGAAGGCGGTGAGCGGTTCGACTCCCATGGCGACGATCGCCAGGCCGACCGCCACGGTGACCCCGGCGAACAGCAGCACGAACTCGCCGATGGTCGAACTCAGCGACAGGGAGACCGGCCGGCCGCCGAGATGGACGCGCAGCTCGGTATGTGGCTGGGTCGCCACCCGGAGCGTCAGCGGCACCTTCCGGAGCAGAATCACCCAGCGGAGCACCTTGATGGATCCGGCCGTGGAGCCGACACAGCCCCCCACGAACATGCAGAGCAGCAGCAGCATTCGCGAAAAATCCGACCAGCCGTCGAAGTCCGCCGTTGCGAAACCGGTCGTGGTGATGATCGAGATCGCCTGGAACGCCGCGTGGCGGAGGCCGTCCATGGACCCCTGCCCCGCCTGGTGGAGGCTGAGGAACAGGAGTCCGGTGGCGACCACCACCACGCCAATGTAGAGGCGCAGCTCCGGATCCCCGAAGTAGCTGGCGGGCGGCGAAAGCGGGACGTGACGCCGGCGCCGGTAGGTCAGGGTCTGCCAGAGCCGGCGGAGCCGCGCCCAGAGCCGTTTCACCCCGTAGATGTGGATGGCGAAGCGGACGCCGGCGAGCAGCATGAAGGCTGTGATGACCCACTGCACCGCCGGGGCGAAATCGGCGAGCCCCGCATTCCGCGTGGAAAACCCGCCGGTCGCGAGAGTGGCCATCGCGTGGCAAGCCGCGTCGAGGAGCGGCACGTCGAGGAGCAGGAGCAAACCCACGAGCGCCGCGGTCAGCACCGTTCCCACGACCACGGTATCTCTGGCGGTCTCGCTGATCTTGGGCTCGGTCTTTTCCGGGCTAGGTCCCGGCGCCTCCGCCGACAGCACGTCCACCCCCCACTGTCGCCGCCCGAGCAGCCAGACGAACAGGATGACGATCCCGAGCCCGCCGAGCCACTGGGTGAGGGCCCGCCAGAGCAGCAGCGAGCGGGGAAGCGATTCCACGTCCGTGAAGATGCTGGCTCCGGTCGTGGAAAAGCCGGAGGCCGATTCAAACAGGCCGTCCACCGCGAAACCCGGGCCAAACAGCGCGATATACGGCAGGGCCCCGAACACCGCGGCCAGACACCAGGCGAGCACCACGAAGAGATAGGCGCGCGTGCCTCCCGCGGAGGAACTGGGAGTTCCGATGACGGGCGCGAAACGGCGGCTGACGCCAGAGGTCGCGAGCCCAAGCGCCGCGGGAGCGGCGAAGGCCAGCCAGGCCGGCTCGCCGAGGGCGAGCGCGACGGCCAGCGGAACCAGCAGCGCCACTCCCAGCGTCCCCGCCAGCCGGCCCAGAAGCGCGAGGGTTTCGCCGCGGGTCACGGGCGTTCCGGGTGATCCGTCTTCAGTGCCGGCGGCCGAACAGCTCTTCGAGTTCAAAAAGCAGGGATTCCGGCTCGCCGGATCTGCCGGCGGCGTTGCGGCTCATGAAGAGTGCCACGCGATCTCCGGAAACGAACTCGGTGTCGCCGTTCGGCACGAAGGGCGCCGACCGGGCGCGAACCACCTCGCCAACGATGCAGTTGTGGGGGACCCCCAGCTTCCGGAGCGGCGCCCGGGTGGCGGGGCTCCCCTCGGCGACCTCGATCTCCACGAGCTCCCCGCCGCCCTCCACGAAATCGAGACGGACCATCGCCCGGGTGTGCAGGAGCTTCAGGAGCGCTCCCGCGGAGACCCCTCCCGGGGAAATCGGATGGTCCACGCCGAGATCCCGCATGGCTCCGTGGAGGTCGTCCCGATTGTAGAGAGCGACAGTCCGCCGCGCGCCCGCCTTCTTCGCGAGGTGCGCCGCCATCAGGTTCACTTCGTCGGCGTCGGTCGCGGCCACGAAGAAATCCGCGCCACCGACTCCCGCTTCCTGCAGGATGTCTTCATCGGTCGCATCCCCGACGATCGTGGGGGCCGCGAGGGGAAACCCCGAAGTCGGATGCCGGCGGATGGCGGTGAGATCCACATCCTCATCCAGCAGGAGCTCCCCCAGCCGCTGGCCGACCTGTCCGAGGCCCGCAATCACCACCCGCCGGGCCGGCCGCTGCTTCACTCCGATGGACTTCAGAAAGTTCCGCGCTTCGCTGGCGGGCCCGACGGCGAAGATCTCGTCGCCCTCCTGAACCCGGGTGCGGCCGCGCGGGATCTCGAGCGGCCCGCCGCCCTTGCGGAGGATCCCGGTCAGGACCCAGCCGCGAGGCGCGGTGTCGATCTCCTCAAGCGGCCGGTCGAACGCCGCCGGCGGCTGCGGCGCCGCGCGCAGCAGCACGAGCACCCCGTCCCCGAAGGAACGGACCGAGCGCGCCCCCGGATAGCGCAGGATGCCGAGGATCTCCTCGGCAACCAGCTCCTCCGGAAAGATCGTCTCGATTGCTTCTCGCCGGCTCTCCTCGGCCAGCAGTGGATTCTGCCGGTGTCTTTGATCGCTCAGGCGGACCACGGCGCGGTGGACACCGATTGCCGGATCGGTTGCGGTCAGCGCCGCGAGCATGTTCGTGGCGTCGTCGTTGGTGAGCGCAAACAGCGCGTCGGCGCCCGCGCAGTGCTGGGTGAGGATCGCCGGAACGCGGGCGTCACCCTCCGCGATCCCGATGTCGTACTTCCGTTGCAGGTGAATGCGGGTATCGGGATCCCGCTCGACCAGCGTGATGTCGTGGTGCTCGGGAAGCCGGCTCAACTGCCGGATGAGGTGCTCGCCCATCCGGCCCGCACCCAAGACGACGAGACGCATACTTAACAGCCCGTGGAAAAAGCACCCCGCACGATTTCCGGAACGGTACGTGCGGCAATTCCGGCGATTTGTGCGCGTGCGGGGCGCTTTCCCCACGGGGTGATGGCGCGAATCGCTCCGCGATCCGCACCATCGTCTTTCGTGGGGACGGGAAACCCCTCCCCACACCCCTCCCCCGCGGCGCTGCGCGCCGCGGTTGGATCGGACCAGAGTTTCGCCACAGCCTGTTAACAGCCTGTGATGAAACCCGGGTGAGCGCCGAGGCCGGAGAGGCGCCCGGCTGACAAGGCGCGTGAGGGAGGAATACCTGGTGTATTTCGACCGAAACGCAACGCAGAACGGAGCGAAGCGCAGTGGTTCAGCCGGGATGGATCGCCGGGCGAACGCCGTCTGGGTTTCATCACAGGCTGTTTAAACCGCATCCCTTTCCCGAGGGCGAAGGGCGCGCGGGGAAACTACCCTAACGGGGTGTCAGAGGAAAGGCTTCCCGAAGGGAAAATCCCGCCCCGCGTGCTCCGGGAGATGCTCGCCCGTCTCGGAGACGGCGCCGGGCTCGAGCTTGGACCCGCAGCCGGGGAGGACGCCGCCGTCGCGCCGGCGGGAAACGAGCCGCGTCTGGTGCTGGCGGCCGATCCGATCACGTTCCCGAGCCCCGACCCCGGCTGGCACGCGGTGATCGTGAACGCCAACGACGTGGCCGCCACCGGCGGCGAATCCCGTTGGTTCCTTTCCCACGTGCTCGCCCCTCCCGGAACCACCGCAGGCCGGATCGCCGCGATCGCCGAGGGGATTCGCCGGGGATGCGACGAAGTAGGGGCGGTGCCCGCTGGCGGCCACACCGAGATCACGTCCGCGGTCAAGCGCGAAGTGATCGCGGGAACGATGGTGGGGGTGGCCACCCCCGAGCGGGTCAAACCGACCGGGGGCGCTCAGGAAGGCGACATGCTGGTGGTCACGAAGGGCATCGCAATCGAGGCCACCGCCATCCTCGCCACCGAACGGAAGGAGGAAGTGCGGCGGGCCTTCGGCCCGGACTTCCAGCGTCGGGCCGCCGGTTTTCTCACGGATCCCGGGATCAACGTCGTGGAGGAGGCGCGGATCGCCGCCGGAATGCTCGAAGTGCACGCGATGCACGACGTCACCGAAGGGGGTATCGCGACCGCGGTGCGCGAGATGGCGGAGGCGGCGGAACTCGGAATCGTCATGGCGGAAGCGGAGATTCCGCGCTTTCTCGAATCCAAGCGACTGATGACCCACTTCGGACTCGACATCCTGGGCGCCATCGGCTCGGGCGCCCTGCTCATCGCCTGCGCCGAGCCGGGAACCGGAGAGTTGCTGGAGCGCCTCGAGGCAGCCCGGATCGGCGCCTTCGTCATCGGACGCTTCGTCCGGCGCTCCGCGGGGATCCGCCTCGCCCGGGGATCCGTGCGGCGCGATTTGCCGGTGTTCGAGGCCGACGAACTCACCCGGCTCGGCTAGCAGCCTGTGGTGGAACCCACGTGAGCGCCGAGGCCGCGGAGGCGCCCGGCTGACAAGGCGCGTGAGGGAGGAATACCTGGTGTATTTCGACCGAAACGCAACGCAGAACGGAGCGAAGCGGAGTGTTTCAGCCGGGATGCATCGCCGGCCGAACGCCGCGTGGGTTTCGCCACAGGCTGCTAAGCGTCCGCAGCGGAGCCGGATGGAGGTCGATGCCCCGGTACGGGGTTTGCGCGCGGCCTCCTAGAATCCACCCGATGAGACGCCTCCCTGTCCGGAGTTCCGGCGCGCTCGGCGTGCTGCTGTTCGCAGGACTCCAGGTCGCGGGATGCAGCCCGGGGACGACCCCGGGGTTTCCCACCCCTGATTTCCAGGCTCCGCTCCAGGCAGGTTTTCCGCTCCGAGCCGGCGACCTCGGTTACATACAGGGCGCGGGCGACTTCCTCTACCTGAGCATCCAGTCGGTGGGTATCGACAGCCGGTGTCCCCCGGAGTCCACCTGCGACGAGCCAGGATTCCTCGAAGTGGTCCTGGAACTCGAGACCGCGGCAGCCCAGGGCTCGGCAGGGATGCAAATTCCACCCAGCGGGGACGCCGTCATCACCTACCGGGGCTTCGAGATCCGGGCCCACGAGGTGCAACCTCCAGGCAGGGCGAGTCGCATCCCGCCCTCCGAGTACGTCTTCCTGATGTCGGTCTCGCTGCGATAGGCGAGCTGCCCAAACCTAGAATCCCGGCTCGCCCCAAACCGGGGGACGGAGGAACGCATGCGTCACTACCCGGACTACCTTGGACTTGCCGGAACCGGCATCGCCTGCGCCGCAATCCTGCTCGGATCGGCAGCGTGCGGCGGAAGCGAAATGGAGGAGCCGGCCCAGGCACAGGAAGCGGTTTCGGCGAACGACGACTTCCCGAACCCGTTCACCGCCGAGGCCAGGTGGGGCGGCCTGCCCGGCGACCGCGGCTGGGGCGCCATCAGCGCGATCTATCCGGCGGCGGACGGCAACGTCTGGGCGGCGGAGCGGTGCGGCGCGAACTTCTGCGGCGACCAGCCGGACGTGGACACGATCGTCCTCTTCAGCCCCGCAGGCGAAGCGCTGAAGAGCTTCGGCGCCGGGCTCATCGCCTGGCCGCACGGGATGTTCGTGGACCACGAGGGGAACGTCTGGGTCACCGACGCGAAGGGATTCGTACCCGACGAGCGGGTACCCGAGGGTCTCGGCCACTTCGTGATCAAGTTCAGCCCCGAAGGCGAGGTGCTGATGCGGCTCGGCGAGCCCGGGACGGCGGGAACCGCTGACGGGCAGTTCAACATGCCTTCGGACGTGCTGGTCATGCCGAGCGGCGAGATCTACGTGGCCGACGGCCACAATGCCAGCGGGAACAACCGTATCGTCAAGTTCTCGGCGGACGGCGAGTTCGTCATGAGCTTCGGGGAGACCGGCACCGGACCGGGGCAGTTCCGCGATCCGCACGCGCTGGCGATGGATTCCATGGGCCGCCTCTTCGTGGGCGACCGGGCCAACAACCGGATCCAGCTCTTCGACCAGCAAGGCAACTTCATCGAGGAGTGGCTGCAGTTCGGCCGCCCGAGCGGCATCTTCATCACCGCCGACGACACGATCTACGTGGCGGATTCCGAGTCCACCTCGGAAGCGAACCCGGGCTTCGGGCGGGGGATCCGGATCGGCAGCGCCGTTGACGGGACGGTCCACTACTACCTGCCGGACGACGTGTCCGACCTCGAGCCCGGCGCGGAGCCCGTGACCAGCGGACCGGAAGGCATCGCGGTGGACGCCCAGGGGAGCGTGTACGGGGGCGAGGTCCGCCAGCAGATGGTCCGGAAGTTCTCACGCACGGAATAGACCTCGCGGGTGTCGCCGCGGTCTCCTTCGACGTGGACGGCACCCTCTACTCTGATCGCTTCCTCCAGACTCGCGTCGTTCTCGAAGCGCTCCGCCAGCGCTCCCTCCGGGACCTCCGCCGCCTGACCGGCCGCCGCCGTCCTCCCTCCGACATTCCCGCCCGGCTCGAGGCGGAAGCCCGTCTCCTGATCCCGGTCATCCGCCGTTCCGGCCCGATGCCCGGCATCGTCGAGCTGCTGGATCGCCTCCGTCCCCGCACCCTTATCGCCGTTTCGGACTTCGACGCGGAGGCCAAGCTGGAGGCGCTCGGCCTCCGCCATCACTTCGACCACACCTACGCCGCCGAGCGGTACGGGGCCCTCAAGCCCGATCCCTCCGTCTTCCGGGCCGCGCTCGCGGATCTCGGAATTGCTCCCTCCACCCTCCTCCACATCGGCAACCGGCCCGACACCGACGGCCTCGCCGCCCGTGCGGCCGGCTGCCGCGCCCTCATCCTGGGCACCGACTTCGCCTCCTTTCGCGAACTCCGGGACCTGCTCGCCCCCTGAATCCGCACTGGCCCTCGCAGCGAAGGGGCGACCTCGACAGCCTGTTCGGCGTCGCTACGGCCCGAAGACTCTGGACATCTCTGTCGTTCAGGGCCGTGGTCCGCGACGAACGTATCATCCGCTGATCGAGACGACGGTAGACGCGCTGGTGAGCGAACCGGAAAGGTTCATTCAGACCGGCATCGGGTAAGCCGGCTGCCGCTGAACCCCTCCGGGGAGGTGACGTCAATGAAGATCGAGCGCATGGGTTTAACCGTTCTCGTGGCCTTCGGACTTGCCCTGCTGTCCGCGTGCGCGGCCGAGAGTCCGGGTGGCAGGATGGAGTCGGCGCCTTTGGGGCCGGTGGCCAAGGGCGGCGACGACCGGACCGGCGAGTACGACGCCGTACCCGGCTGGTGGAAGCCCGCACCGGACCATGTGGAGCCCTGGGTCTGGGGACAGGTCTCGGGCGTGGCGGTCGACACCCCGGACCGGGTCATCGTCGGTATCTGGGGCGACCGGGACGCCGAGGGGCGCGAGCGCGAGGGAAGCACCAACTACGTTGTCGCCGTGGACCGGGACGGCAACATCACCGAGAACTGGTCCCAGTGGGACTCGATCTTCAACAAGCCTCATCAGCTCTACTTCAGCCCCTACGACCCCGAGCGCCACGTGTGGATCGTGGAGCGTGGCGGCGGCAAGAACGTCAACATGCAGATCCTCAAGTTCTCGAACGACGGGAGCGAGCTGGTGATGCGGCTCGTCGATCCGGATCACCCGAAAACCCGGGCGGAGGCGCGCGCCAACCCGCACCCGGGCCCGTACGAGTACGGCGACCCCGCGGTGATGGCGTTCCTGCCCAACGGTGACTTTCTGGTGGGCGATGGCTACTGGCACTCGCGCATCATCAAGTACAACGCCGAGGGCGAGTATCTGATGGAGTGGGGCGAACTCGGGAGCGGTCCGGGCCACTTCGACCTGGTGCACGGGCTCGCGGTGGACCGGAACCGCCGCGTCTACGTGGGCGACCGCACCAACAACCGCATCCAGATCTTCACCGAGGACGGCGAGTACCTCGACGAGTGGCCCGACGTCTCCGACCCGGTCGGCGTCTTCATCGACGAGAACGATGCCGTCTGGGTGGTCTCGGCGATTCTGAACCGCATCCTCAAATACAACCTGGACGGCGAACTCCAGTACTACCTGGGCGCCTACGGGGGCACCCGAGGCGGCTTCCCGGGCGGTCTGTCGCGGCCGCACCAGATCGATGTGGACGAGGAGGGCAATCTCTACATCGCGAGCTGGGACGGGGGCTGGATGGACAAGTTCATTCCCAAGCCGGACGCCGATCCGAGCAAGCTGGTGGGGAGGAAGCTGGTTCTCCCGAACTAGCAGGGAAGCCCAACTACCTGGAGTACCGTTATGACTCGCCGAACATCGATCGCAGTGCTGGCCCTCGGGCTCACGTTGCTTTGGCCCGGACCGCGCCTTGACGCCCAGATCCCAGGCCCCATCCGAGCAGCCGGTGAGGAGATCGTCGCCACCTTCTCGATCGTCGCGCGCGATCCGGCCACCAAAGAGCTGGGAGTGGCCGTGCAGTCACGGGCGTTTCGCGCCGGAGCCATCGTTTCTTACGCCAAGGCGGGGGTCGGGGCGATCGCGACCCAGGCAGCGGCCAACCAGACCTACGGGCCGCGCGGGCTGGAACTCCTGGAGCTGGGGCTCTCGCCGGACGAGGTGGTCGAACACCTGACCGGCTCGACGATCCGGGGCGTGACCGCCGCCAGCTCGCCGCTCATCGTTGCGCTTCGGTCGAAATACACCCGGTATTCCTCCCTCACCCGCCTTGTCAGCTGGGCGCCTCACCGGCCTCGGCGCTCACGCGAGGGCTGCTACACGGGATCGGCAACCAGCGCCTGGGCGGGACACATCGAGGGCGAGAACTTCTCGGCTCAGGGCAACATCCTCGCTGGGGAAGCGGTGGTGCAGGCGATGGCGGGGGCGTTCGAGTCGTCCAGCGGGCCGCTCGCACTTCGTCTGATGGACGCCCTCGATGCCGGCCAGGCCGCAGGGGGCGACGCGCGCGGCAAGCAGGCTGGCGGGGTTCTGGTGGTGAAGCCGATCGGCAACTCCGGCCGGACCACCCGGACCAGCGACCGTTGGGTGGACGTGCGCGTGGACGACCATGCCGAGCCGTTCAAGGAGTTGCGCCGCCTGGTCAACATGTCGGTCTCGCGAATTCACGCAAGCGAAGCCCGGACGCTGGCCGCGGAGGGCCGCTTCGACGAAGCCGTTGCGGCGCAGAAGGAAGCGATCGCGATCGTGCCCGGGGAGGATCAGCTCATTTACGGGCTGGCCCGCCTGTACGCCCGCGCGGGCGACGCCGCGGGCGCGGTGGCGACGCTCGAGCAAGCCATCGAAATCGACGCGCGCTGGCGAGGGCTGGCGGCGTCACAGGCCGACTTCGACAACATCCGCGGTAACGCGGAGTTCCAGAGACTGCTTAACAACCTGTGGTGAAACTCACGCGGCATTCGACGCCCGCTGAATCCCCGCTGAACCGCTCGCCTTCGGCTCGCTCATCGTTGCGCTTCGGTCGAAATACACCCGGTATTCCTCCCTCGCGCGCCTTGTCAGCGAGGCCCAGCCGGCGTCTCGGTGCTCACGCCAGTTCCACCACAGGCTGTTGGAGAAGACTCCAGAGGACCCCTGTCATGAACTATCGCCGAATCCCGATTCTGTTCGCCCTGGCCCTGCTCCCGGGTTGCGCTGCCGACACGGCCCCACCGGAGGCGACTGCCCCGGATGCCCACGAACGGCGCTACATCAACCCCCGCTCGGCGGCAGACCCCGAGGTGCCGCCTTTCAGCGGCGGCGTGATGGTGGGCAACACCTTCTACGTTGCGGGAACTATCGGGCTGGGCCCCGACCAGACGGTACCCGAGTCCGCCCAGGAGGAGGCTCGCATCGTCCTCACCAACGTGCAAAACACGCTGGAGGCGGCCGGGCTGACCATGGACGACCTGGTGTCGGTTCAGGTCTACGCCTCGGATGTCGGGGACTATGACGCCTTCAACGAGGTCTATCGCACGTTCTTCACCCAGGAGTATCCGGCGCGGGCATTCCTGGGCTCAGGCACGTTGCTCTTCGGAGCGCGGTTCGAGGTGCTGGGATTCGCGGTCAAGCGATAGGGGCCTGGCGGACCCCACCGGGAAACTGACGCAGATCTGCGCTTCCTTGCGGGCGCGTCACCTCCTCGGATGAGGACAGTGCCGAGACGGGTGCCATCCCGGTGTTTGGCGATACGCGACTCCGCTTAACCCTCTTCCCAGAGCCGGGGATAGAAGGGCTGGAATTTGAACTGGGAGTCCGGATGGGCCGGCCCGCCGCCCGAGGCGCGACCGAGGAACTCCGCCGAGGCGAGCGTCGAGGAACGTACCGCGCCGAGACGGCCGCTCTCGCGCTTGGCGCGGTACTCGAGGTTTTGCTCCCCAAGCAGGTCGTCGAGCCGCTCGCCCAAGCCCACCGGAACGCCCGCCTCCGAAGCCGAGCGACCGACGACGGCCAGGTGGTAGCAGGGAACCGCGTCTTCTCCAGGATTCGAGGGGAACAGCGCCAGCCAGAAATCGTCGCGCAGGCCCGGATGCTCCCCGTCCAGGATCTCGAACGCACGGCCAACCTGTTCGGCGGTCAGTTTCTCCCCGGTAAAGGACCAGCCGAGACCCCGCCGCCCGAGAAAACGAAGGTCCGGATGCCCGCCGACGAAGCGCGCGACCCGAAAAAGATCTCCAGTCGCGTAGCGGTGGAGGCCGAACCCGTGGCTCACGACCATTTCGTACGTCTCCCCCGGCCGCAGCTCGCGCGCGCCCAGCAGGCGCGACTCCGATGCACGCTCGAGGAACTCGTACCAGACGCCGGGCGCGGCCGGCAGGAAGGCCGTCTCCCACTCCCGGTAGTCGGGAACGGTCTCGATCGTCTCGGTGGACATGGAATACATCGGCTCCCTCGTGAAGCGCGGTGCGGGGAGGCGCCGGTCGAGCCGCTCGAGAAACGGAGCCACCGCGCCTCCGGTCCAGCAGACGTAGGTCGTGACGCCGGGCGCCCAGGCCGTGATCGGCAGTGACTCGGGGCTTGCCGCCACCCGGAGGAGCCGCTTCCGCGATCCGATCGAAGCGAGCTTCTGGAGGAGCCGCCTGGCGGACGGGTGCAGGCGTTCCGGTTCCCGGACCGCCTGCCGAACGAGCGCGGAAACGCTCTCCCAGTCCGCGTCGAGCTCTTCGAAGAACGCGCTCAGCGTGGAGGGGTTCGTCGCGTAGAGGACTCCCGGATTCGACAGAGTGAGGACTAGCAGACGAAGCGCGGCCGCGCCGTACTGCTCTTTCAGATCCCGGAGCGCCGGATCCCACTGCGCCCGGTAGGGCGCCTGCAACAGGACGAACCACGGAGGCGCCCGGCGATCGCTGACGAGCAACCAGCTCAGCGAGCGGTCCGGATCGAGCGCGCCGAAGACGTAAAGGCTGGGACGCCGGATCCGCCGGCGCGCGATGAGGCGAAGCATCCCGTCCACGAATACGCCACGGGTCGCCCGCAACCGCTCCCGCGGGTAAGGGACACGTTTGGGCTCTCCCGAGGTGCCGGAGGTGAGAGCCACGGGGACCTCGGGGCCGGTCCCCGAGTCCGCGGCCGGCAACTCCCGGGTGACCGGAGTGACGGAGGTGATCCCGAGGCGCATCCGGAGCTGCCCTTCCCGAAGGGGGAGCAAGGCCAGCCGGGCCCGATGGCGCAGAACGGCCGCATGGCCGGCCAAATGCAGGACAACCGCGATCGCTGCACGTCCGAGGTCATTCGCGAGGCCCCGGGCCTCGCGGCTCATCGGGGCCGCACCCAGGGCAATCCGGACCGGGCGAACGGCGGATCAGCCAGGGGCGCGACAAAGGCGTCAGCGATGAAGTCGATGTCCTCCTCGCGGAGGAGGGCCGGGTCCCAGGTGATCGTGACCACGGTGTGGTCGTGCTGGGACATGGCAGCGAAATAGAGCGGGTGCTGCCGGTGCAGGCAGGCGATCACCTCCATGCCCGAAACGTCCTTGAGCACCGGCTCGTCGTCTCCGGGCCAGTGCTCGAGGTGGGTGAATCCGGCGGTTCCGAAGTCCGCCCACGGCCGGTAGAGCCAGCGGCGGAGAAGGGGTGCCGCCACGGAGAACAGCGACGGAGGAACGGGAAGCGGGGGAATCACCCACTCTCCGATCCGTTTCTTGCGGTACACCATCCGGCGGACCGAACGGCAGCGTTCCAGAAAGGCCCGGCTCTTCACGCCGGAAACCGGCTCGCGGTGAACCCGGATCCGCGACGCGCCGTTCCCGAACCCTCGGAGGCGCTCCTCCCGGGTGTTCATCGGCACCCACAACCCGATTCGATTCGCCGTCACCCCCTGGCGCTCGTTCCAGGCCGCCAGCGCGTCGAGCGCCGCCGCCAGCAGGCAATCGTTCCACCGGAATCCGCCGACCGTTTGGGACAGGGAGGCGAGAGGCTCGCGGGGCACGGACACCGTACGCCAGCAGCGGCTCGCGGAAGCCGGCCCGGGACGCGTGGCGAGCGTGGCCGAGGTGCCGGAGTCCGGGTTGCGACGGGCGCCCTTCGGCGCCTCCATCAGTTGGAGCGACCCTGACTGGGGGCGCGGGGGCATGGTGTCCAGGCCGCGCGCCATCCGTAGCTGCCGCTGCACGAAGAGCAGCGTGCCGAGCAGGTCCGAGGCGGCATGGTGTACCTGGGTAACGAGGCTCCAGGCGGGAGGGTCTCCGATGCCGAGCAGCATCTGCCGCAGCGGCGGCCCCTCCTCGAGGGGGAAGGGAATCTCGAGAAACTCCTGGATCCGGGCGACGCGTTCCCCCTCCGGAAAAACCCGGATCGCCAGTGAGGGCGGAGCGCCGGGCTGCGGCTCCCACCTCGGTACGTTGAACTGCGGCCGGCGGAGCCGGCTCGTGGACACCGGGAACAGCGCCCGGGCCCCCTCAGCCCCGTGGTACAGCGGCTCGAAGTCCGTCAGGGCCTGGGACGACCGGCCAAGATCGAGCACAAACGCATAGTCCAGGGGCCGCTCTGCCGAGTCCGCGAGTAGACACGCCAGATCGGGCGTGGCGAGCGGGATGGGTTCGGTCAGACGGCTTCCGGCGGCGCTTCGCGCCAGACGTCGCGGCGCGGAATCCGGCGCCTCTGCGGGTCGCGCTCGACGAGCTGGTGGAGCTCGATCCACGCGAGATGCGGCCTCAGGTGGTGTTCCCGGTGCATGGAGAGTCCGAACGAAAACCAGTACGCCAATCGGCCGAAGTAGTTGTGGGAACGCGCCGCGGGAGCGCCGGTGGAATAGCCCTCATGGGTCAGATGGGCGAAAGGAATCCAGAGCATGAGCGACACGAGTACGCAGACCGGCAGGGTCCCCGACACCACCCGCCAGGGGCCCACCAGCATGGCCACCGGAAGATAGCAGGCCGCGATGGCCAGATAGTTCAGCGCCAGATCGCGTCCATGCCCCGGGGGAAGTCCGCCGCGGCGGCGGATCCAGAAGAACCACTGGTGCGGCATCGCCACCGCCCGGAAGGGGAGCTGCCACTTCCTGGGAGTGTCCAGGAACAGGTCCGGATCCTTCCCCGGCTCGTTGGTGTGGCTGTGGTGCTGGAGATGGGTGCCCCGAAAGTTCGTGAACGGAACGAAGCAGGGCAGAAGAGCCAGCCGGCCCCAGAAGGCATTGGCTTGCCGCGACCGGCCGAGGAGGCCGTGGACGCCTTCGTGAGCCATCACGGTGCCGATGAAGGCCAGCCAACTCCGGAACAGGATGTCCGCCGTCCAACCCCACCAGGTGGTGGGAACCACCAGCAACCCGGTGAAGCTCAATGCCAGGAGCGAGACGATCACCGTCCGGCTCAGCAAGTGAGCCCGGCGGACCGGCCAGCGACGAAGTCCTGCCGGAACGGAGGGAGAATGGGCACCCGAAACCTCTTCGTACCGGTTTCGATTCATGGCTATGCCGTTACACCCCGTCCGATCTTGACTCTAGCAGCCTGTGGACAACGTCACGCGGCGTTCGGCTGGCGATGCATCCCGGCTGAACCGCGCCTCTACGAGGCGCCCATCGTTGCGCTTCGGTCGAAATACACCAGGTATTCCTCCCTCGCGCGCCTTGTCAGCCGGACCCCCACCGGGAGAACTGGGCCTCGCCAGCCTCGGCGCTCACGCCACTTTGTCCACAGGCTACTAGCATTCCGCGTACCACGAGACGGACGGCCGAGCGCCTGCGCGCCAGCGGCCGAATTCCTGCAAGAAGGAGGGAAGCGCACCATGCCCCCAGCCACCCGTGACACCGGCTCCGCACCCGCGACCGTCCGGCCCTTCGGGCGCCGGAAACGCGCGGGATTGCTTGCCGCCGCCCTCCTGCTGGCCGCCGGTTTCGCCGCCGGCCAAACCGTGGATCCGGATACCGGGTCGGTTGCCACCGCAATCGAGGGGCTGAAGCTCCGCGGGATCGGCCCTGCCCTGATGGGAGGCCGCATCGCCGACATCGCCGTGCACCCGGAGCGGCGCGCCACCTGGTACGTGGTGGTGGGTTCCGGCGGGCTCTGGAAGACCGAAAACGGCGGCACCACCTGGAAACCGATCTTCGACGAATACCCCTCCTACTCCATCGGCGCCGTAACCCTCGATTCTTCGAACCCGGAAGTCGTGTGGCTCGGCACCGGGGAGAACGTGAGCGGACGCCACGTCGGCTGGGGCGACGGGGTGTACCGCAGCCGTAACGGCGGCGCCTCCTGGGAAGCGGTGGGCCTCGCCGGATCGCAGCACATCGGCAAGATCCTGGTGGATCCGCGGGATGGGGACACCGTCCTGGTGGCCGCCGAGGGGCCGCTCTGGAACGGAGGGGGCGAACGCGGCGTGTACCGGACCGAAGACGGCGGCGTCACCTGGACCCGCACGCTCGATCTCGGCCCCGACACGGGCGCGACCGATCTGGAATTCGCTCCGGGCGACCCGGACACCGTCTATGCCGCGGGCTACCAGCGCCGGCGCCACGTCTGGTCGTTTCTGGCCGGGGGACCCGGCTCCGGAATCCACAAGTCCGACGACGGCGGCCGGACCTTCCGAAAGATCACGAAGGGCCTGCCGGAGGGGGACGTCGGGAAGATCGGCCTCGCGGTGACCCCGGCGGATCCCCGGCTCGTCTACGCGACCATCGAGGCCGACGAAGCGGAACGCGGCTTCTACCGCTCCGGGGACCGGGGCGAGAGCTGGGAGCGGCGCAATCCCTACATCTCGGGAGGCACCGGGCCGCACTACTACCAGGAGATCGAAGCGTCTCCTGACGACCCGGACCTCGTGTACCAGATGGACGTCTTCTTCCACGTGACCCGGGACGGTGGCAAGACCTTCGACTACCTCGGCACCGGACGCGAAAAGCACAGCGACAACCACGCGCTCTGGATCGATCCGAGCGACCCCGGCCATCTGCTCGGCGGCACCGACTCGGGGCTCTACGAGACGTTCGACGAGGGAGTGACCTGGCGGCACTTCCCGAACATGCCCGTCTCCCAGTTCTACAAGGTGGCGCTCAGCAACGCCGAACCCTTCTACGACCTCCTCGGGGGGGCGCAGGACCTCGGGTCGGTGCACGGTCCTTCGCGCACCCAGAACCTGGAGGGGGTCAGGAACCGCGACTGGTACGTGCCGCTCGGGGCGGACGGCTACGGCGTGCAGATCGATCCGAGCGACCCGAACATCCTCTACCTGATGACCCAGCAAGGGAATCTCTATCGCGCCGACCGGCGGAGCGAGGAGACGCTGCACATCCAGCCGGTGGCCGCACCCGGCGAACCGCCGGAACGCTGGAACTGGGACTCGCCGATCCTGATCAGCCCGCACCACGCGGACCGCCTGTACTTCGGGTCGCAACGAGTGTGGCGGAGTGAGGACCGGGGCCAGTCGTGGACCGCGGTCAGCGGGGACCTGACCACCGGCCGGAACCGCTACGAACTCCCCTTCTACGACCGGATCTGGAGCGTGGACGCCCTGCACGACACGGCGGCCATGTCCCGCTACGCGACGCTCACCGCGATCTCCGAATCGCCGGTGGCGGAGGGCGTGCTCTACACCGGGAGCGACGACGGACTGGTCCACGTGAGCACCGACGGCGGGGCGAACTGGTCCCGGGCGGCGGCGCTTCCGGAACTCCCAGCCCTCTCCTTCGTCAACGACGTGGAGGCGTCCCAGCACGACGCGGACACCGTGTTCGTCGTGGCCGACAACCACAAGATGGGCGACTTCCGGACGTATCTGTTCCGAAGCCGGGACCGCGGGGCGTCGTGGGAGTCCATCGGCGGCGACCTGCCCGCCGGGATCATCGTCTGGGCCATCCAGCAGGACCACCGGGACCCGGAGCTGCTGTTCCTGGCAGCCGAGTACGGGCTCCACGTCTCCTGGAACGGCGGGACGAACTGGGTGAAGCTGAAGGGCGCCCCGACGATTTCGTTCCGCGACGTGAAGGTGCAGCGGCGCGATGACGACCTGGTCGGCGCCACCTTCGGGCGGGGGTTCTACGTCCTGGACGACTACGCGCCGCTCCGGGAAATGGCCGCCGCGGTCCGCGCCGGCGAATCGACGCTCTTCCCCCTGCGCGACGCCTGGTGGTACGTGCCTTCGGTCCCGGCCCAGGCGCCCGGCCGCCCGACCCAGGGAAGCACCGCCTTCGTGGCGGACAACCCGCCGTTCGGCGCGGTGCTGACCTACTACCTCGCCGAGGACCTGAAGACGGCGAAGGAGGAGCGGCGGGCCGGCGAGCAGGAAGCGCGGGAAAGCGGCGGCGACGTCCCCTTCCCCGGTTTCGACACGCTCCGGATCGAGGAGCTGGAAGAGGATCCCGCGCTGTTCGTGGTGATCCGGGACGCGAACGGAACGCCCGTCCGGCGGATCGCCGGGCCCGCGAAGAAGGGCGTCCACCGGGTGGCCTGGGACCTCCGGGGCCCGGCGCCCAACCCGGTCACCTTCAGGGAGCCGGGGTTCACCCCTCCCTGGGTGCGGCCGCCCCGGGGGCCACTCACGGCGCCAGGCGAGTACACGGCGCAGCTCGTCGCGGTGACCCGCGACGGCGTCCGCAGCCTCGGGGAACCGCAGCGCTTCGGGGTGAAGCCCGTGCCGAACCTGCCGGAGGGCACCGATCCGGCGGCGGTGGCCGCGTTCCAGCAGGAGACGGCCGGCCTGCTACGGGCCATCCACGGCGCGGCGGCCGAGGCCGGCCGGGTCCGGGAGCGGATCCGCCACCTGCGGGCAGCGCTCAAGGAAACCCCCCAGGCGGACGAAGCGCTCTTCGGGCGGATGGACGCGATCCTGAGGACCCTCTCGGATCTCGAAGTCCGGCTGAACGGCGACCCCGCCCGGCAGTCGCGGAACCACCCGGAGGAGCCCTCCATCCGGGGGCGGGTCGGCGGCATCGCAGGCGGCCACTGGGACACCCGCCAGACGCCCACCGAGACCCAGCGCGAAAGCCTCCGCATCGCGGCGGGGGAGTTCGAAGGACTGCGCGGTGAGTTGCGGTCACTGGTCGACGAGGACCTTGCCGGGCTTGAAGCCGACCTCGAAGCCGCCGGGGCCCCCTGGACCCCGGGGCGAAAGATCCCGGGGGTGCGCTGAGCGCGTAGGGGGCGCGGAAGCAAGGGCGCGCCGGTGTTCAAACCGTTCCGCCCGCCGGAGGCGGGCGGAACTGCGTACCGCCACCGGAGTAGAAGCGCGGGGACCGCTTGGAACGCCGACCTCCGGTCGGCACAGCCCGCCGAAGGCGGGCGGAACGGCGTAACGCCGACCCGTGTGAAGCGCCCGACAGCGGGAGCGCCCGTGTTCACATCGACATCGCGGCCCGACAGGGCCGTGAAACACGCCCCGCCGGTCCCGTCGCATCCCGATCCGGGTCTCCCCGGAAAGGGGTGTGGCGATTCGGAAGAGAACCGACGAGTCGACCACTGACCACAGTTGGCTGGCCGAAGGCCACTCTCGCTGAACGCGGCGAGGATGCCAAGTGTCGACAATCCCCATCCACGAAGGGGCTTCTCTCCCTCCACCTCGCTCTACCGCGACCCGCTCCACACCGCCTTCCGCCGGCGGAACATCGCGATGAAGAGCGGGTTGGTCCAGATCAGGATCTTCCACAGCGGCCACTCGTCGAAGCGGCGAGTCGAAGGCCGGACGGGCGGTTTCCGAATCCGCCGGATTCGCCGACGGGTCTTCCGCCCGAGCCTCCCGAGACGCCAGACGAAGTCCATGTCCTCGCCGATCCACGTCCGCTCGTCGTATCCACCGACCTGCTCGAACGCGTCCCGGCGAGCGAACTGCGCGGCGCCTACCACCATTCCGGTGAGCCGGACCAGGAGCCACCACGCGCCCAGGTAGAGCCTCACCAAGAGGCGCCGCGCCCGCCAGGCCGTATCCACGCCCCCTCCGATGCACGCCGGATCGCTCATCGCCTCGTGGATCAGGATCAGGAACTCCGGCGGGACGATCACATCCGCATCCACGAAGACCAGCACGTCCCCGCTCGCCCGGCGCGCCCCGGCGTTCCGGGCCCGGGCGATGAGTTGCACCGGCTCCGGGACCAGCGTGGCGCCCCGCTCGCGGGCAATCGCAGCGGTCCGGTCGCGGCTGTTGTTGTCCACGACGATCGTTTCGACTTCCACGCCGGTCCGGGAGCACAGCGCCTCGGCGGCAATCCGGAGCGAGTCGAGCGTCGGTCCGAGGTACGCCTCTTCGTTGAAGGCGGGGACGATGACGGAGAACTTCATTAAGCTCGGATCAACGCCCTCCGGGGTACGAATCATTCACCACGTGAATGATTTTCAGTCACGTGGTGAATAGCTAGGATCTCCAGATCGCGCCGAGCAACCCTGCTCCACTCTGGAATCGATCCCATCAGACATGGCGCTGGGCATCCATGTTGGCGTGCAGAACCCGAACGATGACCAGACCCTCGGACCCCGCCAAATAGAACACGACGTGGGAACGAAACTCATACCGCCGTAACCCCGGCGCAAGGGATTCGGCACTTCGGCCTAGTCTGGGGTTTCCGACCAAACGCTCACAGCACTTGTGGAGCCCGTCGAAGTAGCCGCGCGCCTGCTCTAGTCCGAACCGCCCCGCGGTGTATTCGAAGATTCCTTCCAGGTCTGCCGCCGCGCGACGCGTCAGCCTATAGGCGGCCATCACGCCGAAGCCGCGCTTCGCCTTCCTCCGCAATCTGCGAGATCGTCCGGTCGCTCATCCCGCTCTCCAGCCCTTCCCGGATCGCCGCCTGGAGGACATGGAATGAGGCATCACTCTCGCGGTCGCGCCGGATCAGGTCGCGGATGTATTCGCTGTCGTTGGTGAAGCGACCGGCCGCGATCTGGGTCTTCACCCATTGATCCTGTTGACTGGTCAGAGTGATGGTCTTCCGGACTGTGGGCATGGACGAGGTCTCCCAAGATTCGCAGTGGTTATTCCGAAAAGCGCATTATCGCACCAATAATCATCATTGTCATGTTGAAATCGGATTGAACCGGGGATGAAGTACGCAACGACACTATAGGCCTCGCCCGCCTCCGGCGGGCGGAACGGCGCACCGCCGCCCCTCCCTCAGGCGCGTACCGCCCCCTACCGCACCGCCCGCGAGTACCACCCGCTCCACACCGCCTTCCGCCGCCGAAACGCTGCGATGAAGAGCGGGTTGGTCCAGATCAGGATCTTCCACAGCGGCCACTCGTCGAAGCGGCGCGTCGAAGGCCGGACGGGCGGTTTTCGGATCCGCCGGATTCGCCGACCCGACTTCCGCCCGAGTCTCCCGAGACGCCAGACGAAGTCCACGTCCTCGCCGATCCACGTCCGTTCGTCGTATCCACCTACTTGTTCGAACGCGTCCCGGCGAGCGAACTGCGCGGCGCCCAGCACCATCCCGGTGAGCCGGACGAGGAGCCGCCACGCGCTCAGGTGGAGCCTCACCGAGAGGCGCTGCGCCTGCCAGGCCGTCTCCACGCCGCCTCCGATGCACGCCGGATCGCTCATCGCCTCGTGGATCAGGATCAGGAGTTCCGGCGGGACGATCACATCCGCATCCACGAAGACGAGCACGTCCCCGCTCGCCCGGCGCGCCCCGGCGTTCCGGGCCCGGGCGATGAGCTGCACCGGCTCCGGGACCACCGTGGCGCCCTGCTCGCGCGCAATCGAAGCGGTTCGGTCGCGGCTGTTGTTGTCCACGACGATCGTTTCGACTTCCACGCCGGTCCGGGAGCACAGGGCCTCAGCGGCGATTCGGAGCGAGTCGAGCGTCGGTCCGAGGTACGCCTCTTCGTTGAAGGCGGGGACGATGACGGAGAGCTTCATGTTGTGGGTCGCGAGCAAGCTCCGATTCAAACAACCACGTCGTGAATGATTATCATTCATCACGTGAATAGACAAGGAAACGTTCCCCGTTTGGCGGCGGAGCGGCTCCGCAGGGTTCTCTCCGCCATGCCCGTCACGGTGCTCACCGGAGCGCGGCAGACGGGAAAAAGCACTCTCGCACAGGAACTCGGAGGCCCGCTGCGGCGGTACCGCTCGCTGGACGACTTCGACGTGCTCGACGCCGCGCGGCGCGATCCGGATTCGCTGCTCGGCGGTTCCGATGCAATCACGCTCGACGAGGTGCAGCGGGCGCCGGACCTGCTGCTCGCGGTCAAGCGGGCGGTGGACCGGAATCGCCGCCCGGGACGCTTCCTGCTCACGGGATCAGCCGACCTGTTGCTGATGAGGCAGGTCTCGGAATCCCTGGCCGGCCGCGCCGGATACGTGACTCTCCGGCCGATGACCCGGAGCGAGGTGGACGGACAGGGACGGTGCGGCAGCTGGGAAGAACTGCTCGACACCCCGGAAGAAGAGTGGCTGGATCTGGTGGCCGCGGAGCCGAAGCGGCCCCTCGACTGGCGCGGGTTCGCGCGGTGCGGGGGCTTTCCGACGCCGGCGCTGCATCTGAACACCGCTGATGCCAGGGCCGACTGGTTCGAGGGCTATCAGCGGACGTATCTCGAACGGGATCTGCGGGCGCTCGCGCAAATCACCGCCCTTCCCGACTTCCGCCGGCTCATGCGAATCGGCAGCCTGCGGCTCGGCCAACTGATCAACCAGACCCGCATGGGGAGGGACGCCGCGCTGCCGCAGCCAACTGTACGGCGGTGGCTGAACCTGCTGGAGACCTCGTACCTACTCGTTGCGGTCCCACCCTACAGCGTGAACCGAACGAAACGGCTGGTCAAGTCTCCGAAGCTCTACTGGTGCGATGTCGGGCTCGCGCTCGACCTGAGCGGCGGCGAGCCCGCGGGAGCGCATCTGGAGAACATCGTTCTCAATGACCTGGTCGCCTGGCGAGACGCCCGGCCGGCCGGTCAGGGACGCGCCGAGGTGTTCTTCTGGCGGACGACGCTTGGTGAGGAAGTGGACTTCGTCGTCGAAGCGGGAGATCGCCTGCTCCCCATCGAGGTCAAGGCAACCACCTCTCCCCGGTTTCGTGACGCCGAAGGTCTTCGCGCGTTCCAGGCCGAGTACGGGGACTCAGCGCGGCCCGGGCTGCTGCTGCACGCGGGTACCGAGGTCTCGTGGATCGGGTCCGGCGTGCTTGCCGCGCCCTGGTGGCGGGTGCTGTAGGGGATCGTCAATCAGGTCCGAAGGCCCCCACCTGGTGGACTGTTTGAAGGCCGGCGCTCCCCCAGGAACTGCCGGTGAGGCAGATCGGCAAGACGCGTTTCATCGCGCTCGGCGCGGTGGTGCCGGCCCCACCGGGAGAACTGCCCAGAGGTCGGCGTTCCCTGGCCAGCGCGCCATCCGGGTTGTCGGCGTTCCGGGGAGTCACCCGAGGTCGAGCGCTGCCGGCGAACACAGCGTCCAGCGTTCCCGGATGCGAACCGGTTGCTCTGGCGCGGTGAGGGAGACGACCTGTCCGGGCTGCCAGTTCGGGTCGGCGATCCGGTCGAGCGGGGGCAGGCGGTCGTGACGGGGCGAGCCCAGCTTGACCTCGACCGGCCAGACTCTGCCGGCGTGCCCGATCAGGAAGTCAATTTCCTGGCCGTCGCGGGTGCGCCAGAAATGGATGTCCACCTCGTGCGCCCGATGGCGGAACCGCCGGAGGACTTCCGACAACACCTGGGTCTCGAACAGGGCGCCGGCCATCGGCCCGAGACGCGCCTGCTCCGCGCTCTTCCAACCGCTGAGCCAGGCGGCGAGACCGGCATCCAGAAAGTAGAGCTTCGGATTCTTGGTCATCCGGCGCGTCCGGTTCGTGAAGTACGGAGAGAGCAATCGGATGAGAAAACTGTCTTCCAGCAGGCTGAGCCATTCCCGAACCGTTGTCGGTGACACACCGGCGTCCCGCCCCAGATCGTGGTAGTTCACGACCTGGCCGGTGCGGAGCGCGGAGAGCCGCACGAAAGTTTCAAACTCCCGGCGTTTGCCGATTCTCAACAGTTCGCGAACATCCCTCTCGATATAGGTCTGCACGTAGGAGGAAAGATAGAGATCGCGGGTGGCCCCATCCCCGGTCCCGGACAACCGCGGGAAGCCGGTCTCGAGCATTCTGCCGAAGTAGTCGCCCGGCGACAGCAGGTGGGGCAACCTCTTTTCCTCGTCCGAGAGCCCGAGCAGGTTCAGGATCGCGACCCGGCCGGCCAGGGTCTCGGTCACGCCTTCCATCACCCGAAAGTTCTGTGAGCCGGTTAGCCGGATGGCGCCGGGCTCGAGGCCACCCTCGTCCACCATCCGCTTGATGGGGCTGAGCAGCTTCGGCGCATACTGGATTTCATCAATTACGAACGGTGGTTTGAGGTCGCGCATGAACAGGACAGGATCCCGATTGGCGCGCTCGCGGACGTCGAGGTCGTCCAGATTGGCATAGGTGTGGCTGCCGGAGCACCGATGGAGCAGCGAACTCTTGCCGACCTGTCGCGGCCCGAGCAGCAACCACACCGGGAAGAGCCGCAACTGCTCGGCCGGAGTGTCGAGTACCGGTTGAAGGGTCCGGTGGATCCAGTCGAGCGGCATATGTGCAGTTTACTTTGGATCTGCCGCTCACGAGGATCAAGAAGATCTCGCGCTCCCCGCCAGCGGCGAATGCCGGCCGGGAGGCCGGCGGTCCTTGCCGGCGCGCCGTACCGGGCCCGGCGTTCTCTAGCGTTGCGCCTCGATCCAGCGGCGGATGACGGTGTCGAGGACCGGCAGGGTGACCGGACCGTTCAGCAGCACCGCATCGTGGAAGGCGCGGACATCGAAGGCGTCGCCGAGTTCGGCCTCGGCCAGGGCGCGCATCTCGCGGATCTTGAGTTCGCCCATCTTGTAGCCGAGCGCCTGTCCCGGCCAGGCGATGTAGCGGTCGGTCTCGGTGGTGATCTCGTGGATCGAGAGCGCGGTGTTCGAGGCGAGATAGTCGAGCGTCGCCTGCCGCGTCCAGCCGAGGGCGTGCATGCCGGTGTCCACCACCAACCGGCAGGCCCGCCACATCTCGTAGGTGAGGCGGCCGAAGTTGTTGTAGGGATCCTCGTAGAAGCCGACCTCGAGGCCGAGCCGCTCCGAATAGAGCCCCCAGCCCTCGGAGTAGGCGCCGATCCCGAAATACCGGCGGAACTCGGGCATTTCGAGTTCCTTGGCGAGGGAGATCTGGATGTGGTGGCCGGGGACCGCCTCGTGGAGTGAAAGCGACTCCAGGGTGTAGAGCGGCCGGCTGTCCAACTGGTAGGTGTTGACCCAGTAACGGCCGGGCTGGGTTGAAGTGAGCGCTGCGCCGACGTAGCGGCCGCCGGTGTACTTCGGGGCGATGGCGTCGGGGACCGGTTCCACGGTGTAGGGCTGGCGCGGGAGCCGGCGGAACAGCCGCGGCAGCGCCCCGTCCATGCGCTTGACGATCCACATCGCCTCGCGCAACAACTCTTCGGGGGTTTCCACGTAGAAGCGGGGATCGGTGCGCAGGAACTCGAGGAACTCGGCGAAGGTCCCCTCGAAACCGGTGGCGGGCATCGCCTCTTCCATTTCGCCCCGGATGCGCTCCACCTCGCCGACGCCAAGTTGGTGGACTCCCTCGGCGGTCTGATCGAGGGTGGTGAAGCGGCCGATGAGGAACGCGTAGTACTCGCGCCCGTTCGGCAACTCGGAGGCGCCGATGGTGGTCCGGGCTGCCGGACGGTATTCGTCCTCGAAGAAGTCGAGGAAGGTCTGGTACGCGGCCACCGCGCCGGTGAGAATCGCCTCCGCTCCCGCGGCTCGCAGCCGGCCCCGCTCGGACTCCGGGATCCGCCCTGGGAACGAAGCGAAAGGCGCGTAGAAGACGCTTTCCGCGGGGTTTTCGACCACGTGGCTCGCGATCGTGACCTCGTATCCCTCGAGAACCACCCGGGGCACGGTCATCCCGAGTTCCATGCCCCGCCGCATGAGGGCGATGTGCTCCTCGAAGTAGCGGGGAATGTCACGGAGCAGCGCGATATACGCGTCGTAGTCGGCGACCGTGCGCAGCGGCAGCGAGTTAGCCAGCCGGGCCATCCCGATGTGGAACCCGGAATCCGCGTTGATCGGGAGGAAGTGGCCGCCGAACCGCGCGTCGCCGATCCTTTCGGCAAGGGCCGCCTCGAAGACGTCGTGGTGGACCAGGTCTTCGTCAGAAAGCCGCTCGCGGGGGATCTCGAGCAGCCGATCCCGGAATCCGCGAACCGCCGCGGTCCGCCGCTCGATGTCCGCCTCGGTCACGGACCCGAGAGTCGTCGGGGAAACGCCGTCGAGCGAGGCCGCGAAACGGGGCTCCTCCTGGCGGCGGAACTCCATGAACTCGTCGAAGAGCGCGTGGAGTGGAGCGTCCTGCGCCGCCGCCGGCGCCGCGAGCGAGACGGCGCCGAGCCAAACGACGATTGTGAGCGTGGTGGGTGAATGCATGGGCGTCAGGGCGGCGATGCTAGCGAAACTCCGCAGCGCGCTGCCCCGATAGACTCCGAATCGAGGTGACGTGATGAATCTGTCGAAACGGAACGAACACGCACGCAGGAAATTCCTCGCCTACTTCTCAGGCGCCGGACTGACCACGACCCTCTTCCCCGGCGTGCTTTGGGCGCGTCTTCAGGAGAGCGGCGCCCAGAGCCTGACCGTTGGCATGATGAAGGAAACCGCGGCTCTTGCCGGGCTGGAGTTCACCGACGAGGAATACGACCTGATGGTGGACGAGGTCAAGAAGAATTTCGACCACTACCAGGAGATGCGGCAAACGAGCCTCGACAACTCCGTACCCCCTCCGCTCTATTTCAACCCGGTCGTTCCCGGGATGACGTTCGAGCGCTTCGAACGAGAAGTCCGCCAGAGTGAAGTGCCCGCGGTGTCGCGTCCCGCGGATCTGGAGGATGTCGCGTTCTGGGCGGTGACCCATCTGGCCCGCCTGATCGAGACGCGCGAGGTCAGCTCGCTCGAGTTGACCGACATGTACCTTTCGAGGCTCGAGCGGTTGAACCCGGTCCTCAACTGCGTCGTCACCCTCACCGCGGACCGCGCCCGCGAGCAGGCGCGGCAGGCGGATGAGGAGATCGCCGCCGGACGCTACCGGGGCCCGCTCCACGGCATCCCCTGGGGGGCCAAGGACATCATCTCGGTGCGCGGTTATCGCACCACCTGGGGCGCCGCCCCGTTCGAGAATCAGGTCCTCGACGTGGACGCCAACGTCGTCGAACGCCTGGATGCGGCGGGCGCCGTGCTCGTCGCGAAGCTCACGACGGGCGAGCTGGCGTTCGGCGACCAGTGGTTCGGCGGGCGCACGAACAACCCGTGGAAGCCGGAGGAAGGTTCCAGCGGGTCCTCTGCCGGCTCGGGCTCGGCGACCGGCGGCGGCCTCGTGGGGTTCGCGATCGGAACCGATACGGGCGGATCGATCCTCTCGCCGGCGGTGCGCTGCGGCGTCATCGGCCTTCGCCCGACCTTCGGGAGGGTCAGCCGCCACGGCGTGATGGCCGCCGGCTACTCGCTGGACAAGATCGGGCCCATGACGCGGGCCGTCGAAGACAACGCGCTGGTCCTGAGGGCGATTGCCGGCCCTGACAACCGGGACCTCGCCGTCGTCGAGGGCGTTCCGTTCAACTGGGACGGCGCGGCTTCCGCCCGCGACCTGCGGATCGGCTATTTCGAGTCCGCGTTCGAGGAGACGGACTCGCCGGAAGGCGAAACGACCATCGCCCACGCTCGTCGCACCCTCGACACCCTCCGCTCGCTCGGCTATGACCTGCAACCGGTGGAGATACCGCGCAATCGACTCATCTACTTCATCGAGTACGTCGAGCGAGCCACCGGTTTCGACGAATTCGCGCGGAACCGGCAGGACGAAAACCTGGTGAGGCAGGGACACCGCGGCGAGCTGCGAGCGTCGCACCTCGTGCCCGCCGTCGAGTACTTGCAGGCCAACCGAATTCGCTACCTGCTCATGCAGGAGCTGGCCGACATCATGGCGGACCTCGACGCCGTCGTGTCTCCGTGGCGCGCGATCAATCCGCTCACGAGCATGACCGGCCACCCCGTCGTGACCGTTCCGAACGGTTTTGAGGAGGACGGGACGCCAACCGGTATCGCGCTCCTGGGACGCATCTACGGAGAAGAGCGACTGCTACTCGCCGCAAAGACGCTTCAAGACGCGACCGACTACCACCACCGCCACCCGAGTCTTTGAGGCCTCGGGCCTTCGCGGTCTAGTTCGGCAGCTTCAACTCCGCGGTTTCGCCCACGATCTCGAACTCGGTCCCGAGTTCGCTCGAGAGGTCCACGATGAGTTCCAGCAGGTTCGTCGCGTCCGTCCCCGTGGCGAGGCGCGGCGCCCCGTGCGGATAGAACACGCGGTCGATGGTCGCTTCGTAGGAGACCATCGGGGTCAATGCCAACGCGGCCAGGCGGTCTCCCTCGAACGTGACGCTCGCCATCACCGTTCGCCAGGCATCCACATCGGGTGCGTAATAGATCGGGCGCCGCACCTGGAAGATCCAGTTCGACAGGCCGTAAAGGATCGGCTTCCCCTTGTAGATCTCGATGCCGCGGTTCACCGGAGTGCCGTGCGACAGATACAGATCAGCCCCGGCGTCGATCAATTCGTGCGTGAGCTGGCGTCGCCAGGCGGCAACCGTCTCCCGCTGAGGCTGGTTGTTATGGCAATGGTGATAGACCATGACGATCTGCGCGTGTCGTGCCGCCTCGCGGACGGAGGCCAGGAGGCGCTGACGGTCGTCCTCGTTCACCTGCTGCGTCCGTTCGTCGAAGGCCACGAAGAACGCACCCGGTGTGTCTTCGGTCGCCGCGCCTCCCTCGTAGACCAACGACGTCATCGAGACCAGCGCCACCAGACCAGCCGGGGTCTGTAGGTACCCCGGGGCGCTCGCCTGGTCGACGTTGGCTCCGGTCCCCGAGTAGGCGAATCCACCGCGGCGCGCACTCGTGATCGTTTGGAACACGCCGTCCGCGCCGAGGTCGAAGGAATGGTTGTTCGCGAGGCTGAGCAGATTCACGTTGATCGCGCTCAGGCTCTCCATCGCGCCGCTCGTGGCGCGGTGCACCAATCCGAAACGCTTGGGCTGCGCGGTCCCGTCCACCATGTCGGTCCTGTCCATCACCGCTTCGAAATTGGTGAACACGACGTCGTAGTCCGCCAGGATCTCGGCCATCTGCCGGGCGCTCTCGGGTGACTCCCGGCGCAGGTCGTAGCGGATGATGGATTGGCCAAAGAGCGCCATGCGCAGCGGCTGAGTCTCGGCCGCGGTCGACTGGGGCGCAGCGAAGCCGGCCGAGGGCGGAGCCAGCAACCCGATCACGGCCAACCCGATCGCAGCCGGCCCGGCGAACAAACACTTGATCCGATGCAAGAGAGTCCTCCGTTCGTTCGTCATTCCGCGCGGTAGCTGCATTGCAGGTCGCGGCGCACCCGGCCGCCCCGGTACTGGATCTCGAGAAGTCCCTCACGTTCTTCGCCGGGCACGAGGGTCTCCGCAACCGGGTTCGCGTTGACGAGGAGGGTGACGAGGTTGACGTCGGCGATCTCGTCTTCTCCGCGTCGCATGCCGGCAGCGGTGTAGGCGGTGTTCCCCGGGCGCCCGGTACCCGGCCAGTGCTCCTGGGGCCCGCTCTGGTGCTCGAGGTCCGCCGCGTCTCTCGTGACCACAACCTGCGTGCCCGGGCGCCTGGGAAACTCGGCATCCGATATCACGAGCCGCGCCGGCGCCCCGGGCGGGTCCGGGGCATAACGGAGCGAAACGAGATAGCTGCCACCCCGCGCGTACTCGGGGACCCGACCTTCGAATTCGGAGCACTCCCAACCGGACGCACGGGCCATGCTTCCCTCGAAGGGTGCGCCGCCGGCACTCGTCGAACCCGGACCCCTGGCGCTCCCTCGCCCGCGAGGGTCAGCGGCGCCGATCCACTCGCCACTCGCTGTGTCGAAGCCGACGGCATGAACACGCGCTGCCGGCTCGGTGACGATCTCGGTCTCGAAGCCAAGCTGCGCCAACTCCTCCGCGACGCCGGCTGCGCCATCGAACTCAAACCCGTCTCCCCGGGGGTGCACGCGCGGCGCCGCGACGGCATCGGGGAGGCTCAATCCCTGGGCGAGCACGCGACCCACGACGTTCACGATCGCACTGGGAATCCTCCTCCCCCCTGCGGCCCCGAGAACGATCCGGGGGCGACCGTTCTCGAGCACCAGCAGCGGTGATTGGTTGAGCGAGGCTCTCTCACCGGGCTCGACGGGGCCCTTGTAGCCGCCGAGGGTTGCGGCGTAGAGGAAACCCAGGCCAGGCGTCGCAACCCTGGATCCGAAACCGGGTCCGAGGGATTGGGTCATGGCGACCACCATGCCGTTCCTGTCGGCGGTTGACAGGTGCGTGGTGTGGGCGTCGCCGTCTTCTCCCGAGCCCGTCCTGGTGCCGGCCGGCCGAAGCCGCACCCGCGCAGCCCTCGCGACCGCGTGCTCGTGCGAGACCATCCGCTGTTCCTTCGCGATCTGGGGTCCGGCCAGTGTCTCTCGGTCTTCGAATGCCAGCGCGATCGCCTGACCGACGACCGCCGCCCACTCCGCGGGGCCGACCCGCCGGAGATCGAACTGGTCCATGATGTGCAGAGCCTCGATCACCATGTAGCCCGACGGCGGCCGGCCGCTACCGACCAGCTCGTAGCCACGGTAGCGGCCGCGGACGATTCGCATGGGCTGCGCCTCGTACTTCGCGAGGTCCTCCTCTCGCACGTACCCACCGTTCACGGAAATGTCTCGCGCCATCTGCCGGGCGATCTCCCCCCGGTAGAAGCCGTCCGGGCCCTTTTCCGCAATGACCCTCAAGGTGCGCGCCAGATCCCGCTGGACGAGCCGCTCCCCGACCCGGTAGGGAGAACCGTCCGGCTTGAAGAAGTAGTTTCTCGAACCCTCAAACTCGCTGAGGTGATCCGTGGCCGTGCCGAAGCGAAGGGCAAAGCCCCGCTCGGCGAGCGTGATCGCTGGTGCGAGAACGTCCGGAAGTGACAGTGTTCCGAACTCCCGCAGGAGTCGGGCGTAGGCGGCGACGGTCCCCGGCACGCCGATCGTGCGATAACCGTACTTCGCCTCCGGAGCCTTTGAGGGATCGTAGCCCTCGGGCGCCTGGACCATTCCGTCGATGCCGTGCACGGAGCCGTCCGGAGTCCGCACCAGGGCCACGGCCCGCCCTCCGAGGCCCGTCATCGCCGGGTGAACGACAGCCAGCGCGAATCCAGCCGCGACCGCGGCGTCCACCGCGCTGCCTCCTCGCGCCAGCATCTGGACACCGGCGTCGGTGGCGCGAGGGTCCGCGGTGGCAACCATGCCGTCTCGCGAACGCGCGGTCTGTGGCGGCTCCTCCGGGAGCGCACCCGCGGTCTGTGGCGGCTCCTCCGGGAGCGCACCCGATACCCGGCTCTGCGAGGCCGCGCACACGACGAGGAGTGCCGCGACGATTCTAGAAGCCACCAGGGTAAGACCTCCTTGCTCTGAGCTCGCGGAGCAGACGCTCAGCGGCCTCGATTGTAAGTGTCAGAGCGCGATGCATCGCCCGCCGAGCCCCCACCGGGAGAACCGGGCCGCGTGACTTTGTCCACAGGCTGCTAGGGCGCCGTTTCGAGCTCGACGAAGGCCCGGCCGTCACGAAGCGAGAGCGTGGTTCCGAGCGCCGACGAGAGCTCGGCGAGACGCTTCAGGATCCGTGCGCGGCGTTCAGGTTCCGCCACCTCGGGGTAGCCCCGCTTCTCGAAGAAAAACTCGCCGGGCACACCGTGGTCGAGGGCAATCGGCGTCAAGGAAATCGACCGCACGCCACTTCTCGCGAACGTCATCTCAACGATGACGCTCTCCCAGACGTCATCGGGATAGTGACCCACCTCGGTCCTGCTGTGGAAGATGAAGTTACCGAGCCCATAGAACATCGGCCGGCCGCGATACAGCTCGACGCCACTGAGCGTGGGCTGACCGTGACTCACGTACATACTCGCCCCCGCGTCCACTGCCGCGCGCGCCCATCGGCGCTGCCAGCCTCCCGGGTCGTCGACCTGGAAGTGCTGATAGGCGATCACCACATCGGCGTTCCTCGCGGCCTCCTGAATCGCGGCGATGTTGCGATCCCAGCCAGCCTGATCGTCGAGCCCGAGCAGATTCACGCCAGGTCGCACCTCGGTCGCCGCGGCCTCGGGGGGGTTGTTCACGGTGGCCATCGCGACCAGCGCGAACTTCAGCCCGCTCACCTCACGGTAGGCTGGAGCCGTGGCTTCTCGCAGATTCGCTCCGGTGCCCGCGTGGGTGAACCCCCGGTGCGTCACCTCCGAGATGGTCGACGCGATCCCGGTCGCCCCGTAGTCCCACGAGTGATTGTTCGCCAGCGACAGCATGTTGACTTTGATTTCACGCAGGTAGTCCAGGACAGCCGGGCCGGCGCCGTGGAAGAAGGTTCCCTCTCGTGTCGGGGAGCATTCGCAACCCTCGCCACGCACGGCCACTTCGAGGTTGGTGAAGACGAGGTCGGCGGAGGCGAGAATCGGCGTTACCGTTCGCAGCGGCGCCTCGAGGTACGGCCGTGGATCGTGCTCGATCAGCGCCTGCCCCAGCAAGACCACGTGGGTCGAATCGTCGTCGGATGACGCTTGGGGAGCCTCGCCCGAGCAGCCGGACAGCGCGGGAATCGAGAGCGCGAGAACGATCGATGTCGCCTTCACGAACCGACGCCCCTCGTTCGGTCTCTAGTCAATGCGATCCGCTGGCGCCAAGGGTTCGATGTCCCGCTCGTGCTGAAAGCCTCGGTCTAGCAGCCGAAACCCACGTGAGCGCCGAGCCCGGTGAGGCGCCCGGCTGACAAGGCGCGTGAGGGAGGAATACCGAGTGTATTTCGACCGAAACGCAACGCAGAACGGAGCGGAGCGGAGTGGTTCAGATGCATCGCGCCGGGAGTATGGCGATCACGCCCACGGCAGTGATCGCGCCGGGAGTATGGCGATCACTTCCTTGAAGCGGGAGCCGGAGGTCGTTCGGAAGTTGGTCACGGTGCCCGCGTTCAACACGTTCGACACGTCCAGGAGCACCGACAGCGTCGTTCCGCTCGCACCGACGGTGAAGTCCTTGTCCAGGCGCAGGTCCCAGATGCGCAGGCTCGGGCCGCGGTTGCTCGCGACGGGCTCCGCCGGCATGTTCTCGCGGCCCGCTTCGGGGAGGCGGGGGGTGATCCGGCGCGCCCACGGGTAGCCGCTATGGAACCGGTAGGTCGTCGAGGCGCCCAGACCCCACCACGGGGTCTCGTAGCGTCCGACGACCTTGTAGTTGTAGGTGGTCGTGCTTTGGGGGTTGTAGCGACGCCGGTTCGGTCTCCACTCGAAGGAGCTGCGGACGTGGACCGGGTCCTGCGGGCCAGTCCGGGAGCTCTCGTCGTAGAACTGGTTGGTCCAGGTGTGGCCCCCCGACGCCAGCAGCATCCACCGGTCCCGGAAGCGGCGATGAACGGCGAGTTCCAGGGTGTGATGGTCGGCGTCGTAGGCGGGGGTGCCTGCGTCGGGGCCCGGGTTCGTGAGCACGTTGTTCGATGAGACGCCGTCCTCCCGATCGAAGATGTTGAGCGTCTGGTCGTCCGCGGTGCCCGCCTCGTTGTCCGGCCCCACGTCCACGAAGGTGAACGGGACCGTGTAGGCGACGGCCCGATTGAGGTCCACGATCGCGATCTGACGCCTGAGGTTCTTGTAGACCCACGAGACTCTGAGCGACGTGCTCAGGCCGATCTCGCGCTCGAAATGCGCCGACAACTCCTCGCCGTAGGGCTGCTTGAGGTCGGGGTCCGTGACCTGGCCGCCGGCGCCGCCTTCTGTATCGAGCAGACGCCCGAGTTCGCTGGCGCCGTCGAGCACGCGGTTCCCGTTGAGGTCGTTGAACTCCCAGCGCTGCGACGAATAGCCGAGCGGGTTGGCGTCTTCGGTGAGGTTGTCGATGGGGTCGAGATAGAAGCGTCCGGCGAAGGCCTTGAGCACAGTGCTGCCGTCGCCGGTCACGTCCCACGCCACGCCGCCGCGGGGAGCGAACTGATTCCATGTCACCAGGGTTTCGGCTGACACCGAGTCAACCGGGAAGAACGCCGTCCGGTTGGGATTGTTGTTCTCGTCGGGCCATCCCAGCACGTAGTTGTCGTAGCGCACTCCGAGGTTCACCGTGACCCGCGGCGAGACGTTCCAACTGTCCTGCGCGAAGAAGCCGAAGTTTCGGTTGTGGTTCTCCACATCGATCGGCGTATTGAAGACGTCAACCTCGACGGGAATGCCTTCCTCGTCGTAGTAGTAGGCGTCTCCGGCGTTGAAGCGGCGGAGCCCGCCAGTGAACTTGTTGACGTCAACGCCTACTTTGAAGGCGTGGTCCCCCGGGGACCAGGAGAGACTGCCGCTGAACTGGGGCCTGTGGTCCGTCGTGTTCCGCTGAAGGGGATTCGGCCCGGCCAACTGGCCGGTGGTCAGCTCCTGCCGCCCGGGCTCGATGCCTTCAACCGACTCGCTCTTGTTCGCCGGATTGGTGCGCAGGTTCGTCGCGTGGTGGAGGCCGACCTGCAAGTCGAGGAACATCCGATCCGACAGGACGCTTGTCCACTCGATCTTTCCGATGTGCATCCTGCCGATCTGGTATTGAGCGGACTCCGGTGGAACCACCGCGCTGACGCCCCGCTGCGGGTCGAATTTCTCGCGCCAGGCGTAGTAACCGATCAGGGTGTTGCGTGCGTTGAGCGCGTAGTTGACCTTGGTGCTGACGTTGCGCAGGCGGGTCTGCGCCTCCTGACCGGGTAACCCGACGATGTTGCGCTGGATGTTGTGCTCGCGGACGCTGGTGTAGAACCACGCCTTGCCCCGCCGGATCGGGCCACCGAGATCGGCGTTCACGTCATGCATGCTGGTGATGCTGCTGCCCTCCCCGAAGCCGCCGCGGGGCGCCCCGTAGCCGTCCCCGTCCACGCCGCCGGACTCGGCGAGGGCCGAGGGCACGTTGTCGCTGCGCATGCCGTCATTTTGAAAATTGAGGTGCGCGGTCCCGTGGAGATCGTTCCCACCCGACTTGACCGTGAAGTTCAGCAGCGCGCCGGGCCCCGAGTTCTCCCCCATGTTGCCCGACGACCCGAGTTCGAACTCCTCGTAGCTGCCGAAGTCGAAATACGCGCTGTTGCTGGTCTGGCTGTTGTTGGAGCGGACGCCCTCGATATAGGTGACGTGCCCCACGGCGATGCCGTAGGCGCTGAAGCGCGTCTGCGAACCGACGTGCGAGCCGCCCACGTCGACGCCCTGCATCTCGAAGCCCGGCGCGAGCGTCATCGCGCTCCAAACGTCACGGGCCGTCGGGACCGTCGCCAGCGTCTCCCTGTCGAAGCTCGTTCCCGTGGCGGTGCTCTTGACGTCCACGACCGGCGCCTCAGCCACGACAGTGACCTCTTCGGTGACCCCGCCGGGGGCCAGCGTCGCGTTCACCGTGAGCGTCCTGCGCAGCGTGAGCCCGATCCCCTCGTGCCGGACGGTCTGGAAACTCGCGAGTTCGAAGGTCACTGAGTAGACGCCCGGCGGGAGCGACACAAAGCGGTACCGGCCGTTCGTCGCGGTGAC
This sequence comes from Candidatus Marinacidobacterium sp., assembly GCA_965250045.1. GTDB lineage: Bacteria > Acidobacteriota > Vicinamibacteria > Marinacidobacterales > Marinacidobacteraceae > Marinacidobacterium. Next base: position 51,217 of record OZ252286.1, read on the forward strand.
GACGGTCCGCGGTTGGACCAGTGCCGGCCCGGCCGCCGTGACCGTGACGCCCGGCAAAACGCCACCGGTCGAGTCGGTCGCGACGCCGACGATGTCGCCGCGCAACTCCTGCGCGGCTGCATCAGGAGCGAGGCCACCGATCAGGCATAAACAGAAAACAACAAAACCTGTTAACGCACGCATTTCATAGTCTCCACGGGACACCCCAACGCTGACAAGAAGCCGACTGGTTTCACTGCCAGGACGACTTACGATGCCGACCCAGCCTCCGCAGCCTCGTTTTCGTTTACCGGCGAACCCTTGATCATGAGTCTCCCAGTATGCCTATATGCATGTCAAACGGGAAGGTTGGCCAGGGCAGATAGCGCTGAGGAGCCCCTCGGGCTCGTTCCCGAACGTCGACCGCGCCTCCGCGCGACCGAATCGCAAGTGAGGACCGAAGATCTCGTCTCGTTCCGCGCGGCGGTCTGGCGGGAGCGTTCGCGCCGCTCCTGCTCTTCGCCCTGGCGGTGACCTACGTTGCGACCGCGGGCATGATCACCATCCAGGACTATTTCGGACCACTGGTTTGCGGGATGTCATCTTCCTGGCGATCTTCATCATGCCGATTCTCGGCGTCCTGCGAAAGGCCGGCGCACTCGACGCCCTGTTGCGCAGGCTGATGCGATTCGCCACGACCGGCAACGGGCAGAGCTGGCCATCTTCTCGCTCGTGGCATTCATGTGCCCCTTCCGTGCCAGCAACGCCCAGCCATGTTCTTCACGCTAGCGGTGGCCAAGGAGATCGGCGACCGGTTCCAAATCCATCGCACGCGCCGAGCGTTATGGTTGCCTCTCATGAAGCCACCGGGGCGCCCCTAGTGCCTCTCACCACGTTCGGACTCCTCGCGTTTCACCCCATGGTGCTTACCGTGGTGGGATTCGTGTCGATCGCAACGGGATGGGGATCGCGCCGGGGATGAGAAAGGCTGTCGTCGCCATCACTTTGATGTGCTCTGCCGCCAGCCAGGCAGCGGAGCTACCCGTGGTCAAGCTCTTCACCACCGGCGGCACGATTCGGAGCCTTGGGTCTCATCGACTCAAGCTCCACGAATACGGCGACGGGCGCATCGACGGCGAGACGATGGTCAAAGACGTGCCCGAGGCCTCCCAACTGGCGCGTATCGAGGTGGAAGAGATCTCGTCAGTCAGCAGCCGTAACATGGGTGCCGAACAGCAGTTGCACCTCGCTCGACGGATAATGAGCGAGCTGGAGAGGCCGGACGTCGCCGGTGCGGTCGTCACCCACGGAACCACGACCCTGGAGGAAACGGCCTATTTCCTCCACCTCACAGTCAAGACGAACAAACCGGTGGTTGTCGTTGGTGCGATGCGACCCTGGAGTGCGATCAGCCGGGACGGGCCGCTCAACTTCTACAACGCGGTCCGCACCGTGCTCGCACCCGAGACTGGCGGCAAGGGTGTCATGGTGCTGCTCAACGACACGATCCACTCGGCCCGCTTCGTGACCAAGACGCATACCTACCATGTCGAGACTTTCGTATCCCGGGAAGTCGGCCCGATCGGCTTCGCCGACTCCGATCGCGTGGTGTTCTACCGCTCGCCGGTCACCCGCCACACCAGCGCCACCGAGTTCGACCTCAGCGAGATCGAGTCGCTCCCCCAGGTGGACATCGTGTACGGGTATCAGGAGGCTTCCCGCGCCGCCATCGATGCGCTGGTAAATGAGGGCGTGAAGGGCATCGTCCTGGCGGACAGTTCGCCGGCCTATCGGGGCGCCGTGCTGGAGGCCAGAGCCGCCGGCGTGGTCGTGGTTCAGGGCAGCCGCAAGGGTTCCGGCCGCGTCGTGCTCAGCGCTCGCGCCGCGGCGCGGGGCGAGGTCACCGCCGACAATCTCCACCCCCAGAAGGCGCGCATCCTGCTTCGTCTCGCCCTCACGCGGACGACTGAGACGAAGGAACTGCAGCGGATCTTCAATGAGTATTGAGGGGCCCTGCCCCCACCAGTGGGTCGCGAAGCCAGTGAGGGCGGCCGCAGCTTGCGGACTCGCGGCGCTCCTAGCGGCGGCCACTGCGGGCGCTCAGGAGATCCCGCCGTTGCCGCCGCCGGGTCTCGATCTGCCGCACGTCGTGCTGGTTTCCGTGGGCGGAGAGATCGCAAGGAACTGCGACACCCGCCTCGAGCTTGCGGACTGCGAGACGAACACCGGGAGCATCGGACCGGAGACGTGGACCCACGACCTGCCCGATCTGCGACTCGTCGCCCGGTTGACGACCCAGGACCTGCGGGCTCCCGAGCGTGCCGATGGGGGATCGACCCTGGAGCACTGGTACCGGGTCGCGGGACGCTTGCAGGAACTCGCCGACGATCCCGGAGTTGACGGCGTCGTCGTCGCCCATGGGACGGACGGGCTCGCGGACACGGCCTATTTCATGAATCTCGTGGTGCGAACCCGGAAGCCGATGGTCTTCGTCGGCGCCCAGCGTCCCTGGAGCGGAATGAGCGGCGACGGCCCACTCAACCTCTACGACGCCGTTCGGGTGGCCGCGACCAAGGCTGCCGGCGGCAAAGGGGTGCTGCACGCCACGAACCAGGAGGTGCACGCGGCGCGCGACGTGATGAAGACGAGCGCGAACCGGGTGGACGCTTTCCAGAGCGTGGACCTCGGGCTGATCGGGGTGGCGGATCCCGATACCGTGAAGTTCTTCGCCGAGCCCACGCGCAGACACACGCACCGCTCGGAGTTTCATATTGCGGCGCTCCCGGAATCGCTTCCCGCGGTGGAGATCGTGACGGCGTATCCGGACGCGCCGGGCCGCGTGATCGATGAACTGGTGGCGGCGGGAGCGAAGGGCCTCGTGGTCGATGGCGCCGGACCGGACACTCTGTCCGGCGGCCAGCTCGAGGCGGTGCGACGCGCGCAGGAAAAGGGCGTCGTGGTCGTCGTGACGGCGCCCACGCGCGGCGGCCGCGTCCAGGACACGGCTTTCACCCGCGAGTCCGGGATCATCCCCGGCGACAACCTGCCGCCCGGAAAGGCGCGGACGCTGCTCCGGCTGGCGCTGACGAGGACGACCGACCCCGGGGAGATCCAGCGAATTTTCGACGAGTACTAGGGATCGAAAGGAACAGCCGGAGAGCGGGGACGAATGAGACTACGAAAGCGCTGCGCCGGCCTGACGCTGATCCTCGCCACTTCGTCGATGCTGGGCGCGGGCGCGATCTCCCACCAGAACGACGAAGAATCGAGCGTCACGCTCGCCATCGTGGGTCAGGCACTGATCAAGGTGGATCCGCGAGAACAGTGGCCCAACCCCTTCGCCGGAATCCGGCCGATCCTCCGGGATGCCGATGTCGCCTTCACCAACTTCGAGATGGCGGTGGACGACGAGTGCGGCGTTCCCCCTGACTACCAGGTCGTGCTCGGTGAGCCCGAGCTCGACGAGGAGCAGCGGCCCGGCAACACCGGCGGGCCCCACGCGGTCCGCGAGCACGTGATGGACTTTCTCGCGTCCATGAATTTCGGTCTTCAGTCCCTCGCCAACAACCATTCTTGGGACCTCGGAGACTGCGGCGTCATGGCGACCATCGCGGCCGCCGAAAAATACGGCGTGACGCACGCCGGAACCGGAAGCAACCTGGACGAGGCGACACGCGCGGCCATCATCGAGGTGAAGGGCCTCAGGATCGCGCTGCTGGCGGCGACGACTTCGCTGGACGAGAGGGACCTCATCCTGCCGACGGCATCCAGCCCGGGGGTGAATGGCAGCCCGGGGGTGAATGGCGTCTGGATCGGACGCCAGGACGACTGGGATCGGAACATCGAAGCCGTCCGCTCCGCCGCGCAGCGGGCCGACTTTGTCGTCTACTACCAGCACTTCCAGATCACGAATGAGGATCTGTCCGGGGATCGTTCGAGCCGGGTCCAGGGTCATCTCGACGCCGGCGACGTTCAGCAGTGGCAATCCCGTTTCGCCAAGGCCGCAATCGACGCCGGAGCCGGCATGTTCATCGCGCACGGCGATCGCATCTTCGACGGCGTCGAGATCTACCAGGGCAGCCCAATCATCCGGCAGTTCGGAGGATTCGCCTACCAGGGACTCCAGGCGGAGGGCGCCTACGATCCGCTCGTGTGGGAAGGACTCCTGGGGATCCTGACCATTCGGGCCGGACGCGTCAGCGCCATGGAGGTGTTGCCCCTCCGGCTCGACGAGGGGCGGGAGAGCGAATACGGCAGCGAAATCGAGTTCAGGCAGAAGCGAGGCTTTTCCGACCTGGCCGCCGAAGAGCAGGGACGCCGGATCCTCAAGCGATTCGCCGAACTCTCCGGAAACTACGGCACGAGCGTGCGGCTCGATGACGGGCGCGCGGTGGTCGAGGGCTGGTGACTTCCCGGGCGGGACGAAAACGCCGCCGACGGACCCGACCCGGCAGACCCACAGAGAAGCCGAGCGCGGCAGCGCACCGGCGCCTGGGCATCAGGAAACCGCGGTCGCGACTCCTTCCGGCTGCGGGAGGGTCTCCGAGCGTTCGGGCTCCAAGGGCTGCTCCGCGGGCGGCTCGCAGGCCGTACGCAGGATCTCGGTGGCCACCGGCTCGAACCCGGTCAGCGCCCGGGTGATCTCCGTGGGTCGCGGCGCCGAACCGGTTTCGGTAAACAACGTTCGGAACCGGAGCGTGAGCCGGTCCGCCGGGCAGCCGAGGAGCGCCGCTTCGGGGCCCGCGGGGGCAACGCCGACATCGTCCACGAAGTCGCCCAGGTCCACTTCCACGGTGCGTTCCCGGGGTGCGGGCGCCAGTCGTGTTCCCCGCCGCCTGGACTTCGCCTTGACCCGGCGGGTCAGGGAAAGCGGCCAGGAATCGGCGTTCCGGAAAGCCTCCAGGCGGGCCTCGACGGCGGCCGGCTCGACGTCGGCGGCCAGCAGCACCGCGTAGCGGAGCGCTCCGATCGACCGGGAGAGCCGCGGCTCGCCCGCCGGCACCCGGTCCAGGCCGATGAAGCGCAGTCCCTCTTCGGAGGCCCCGCGAAGCGCCTCCAGCACCTGGGAGGACGGTAACTCGGCGGTGAGCGCGAACTCGCAGAGTTCGGCGAGCGACTGCACTCCGAGCGGCAGGGCCGGCCCGAAGCTGAGCTTCGGACGCGGTGAGAACCCCTGGCTGAAGCGGATCGGCAGGCCGGCGCGGCGGAGCACCCGCGGCAGGATGCAGATCAGTTCGCCGTGGCCCCGGAGCGCCATCGGTCCGAACTTCTCGAAACGGGCGCGGTACACCACCGGCTCGCCCTGAGCGGCGCGGACGGGGGGCGCCGGACGGCGGTGTCCCGCGGCGGATGAAGGAGGCGCCGCCGCTCCCACCACCGGGAGAAGGGTCTCCGGGGCGCTCCGCGGTTCCTCGGCGCCGAGACTCTCGAGGAAATCGATGCGCTCGGTCCGCATTCCGTCGAGGTCGCAGGCCACGCCGCAGTGGTAGCAGACCAGCTTCCGCTGGTCGGCGCGGGCGTCGGCGGCATTCGTGTGGTGGACCTGCATCGAAACCGGCTTCCCGCACGGTGGGGACGCCCGGTCGCGCAGCGCGCGCCGGTACTCGCGGAGCAGGAATCCGTCGACGAGCCCGACGTCCACGTGCTCCCAGGGCAGCCTGCCATCCACCGGGATGGTGCCGAGGTAGTCGCCCCGGGTCACGCCGGTCTCGGATTCCCAGCGCTCGAACGCCTCCTCCCAGAGATCCCAACGGAGCTTCTCGTCCCAGCCGTCGAAGCGGGCACCGAGACGGAAGGCGATCTCGACGAGCCGCGCCACCCGGATGTCGCCCCGGGCGAGGATCCCCTCGAGGTGGCTCACCCGCCGGTCGTGGATACGGACCCGGAACCCGTCCTGCCGGGCGCGTTCCTGGAGGAGCGCCTGCTTGCGTTCGATCGAGGCCATCGAGTCCTGGGCGCACCACTGGAACGGGGTGTGCGGCTTCGGGATGTGGCTCGAAACGGCGACGGTGATCCGGACCCGCCGTTTCGCCTCCCGATCCCCGATGTGGCGAGCCTGCCGGCCCATGTCGGCGATCCCGAGGACGTCCTCATCCTCCTCGGTCGGGAGCCCGATCATGAAGTAGAGCTTGGCCCGGTCCCAGCCGCGCGAGAAGACCCGCCGGCAGGTCTCGTAGATGTCCTCTTCGCTGACGTTCTTGTTGACGACGTCGCGCATCCGCTGAGAGCCGGCTTCGGGAGCGAAGGTGAGGCCGGTCGCCTTTACCTGCGAAATGTCGTCGAGCACCTCCTCCGGGAGCCCGTAGGCGCGCAGGCTCGAGATGCCGAGCGACACCCGCCGTGGAACGAGTTCCTTCATCACTTCCTTGATGAGCGGGGCGACGCAGGAGTAGTCGGCGGTGGACAACGAGGTCAGCGAAGCTTCGTCGTAGCCGCCCTTCTCCACCGCGGAGACGATCGTGTCGACGATCGCCTTGGGATCCCGTTCGCGGACCGGCCGGTAGATCATGCCGGCCTGACAGAAGCGGCAACCCTCGGTGCAGCCGCGGGCGATCTCCACGGCGGTGCGGTCGAAGATGGCCTCCGCAGCGGGAACCGGCGAGTCGTCCGGGAACGGAAACCGGTTCACGTCGTCGAGGAAAGCGCGGGTGGTCCGGAGGGGGACTTCGGGACGGAGCGCCCGGGATACGTAGGCGAGTCCGGATCGCGGGCAGACCTCGCGCTCGTAAAGCGCCGGGCAGTAGAGCCCCCCGCCGGCCTGCAGCCGGACCAGTAACTCCTGGCGATCCCGGATCCCCGCCTCGCGGAGCCGCGCGTGTTCGCGCATGAGTTCCGGAAGACGCTCCTCGGCATCCCCGATGAGAAAACCGTCCACGAAGGGAGCCATCGGTTCCGGCTGGGTCGCCACCGGTCCGCCGGCGATGACGAGCGGATCCTCCGGTCCCCGGTCGTGACTCCGGATCGGTATCCCGCCGAGATCGAGCATGTTCAACACGTTCGTGAAGGTCAGCTCGTACTGGAGCGAGAACCCCACGATGTCGAAATCGGCGAGCGGGCGGCGCGTTTCGAGGCTGATGAGCGACAGGCCGCGCTCGCGGAGTTTCGCCTCCATGTCGGTCCAGGGGCAGAAGACCCGCTCGAGCGCGAGATCCGGCTGGTCGTTCACCACCTTGTAGAGGATCTTGGTGCCGAGATGGCTCATCCCGATGTCGTAGACGTCGGGGAAACAAAACGCCATCCGGGACACGATCCCCTCGTCCGACTCCTTCACGACCTGAAAGCGCTCGCCGCCGCCGTAGCGGGCGGGGCTCTCCACTTCGTGGAGGAAGGCGGCGTAGGGGTGGCGGGTCTCGGACATGGTCGGGGGGAGGATTCTAGGAGGGAACGCCGGTGTTCACACCGCCACCGCACCCCGCAGGGGTGCAAAACCGCGCATCCCTCACGGAGGAGAAGCGCGGGGACGGCTTGGAACGCCGACCTCCGGTCGGCATCGCGCGGGAGCGCGAAACCAGCGCCCATGACACTGCGCCATACCAACCGGAAGCGCGTGAAGGACGGGTTAGATTCTCCGCCGGATGCCGCAAGACCTCACCGAGATCCCGGTCCCACCGGCCCTGGGCCCGGACCCGATCGTTGTCCACCACCCGGAGGGCGCCTTCGTCCCGACGCCGGCGAGCCGGGTGGCGCTGCGCGCGATCGGCCGGCACGCGGACCGGTTTCGGGGCCGGGGGCTGGAATGGGGCAGCGGGGCGGGAATCCTGTCGATCGCCGCTGCCCGGATCGCTGCCGTGGAGGAGGTCCTCGGGCTTGAACTCGACCCGCGCGGCGTCGCGGCGGCCGGGGAGAACGCCCGGCGGAACGGAGTGGAGGCCAAAGTCCGGTTCGCCGAGTCGGACTCCTATCGGCCGGTCTCACCGGAGGGCCGGAAGGCGCTCGCGCGGTTCCGGGGGGCGGCCGACTTCATCCTGGCGAATCCACCGTCGTCGAGCCCCGTGGGAGACGGTTTCGAAGTCCGCCGGGTCGTCGTCCGGGGCGCCCGCGAGTACCTGAAGACGGGTGGCGTCCTCCTCCTCAGCGTCTCCACGCAATACGGCGCGGAGCGGGTGCGCGGACTCATCAGCGCGAATCCCGGATTCCTCCACGAGGGCGTGGCGGCCACCACCGACCTGGTCCCGTTCGACATGGAACGCCCCGACCTGCGGCGGGACGTCCTCACCTACGCCCGCGAGGAGGAGCGCGGCGGTTTGCCCTACGCGTTTCGGGACCCCCGCGATCCCGAGCGGGAAATGACCGCAGTGGAAGCGTGGGAGCGGCACGAAGCGGAAGGAGAAAGCCCACTCTCACGTTGGCAGAACCATCTGCTGGTGTGGACGGGCTGACGGACCAGCCGGAGAACGGTCCCGGAAGGCGGAACCCTCCGGGCGAACAGCCTTTCGCTGCGCTCCGCGCAGCGGTGCCGGCCCCCACCGGGAGAACTGGCCGGAGGTCGGCGTTCCAAGCCGTCTCCGCGCTTCTTCCCGGTCGGGGGTACGCGGTCTTCGCGGCGCGGCGCGATGCCGGCCCGGAAGCCGGCGGTGCCGGGTTGATCCGCTAGCGGCCCAGGATCGACCGGACGGCGGCCGTCACGGCCTCCACCGTCAACCCAAGCCGTTGGGCGAGTTCGTCGCCGGGGGCGGAGGCGCCGAAGCGGTCCACGCCGACAACGGGTCCATCTCCCACGTAGCGCTCCCAACCCAGCGTCGCACCGGCTTCCACTGCGACGCGTGGAATCCCGGCGGGCAGCACGCTGGCCCGATAGTCGGAGTCCTGGGCCCCGAAGAGTTCCCAGCACGGGAGGGAGACAACCCGGACGCCGACTCCCTCGGAATCGAGCTGCTCGGCAGCGGCGAAGGCGAGAGAAACCTCGGAACCGGTGGCGATCGCCACCGCCTGCAGGGCGGAATCCGGTTCCCGGAGCACGTAGCCGCCGCGCTGGAGGCCGGCGGCCCGTTCGGGGGTGGTCAGGACCGGCACCTTCTGCCGGGTCAGGACCAGCGCCGTGGGGCCTTCGGTGCGGCCGAGCGCGTGCCGCCACGCCTCCACCGTCTCGTTGGCGTCGGCGGGCCGCACCACGTGGAGGTTCGGCATGGCGCGGAGCGACATGAGGTGCTCCACGGGCTGGTGGGTGGGGCCGTCTTCCCCGACGCCCACCGAGTCGTGCGTCCAGACGTAGACCACCGGCAGCCCGGAAATCGCTGCGAGCCGCACCGAGGGGCGCATGTAGTCGGCGAAACAGAAGAACGTGGAAGCGAAGGTGCGGAACCCGCCGTGGTAGGCGATTCCGTTCGCCGCGGCGCCCATCGCGTGCTCGCGGACTCCGTAGTGGAGGTTGCGGCCGCTCGCGTCGCTCCGGGATTGGGAGCCGAAACCGACCAGCGCCGTCTTGGTCGAACAGGACAGATCGGCGTCGCCGCCGAAGAACTCGGGAATGCGCGCCGCCAGAGCATTCATCGCCTTCCCGGAAGCATCGCGGGTGGCCAGCCGATCTCCGGAACCGAAGGCGGGAAGCCCCTCGTCCCAACCTTCCGGCAAGCCGTTCCCGAGCCGGCGTTCCAGCTCGGCGGCCTGCTCCGGGGTCTCGGTCCGGGCCCGCTCGAACGTGCCGTACCAGGCGTTCCGAGTCGCCTCTCCTTCCCCGGCCCGCTGCGCACACCGCTCGCGCACTGCGTCCGGAACCGCGAAGGCGGTCTCGGGATCGAGCCCGAGGGCCGCTTTGGCGGCGGCGGCCTCTTCCGCACCCAGCGGAGCGCCGTGGGCGGCCGATTTGCCTGCCTTCGTCGGCGCGCCGTAGCCGATCGTCGTGTTCACCACGATCAACGACGGCTGCTCCGTCTCCGCCACCGCACCGGCGATGGCCGCGTCGAGTCCGTCCAGGTCGTGGTTGCCGCCGGCAACGGTCTGCACGTGCCAGCCGAGCGCCCGGTGGCGCGCTGCCACGTCCTCGACCGAGAAGGACAGCGACGCCGGCCCGTCGAGGGTGACGTCGTTTCGGTCGTAGAGCCAGACGAGTCGCCCGAGTCCGAGCTGGCCGGCCAGCGAAGCCGCCTCGCACGCCACCCCTTCCATGAGGTCGCCGTCGGACACCAGGGCGAAGACCCGGTGATCCACCAGCCCGGGGAACCGCGCCCGGAGCGCCCGCTCGGCAATCGCCATGCCCACCGAGTTCCCCGCCCCCTGCCCCAGCGGTCCGGTCGTCGCCTCGACGCCGGGGGTAGCGAAGGTTTCCGGATGTCCCGGGGTGCGGCTCTCCCACTGCCGGAAGTTCCGGATGTCGTCGAGGCTCACCGGATAGCCGGCAAGGTGCAGGAGTCCATACAGCAGCATCGAGCCGTGCCCCGCGGAAAGCACGAAGCGGTCCCGATCCGGCCAGCCGGGATCGGTCGGGCAGGTCTTCAGGTGCCGGCTCCAGAGCACCCAGGCCATCGGCGCCGCTCCCATGGGAAGCCCCGGGTGGCCCGAATGCGCTTTCTCCACGGCGTCGATGGCGAGCCCGCGGAGTGCGGCGATCGCCTGAGCATCGACCTCGTCGAAGGGGCGGCGGGAAGGGGCGGGGCTAGCCAAGAAGCGCGGGACGGTAGCATGTTCCCGGCGGCATTTGGCCCCCTGAACGGCACCCGAAGGCGAGGACCCGAGAACCGCCCGCGCCGCCCGCTCGTTCAGGAAGGCAGACTCGCCGCCGCTAGCCCCCCACGCATGCCGTTTTCCCTTCGTTCCGAACCCAAGCACCCAGCCTCTCCGGGACGCGGACTGATTCTCGCCGCCGCCCTCGCGCCCGCTCTCCTCGCCTGCACCGAAGGGGTCGACTACACCCCGCTCGGGGCCGCGGCCGCGGCCGGAGAACTCGTAGCGGTCCAGGCGCTGCTGGAACACGGGGACGCCGACCCCGACGCCATCGCCGAGGCCGGCTGGGGTCCCCTCCATCTCGCGTCGCGGCACGCCGATCTCGCCATCCTTCGCGCTCTGGTGGCGGCGGGCGCCGATGTCGAGTTGCGGGACCACCGGAACGGTTGGACCCCGCTGCTACACGCCATCCACGTGCGAAGCGAACCGGCGGTAGCCGCGCTCATCGAGGGCGGGGCGGACGTGAACCGGACCGGCGAGAGCGGAATCACCCCGCTGATCATGGCTGCCGGCTACGGCATGACGGAGACGGTGCGCCTGCTGCTCGACCGCGGGGCGAATCCGCGCGCCGAAATGAGCGGGCTCAACGCTCTGTGGGCGGCGGCGGGGGGGGGAGCCATCAACGATTTCACCGACGGACCGCCGCTCGGGCAATGCTTCCCCGAGATCATCGAGATCCTTCGGGCCCGCGCGCCGGACCTCCGGATGGGGAGCGGCATCAGGAGCCGGATCCTCGGTTGGCTGGCCGATGACGGGTGCGAGCCGCTGGTCGCGGAACTCGTGGCCGAGAGCCGCACGCCCGACTGAGCGCCGGCCGCGTCGGGGTCCGTGACCGACCGCTCGAAGCGCGCGCCGCTCTCCTTCTTCGCGAGAAATCCGGCCGATTCGCCGGCTCATCCGAGTTCCCCAAGGCGCGCCACGGTGTCGGACAGATACGGGTGCCTTTCGATGCGCTCGCAGAACCTCAGATCAGCGGTGACGAGCGGGGCCTTTTCCTGAATCGCGAGCGCGAGATAGAAGCAGTCGTAGATCGGGTGGCCGAGATCCGCAGCGAGCCGCGACGCCGCCGGGGTGAGCTGGAGCAGGGTGCTCGGTACCAGGACTGGGGCCATCCGTAGCGTCTGAACGGCTTCATGGAACTCTTGGTCCTCCAGATCCCCGCGCGCTCTCATCGCCCATAGGGCGTTTGCCGCCTCGGCGAACAACAGATCCGGCGCCAGGAGGGAAACACCCTCCGCGAGGAGAAGCGAAGCCTGGTGCGAGAGTGGCTCTCGAACCAGCCACTTGACGGCTACGCTGGCATCGACAACGTATCGGGTCATCCCCGGGAGTCTCGATCGCGGTCAGCCCGGATCACCTCCGTGCTGTCCACCGTGGAGACGAGCCGCGCGCGCAGTGCCGCGGCGCGCGCGGCGAAGTCTTCCGAACTCCCCAGCAAGGCCCGGCGGAGGATCTCGCGATGTTCGGCTTCCGCGGAGCGACCGTTGGCGGCGGCCCGCTGCTTCAGTTCCCGAACGACCTGGTCCGTAACGCGGCGAACCGTCAACTGGGCCACAACGATACCTCCAATGAAGGCGCTGTCATTGAAGGCATTCTAACGCTCCTTGCGTTCCACGAGGACCAGGGAGGGCGGCTGCCAGCCTCTTGTCGCCGAACTGGCCGCGGTGAGCCGCGGATCGGGCTAAGCGCTCGCTGGTTCAGGCGGGAACGGCGCTGAGCACTTCGGCGAACACGCCGAGCGCCTCCTCGACATCCTCGTCGGAAATCCCCAGGTGGGGGATGACGCGCATCGCAGCGGGTGAGGCCGGCAGCACCGCGACCCCGCGGTCGAGGAGCCCCTCGGCCAGCCGGAAGGCGTTCATCCCGGGGGTCCGGAAGCGGACGATGTTCGTTTCGACGCTCGACGGGTCGGCAGATATGCCGGGGAGTTCCGCCAGTCCCTCGGCCAGTCGCCGGGCGCGGCGATGGTCCTCGGTCAGTCGCTCCCGGTGGTTCTCGAGTGCGTGGAGAGCCCCGGCCGCCATGATCCCCGCCTGGCGGAAACCGCCGCCGAAGAGTTGCCGGAAGCGGCGCGCCCGCCGGATCAGGGGGGAGGGACCCGCGAGGCACGACCCCATGGGAGCACCGAGGCCTTTGGAAAAACAGACGCTCACCGTGTCGAAACCCTCGGTATAACGACTCTCGGGGATCCCGGTGGCGGCGGTGGCGTGCCAAAGCCGGGCCCCGTCGAGGTGGGTGCCGAGACCGAGACCGCGCGCGGTGTCCGCCACCTCCCGCAGGGTGTCCAGCGGCCAGACCGTACCGCCCGCGCCGTTATGGGTGTTCTCGGCGGCAAGGAGCCGGGCCACGGGATAGCAGGCGTCCGGAACCATGGGGTGTGGCGTCCGCACCGCGGCCCGGACCTGTTCGGCCGAAAAGACCCCGCGTTCTCCTTCGAGGCCCACCACCGTAGCCCCCGAAAGCGCGGCCGGCCCCCCGCTTTCCACAAGGTAGGCGTGGGCGCGCCGTTCGGTCAGCACCAGGTCCCCGGGCTCCGTCTGGCAACGAATGGCGATCTGGTTGCTCATCGTCCCGGTGGGGGTGAAGACCGCGGCGTCCTTGCCAAGAACCTCGGCGGTTCGCTCTTCGAGACGGCGGACCGACGGGTCGTCGCCGTACACGTCGTCGCCCACTTCGGCGGCGGCCATGACGGCCCGCATCTCCGGCGTGGGGAGCGAGACGGTGTCGCTGCGGAGATCAATTCGGACCGGGCGTCCGGCGGCGGTCTGGGGCATTCGGATTCCTCTGGGGGCTGGTGTCGGTCGGGGGCTCAGCGGGTGATGCGGCGGGTGGGAGCGAGGCGGCGCCGCGCGGCGTCTCCCCGACCGTTCGATTCGACGAGTTCCCACAGCCGGTCCACGAACTCGTCGTCGGCAAGCCCGGGGGGAGAGCCGCCGTTTTCCGGCGTGGAGAGTCCAAGTTCGGTGCGGCAGGCGTCCACCGCGCCGGCAAGTCCCGCGTCGAAGACCCGGAGCGCGCCGCCCTCGAGGTCCTCACCTTCGGCCGGAAGGTCCGCCTGGGTGTCCGGCCCCGCGCAGCCGGCTTCTCCGATCAGGATCCGGAGCTGCAGGACATCGCCCCCGGTGAACATGGTCAGGGTGCGGTAGCCGACCTTCTGGCTGACCGCATCGTGGATGCGGCGCAGCTCGGCGACCGGGGTTTCGTGTTCGCACACGTTGATGTGGGTCGAGATCCCGTCGTCGCGGCGCGATCCGCCTTCCCGGGGGTCGGCAACCAGCACCCCCGCGGACTGCCGCCGGCCGCGCCGGGCATCGCCGCCGGCCGCCTGCCCCGCTTCCAGGGCGGAGATCAGGCGGTCCGCCAGCGAGAGGCCGCTGCCCCGCGTGCGTTCGAAGTCCTCGGCGACGGCGTCCACCACCTCGGGACCCACGAGCAGATTGCCCTGCGTCGCGTAGTCCGGCCCGGCCCGGTGCCCCGCCCAATAGCGGGTCTCGGCGCCCGTGTGCTGGGCCACCCCGCCGGACAGCCCGACGACCCCGATCTGCCGGAATTCGGCGCTCTCGTCGTGAGCGAGTCGGTCGCGAAGCGCTTCCTCCGCGGACATGCCGGACTCGAGCCGGCTGAGCAATTCCTCGCCGTACTGGGTGCGGGTGCGGGCCTGGGTGGCGACCGCGCCGACCCCGAGGCGGACCCAGGGCACCCCGTTGGCGACGCAGGGGTTGCGGGTGGTGACCGCGACGCCGGATTCGCCGGTCTCGGGATCCACCGCCGCGATGGAGAAGGTGTGGAACACCGATTCGCCGGGAGGGAGCGGCGGCTGGGCAGGGTTCGGAAGAGCGGCTCCGCCTACGGGAAGCAGGAGCATCAGGAGCAGGATGCGAGACACGCGGGAATCGTACTCGCGGGGGTTCCGTGCGCCTCTCGGCGGCCGGTGCCGGCCTCCACCGGGAGAAACCCCCATGATCGGGCGGTCCGTGCACTCCGCCCGGACGAAAAGGTGGCGCGGCACTCACGTTGGCAGGGCCCGGCGTCATTGGCGCAGGTTTCGCGCTCCCGCGCGTGCCGGCCCCCACCGGGAGAACTGGCCAGAGGTCGGCGGTCCCCTGCCGGCGGCGCCGTCTTGCGGAAGGGGCTTCCGCGGTTTTCGGCCCGGGCTACGAAAAGAAGCCGGAGAGGCGGTTGGGTGGCGGCGGAGAAGTGAGGCGGGAGACCACCACCAGGGCCAGGGCCGACACGATCGTGATCGCGGCGGCCGGTTCCACGCCGCTCTCGGCGATCGTCCAGCCAGGGGCGCCCCCGGAAGAAATGAAGAAGAAGGTCCAGAGCAGCAGTCCGGCGAGGATCCCCGCGGCGGCGCCGGCGCCCGTGCTGCGCTTCCAGTAGAGAGCGCCGACCAGAACGGGAAAGAACGCGGTGAATCCCGAAAGGGCCCAGACGCCAAGGCTGAAGATCGTCTGGGTGGAGACGAGGCCCAGGACGAACACCACGACCAGAAACCCAGCCACGAACATCCGACCGAGAAGGGCCTGGCGGCCCTCGCTCCAGTTCGCGAACCGGGGGACGCGAGCCGCGACGTTCTTGGTGAGCATGGTGCCCACGGCAAGCGTCTGGGAGTCCAGCGACGACATGATCGCGGCGAACACTCCGGCTGCGAGCAAGCCGGCCAACAGGCTCCCGGCGTGCTCGCGGATCAACAGGATGATGACCGGCCCCGTCGCGTCGAGGGGCACCTCGAGCCGGCCCAGCGCCCCGAGTACCACCGAAGGGAACCACACCGCGGCGATGCAGGCCGGGTACGCGAGCACGGGTAGCCGGAAAGCCTCCGCGCTGCGCGCCGACATCCAATGGCTGAAGATGTGAGGAAAACACGAGGTGGACAGCGGGACGAAGAGATAGGTCGCAATCTGGATCCACTCTCGCGGGGATCGCGCCAGTTCCAGGAGCTCGGGGGACCGCTCGCTGAGCCGGGCCATCGCCGGCATGAAGCCACCCATTCCTCCCGTGATCACGAAGAATGCGAGCCCGCTGACGCCGATGAAAACCAGCGTCTGGAAGGTGTTCACGAGCGCGGTGCTCCGCATGCCGCCAAGCACCACGTAGATCAGCACCACCAGACACATCACCAGGCTGCCGGCCCAGGACGGGATGGCGACATCCGCGTCCGCGATGGCGGCGAGCGCGTCTCCTCCGCCCTTGACCCCGATGAGCACGTACGGGACAAGCCAGAGCAGGGAAGCCCCGAGCACCAGCAGACCGAGCGCGGGGGATCCGTAGCGCTCCTCGAAAAACTCGGCCTGGGTGGCGAACCCGTGGCGTTTGCCGAGGCGCCAGAGGGGAACTCCGATGACGAGGAAAGTCATCGGGATGACGATCGCGGAGCTCGTCGCCATGAGGGCGAACACCCGGATGCCCTGCCGGTACGCCTCGCCGGAGGCCCCCAGGATGGTGAACGCCGTCATGTTCGTTCCGAAGAGCGTCATCAACAGCACGAACGGCCCGATCGAGCGGCCGGCGAGGAAAAACCCCTCCCCCCCACGGTCCGGGCCTCTCGCGCGGCCGAGCCGCGAAAACAGCCCGATCCCGACAACCGCGGCCAGATAAAGAGCGACGACCGCGAGCGTCATGACGTCCGGCTCTACTGTCGTTCTTCGGCGCTGGCGGAAACGGAACGGTCGGGAGCGGCTACGGCGTCGGGCAACAGGGTTCGAGCGGCGAACCAGAGGTTGAGCGTTGAGACCCCGACGACCACGAGCTCCAGGACGAGCCCGAACGGCGTTCCGAGCAGCGTGGGCTCAGCCGGCGCCAGCGCGACCAGCAGGCGCAGGAGAACGAGCGCCGCTACCCCGGCGAACAGCCGGTTTCGGCCCCGGTTCACGGGTGTGTCAGCGAGCCCGGAGTTCGTGCGTCCGTTTGAAGTTGAACCTTAATCCGACGATGCCGGAGAAGTTGTCCTGGGGCGTGCTGATGTGCCTGGCAAACAGCCGGACCTCAGCAAACGCCTGCATCCGCCCGGCGCCGGTGTAGTTGGGCAGGTTGAAGCCCGCGGTACCAAACACGGCGCCGTCCAGAATCTCGGAGTCGCCGATCCCCCAGGCGCCGGCTCCCAGTCCGAAGAACCCCCCGGGAGTCTGCCGGGTGAGCAGCAGATCCAGCGAGGATCCGATCCAGAAGTTGTGGGCAAAGCCACCGCCGGCCCGGACCGTGAACGCGTTGGTCCGCTCTGCCAGTGCATCATGCGGAACGGTGACACCCACCCCGGCGCCGCTGAGCCACGACGCTTCCGGGCTCGGAAAGATGTCGGCTCTCTCGCTCTTGTAGATTCCGGTCACGAAGTCGGCAATCGGCCAAAAGCGCGGGTACAGGGCGTCCACGCCCAGATCCGCACCGCTGCAGGTTGCCGTGACGCCCCGATCGTCGGCGATCGTCACGGAGGCCTCGTAATTCCCGCCCCCCGGGAGGATGAAACGGCGTTCGCACTGGTCGCTGGCATCCATGGTCGAGATCTGCACGCCGTCCTGCAGGACCGTGATGTACCGGGTTGCGATTTCGCCGGTCACCGCGCTGGCGTCGCAACTGTTCGCGACGAACTCCGCCGCGAGATAGTGGGTCGCCTGCTCCGGCGCGCTGACGTTGAGCGAACACGTTGGAGTGCCTTCTTCGAGCGACACGGTGGCGCTCGCCGATTGGGGGGAGCCGGCCCCGCTTACCGTCGCTTCGACCCGCCAGGCGCCGGCTTCCCTCAATTGACCAGTCCAGGAATAACGTCTTCCGTCACGGTCCAGCGCAAGGTTCTCGCTTCCCCCCGAGGGAGAGGTCAGAGTCACGTTCAGCCGTGCTCCCTCCTCAAGGCGAACGTCCACCGTGACCCGCGCCGCGGAGAACGCGTACTCGCCGGACGCCACGAAGTGAATCACCGGTGGATCCTGAGGCAGCTGGGACGCAGCGGTCCCGGCGATCCCTGGCGAGGCGGCGAGGACAAAGACGGCCAGCGCCCAGGCGAAAAGCGTCGCCGGGCGCGATGCGAGCCGGTGCGTCAGATGGGTCATGATGTTCCCTTCGCCTCTGCGGTCAGCACCGTCAGAGGGCAGCGACCTGGCGGCAAGTTCTACAAAAACAGCCGGTTACGGAAACCGGCCGCCCTCGCCGGACAAGCCCCGGAAAGCTAAAGTAAAACTTGAACTTCATTATACGAGCGGCTTGACGCCGGATGCAAAATGGCGCCGCGCCGGCAAGACCCTGCGCCCGCGCCGAACCAATTACACCCAACCGGCAAGTTCAGGCAGAAGCTTACTTTCCTCCCGGGAAATCCTCCAACCTAACTGCCACAAACGGGACGCTGATAGAGTCCCGCCCCGGTTTGAGTTCGGAACCGGCTATTCGACCCGCGCGCGGCGGGATGCGGCTTCACTTGGAGGACGGTGCCGGTTTTTCGGGCACCTCGTTCGGCGCCAGCCTGGATCAACCAGTGGCGGGAGAAGTTGTATTCAACACCGGTATGGCGGGCTATGTGGAAACCCTTACCGACCCGTCGTACCGGGGGCAGATTCTGGTTCTCACGTATCCCCTGCAGGGGAACTACGGCGTTCCACCGGCGCGCCCCGGCGACTCCATCGCGGGGCCCTTCGAATCGGGTCGGATTCAGGTTCAGGGCCTGGTGGTCCAACATCATGAACCGCATTACAGCCACCACGCCGGAGTCCGATCCCTCGGCGCCTGGCTGAAGGCTGAGGGGGTTCCCGGCATCCAGGGCGTGGACACCCGGGCCCTGACCATGCGCCTTCGGGAGGTCGGGACGATGCGCGGCGTACTTTTCCCGGCCGGACTCGCACCTTCCGAGGCCTTCGAGAGCGCTTCGGCCGTCGAAATGCACCGCCAGGTCTTCGAGCAGGTCGTGCCGCGAACACCGGTTCGCCACGGCCCCGAGAACGGGCCGGAGGTCCTGCTGGTGGACGTGGGCGCCAAGGACAACATCGTCCGCTCGCTGGTCTCCCGGGGCGCCCGGGTCCACCGGGTGTCGGGCCTCGCACCGTTCGCGGAGGCCGCCCGGTCCGCCAGCGGGATCGTGCTCGGGAACGGCCCCGGCGATCCCGGTGACCTTCAAGACCTCGCGCGGGAACTCCGGTCGGTGATGGGGTGGTTTCGGGGCCCGATCTTCGGGGTCTGCCTCGGCAATCAGCTGCTCGCCATGGCGGCGGGAGCCCGAACCTTCAAGCTTCCCTACGGGCACCGGAGCGTGAACCAGCCGGTTCGGGACCTCATGAGCGGTCGCTCCTTCATTACGAGCCAGAACCACGGTTACGCGGTGGACGAAGCGAGCCTGCCCGATGGCTGGCAGCCGTGGTTCCAGAATCTCAACGACGGCACGAACGAGGGGATCCGGTCGCTCACCCGGCCCTTCCGGAGCATCCAATTCCATCCCGAAGCTCACCCCGGCCCCGAGGACACGGCCTATCTCTTTGACGATTTCCTCGAGGAGTGCGCGCGGCGATGAGCGGCGGAGCGGCGAAACCCCATTCCGTCATCGTTCTCGGTTCGGGGGCCCTCCAGATCGGCCAGGCGGGAGAGTTCGACTACTCGGGATCCCAGGCGATCAAGGCGCTGGGCGAAGAGGGCGTTCGCACCGTCCTGGTAAACCCGAACATCGCCACCATCCAGACCAGCGAAGGGATGGCGGACCGTCTCTATCTGAACGCGGTCACCCCTCGTCTGGTCCGCCAGATCGCCGAAGCCGAGGGAGTGGACGGGGTGGCGCTCTCTTTCGGGGGGCAGACCGCGCTCAACTGCGGGCTCGAACTCGAGGACTGGTTCTCGAGCGCCGGGATCCAGGTCCTGGGAACCCCGGTCGCCAGCATCCGGGACACCGAGGACCGGGGTCGCTTCAACGCCCGGCTCGCGGAAATCGGAGTGCTCACCGCGAGAAGCATCGTCTGCCACCGCCGGCAGGAAGCCCGGGAAGCCGCGCGCGCGATCGGACTGCCCCTGATGCTCCGCATCGGCTTCGCCCTCGGCGGCAAGGGCAGCGCCATCGTCGAAACGGAAGCGGAACTCGAAGCCGCCCTCACCAACATCTTCGGGGCTCACGACACCAAGGAGGCCCAGGTGCTGGTGGAGGAGTCCCTCCGCGGCTGGAAAGAGATCGAATACGAGGTGGTGCGCGACCGGGACAACAACTGCATCACGGTCTGCAACATGGAGAACATGGATCCGATGGGGATCCATACCGGGGAATCCGTGGTGGTGGCGCCCTCCCAGACCCTGAACGACGAGGAATACCAGCTCCTGCGCACGGTTTCGATCCGCACGATCCAGCATCTCGGAATCGTGGGCGAATGCAACGTGCAGTTCGCCCTGAACCCGACGGAGGCCGACTACCGGGTAATCGAGGTGAACGCCCGGCTCTCCCGTTCCTCGGCACTCGCCAGCAAGGCGACCGGGTATCCCCTCGCCTACGTGGCGGCGAAACTCGGCCTCGGATTCACCCTGCCCGATCTGAAGAACGCCATTACCGGGGTCACGAAGGCGTTCTTCGAGCCGGCGCTCGATTACCTGGTGCTCAAGGCGCCCCGCTGGGACCTCGGCAAGTTCCAGGAGGCCGGAACCCGCATCGGCAGCGAAATGAAGAGCGTCGGGGAAGTGATGGCCATCGGGCGCACCTTCCCGGAAGTGCTGCAGAAGGCGCTTCGCATGCTGGATATCGGCGTCCGCGGTCTCGATTCGAAGGCGTTCGAATTCGAGGACCGGGAGGAGGAACTGCGGAACGCGACGCCCCGCCGGGTCCTCGCGCTCGCCCAGGCCCTGAGAGCGGCGGTGGACGCGGGAACGGTGCAGGAGACGATCGACGAAATCCATCGCCTGACCCGGATCGATCCGTGGTTCCTCTACGGGATCGCCGAGGCCATGCGGACGGAGGCGGAAGTCGAACGCGGCGGATGGCCGATCCCGGAAGCGACGCTCCAGATAGCCAAGGAGCAAGGTTTCTCCGACGAGTCCCTCGAATTCCTGACCGGGAGGGAGCGGGGCAGTGCGCGCGCCGCCCGCCAGCAAGCAGGCATCGGCCCCCGCATCGCCCGAATCGACACCCTGGCCGCCGAGTTCCCCGCCGAGACGAACTACCTCTATTCCACGTACCACGCGAGCAGCGACGAAGGCGTGGGGGAGCCCACCGGGGGCCGGGGCCGGATTCTGGTGATCGGCTCCGGGGTCTATCGGATCGGCTCCTCCGTGGAGTTCGATTGGTGTTGCGTCAACGCCGTTCAGGCCGCGGCGGAACTCGGTTTCGAGACCCTGATGCTCAACTACAACCCGGAGACGGTGAGCACGGACTACGACATCTGCGACAAGCTCGTCTTCGACGAGGTGAGCGTGGAATCGGTTCTGGACCTCGTGGAAAAGGAACGGCCGGACGGCGTGGTAGTGAGCATGGGCGGCCAGATCCCGAACCGGTTGGCGATGCGCCTCCACCACGCCGGCGTTCCGATTCTCGGCACCTCCGCACAAGACATCGACCGGGCCGAGGACCGCAACAAGTTCAGCGCCCTGCTGGACCGGATCGGGATCGATCAACCGCGCTGGGCCCACGTAACCGATGCGGCCGACGCCGAGCGCATCGTCGAAGAACTGAGCGGTTTTCCGGTACTCGTCCGTCCGAGCTACGTGTTGAGCGGAGCCGCGATGTCCGTTGCGCACGAACACCACGAACTCGCCCGCATCCTGCGGAAGGCGAAGGCGATTTCCCCCGAACACCCGGTCGTCATCTCCAAGTTCGAGGAAGACGCCCGGGAGATCGAGATTGACCTCGTCGCGAACCAGGGCGAACTCGTGCTCTGGGCGGTCAGCGAACACGTCGAGGACGCCGGCGTCCACAGCGGAGACGCCACCCTCGTCCTTCCTCCCGTGGACATGACGATTCCCACGCTGGGACAGGTACGGCGGATCGCGCAGCAGATCGCGAAGGAGCTCCGGGTCACCGGCCCCTGCAACATCCAGTTGCTGCATCGCGACGGGATCGTGAAGGTGATCGAGTGCAACCTGCGGGCGTCGAGGAGCCTGCCGTTCGTATCCAAGGTGACGGGGCGCAACTACGCGAAAGCGGCCACCCGCATCATGCTGGGGGCCGACCCGGGGATGGAGCACCGTCCCCTCTACGAACTCGAGCATGTCGGGGTCAAGGTGCCGCAGTTCTCGTTTTCGCGGCTGGGTGGCGCCGACCCGCTGCTCGGGGTCGAAATGGCCAGCACGGGCGAAGTGGGATGTCTCGGGGATTCCTTCCACGAGGCGCTCCTCCACGGCCTGCTGGCCACCGGGTTCCGGCGGCCGAAGAAGGGCGTCCTCCTCTCGCTCGGGCCGCCGCGGTGGAAGCACCGCTTCGTCCGCACCGCCCGGACCATGGCGGAAGAGTTGGGGCTGAAGATCTATGCGACTTCCGGCACCTGCCGCGTCCTCCGCGACAACGGCATCGAAGCGATCGAAGTGGCCCGAGTGCGCTCCGAGCAGCGCCCCCTGGGAGCCGGGTTCGATTTCCCCGGCCCGCTCAGCGCCCTCGACCTCATCGACCGCGGTGAGGTGGACCTGGTGGTGAACGTTCCGGTCGCCTTCGATCCCGAGGGCCGGCCCGACGGCTACCTCGTCCGCCGCCGCGCCGTGGATCGCGGAGTTCCGCTCATCACCGACCCCTCACTGGCCCGCCACGTGGTGACCGCGCTCGTCACCCACGGGGAAAACACCCTCCGCGCCCGCGCCTGGAACGATTTTCTGGAGAAGTAGGGAACGTTGGGCAGTTCTCCCGGTGGGGCCCTTCAGACCGGCACTGCGGCCGAAGGCCGCGAAACCGCATCCCGCCGGCGGAGAAAAAGCGCGGGGACGGCTTGGAACGCCGACCTCCGGTCGGCATCGCGCGGGAGCGCGAAACCAGCGCTAATTACGCAGCGCCATGCCGGCATTGAGGTCCGCACCCTCTCGCGACCCCGGATGGCGCAACCGCTCAACCGAAAGGTTCAGGATCAGGCCGGGATCGCCAGCCGGGGGGGTCCTTCCGATGGCTGGAGCCACGGTCAAACGGACCGAAGCCATGGTCAAACCGTCCCGAGCAATGGTCAAACCGCCCCGAACACTGGCCATTTCTCCCCGACTGTCCGGAAGCCGCCCGCGTTCGCTATGGCGACTCATGGAACAACTCCATCAATCCGAGCGCCCGGCACGCCGAGACGGACGCCGGGCCACCGGTCGGTAGAGTCCGCTCATCAAGCCGCACCCGACGGCGTTGCGTTTCGAAGTGCGCTCAAGAATCCCGATTTCGCCGATTGCGGTAGCGGCGTTTTGCGAGAAGAACCAGATCCGCCGGTTCTCGGTGTTCGGCTCGGTGCTCCGGCAGGACTTCGGCCCCGAGAGCGATGTGGACGTGCTGGTCGAGTTCGCCCCCGAGGCCAGCGTCGGATACATCCGCCTGGCCGGGATGGAACGCGAGCTTTCCGGCATCCTGGGGCGGCGGGCGGACATGCACACGGTCGCCGGCCTGAAGCCCTGGTTCCGCGACGAGATCCTCCAGTCCGCAGTGCTGCAGTATGAGTCGCCGGAATGACCGCGCCGCGCTCACCGACATGCGGGCTCATGCCGTGGAAGCGATGGAACTGTTCGAGAGCGCGACTCCCCACCATCGCGAGCGGTGAGCGGTCACGCCATCGGGGTCGGAGAAGGGTGCGGCACTCCCGTTCGGATAGCGCGGCGTCATTGGCGCAGGTTTCGCGTTCCCGCGCGTGCCGACCAGAGGTCCGGCGTTCCCTTGCCTTCCCGCCGCAGTTCGGCCGGAGGTTCGCGTTCGCTGGCCTCAAAGCGGCTCAACGCGGGGGGAATTCCCCCGCGTCAAGCGCGGGCGTTGAGCGCCGCCGCCAGGCGGCCGAGCGCCTCCTTCAGTAGCGGCCGCGGGCACGCCAGGTTCATCCGGGCGAAGCCGCGTCCCTCCTCGCCGAAGATCGCCCCGTCCTCGAGGCGCAGCTTGGCTTTGTCCAGCAGGAAGGTTTCGAGTTCGCCCGCCGGGATCCCGGTGCGCCGGAAGTCGAGCCAGGCGAGATACGTCCCCTCGATGGGAGCGGTTCCGACTTTCAGTTCCGGACGGTCGCGGACGAAGGTCCGCAGCGTCCGGGCGTTTTCGCTCAGGTAGGAGAGCACCTGGTCGAGCCAGGGCCCTCCACCCCGCCAGGCGGCTTCCGCCGCCGCCGCACTCAGCGGATTCACCCCGTAGATGCCGGTCCGGTCGCGGGCGCGCCGGTAGGCATCGCGCATTTCCCGGTCGGGGATCACGAGGCAGGATGACTTGAGGCCCGCGAGGTTGAACGTCTTGCTCGGCGCCGAACACACGACCGATCGCGGCCTTCCCCCACCCTCCCGGCCCCCATCCTCCAGGGCCCCGTCCTCCAGGCTGAGCCAGGGGGTGAACGTCCGCCCGTCCAGCATCAGGTCGCCGTGGATTTCGTCGGCCACCACGATGACATCGTGTCGCTTCGCAATGCGCGCGAACTCGTCCAGCTCCGCCCGAGTCCAGACTCGGCCTACCGGGTTCTGCGGGGTGCACAGGAACGTCATCCGCGTCTCGGGCTCGGCCGCCAACTTCTCGAACCGTTCGAGATCCAACCGGTAGCGATTCCGGGATGGGTCCTCCGACCCGTCCTCCCGGCGCAGCGGACAAAGGCGTATGCGGGCGCCGGCGCCCCGGACCGCCCCGAAGAACGGGAAGTAGACCGGCGGGTGCAGGATCACCCCCTGCCCCGGCTCGAGAAAGGTGCGGACGAGAAGGCCCAGGTCGGGAACGATTCCCTCGGTCGGCACGACCCAGTCGGGGTTCGGCCGGAATCCGTGCCGGGTCGCCATCCAGTCGCAAAAGGCCTCGCCAAAGCTCGGAAGCCCCATGCTGTAGCCGAAGATCGGATGCTCCGCGCGGCGGCGGATCGCTTCGATCACGACATCCGGACAGGGAAAATCCATGTCGGCCACCCACATGGGGATCACCTCGGGATCCTCCGCGGGAACGAGCGAGGAACCGTGACCGACCGCGCCCTCGCGGTATTCCCATTTCACCGACCCGGTCCCCGCGCGGGGAATGAGCCGGTCGAGGAACGATTCTCCGGATCCGCTCATCGGTAGTAGAGCCAAAGCGGCCCCGGGAAGAGCCAAGAGAGACCCACTCGCAGGCGGTCGCGCCAGTTGTCCCAGTTGTGGCCGTCGGGCGCCTCGACGTAACGCACTTCCATCCCGCTCTCGCGGAGGAGCGGCACGAGCGACCGGTTTTCGTAGATGAGGGGCTCGTAGATCCCGCAACTAACGAACACCCGGCTGCTCACCCGGCGCGGATCCACCCGATAGGCGTTCACGAAATCCACCACCGGATCGAGCAGTGCGGTGCGGGTACTCGGCCCCACGTCGGTGAAGGTGAACGATCCCGACGCCAGGAGAAGCTTCCCGAAGAAGCCCGGGTAACGCCAGGCGGCGGTGAGCGCGGCCACCGCGCCGAGTCCGGCGCCAACCAGCCCGCGGTCATCCGGACGGAGCCTGATGGGGAACTTCGTCTGGAGATGAGGAACGAGCTCCGAGGTCAGGAATTCGGCGTGGGCCGGGTTGTCCGCATACTCCCGAATGCGTTTTTCGGGGGTCACGAACGCGGCGATCAAGGGAGGGATCTCCCGGCGATGGATCAGGTTGTCAAGGATCGTCCGGCAGGCCGCGTAGCGCAGGTAGTCCTCGCCGTCGAGCACCACGAGCAGGGGATACCGACGCCGGTTCCGGAAGCCGGATGGGGTGTAGACCGATACTCGGCGGGTTCCGAACACCCGGCTCCGCACCTCCGTGAACGAGAGTTCGCCCTGGCCGACCTGCGGGTCTTCGTCGGCCCACTCGGGCCGCTCGTACCCCTGACCGTGGCAGACCGACCAGACCCCGAAGGGATCGCGCACCGTCCGTTCATTCAGCGGATCCAGAATCCACTCGGCATCCGCTCCGCGGACCTGCTGGAACCGGTACTCGACCCGCGATTCGGCGGGCAGGTCGAGCGTGAGGAACCACAAATCCGAGTCGGGCACCCGCTCCATCTCCCGCGCCGCAGCGGTCCCGAACAGCCAGTGGCCAAGCAGAACGGAGCTGGCCTCCCCCCGATACACGAAGGTGGTGTGGGGGCCCTCCCGGATGGGGAAATCGTGCTCCTGGATGAACCGGTCCACCGCCTCTCCGGTCGGGCCGATCAGGAGGAGTCCCTGGATCGCCAGCTCGGGGGAGTTGTTCATGGAGGATCTCCTTCCTCCACCAGTTCCCCGCTGGGGGCTGGGAGGACGACTTCCGGCACCGTGTGAACTTCTCCCTCGCTCGACAGCACCCGGATTCCGGCGGCCGAAGTCCACCGGCGGCCGTCCCAGTGGATGGTGTCTCCAGGATCCAGCAGGACGGCGCGGTCGGGAGCTACTCGTCCCGACAACTCGGAAAGACTCTGCCGGTCCGCCAGGTCAAGCCGGATTCGAGCATCGGGGAACAGAGCCACCCCCGGCAGCAGATGCAGCCCATAGCCCAGGATTTCCGGCCGGGCCGCACCGCCTGGAAGCCGGTCATGGAACAGGACGACCCGTGGCGTCAGCACCATCGCCCCGGCGGACCAGGTCACGACCGGAAGCCGGGCCAGCGCCTCCGCCAGCCCCAGCAACAGCAGCCGGTTCCGAATCACCGCCACGTGGCCCCCGGTCAGCACCACCGCAACGGCCCCGGACAGCAAACGTTCCAACTCCTCCTTTTCCTCCCGGATCGCCGGACGCTCGTCGAGTCGGACCGCCTCCCGGAACTCCTGCCAGAGCGCCGCGTGGCGCTCGACGTGGAACCGATCCGCCGCCAGGATCGCACGCCACGCCTGTTCGGCGTAGGGAGCCCGATACCGTTCGGCGAAGGCGAGTTGGGCTATCTCGTGGGCGGTCTCCACCGCCCGCCGGAGCCGGGCGCCATAGAGCCTCTCCTCGGCGAGCAGGCCCTCCTGCAGCGCCCGATGGGCCTCGGAGAGCGCTGCATCCCGCGCGAAGACGCGGCCGATCCGCTCGCCGATGTGCAGCAGTGCGGCCTCGCGTCCGCAATGCTTCAGTTCCCGCTCGACTTCCTTGGCGACGGGCTCCGTCTCGCGCCAGCCCACCGTGATCGCCGCCACCGGACCGGGCGGCAGCTCGAGGGCCTCCAGCCCGGGTCCGAGGCTGATCCGGCCGGGCTGCGGGCCGAGAACCACCGCGCGGGGGGCGTAGCCGGACATGCGCCAATCAGAACCCGAGAGCGAGAGCCGCGAGAACGATCAGATCCATTCGCCCGCGGGGCACGGCCACCGTGCCCACCCGAGGCCCTCCGGAAGCATCAAGCAGGCTGAGCCTCTCCAGCGAGGGATGGGAATCGAACAGGGTCTGCAGGCTCGTGCGGAAAGCGAGTCGTTTCGAGAGGGGAAACGCTACCGAGGCGGTGACATCGAAACGGAGGTCATCCGTGTTGTGGAGGTTCCAGGTCGAGGCAGAGACCAGCGCCAGCTCGGCCGCGCGGTAGCGCGTCTCGGCGCGGACGTCCATCCGCAAACCAAGCGAACGAGCCCCGACTTCCGGGTCGGCCACCTCATCGCGCTGGTGGATCGCCGAGAGTCCCGCTCCCACTTCGAAAGGGCGCCGTCCTCCATCGCGGGCCTGGCCCCATCCCCTCCCCACCCCCACCGTGAAGTCGTACCGCGATTTGACCCCGGCGGGGGCATCCCGCTCCCACCCGGCGGCGGCAAAAAACCTGAGACCCGCCGCGCCATTCTCCCGGGAGGGTTCCGCGACGCGGACCCGGAGATGGCTGCGGTCCGCGGAGGTCTGGCTCATCACCGTCCGGTCCACCGAGAAGTCATCCGGACTGCCGAAGGCTTGCCGGATGACGATGTCGGTGCTCGTTCGGAGCAGCCCTCCCTCGAGCGCCACCCGCAACCGGTCGGTTTCGCGCGCCGTCGTCGCGCTGAGCCCAAGCGAACCCGATCCGGCGTTTCCGTAAGAACCCGCGAGGTTCAGGTTCGCCCGCCCGGTCCAGCCGGACTCCGCCGGCGGGGAGGCTTCCCCGGATTGGGCCCTGGCCAGGGGAGGGGCCGCGAAGAGGGCCAGCGGCAGCAGGAGGGGCCACAATCCGTGAGGTCCGGGACGGTTTGGCATGGGCGCCCGGGAGAATACCCATCGGAGGAACCTGCGAAATGCCGTTACGCGCAGCGAAAGGGCGCCGCATCGCGGTTCTGGGGGGCGCACTCCTCGCCGCCCTGCTGCTCATCGCGCTCGCCGCCGGTCTCTACGCCCGCAGCCAACTCCGGGCGAGCCGGCCCATCCTGACCGGGACCGTCACGCTCCCGGGGCTTCTCGCCCCGGTTCGGATTGAAAGGGATCGTCTCGGTATCCCCCGCATCAAGGCGGAAACGATGCGGGACGGCTACCGGGTGCTCGGGTACCTCCATGCCCAGGAACGGTTCTTCCAGATGGACCTGCAGCGCCGCCAGCCCGCGGGAGAATTGGCGGCCCTGGCGGGGGCGGCAGCGGCGCCCCTGGATCGGGAGGCGCGCCTTCATCGGATGCGGGCGCGTACCGAACGGGCCGCACAGGCACTTCCGGCCGAAGCGCGCCGGACCTTCGAGGCGTACCGGGACGGGGTGGCGGCCGGGCTCGCCGGGCTGTCAGCGCCGCCGTTCGAATACCTGCTCCTTGGACGGGAACCGGCCGCCTGGCGCATCAGCGACTCCCTGCTGACCGTGGTGGCGATGTATTTCGTCCTGAACGACGCGACGGGCGCCCACGAGGCGAGGACCGGGGCGCTCGAGACGGCGCTGCCCACCGAACTCGCGGCGTTCCTGAACCCGCCGGGCACGGACCGGGATGCCCCGCTGCACGGCGAAGCGTTTCCGGTTCCGGAGATTCCGGGGCCCGCGGTCTTCGCCGCAACCGGCCGGAGCCATTCCATCCAGCCAACGGAACCTCCGGCGATTTCGGGAAGTAATTCCTGGGCGGTGGCGCCGCGGCGGGTCGCCGGCGGCGTTCCTTTGATGGCGAGCGACATGCATCTGCCCCTGGGAGTACCAAACATCTGGTACCGCGCCGAACTGCACATCGGAGACGCCCGGCTCCGAGGGCTCACCCTGCCGGGAGTCCCCGCGGTGATCGCCGGAAGCACGGGCAAGGTGGCCTGGGGATTTACGAACTCGCAGGGAGATTGGACCGACCTCGTGGAACTGGAAACCGATCCATCCGACCCGCTTCGCTATCGCACCCCGGATGGCTGGCGGCGGATGGAGGTGTTCGAGGAAGAGATTCAGGTGGCCGGAGGTCCGTCGGAGACGCTCGAAGTCCACGAAACGATCTGGGGACCGGTCAGCACCGGGTGGGGACGACCCCTCGCGATCCGCTGGATCGCCCACGATCCCGAAGGACATCGGACCGGATACCTGAGTTTCGCGGAGGCATCGAACGTCGAGGAAGTCTTCCGCGCGGGCTGGGGCAGCGGAATGCCTCCCCAGAACCTGGTCGCCGTGGACCGGGAGGGGTCGATCGGCTGGACCATCGCCGGGCCGATTCCGCGGCGGCGCGGATTCGACGGAAGAACCCCGACGCCGTGGGCCGACGGGGACCGGACCTGGGACGGCTACCTCGGACCCGGGGAGATCCCGGCAATCCGGAATCCGGCCTCCGGGCTCATCTGGACGGCCAACAACCGGATTGTGAGCGGGGACTTGCTGGATCGCCTCGGGAGGGGCGGAACGTACGCGCACGGGGAACGGGCCCGCCTGATCCGTGACCGGCTCGTCCCGCTCGAGGCCGCCGACGAAGCGGGCTTGCTGGATATCCAGCTCGACGACCGCGCCGAAGAGCTCGCGATCTGGCGCGGGATCTTCCTCCGCTCGCTGGAGGGCGCGAGCGGCCCCCTGGCAGCCGAGGCCGCTCGAGTGCTGCGGGAGGGATGGACCGGTCGGGCAAGCGTCGACAGCGCCGCCTATCCCCTGGTCCGGAACGCGCGCGTGGAGCTCTTCCGCGCTGTCTATGGAACCCTCACCGCTCCCGCCCGCGATCTCCTGCCGGGGTTTTCCCCTTGGATCGCTCTCCACTGGCCGGGGCCGCTGCTGCGGCTGGCGCGGGAACGGCCGGCGCATTTCGTTCCCCCGGGGGCGGCCGATTGGAACGAGGCGCTCCGGAGGGCCGTGCTCGCGACCGCCGAACGGATGAGCGCTGCCGGCCCGCTCGGCGAACAGACGTGGGGCAAGGAAAACGTGGTTCACGTCCGGCATCCGCTGAGTCCGGGACTCCCTCCGCTGCTCTCCCGATTCCTTTCTCCGCTCCTGGACGCGGCCCCGCGCGGACTTCCGGGAGACGCGGGACTGCCGCGGGCGCAGAACGGGGACCACGGCCCCTCCAACCGCTTCGTAGTGGCGCCGGGACGCGAAGAAACGGGGATCCTCCACATGCCGGGGGGACAGTCCGGTCACCCGGGGATGCCGTACTACCTGTCCGGCCACCGGGATTGGGAGGAAGGCCGGGCGACGCCCTTCCTGGCCGGGCCCACCGAGTGGACCCTGACGCTGGTCCCGGAGTAGGCGCCTCCACGCGAACAACAGCAGGTGTCCATAGGAGCTGGGGGCGATCACCGGATCGGACGACTCGAGCATGCGTCTATTTCGGAACCGGTGAACCCGGGCATGCGTCTATTTCGGGATCGGATGACCTGAGCATGCGTCTATTTCGGAGCCGGATGGCTCAACCATGCGTCAATTCCGGGATCGGTCAGCCCGAGCATGCGTCTATTTCGGAGCCGGTGAACCCGGGCATGCGTCTATTTCGAAACCGGATGACCCGAACTGGGGGCGATCACCGGATCGGATGACCGTTTCCGAGCCGCGGCCGTCAGCGGAGATAGGGAATCGTCACCGGGCCGTGGGGGAGCACCGCGAGCCGACCCTCCGGGCCGGCGGCGGCGAGCGCCTCGCGGCACGCCCGGGAGAGGTCGGACACCGGTTCCAGATGCGCGGCGCGTACGGTCTCTTCGGGTAACGACGAATGGAGCCCGACCCGGGCGCGCTCCAGGATCCGGCAGTGCACCTGGATCTGCCAGTCGTCCGGCCGGCGAACCGGGGAGGCGGCGAGCGTGTCCCGAACCTCGGCGAGGGTGGAGCCCGCGCGGAGCGCCTTGGCGTAGGCGCCCTTGTCCGGGATCCCTTCGCGGCACTCCGCCGCAGCGAGGATCGTTCCTCCCGTCGCCACGATCCGTTCCGCGGCGGACATTCCCTTCACCGCCTGGTAGAGGTTCTGGTCGAGGGGGTACCCGGCATTCGTGGCCACGACGACCTCGAAAGGTTGATCCACCGGACACATGGCCTCCCGGTGGGAACGAATGCACGCCTGGGCGTGCTCTTCGAGCAGATCGCCGCCGAATGCGGCGGTGATCCGTTTGTCGCCGTCGAGCAGCACGTCGAGTCCGAAGTCCACCCCCACCTGACGGGAAATCGTCCGCACGTCGTCGTGCACGGGGTTGCCCTCGGTGATCCCGAAGACCGCTTTCGGGTGACCGATGCGCGGTTCGTCGTGGAGCACCAGAATCGTTTCCAGACCGGCCAGCCCCGGCGCCACCATTTTCGGTCCTCCGGAAAAGCCCGCGAAGAAATGCGGTTCCACGAAGCCGGTGGTGATCTGGACGTCCGCCTCCAGGAAACGGCGGTTGAGCAGCACGGGGACGCCGTTTTCCGTGTCCGGCAGCCGGACGAGCTCCGCGTCGTCCCGGCAGTCGTGGTTCACCACCTGGCACGCGGAGAGGAGCTCGCTTCCGAACATGGCTTCCAGTTCAGCGAGGGTGGCCGCGCGGTGCGTACCGGTAGCAACCAGCAGCGTCACCCGTTCGGGAGGGGTCGGAATCTCCTCGAGGATGGCCCGCAGCATCGGAATCCGGGGCTGGGCGCGGGTCGGGTCGCATACCGAAATCGCCACCGTGGCTCCCGGTGGCACCCGCTCGGCGAGCGGCGGGCCGGCCACCGGTGCCCGGAGAACCGCGGCGATCGCCCTCTCCTCGAAGGGAATCGGAGCGGGGAACCGGGGCCGGATGACGGTCGTCCGGTCGGCGGCCGGCGCTGAGAGTTCGAGGTCGAGCCCCTCGTCCCCGTAGTCGAGTCGGATCTGCATGGACAGCTTCCGCGTATTCTCGCCGGATGCGCCTTTACCGTTACTCCACCCCGTCCGGCACGGACGCCGGAGTCCTGATGGGGGACCGGCTGATCCCGATCCGCGAACTGGCCGCGGAACTCGCCCCGGCGGTGCCCGGCGATCTCGACGAGGTGGTCCAGAGCGGCCGTCTTCCGGCCCTTGCCGAGGCCGCGCGGCGGTATGAGGGAGCCGGCGGCGCCACCGGACTCCGGCTGGACGAAGTGGATGTGCTGGCCCCGCTGGTGCGCCCTCCGAAGATCTGGTGCATCGGGCTCAACTACCGCGCCCACGCCGCCGACCTCGACGCGCGGACTACGGAAACGCCGGTCGGCTTCATGCGCCCCAACGCGTCCATCATCGGCCCCGGAGACACCGTGCGCCTGCCCCGGGCCTCCCGGCGGGTCACCGGTGAGGGGGAACTCGTGATCGTGCTCGGCCGGTCGGGGCAGGACATCCCGAGCAGCGACGCCCTCGCCGCGGTGGGCGCCTACACCCTCGCGGTGGACATGACCGCGGAGGACATTCTCCGGCAGAACCCGCGCTTCCTGACCCGGGCCAAGAGCTTCGACACCTTCCTGAGCCTCGGCCCCTGCCTCGTCACCCCGGACGAAGTGGCAACGCGCGAGTCGCTCCCCGCAGTCCGCACCTCGACGCTCCTCAACGGGGAGCCGGCGCGAAGCGCGCTGGTGGAGGCAATGACCCACCCCCCGGAGAGACTCATCTCCTTCTTTTCGGAGGACATGACCTGGAAGGCCGGCGACGTCCTGCTGACGGGAACCCCGGGTGCGGTGGTCATCGAGGACGGAGACACTGTCGGGGCCGAGGTGGAGCAGATCGGGCGGCTGGAGAATCCGGTCCGGCGGGCGCGATAGCGACCGTGCAGCCGAAACGGTTCGATCGGCCGCTCGGGACCGGCGCGCCGTTGATCGGCTGATCTGGAATCCGATTCCAGATCAGCCGCCGAAAGACGTCAGGATCCCGGCGGCGGGAAATGGCGCACTCGACTGAGAAGGTCGGGGGCCGGACCGCCGGAAGCGGTCGCCTGCCAGCCAACCAGAGCGGGCCGAGGGCCGAAGAGCACGATCGTGACGCCATCGCGCGGAGGGCCGGGGCGAACCCCGCCCTGCACGCGTACACCGCCGGCGCCGCCGGGCGCAAGCGCCGCCGAAGGTGCGGTGAGTCCAGCCGCCCCGGTCTCCCGCAGCCGCGCCGCTTCCCGCTGGCAGGCCGCCCAACTTGTGCGGTCGCCGGTCAGCGTCGGCGCGGGAATTTCGGGACGGGCCGCCGGCGGTTCGTCCACTGACACGGCCCAGAGCGCGCGGCGGACGTACGGGAGGTCCCCCGCGTCGGAGATCTCCTCGTGACGAAGGAACTCCGCCCAGGCGCCGTCCGGCGTATCCGAGAAACAGTGTGCGAGTTCCCCCGCGCGGTTCCAGCGTCCCTCAGTCTCTCCAGGTGTCTCGCACAGGAAGGGGAAACGGGGATCCGCGTGCCGAAATGCGATCATGTCGCCGGAGAGAAACCGAGAGCCCCCGCGAGTTCCCGCACTTTCGCCGCGCCGTCGTCCTCCGGCGCCCAGTTGCCCGTGAGCAGTTGCCCCGGAGTTTTCCCGCCGAGCGCAGTCCGCTTCCGATCGAACCAGCGCCGGACCCCGATCTCGTTGTAGCCCCCCGCAAGGTCCCCGGCCACCAGCGCGAGGAAGTGGAGCCGAGCTGCGATCGTGTCCGGCGTCCTCCGCGTCCCCGACAAGTACCGGCGGGCGCTGGAAGGAGAGATTCCCAGAAACCGCGACAGCAGATCGAGTCCCAGAGACCGGGACAGCGCCGGCCACTCGCTGGCCGGCGCGGGGGAGCCGGCGAGGGCCTCGTGGAGAGCCCGCAGCCATCCGGCGGTCTCTGCCGGATCTGACCCGACCGGACGCCGGACGAAACGGGCGATCCCGGCCTCGGCCAAGCTCACCTCAAGCGCGTCCATAACCTCATTGTCCAGGTGGACGACCGCGGAGGACCACAGTCCCATCGCCTCCGCCCGGCTCAGTGCCGAAGCCGCGAGGGGCGCCACCCGAGGGTGGTCGTACGGACTATCGGCGGATCGGATTCGGAATGATGACACTATCCAAATCATATCCAATACGTATCCGACGGCACTCCGAGACGGATAGCGCCGACCGGGGGTCGGTGCTACTTTGCGCACCGTCCTCGCGGCGGACTGGCGGGGTGCGGGTTTCGCGGCCCCGCGGGCCCCGGTGCCGACCTCGGGCCAGTTGCTGTGAAAATGCAGTTGCGGCGGGCCCCCGACAGGGCGGATGGCGCGGAGGCAAGGGAACGCCGGACCTTCTACCTTTTGTCAAGGGTGGATAGGGGGAGGACGGGGTCGTCTCGGGAAGCCCGTGGAAAGTGCCGTCCTGGGGAAATCGGGGCGGGAGTAGCGGCCATTCATCGGGGAGCGGAGGGAGGGGAAGGGATTTCCCCAGGACTTGGAAAACGCGGCGCCACGGCGGCGGTTGTTCGCCGGCCGCGGCGGAGAGGGGCGCGTTTCCCACACGTCCCACCGGCTCACCTTGAAGATCCTTTTTCTCGGGAGGAGTTGTTCAGGCGGCGAGCTTGTCTCGGGAGAGCTTGGGGTCGTAGAGGGTGCCGTTTTTGAGCATGGCGCAGGCGACGGCGAGGAGCCGATCGCCGACGGTGCGGAGGGCGCGGCCATGGGAGTAGCCGCGGGCACGGAGGGCGCGGTAGCGGGCTTTGCTGAGGGGGTCGTGTTGTGCGGCGACGCGGGCCCAGTGATAGAGGGCGTTGCGGAGTTCGTGCTGGACGGCGAGGCGGCGGATCTCCCACTGGGTGTTGCCGGACTGGATGCTGACGGGGGCGACTCCGGAGCGGGCGCGGAGCGCGGGATAGTCGCGTCGTTGGAGGAGCTCGAAGGCTTCGGCGAGCAGCGTGCTGAGGACGTAGACCCCGACTCCGGGGAGGGAGAGGAGGATGGTGAGGTCGTCGGGGCGTTCGTCGTCGGCGTGGGTCTGGGAGAACGCCCTCAGCAGTTCGCGGATGTCTTCTCGTGCCTGGGCGAGGAGTTGGTTGGTGGTGTGAGCCTGGGCGAAGAGGTTTTGGAGGGCGCGGCCGGCGGCCTCGGCGGTTCCGGGGGCGACGGTGAGTGCGGGGGCGTGCAGGATCTCCCACAGGCCTTTGGCGTTCAGTCGCCGGATGCCGTACTTTTTGAGGAGTTTGGCGAGGGTGGAGACGCGCAGCTTGAGGGCCAGTGCGGGCGTTTTGGCCTTGTTCCAGAGCTCGACGAACCAGGGGTGGGTGAGTTGGTTGAGGAGGTCGGGGATGGCGAGCAGTTGGGGGTAGTAGCGCCAGAGCTGCTGGCGGATCTGGTGGCAGAGCCGGGTGCGCTGGCAGGTCAACTCGTTGACGGTGCGGGTGCGTTCCCGCAACTGGAGGACGAGAGGCTCCTCGAGTGCGAGCTGGCGGAAGAGGTCGGGGTCAGCGCGCAGGGCGCGACCGAGCATCCAGGCATCGCGGGGGTCGTCCTTCGCCCCGGAGGAGACGTAGCGGCGCCGGGAGCCGCGGATCTGGGCGGGACCGATGGCGAGAACCGCAAAGCCGGCGAGGAGCAGCCCTTCGACGACCGGGCCGTGGGGCGTCTCGATGGCCACCGCGATCTGCCCGGGCGCGGCCCCGGTCTCGTCCAGGAGCCAGCGGACAAGCTCCGCTTGGCCCGCGCCCCCGTGGGGAAAGGCCCGGCTGCCGCGAACCGAACCGTTCGCGTCCAGCAGGCATGCATGGTGGGTCGTCGAGCCCCAGTCGATGCCGACGAAAAAAAGAAAAGGAGGTGTCATGGCGCTGTTGTCCTTCCGAGGGAAGTCCCTCGAGGGGAAGTCAGCCGCCGTGATGTTCGCGAGGGCCTATACTGGCTGCTCGATGGCGCTGCCCTTCTACCGTGCGTTCCATCACGGCCAAGATCCGTCGAGGCACAGTCCGGCGTAGGTGTTCGAAACACATACCTCTGGTTGGTTGCTCCCGGCGGATCGGCTGACAGGTTGGTGAGGTAGGGCCCTTCGGTGCCTCTCACACCGGAGGGCCCAGGAAAAAAGGAAACGTGATTTTCCTGCTTCCGGCAGGAGGAGAGCATCGTGCCCATCCGCGGCGGGGAAGGCAAGGCGCTGCGCGCCTCCTCCGCTGCGCTCCGGCCCTCCGGGTGCCTTCGCCGCCGCGGATGGGCGGGGAGCAGTTTCATGGCCGGAAGCAGGAAAAATGGGCTTGGCCCTTGGGAAGGTCGCCACCAGGCCATGTGAGGTTCGGCCAGCTCGGAACCTTCGCCGCCTTCCTCCTCTGGACGCCGCCTCCCGGCTACCGGCCGCGCCCCAACGCACCCCGGCCGGCGCCATTCGTTCGCAAGGTGTCTGCCCCATGAAAAAGTGATGCCCGGAAAGGTATAGACCTCCGGTCGGCACGCGCGGGAGCGCGAAACCTGCGCCGATGACGTCGGGCCCTGCCAACGTGAGTGCCGCACCACTTTTTCATGCCGGCGGGGTGAACGGGCCGACCCGATCATGGGGGTTTCTCCCCGTGGGGGCCGGCACCGCTGCGCGGAGCGCAGCGAAAGGCGTGTACCACGCAGCCGTCCGGATGACGCTGAACGCCCGGGTCCCGGCCGAGAGGCGAACCACCCCCGAACTCGAGGTCCTTCACTGCCGCCCGCCTGCGGCGGGCTGTGCCGACCGGAGGTCGGCGTTCCCCTGCCGACGGCGCCATCCCGACGGTTGGCGTCGCCGCGCGTCTGCATTTTGACAGCGACTGGCCGGAGGTCGCCCGTACCCGCACGCCGCCACGCGCGGGGCGGTCCCTGACGCCTACAACTCGACGACCGTGCCGAGACCCTGTTCCTCGGCCCGAGCGAGCGCGGCGGCCCCGACGGCAACGTCCTGGACCGCGGTGCCTACCGTCTTGAACAGCGTGGGCCGGCCCTCCGGACGAGGGGCGGTACCCGCGGCGATCTCGCCGATCTCGGCGAGGACGTGGTCCTCGCTGATCGCCCCCCGGTCGCGGGGCTGAATCAGGTCGCCCGCTTCCTCCCAGCAGGACTCTCGATGGTCCACCACCACTGCCGAGCGGACGACGGTCGCCTCCGGGATGATCTGCATCTCGGGGGTAAAGGACCCCACGGCGTTCAGGTGGGCGTCGTCCCGGAGCGCGCTGTCGGAAAACACGGGCGTATGGGCGGTCGTCGCCTCGGCGATCACCTCGGAGGCGGCGACCGCCTGGTCCGCGGACCGGGCCACGGTCACCGGAATTCCCAGCCGCTCCGACATCTCGGTTGCGAAGGCGTGCGCCGCCCCGGTGCGGGGGTCATACACGGTGGCGCTCTCGATCCCCGGCCGCGCGGTGACCATCGCTTCCAGTTGGGTGCGGGCCTGAACACCGGCCCCGAGCACGCCCGCCGTCCGGACGTCGGGCCGCGCGAGTTCCTCGGTCGCCACCCCCGAGGCGGCGCCGGTTCGGATCGCGGTCAAAACGCCGCCGTGCAGGGCTCCGGCAGGCAAACCGGTGTCCGGGTCCAGCACCACCACCAGCGCGTTGATGGTGGGAAGCGGCGGCGTGCGCGTCAGGTTCTCCGGAAAGATGGCGACGATCTTGGTGGCGAGCTGATGGCCGCCTGCCAGATAGCCCGGCATGTAGAGGCTGATCCCGGAACGGCGCGGAACGTCCACGCGAACCCGCACCGGCATGGTGGCCCGGCCGGCGGAGAGTTCCACGAAGGCCTGCCGGACCGCCCGGATGGCTTCGGCCATGGGCATGGCGGACCGGACTTCGGCGGCGGACAGGAGTCGCAATTTCATGGGCGGGTTTGTACCAGAGACAGGGACCCTCCCCATGGTTCCCTGTGCGAAAATCACGTCATGAACGGTGTGTATTCGGTCCTTCCGACCCCCTTTGCTCCGGACGGGAGCTTCGACTCCCAAAGCCTTCGCCGCGTCATCGACCTGTTCCTCGAGGACGGCGTCTCCGGCTTCACCGCCCTCGGGGTAACGAGCGAGGTCGCGCGCATCTCGGACCGGGAGCGCGATGAGATTCTGGAAGCCAGCATGGCCCACGCGGACGGTCGGGCACCGGTGATCGTGGGCGCCACCGGCCCCGGTCTCGATATCTGCCTGGAGCGTTGCCGCGCCGCGGAACGCGCCGGGGCCGCCGGAGTCATGGTCTCCCCGCCTCGCGCTCCGAAATGCAACTCCGAGGCGATCTTCCGGCACTTCGCCCGGATCGCCGAAACGATCGCGATTCCGATCGTGATCCAGGACTTCCCACCGATCTCGGGCTTCCACATGGAGCCGGATCTCCTCGTGCACATCTGCCGCGAGATCCCGTCGGCGCGAACGATCAAGCTGGAGGACGCACCCACCCCCTACAAGGCAGCCCGCATCCGGGAACGCACCGAGGGGTTGGAGATCGGCATCTTCGGCGGCCTGGGCGGCGCCTACCTGATCGAGGAACTCATCTCGGGCGCGACCGGCGCGATGACCGGTTTCGCGTATCCCAAGCTGCTCGTAGCGGTCGTGTCCCGCTGGGACGCCGGTGACCGGGACGGGGCGGCAGCGGCGTTTTATCGGTACGCCCCGGTCATGCGCTTCGAGTTCCAGGAAGGCATCGGAATGGCCATCCGCAAGGAAATGCTCCGTAGGAGGGGAGCCATCGCCCATACGGGCATCCGCGCGCCGGCAGCCCTGCTCGACGGGGCTACCGAGGAGGCGCTCGACCGCATCCTCACCCACTTCGAGCTTTAACGATCGAACTGGAGGAGTCCTGATGAGCCTCCTGAACCGGGCCATCGCCGGGACCCTCCCACTACTGCCAAAAGCGTTGGTGCGGCCGTTCGCGCGGCCTTACATCGCGGGCGAGACGGTCGCGCAACTCGTTCGCGAAACCGAAGCGCTCAACCGCCAGGGTTATCTGGTGGCGATCAGCCAGCTCGGGGAGTTCGTCACCGATCGCGCCGAAGCCGAGGAGGCAACCGCGGTGTACCGGCAGGTTCTCGACGAACTCCACGCCCGCCAGCTCTCGGCCTATATCCATGTGAAAGTGACGCAGCTCGGCCTCATGATCGACCGCGATTTCTGCCGCGACCAGATCCGTTCGCTGCTCGACCACGCGACCAGGCGCGGCGGCACCTTCCTGCGCATGGACATGGAGGACAGCCCGCAGATCGACGCGACGCTGGGCCTCTACCGCGAACTTCGCCCCGTCTCCCCGAACTTCGGCGTAGTCCTCCAGGCGCGGATGCGCCGGAGCCTCGCGGACGCCCGGGAACTCGCCGAGGTGCAGGCCAACGTGCGCGTCTGCAAGGGCGTCTATCTGGAGCCTCACGAGATCGCCTACACCGACCCGCAGATCATCCGGGACCACTACGTAGCCCTGCTCCGGATCCTGGTCTCCGCCGGGTGCTACGTGGGCATCGCCACCCACGACGAGTGGCTCGTCTTCCAGGCGTCCCGCATCATCGATGAACTCGGGCTCCCGCCCGAACGCTACGAGTTCCAGATGCTTCACGGAGTACGGCCCCGACTCCGGGAAATCGTGAAGCGCTCGGGACACCGGGTCCGGATCGGCGTGCCCTTCGGGCCGGAGTGGATGCCTTACTCGCTCCGCCGCCTGCGCAAGAACCCGGAAATCGCGCGCCACGTCCTGCGGGCGGTCTTTTCGCGCGGTTAGCAGCCCATTCGGCCCGGTACACTCGCTCCGTGGCACTGATTCTCACGGAACGGGAGGTCGCGGAAGTCCTCTCGATGAAGGAGGCCGTGAGGCTTCTCGAAGAGTCGTTTCGGCTCCACGCCGAGGGGCGGACCCAGCTCGCGCCGCGGCTGGTGATGCCCCTCACGGGCGTCGCCGGGAACTTCCGGATCATGGCGGCGGTGATCCCGGACATGGGTGGATTCGGGCTCAAGACCCTGACCGGAACACCCGGCAAGCGGGCCCCCGAAGACACCTATTTCGCGATCCTCTATTTCGACACGGAGACGGGAGCGCTCCGGGCGGTGATGCCGGGAAGCCACATCACCGGAACCCGGACCGGAGCGGCCAGCGGCGTGGCGACTCGCTGCCTGGCTCGCGAGGACGCCGCTTCGCTCGGTCTGATCGGGGCCGGCTTCCAGGGCCGCAACCAGGTGGCGGCGGTGCGAGAGGTGCGGGACATCCGCACGGTCCGGGTGTATGACCTGTTTCCCGAGGCCGCGGCCAGTTATGCGGCCGCACTTTCCGCGGAGGGGCTCGATGCGCAGCCGGTGGAGCGCGCCGAAGCGGCGATTCGGGGCCTCGACGTCGTGTGCGCAGCCACCACCACCAAGGAACCGGTGATCCGGGCAGACTGGCTCGAACCCGGGATGCACGTGAACTCGGTGGGGGCGAACGCTCCGGTGAAGCGGGAGGTCGAGGCGGCGGCGTTCTCGCGCTGCCGGGTGGTCCTTGACTTCCGCGAGCAGGTCCTGGGCGAGGCCGGAGACATCATGGCGGCGATCCGGGACGGAGACTTCCGCGAGGATCAGCTCCACGCCGAGCTTGGCGACATCGTCGTAGGCCGGGTCGCTGGCAGGGACTCGCCCGACGACATCACACTCTTCAAGTCGGTCGGGGTGGCCATCGAAGACGTGGCCTGCGCCGCCTTCGTGTACGAGGAAGCCAGGAAACGCGGACTCGGGCAGACGATGCGTCTTCAGGACGCCGGTTAGCAGCCTGGGAAAAGGCGGCGACGATGCAGCACACCACCGAACGGTTCACCTCTCGCTGGGGCATCCTCCTCGCGACGATCGGGATGGCGGTCGGCACCGGAAACATCTGGCGCTTTCCCCGGATCGCGGCGCAAAACGGCGGCGGCGAGTTCCTGATTCCGTGGCTGATCTTCCTCTTCCTCTGGGCGATCCCGCTGCTGCTCGCCGAGTTCGCGCTGGGCAAGAGTTCCCGCCGCGGACCCGCCGCCGCCATCGGCGCCGCCACCGGCGCGCGGCAAAACTGGATGGGGCTCTTCATCGGCCTCGTCACCACTTTCATCACCTTCTACTACTCGGTCGTCACCGGGTGGTGCCTCAAGTACTTCGTCAGCTCCTCGCTCGGCGACCTGCGGGGCGCCGACCCCCAGACCTTCTGGGAGACCTTCACGAGCCATCCCGGCCAGCCGGTGATCTTCCACGGGCTGGCGCTGGTGATCGGCTCGTTCATCATCTTCCGGGGCGTCGCTGCCGGAATCGAGCGGGTCAACCGTTACCTGATCCCGACACTCTTCGCGCTGCTCGCGATCGCAGCAGTCCGGGCAGTCCTGCTTCCGGGAGCCGCCGAGGGCCTGCGTTTCCTCTTCGTTCCCGACCTGGGCGCGCTCACCGACTACCGGATCTGGCTCGCGGCGCTTACCCAGACAGCGTGGAGCACCGGGGCCGGCTGGGGTCTCGTCACCGTCCTCGGGGCCTACGTGCCAGAAGGCCAGGGATTCGTCAAGACCGGAATCACCGCGGCGATCGCGAACAACTTCGCTTCGCTGCTCGCCGGGATCGCGGTGATCTGCACCGTCTTCGCGCTCAGCACGTCCACCGAGGCCACCCAGGCGGCGCTCGGTTCAAGCAACGAGGGACTGACCTTCCTCTGGCTTCCCCAGCTCTTCCTCGACATGCCCGGCGGGAACATCCTCCTGCCGCTGTTCTTCCTCACGCTGTGCTGTGCCGCCATCTCCTCCCTCATCACCCAGCTCGAACTGGTGAACCGGATGGTGATGGACATGGGCGTCTCCCGCCGCCGCTCCGTTCCCATGGTGGCTACGGTCGCTTTCGTGATGGGGCTGCCCTCCGCCTACTCCCTCGGTTTCTTCCGCAACCAGGACTGGGCGTGGGGAGTGGCGTTGCTGTTGTCCGGACTCTTCGTCGCCATCACCGTGATTCGCCGCGGAGCGCGCCG
The DNA here is from genome assembly GCA_965250045.1 of Candidatus Marinacidobacterium sp. Taxonomy (GTDB): domain Bacteria; phylum Acidobacteriota; class Vicinamibacteria; order Marinacidobacterales; family Marinacidobacteraceae; genus Marinacidobacterium. The sequence continues at coordinate 92,981 of OZ252286.1, forward strand.
GTTCCGCGAGGAACACCTCATGGGTTCCGAAGAAGAGTGGCGCGTCGGGACGTGGTTCGAGCGGATCATCACCTGGCTCATCCCCATCGAGTTCGTGGCGCTGATCACCTGGTGGATGTGGCAGTCGGCCGCCTCCTCGGGGGGTGGGTGGTGGAATCCCTTCGGCGAGTTCACGGTCGGAACCGTGGTCTTCCAGGTGGGTCTGCTGATCCTTTTCTGCCTCGGAATCAACCGTTTCGTCTGGAAGCGCACGAGCGCCGCGTCCAATCGCGATTGACCTCAACAGCCGGTGAACAGCGTCACGCGGCCCAGTTCTCCCGGTGGGGGCTCGGCTGGCGATGCATCCCGGCTGAACGCGCCGCTTTGCGGCGCTCTACGTTGCGCTTCGGTCGCAATACACCCGGGCCAGTTCTCCCAGTGGGGGCTCCTCCCTCGCGCGCCTTGTCAGCCGGGCGCCTCGCCCGCCTCGGCGCTCACGTCACTCTATCCACAGGCTGTTAGACCCGCAGGTCGTTTTCCGGCGGATCTCTTCCCATGAGCGGGGAATCGGGCGCCCTCCGTCTCAGCGCGTTCGACCGCGCGCTGCTCGCGGGAGAGGAGGGGGAGGCGCCGCAGCTCGCCATGCGCATCCTGGCGCGGATGGCCGAGGTTCGCGACGCGGGTTCGATGCTGGACATCGAGGCCGCGCACATCGACAGCACGATCTACGTTGGCGACGCCGGCCTCGAGTTCGCCGAACGCCTCGCCGGGCTCGGGGCGCGGGTGCGGGTTCCTTCCACGCTGAACGTGAGCGGGCTCGACGAATTCAACTGGCGTGACTGGTCGGTTCCTCCGGAATGGGCCGAAAAGTCGGCCCGCCAGATGCGGGCCTACGCCTCCATGGGGACGATCCCTACCTGGACCTGCGCCCCCTACCAGGGCCGACAGACCCCCCGGTTCGGGCAGCAGATCGCCTGGGGCGAGTCGAATGCCGTCTGCTTCGCGAACTCGGTCATCGGAGCGCGCACCGAGCGCTATCCCGACCTGCTCGACATCTGCTGCGCCATCACCGGGCGGGCGCCAGCCGCCGGACTGCATCTCGACGAAAACCGGCTGGCCACCCGCGTTCTGCGACTCCGGGACATTCCCGAGGACCTCGCGGCCGCCGACGACTTCTACCCGGTTCTCGGCCATCTTCTGGGCCCCTTCGCCGAAGACGATCCGGTGGCAATCGCCGGATTGCCGGTCATTCCCGAGGAGGACCAGCTCAAGGCGCTCGGGGCGGCTGCCGCCTCTTCCGGCGCCGTCGCCCTCTTTCACATTCCCGGAGTAACCCCGGAAGCTCCCACCCTGCGGGACGCGCTCGGCGGCCGGAAACCGGTCGCCACCCGCGACGTCGGGCTGGAAGAACTGCGCGCGGCGCGCCGGGAACTGACCACCCACGGCGAGGGCGCCCTGGACATGGTGGTGCTCGGGAGCCCGCACTTCTCGTTCGCCGAGTTCGGGAAGCTCGCGGCTCTGCTCCGCGACCTCCGCGCCAGGCGTGCTTCCCGGGAAGAAGGCGGATGCGAACTGGTTGTGACCACGAGCCGCGCGGTCCGCGACCTGGCCGAACGGGCGGGGCTGCTCGAACCGCTTCGCGCCTTCGGGGGCCGCCTCATGGTGGATACCTGTGTCCTGGCCACTCCCATGGTCCCCGGGACAACGCGCCGCCTCATGACGAACTCCGCCAAGTACGCGTGGTATTCCCCGAGCCTGCTGGGATCGGCGGTTGCCTTCGGCAGCCTCGCCGAATGCATAGAGTCGGCCCGCGAGGGGCGGGTTGTCCGCGAGCCGGGGCCCTGGGATTAGCAGCCTGTGGCAAAACCCACGCGGCGTTCGACGGGCGATGCATCCCGGCTGAACCGCCCCGCTTCGCGGGGCTCTGCGTTGCGCTTCGGTCGAAATACACCAGGTATTCCTCCCTCGCGCGCCTTGTCAGTCGGGCGCCTCACCCGTCTCGGCGCTCACGTGGGTTTCACCACAGGCTACTAAATGGCCGTTTCGACAAACCCGAGTTCGGGCGCCGCCCGCCTTGAGGGACAGGTGGTCGTCGCGGGAAGCGCTGCGGGAAGCGTCCTCTACGCGACCCAGCCGCTGAGTTTTTGGGGCGGGTATGACGCCGCATCCGGACAGATCACCGATACGCACCACCCGTTGGCCGGGAAGACGGCCGCGGGCAAGGCGCTCGTCCTTCCCGCAACCCGCGGATCGTCAACGACCACCGCGGTCCTCCTGGAGGCGATCCGGCGGGAAACGGCCCCGGCCGCAATGATTACCCGCGGAGTGGACGCCTTCCTCGCCCTCGCCTGCGTGGTGGGGCGGGAGATGTACGGCCGCTCGCCGGCGCTGGTCTCAGTCGGTGACGACGACTTCCGGAGCCTGGCCGACTGGCCCTTTCTGGAACTCAAAGACGGGGTCCTGACGCGCGTGGATCGCTGATCCGCCGGAAAGGGCCACCGGTACCGGCGGATCGGTCTTCCCTCCCCTCGATCCTCGCCCGGAACGCCGGGTGGGCTTCCGGCGCTAGCCCAGCGCTAGCCCGGACTTCTCATACTCACGGTCCGAAGCGCACCCCGAGGAAGCGTAACCTGTTGACGAGAACGACGGTTACACGGGAAGCGCGGACCCTGACCGACCTGACGCGTGTCGGACAGGACCGTCGGCCTCTGGCCAGTTGCGGTGAGAAAGCAACCCCACCGGAATGCCAACCATCGAAATGGCACCGCTGGCAAGGGAACGCCGACCTCTGGCCAGTTCTCCCGGTGGGGGCCGGCACCGCTGCGCGAAGCGCAGCGAGAGGCGTGTACCACCTAGCCGGAAGTTTCGAGGGATGCACTGTGTAACTTACGTGATTTGAGGGAGTTGGCGGATTATGTGATGTTGGTTACTGGCTACAAGAGGAGTGAGACGCGGAGGAGTTCGCTCGAGCGTTTCTGAACGGGGGTAGGTTCGGGGTGTTGAATGAAGGTGTTTTGTGTTCCGGGGATGCGCATGGTGTTGGCGGTGAAGGTGCCGAGTTCGGTGAGCAGGGATCGGAAGCTGTGGACGGGGAGGTCGTCGTGGGTGCGTTTGCGGGCGGCCTTGTTGCGGGCGGCGGGTGAGCGTTGCGCGGGGCGCACCACCGAGGTGCGCAGGCTGTCGGCAGTATCGGGGTCGTGATCGTCGAACAGGAGGGGTGCGAGATCCTTGCGCAGGTGCCACTCGACGTAGTAGGCGAGCATGCAGAGGAGGATGTGGGCGCGGACGCGGTCCGGTCGTCGGTGGTGGATGGGGCGGACCTTGAGGTCCACCGATTTGAGGCAGCGGAAGGCGCGTTCGACTCTGGAGAGGTTCTTGTAGGCGCGGACGGTGCGAGCGGCGTCGAGGCGCTCGGGCTCGACATTGGAGCGGATGACGTAGATGCCGTCGAGTTGTTCTTCGGCGGCGATCTGCTGGTGGATGCGTTCGAAGGAGAAGGAGTCCTCGGTGATCTGGGGGTCGAAGTGCTTGGCGACCTTGTATCGGTCGATGACCTTTCCGACGCGGATGCCGATGGCGTCCTTGCCGCGGAGGGGCCGCTTGGGCCGCCGGGTGGCTTGAGCGATGGGTTCGAGGAGCTTTTCGGTGGCGGCGAGGAGTTCGAGCCGCTTGCGTCGGCGCTCGGCGGCGAGCCTCGGGTTGCGGCAGACGATGAGCCGTTCCCCGGGGAAGTCGTCGCTGGTGACTTCGGCGAGGTCCCGCTGGTCGAACAGGGAGGGTTGCACGGTCCCGTCGGCGATGAGTTTCCTGATGGCGGGGGCGCGCAGGGAGGTGATCCAGCGCAGCCCCTCGACGCTGGCGAGATCCTCGCGGATGCGGGCGGCGGTGAGCATGCCCCGATCTCCCACCAGGACCAGGCGGGCGAGGCCGAAGCGGAGTCGGAGCTTGTCCACCTGGCAGGCCACCGTCTTCGGGTCGCTGGTGTTGCCTTCGAAGACTTCGACGGCGATGGGGCACCCTTCGGGGGAGCACAGCAGCCCGAAGACGATCTGGAGCTTGTTCTTCTTGCCGTCGCGGCTGTAGCCGCGGCGGGCGAGGGGGCAATGGGTTCCTTCCAGGTAGGTGGAGGTGAGGTCGTAGAGGACGAGGGTGTTTTCCTGGAGATGGCGGCGGGCGAGGCGCTGTTCGATGCCGGGTTGGCGGCGGAGCAGCCAGTCCATGGCGTCGTAGAGTTCGTGCTGATCGACATCGCCGAGGCGGAGGAGTTCTCCCAGGGTGGAGACGGCGGTTTCGGAGGTCAGAGCGCGTGCGGTGGCGAGTTTGGAACGGGCGTCGATGACGCGGGCGACGATGAGGGCGATGGTGAGATCGCGGTGCCGGCTGGGGGCGCGGGCGATGAGGGAGTGGAGGCCGAGTCGTCGGAGGGTTCCGAGGACGGCGGCGACATGCCCGTGGGGGAGGACGCGGCGGCAGGGGAAGGTTTCGTTGGGGGAGACGAGGGTTTCGCCTTTGAGGACGCGGCGGAGTGTTTCGACGGCGTGATCGGGGAGTTTGGAGAGGTTGGCGAGGGTTCGCTTTTTCACCTTGCGTCCGTCGCGGAAGGACTCACGGAGGAGGACGGCGGGGGGCGAGTTCCGGTTGGGCACGCGTTCGACATACATGACTACTGAGTATAGCGTTTGATTCCCTGGTATTCACCCTTATTATCTCACTATGTGCGCCGTATACATGGCTACACATTCTGACGCAGGACCGCCCAAGCCACGAGCCAAGTCCTTCTATTCCCGGGAACTACGCCCGTTCAGAGCCCAAAATAGCCCTGAAACTTCGGGCTAGTGCCACAGCCGCCGTCGGCTTAGCGCGTTTCGCCCGCCTCCGGCGCGCGATGCCGACCGGAGGTCGGCGTTCCCTAGCATCGGCGGGTCACATGGGAACCCAGCGGCCCCCGGCATGGCGCTCAACGCGGATCCTGGAGCTGCTTCCGTGAATCACGATCGCATAGACGGCACCCTCTCCACTCACGGTAATCCGTCCGGAACCGGAACCACCGAGAGGTGAGAACGAAATCATCCCCGCAAACCCGATGTCCAAACCGGGGACGGGCGCCGGACCCGCGACGCCGGCGGGAGCTCCCCAGCCAACTCCCGGAAAGCGCGCTCCAAACCGCCAGGGATTGTCGAGGAGACGCTCTCCGCCGGAAGCGATTTCGGCCCGGCGAACGCCGTTGTGATTCGTGTCCAGGACCAACGCGACGACCGGAGTGGCGTCAGACCCGGGAATCTCGATGCCATGCGCGGAGAGCGGCGGATCGAAAACCACCGCGACGTTCGCGGCGCGAACCGCGGCCTCCGCTCGCGCTTTCTGAAGCAGCGAGCGGATAGCGATCGCGGCGCCACGTACCCGCTCAGCTCTCAGGTGGCCTGCGAGCGGCGGAATCGCCGTGCCGGCAAGCACCAGGAACAGCGCCACCGCGACCAACACCTCGACGAGGGTGAAGCCTCCGATTCGATCCGGCCGCGCCACCGGAGCCGCGCCGTGGCGGTTCCGGTCACGCGGCTTTGGGTATTGCATCCGAGGGTCGGCGGCGGTCGGCATCTTCACCGGGATCTTCAACGGTCACATGCGGCCGGATCCGTTCGTAGAGGCGCTCGCCGATCCCCTGGACGTTCATGAGTTCCTCCGTACTGGTGAACGGCCCGTTCTCTTCACGCCACTCGACGATGCGGGTGGCGGTGACTTCCCCGATGCGCGGCAGTGCGGTGAGTTCTTCCACGGTGGCGGTGTTGATGTTGATGGGCTCCTCGGGCTGGATGGCGGACACCGCGAACATCGCCGAGGAAACCAGGGCCAGGAGGGCGAGAAACGGAATACGGAATTGGATCATGTAGTTCTCCTTGTGTGTTGATTGGATTGATTGGATATACATCTCTATATGTGACATCGACTGCTTCCAGTAAGTACATCCAGAGAGGGTTCTATGTGTATGTCCATGAATACATCATTGAGTATGGACGTCCGATATCCACATTTAAATGAATGTCAAGTATGTGGATCAACTGCCAACATTCCGACGATTCACGTTGCCTGGAACCGCCGCAGATAACGTCTCTCCGCAACTCCCGGACCAACACCGCACGCCTGGCCGTCCAGGTTCCCGCGAAGTTCCGGATCGAGACTTTCCTGCCCGTAACCCCTTGTGAATCAGCGGTGTTAGGCACCACCTGACGACGCGCTGGCGGCGCTCCGCGAACCGCCGTACTTCCTCAAAGCCCCGTTCGGGGGCTCGGACGTCAACTGCTGTTGACGGGGTGCGTCAACAACGCTTGTCGATCGTCAAGACATGGAGTCAGTCTGCGGGGGGACCTCACAAACGACGGTAAAGGCCGAGATGGTTCTCCCAGCAGGCGACCGTGTCGCGGATCGGTTCAGGAACCGCCGCTCCCGGCCACCACGGTCCGGGAGGTCGGCGCGCGGGTGGGAGACGACCGCTCGGGCTGCTCGAAATCCGACACCAACGCTTTCCGCCACGCCTCAAAGAGTCCCCGATGCTCCGCGGGGATTGGGGGCCCCGGAGGCAGGATGTGGGTGCGCGGGTTCAGCGGGCTCCCATGGCGTGACAGTCGGTAGTCCAGATGCGCGCCGGTCGAAACGCCCGTGGAACCCACGAACCCAATGACGTCGCGCTGGTTGACCCGCCGACCGGGACGGATTTCCGACGGGATGCGCGAGAGGTGGAGATACTTGGAGATGTACCCGCCGGCGTGGCGGAGGGTCACCATGTTGCCGTTCGGGCCGCGGCTCCCGGCGTCTGCGACCACCCCGTCCGCCGTCGCCATCACCGGAGTGCCTCGCGCAGCGACATAGTCCACCCCGTAGTGAGGGCGATACACGCGGTGCACCGGGTGGAACCGCCGGCTGGTGAAGACGCCGGAGATGCGGGTGTACGCCACCGGGCTCATCAGGAAGGTGCGTTGGATGGAGTTGCCCTCGTAGTCGTAGTAGCCCCATTCGCCGGTGGGTAGCTCGAACCGGAACGCGAAGATGGAACGCCCGGCATTGACGTAGCGGACGGCGTGAAGTTCGCCGTAGTCCTTCCACTCACCCTGGTCGTCATAGAGCTTGTCCACAACCACCGAATAACTGTCTCCCCGCCGGGTGTCGCGGTGGAAGTCGATGTCGTACTCGAGGGCTCTTGCAATCAGCACCGCGAGGTCACCCCGTTCGCCGGCGCCCACCAGACTCTGATAGAGGCTGCTGTTCACCACCCCCTGGACCACCTCCCTCCGGTCAAGCGGCTCGGCGGTGAACTCACGCGCATTCCAGCCCGTACCCGAACGGACGACGGCCACTTCGCGGAAGTCGTCGAGCGGCAACTCCAGCCGGACCGGCACTCCGGCCCAGTCCCGATGGAGCCACAGGGTCTGCCCGATCTTGAGGCGCCGGACATCGGCTACGGGGCCGAGCGCTTCCGAGACGGCATGGACCTCCCGCCGGGAAAAACCGTTTCGCACCAGCACATCGGAAAGCGAATCGCCGCGAACGAACCGGTCCGGAACCAGGAACAGCCCTACATCCCGATGATTCAAGGAGTCGACGGTGTTGGGCCGCTCCGGCATCCCCGGCGGTTCCGGAAGGGGGCCGTTCCACGACCGCAGAGCACCGGCGCCAAACAGCACAACTCCCGCCAGCAGACCGGCAAAAACCGCGGTCGCCGAGGCGAAATGGGGGGCTGGGCGGGGGGCCACGCTAAGAATCCTTGAGTATGCCACAGCGGGCGCTACGTCGGCTGAACGCTCGGGGTGTCCGCGAGGTTCCCCGCGGAGGCCTTCAATAGCTCCGAAATCCCCTCCTCCAGCGGGACCCGCGCTCTGAAACCCAGAAGTTCCACAGCGCTTCGAATATCGGCCGAGGCATGGCGCATGTCGCCGGCGCGCGACGCCGCGAAGGTGGGCGTCAACATTACTCCGGCGGTTTTCGCAACCAGACGCCAGATTTCCCCTACCGAGGCGGCACGCCCGGTCCCCACGTTGAATGCCCGTCCTCCGGGCTCCTGCGAGGCTCTTCCGAGGGCGAGAATCAAGGCGTCCACCACATCGCCCACGAAAACGAAATCCCGGGTCTGGACGCCGTCACCATGAATCTCGGGCCGCTCGCCACGGGTCGCCTGAGCCGTAAACCGGGCGAGGACGCCGGAATAGGGAGAGTCGGCCGGCTGGCCCGGCCCGTACACATTGAAGAAGCGCAAAGCGATGGCTGGCGGTCCCCCGGTGCGGTGATACAGGAGGACGTGCCGCTCCCCGGCCAGTTTGGTAACGGCGTACACGGAAAGGGGCCTCAAGCGGACGGATTCCGCAATCGGGCGCTCGCCGGCGTCGCCGTACACGGAGCACGACGAGGCATACACGAGAGCCGAGACGCCTGCCCGCCGGGACTCGTCGAGCACCACGAGGGTTCCCTCGACGTTCACCCGAGCGGCGGTCTCCGGGTCCAGCTCCGCGTGGGGTACCGAGGCGAGCGCCGCCAGGTGAGCCACCCGGTTCACCCCGGACAGGGCGGCCCGGACTGCGGCAGGACTCCGGATGTCCCCTTCGCACACCTCGATCCGGGGGTTCCCGGAGACGCATTCGCGCCGGCCCGTCGAGAAATCATCGAGAACCCGGACTCGCTCACCGGATCCCGCAAGGCGATGGGCCAGAGCCGAGCCGATGAACCCAGCCCCGCCGGTGATCAGGTTCACGTCGGTCGATTGGTCCGGAGACAGGGCGTTCGCCCGGCATGACGGCCAAGCATCAGCTGGTCCGCCACCCCCCAGACCGAGGGTTCGAGCCGCTCGTAAGCCGAATTCTGTTCCCCGGCGCGGTTGCCCGCGGCGGGGTGACGGTCATGCATCTAGCCCGGCGGTTACCCGACGGGTCAAGCGACCTACCCGGAAGCTCGGACAGGCGGTCCTTGGGCGCTTCCCTATTTGGTCTTGCTCCATGCGGGGTTTACCGTGCCCTGGACATCGCTGCCCAGGCGGTGCGCTCTTACCGCACCTTTTCACCCTTGCCGCTCCCCGGAGGGAGAGGCGGTTTGTTTTCTGTGGCACTTTCCTTCCGGTCACCCGGACTGGGGGTTACCCAGCGCACTGCCTTGCGGAGTTCGGACTTTCCTCCCGCTCCCGAGGGAGCCGGCGACCGTCTGAACGACTCGAACCGGGGGGAATTCTAGCGGCCCGGAAGTCCCGGCTTCCCGATACTTTGCGCCAGAGCCTCAGGCTCGATGCCAAGACTGCGGGCGGCCCGGTCGCGATCCCCGTCGCAAGCGGCCAATCTGCGCTCCACGAACTGACGCTCCTTGGTTGCCAGATACTCGGCGAGTCCTGCCGAGTCCTCGGACGGCGAGGGCCCCGAAAGGTGCTCGCGGACGTCCTCCTCGCCGATCTCATCTCCCGAGCTCAGGATCAGGAGGCGTTCCACGAGATTCCGGAGTTCCCGGACGTTCCCCGGGAACGGTTGCCTGGCGAGGAGGTCGAGAGCGCCAGCGGTGAACGGGCGAGGACGCTGCCCGCCCACCTCGAGCTGTTCCAGGAAGTGCGAAACGAGCAGCGGAATGTCCTCCGGGCGGCCTCGGAGGGGAGGCATCCGAACGGGAATCACGTTCAGGCGGTGGAGCAGATCGCTTCGGAAACCCTCCTTCTCCAGATCCTGATTCGTCGCGGACAGCACGCGGACATCCACTTCCACGGATTTTGAACCTCCGACCCGCGTGATCCGATTTTCCTCGAGGGCCCGCAGCACCTTGGCCTGGGTCCGAGCGCTCATATCCCCGACTTCGTCGAGGAACAGCGTGCCCCCGTCGGCTTGCTCGAATTTGCCCACCATCTGCCGGTGCGCACCCGTGTAGGACCCCCTCTCGGCTCCGAAGAGTTCGCTTTCGATGAGTTCCTCGGGAATGGCCGCGCAGTTGACCTCGACAAAGGGTCCACCGGCGCGGCGACTCCGCTGGTGGATGAGCCGCGCCGCCACTTCCTTGCCGGTGCCGGACTCTCCGGTGATGAGCACCCGCACATCGCTCGGCGCAACGCGCTCGATGCGCTCCCGCACCGCCGCCACGGCCGGGGACCGGCCCACGAGTTGCCGGTGTTCTCCCTCCCGGCTGCGGTGCATTTCCACCTCGGCGACCAGGCGGCGATTCTCGCTTGCAAGCCGCTTCCGCTCCAGCGTCCGCGTCTTGTCGATCGCCATGCGAAGGCAGGCGCCGATGTCTCCGCCCCCGCCCTTTTCGAGGAAGTGAGCGGCGCCTTCCTGAATCGCGCGCACCGCGGTCTCGATGTCGCCGTGACCGGTGTGCATCACGACCGCCACGGACGGTTTCTCGGCGCGAATGCGCCGGAGGACTTCCATTCCGTCCATCCCGGGCATCTTGATGTCCAAAACCACGAGATCGCACGGCTCGCGCTCCAGCGCGGCGAGCGCGTCCGGGCCCGAGGCGGCTTCGACGACCCTCCAACCCTCGTACCGCAGTCGGCGGCGGAGCGATCTCCGAATCACCGCCTCGTCGTCTACGACAAGTACCGCGATGTCCTCATCGCCGGAGACTGGTATCGGCATTCAGCAGTCCGCGGATGCTAGCAACCGGCGCTCACGTCGCTTCGTCCACCGGCTGCGAGCCCGGCGGCGGCGCGGAGCGCCTCGAACCGTGGCCGAAACAACCCGGTGTCTCCGCAGTCGGAAGCCCGCACCATCCGGCTCCGGGCGGCGGACAGGAGCTTCCGGCTTCCACGAACCGCTCCGAGATCGTTCTTCAGCGCTGCCGCCGCCAGTTGAATGAACGCCCGGAGCACTTCCCGCTCCGGCGTCTCCCCGGCGCCCTCCCGGTCGGCGGCCCGCCAGAGTTCCTCCCAGACCGCGTGGGCCTCCCACCAGAAGCCGGCGCGGAACAGTTGCTCTCCATAGCGGAAGAGCGGGGTCTCCGGCAGCGCGGCCAGTGGGATCGGTGGGGCCGGAAGGAGACCTCTCGGAAGACGCTCCAGGAAGCGGTGTCCGGCCGGATCCCGCTCGGGGTGGGGCGTGCGACCGGGCCGGTGCCGATAGGCAGGAAATGGAAGGCCCGGCGGTGGGTTAGCGTTAGCAGCCGGTGGTGAAATCCACGTGGCGTTCGGTCGGCGATCCATCCGGGCCAAACAGCCGGTAGTGAAACCCTCGCGGCCCAGTTCTCCCGGTGGGGGCTCGGCCGGCGATCCATCCCGGCTGAACCGCGTCGCTTCGCGCCGCTCATCGTTGCGTTTCGGTCGGAATACACCCGGTATTCCTCCCTCACGCGCCTTGTCAGCCGGGCGCCTCGCCGACCTCGGCGCTCCCGCGGGTTCCACCACCGGCTGTTCACCGCGTCGCTTCGCGTCGCTCATCGTTGCGTTTCGGTCGAAATACACCAGGTATTCCTCCCTCACGCGCCTTGTCAGCCGGGCGCCTCACCGGCCTCGGCGCTCACGCGGGTTCCACCACCGGCTGCTACCGCTCAACGGTCGCGCCAGATGACGAACTCGGCAAGGGCTTCCAGACCGTCCCGGTAGGACGAAGGCGGGACCGTCTCCAGGGCTTCCCGAGCGGAAGCCGCGAAACCTTCCGCGACCCGCCGCGCCTCGTCGAGCCCGCCCTGGCGCTCGACCAGCGCGAGGATTTCCTTCTGCAGGTCGGGAGTGAGGTCGCCGCGGTCGAGCACTTCTTCAACGAGAGGTACCGCCTCCGGTTCCCGCTCGAGGGCGTGAAGGATCGGCAGGGTCAGGTGCCCTTCCTTCAGGTCGCTGAGCACCGGCTTGCCCACCATGGCGGCGCTCGCCGTAAAGTCGAAGAGGTCGTCAGCTACCTGGAACGCCATCCCGAGGTTCATGCAGTAGTCGCCGAGAGCCCTTTCGACCTCGGGCGGCGCTTCGACCATCATCGCCCCCATCTTGCCGCAGCCGTGGAAGAGGTAAGCCGTCTTCAGTCGCAGAATCCGCAGGTGCTCCTCACGGGTCAGGCCGATGGTCCCACCCCGCGCTTTTTCGAGGAGCATTCCCTCGATCATGCGCATCGTGAGGTCGCACATCGTCGCGACGACCTGAGGGTTTCCCTGCTCCACGGCCAGCGCCATCGACTGGATATAGAGGAAATCTCCGATCAGGACGGTGAGGTCGTTGCCCAGCAGGCTGTTCAGCGAGTCCTGCCCCCGGCGCGTATCCGCCTCGTCGACGATGTCATCGTGGACGAGCGTGGCGGTGTGCATGATTTCGACCATCGCGCCGTAGTAGGGGGCTCGCGCGGTCCGACTCTTTTCGCCGCCCGCGGCGCGCGCCGCAATCAGCAGCAGCATCGGACGGAGACGTTTGCCGCCACTCCGGTAGAGGTACTGGCTCGTCAGCTTCACGAGCTCCAGGTCGCTTTCCACCCGCGTTGCCAGGATGCGCTCGACCTCAGCCAGGTCTGGACCCAATTCGGCCTCCAACTCGGAGAGCAGGCTCCCGGGGCTCGAAACGGACAGCATTTACCGGATTTCCTTGCGATTATCTCACGCCGGGGGTGCCGGATTCGCGGCCGGTGTTCCTGGCCGGCGACCCTCCGGCCCAAAGAAAAAGCGCCGGAAGTTGGCGTCGGTGGCCACCTCGATTGCCGCCGGGTCCGCGGAGCGCACGGCGGCGAGACAGCGGGCGGTCTCAATCACCATCGCGGGTTCCGCGCGCCGCCCCCGGTGCGGCACCGGGGCCAGATAGGGACAGTCGGTCTCAACCAGCAGGTGATCGAGTGGAACGAGGGCGGCCGTCCGCCGGAGATCTTCCGCGTTCTTGAAGGTGAGGATTCCGGAAAACGAGATCAGAAAGCCCCGTTCCCACGCCGCCCGGGCAAGGCGTTCACTCGCCGTGAAGCAGTGGAGGATGGCCCCGCATTCGGCGAGTCCTTCCTCGTCGGCAATCTGCAGGAAGTCATCCTCGGCATCGCGGTGGTGCACCACGACCGGGAGTCCCAGCTCCCGCGCGACCCGGATCTGACGCCGGAACACATCCTGCTGTTCGGGGCGCGGGCTCAGGTCGTAGTGGTAGTCGAGCCCCACTTCGCCGATGGCCAGCAGCCGCGGCCGGCCCGCGAGTTCGGCGAGACGCTCCTCCCCGCCAAGCTCGCCGAAGAGCCGGGCATCGTGGGGATGGCAACCCAGCGTCGTGAAGAGCTGCGGCACGTCCGCGTCCGAGTGATTCTCCCCATTCGGATGGATGTCATCCACGAGCGAAAAGGTCTGCTTCCAGGAGGCCTCCTCGTCCAACATTCCGATGGAGACGATGGTGGAGACGCCCGCCCGCCTGGCCCGCTCCAGCACTGCTCGTCGATCGAGGTCGAAGGCCGGCTGGTCGAGATGACCGTGGGAGTCGGTCATCGCGAACCCTCCGGCGCGGCAGACTGAGACGGGACCGGCGCATCTCCTTCGCCGGTCGAATTCCCGAACCCGGGAAGGGGTGCCGCAAGCGCCTCCCGATGAATCTCTTTCAGGGGAACCCCACTGCTGTCGGCCAATCGACGGCAGTCCTCGAATTCCGGAGCGCGGTTGATCACCCTTCCGTTGCGCAGGCCGACCTTCACACCCACCGGGCCCCACGGAGTCTCCACTCGAAGCGTCCGTCGTTCGAGAGTCTCCCGTTCCGCCTCCCTGATCCGGACCCCGAGCGTGGTGCTCTCCCGGAACAGCGTGGCTACCACCGCTTCGCGGAGCCCGGGATCGGCGAGAGCGGTAAGGGTCAGGCCCGGGCGACCTTTCTTCATCAGCACAGGGGTGAAGAAGGCGTCCCGGGCTCCGGCAGCGAGTAGCCGCTCCAGGAGATGCGGCGCAATTTCGGGCGGCAGATCGTCGAGGGTCGCTTCCACGACGACCACCGCGTTCCCGGAACTGTCGGGCGCCGATCCGAGGACAACGCGGAGTGCGTTGGGGCGCCCCTCTTTGGGATCGGCCGAGCCGAGGCCGTACCCGATCCGTTCCGGGGTCATCCCGGGCCAACCGCCGAAGGAGCCGGCGAGACCGGTCAGCACGGCGCCCGTGGGGGTCGTGCGCTCAAAGCCGGAGCCGTCCGCAAAGGTAGGTATCCCTCGCAGCAACAGGGCGGTCGCCGGGGCCGGAATCTCCAGAGTTCCGTGCTCCGCCTCGACCGAACCGCTTCCCACATTCACGGGCGAGCCCACCACGGCGTCGGGAGCGAGATACGCCACTCCCGCCACCGCTCCCACGATGTCGACCAGGGTGTCGAGAGATCCCAGCTCGTGCAGGTGCACGGATTCCGCCGACATGCCGTGGATCTGTGCTTCGGCTTCGAAGATGCGCCGGAGGAGATCTGCAGCCCGCCCCGAAACCTCGTCAGACAACCCGCTCCGGTCCAGCACATTCAGGAAATCCTTGAGATGGCGATGCCCGCGATCGCCGGCGGCCTCCACCTGCGCCTTGATGCCGCGAAGTCCTCCCCGGGAGCTCTCATCGAACGAGAGGGAAACCGGGGACCGAAGCGCAGCCACGGTGCTCGAGAGCACCTCGCGCGGCACTCCCACATCCACCAGTGCGCCAAGCAGCATGTCCCCCGAAACGCCGGCGGACAGGTCAAGATAGAGGATGCGCAAGGGAACGGCGGATTTTAGGAGCCCGTGGACAAAGTTGTACGGCGTTCGAGCGGCGATGCATCCCGGCTGAACCGCCCCCCACCGGGAGAACTAGTGTTTCACGTCGCTCATCGTTGCGCTTCGGTCGAAATACGCCGGGGCCAGTTCTCCCGGTGGGGGCTCCTCCCTCGCGCGCCTTGTCAGCCGGGCGCCTCCCCGCTCTCGGCGCTCACACCACTTTATCCACAGGCTCCTAGAAGCGAAAGGCCGCCCGGTGCCATCCGGCCGCGCCGCGGACCGGCCGGTGCGGCGTCGGAAGGTCCTGAGCTCGAAGCGGATACTCTTGGCAGCGCAGGACGCCCCAAGCCGGACCGGCATGACGGCGCGGCAACGACGGATTCCGCGTATGAGTACTTTCGTCCCCACGCCTGAAAGCCCGGCTTCGGTGCGCGAAGAAGCCTTTCGGCGCCTGCAGGAGTTCACCCGGGAACGCCGCCTGAAGAAATCCCGGCAGCGGGAACTCATCCTGGACCGTTTCCTCGGCCTGGGCGGGCATGTCTCCGCCGACGACCTCCATAGCGACGTGCGGGAGGCGGACGCCTCGATCGGCCGGACCACCGTCTACCGGGCCCTCCGCCTCTTTTGCGAAGCCCGCATCGCGACCTCGATTGACCTCAAGGACGGTCTCACCCGGTTCGAGCCGGCGCTTTTGCGTGGACATCATGATCACCTCATCTGTGTCCGTTGCGGCCGAATTGACGAGTTCCTGTCGCCGGAAGTGGAGCGGCGGCAAGAGGAGATCGCAACCGAACACGGCTACCAACTGGTCTGGCACCGGCACCAGCTCTACGGGGTCTGCTCGCACTGCGAAGGCACAGCCTGATCGCTTAGCAGCCGGTGGTGAAACCCAGGCGGCCCAGTTCTCCCGGTGGGGGCTCGGCCGGCGATTCATCCCGGCTGAACCGCGTCGCTTCGCGCCGCTCATCGTTGCGTTTCGGTCGAAATACACTCGGGCCAGTTCTCCCGGTGGGGGCTCCTCCCTCACGCGCCTTGTCAGCCGGGCCCCCACCGGGAGAACTGGCCCCACCGGGAGAACTGGGCCGCGCCGGCCTCGGCGCTCACCCGGGTTCCACCACCGGCCGCTAGCGCTTCGCGCGGATTCAGAGCGCGCCCTCTTCGCTGAAGCTGTGCCATTTCCCGGCTCCGATCACCAGGTGATCGAGCACCGGGATCCCCATGATCGCCCCGGCTTCCTGAAGCCGCCGGGTGAGCTGTCGGTCCGCCTCCGACGGCTCGGGGTTTCCGGATGGGTGATTGTGGAACAGGATCAGTGAAACCGCCTGGTAGGCCGCCGCGAGCCGGAATAGATCCCGGGGGTGGACCGGGGCTCCGGTAAGCGAGCCGCGCGAGATGATTTCGGCCCGGCGCAGGCAGCCGCGACTATCGAGCATCAGGACACCGAACTCTTCGACGTCGCGGTTCCCGAAGCGGGAGATGAGGTAGCGGGCCACCTCAGCCGGACTTCGGAAACACGGTACGTGGCCGTCCGCGGGATAGCCCGCGCGGCGTCCCAGCTCCAGAGCAGCCGCCAGCCGTATGAGCCGCGCTCGCGAAAGCCCGGACCGGTGCGCCAATTGGCCAAGCGGAGCCTGGCTGAGTCGAGCCAGGCCGCCCAGGTCGTCGAGGAGGCGGCGGGCCAGGTCATCTCCACCCGGACCGAGCACGATCCCGAGCAGCTCCGCGCTGGTCAGGGATCGCGCCCCGTTCTCCAGGAGACGGTCGGCGGGACCGTCCCCCGGCAGCCGGCGGCGTCGTGCGGGAACTCGAACGGAGTAGCCCGGCTTTACCGGCCTCTTGGCAACTGGCCGGCGAAGTCCCGGACGGGGACCCCCGGAAGGCGTCAAGACCGGGACGACGAGCACCGGCGGAAGGCCAACGCGGTGGAGCAGAGGCCATCCATCCATGGCGCGTACGGGGATACATCCCCGGCCGGTTCGAACCCGTTCCGGAGGAGCACCCGCTCGGAAGCAACATTTTCGGGCACCACGAGGCCGAACAGTTCCGCACCCTCGAAACGGATATCAGCAAAGCGGACGGCGCTTCGCACCGCCTCGCTCGCGTACCCGAGCCCCCAGACTGCACGAGCCAGGCAGTATCCGATCTCCACCCGGCCCGGCTCGCGCTGATGGAGGCCAAGTCCACCCCGCACCCGCATGCTCCGCCGCTCGACCAACGCCAGGTCGAGGTGCGAGGCGTCGGGCGTACGGGTGGCTTCAATCGCCCGGCGGACGAAACAAAGGGTCTCGGACGGGGTGTTCGGCCCCCACCGGAGATGACGGGTCACCTCGGGGTCGCCCGCGTAATCCTGGACATCCGAGAAATCCGACTTCCGGAAGGGCCGAAGGATGAGGCGCGGGCCGCGGAGGGGAAGGCCAGCGGGCCAGCCGGCGGGGTCCCGCGGTAACGAGCGTTCGGGGCCGGCAGCTTTCACGAGAGCGAGCCGGATCGCGGCGAGGCGAGCCTCCGAGTGGCGGGGATCTTCACGCGCCTGGCAGCCTGTGATGGAACCCACGCGGCCCAGTTCTCCCGGTGGGGGCTCGACCGGCGATCCATCCCGGCCAAACAGCCGGTGAGGAAACCCACGCGGCCCAGTTCTCCCGGTGGGGGCTCGGCCGGCGCCGGCTGAACCACTCCGCTTCGCTCCGTTCTGCGTTGCGTTTCGGTCGAAATACACCCGGTACCTCACGCGCCTTGTCAGCCGGGCGCCCAGTTCTCCCGGTGGGGGCCTTGGCGCTCACGCGGGTTCCACCACAGGCTGCTAAAGGTGATCCCCGTCAGGAGGCGGACTCCGCCACCCGTTTCAGGTCGTCAAGGTCCTGTGCAAGCGCCTTTTGCACGCTCTTCAACATCGCGGCGCCGACGAGGAACCAGAACATCCGGGCCAGGAAGCTCACCGGGCGGGCCGAAAAGACCATGTTGACCCGCGTCCCGTCATCCGCAGGCTCGAAGGTCAACCCGGTCCGGTAGTGAGCCCCGTGCGATTCAGCCTCGACCACATACGACCCGGGTGGATCGAAACCGGTAACCCACATCTCCTCGGTCGCCTGTCTGCCGTACAGGGTCCGGGTTTCCCGCCAGCGGGTTCCTTCCCCGAAAGGTCCATCGGTCAGGACCTCGGCGCTGTCAATCCCGGACATCGTCCGGGCGATGTTCTCGAGGTCGGTGGCGATCCGGAAGACGCGATCGGGCGGCGCCGCAATGGTCTTTTGGACCTCCACACTCGGCATGGGTGCGGCAGTCTAGCCGTCACCGGGCGGCGGGCGGGGAACGCCGGTCAACCGGAAACCCGGGGGTAGCGGGTGCTCTCCCCTCCGCCCGTAACCGTCAGGGCGGGCGCGCCGGAGCCGTCCGGCCCCGGCTCGCAGACCACCAGCGTGAAGGGGTCGTCCTCCGGGTGAAAGGCGCCATCGCCTACCGGAACCAGCCGCTCGCCGAAGCCGAAGAGCGCCCCGTCCTCGAAGCGGATGGTGACCGGCGCGCGGCCGGGATCGTACGTTCCGGCGCACCGCCGGAGTTCGGACTCGGAAGCCTCGATCTCCGTGATCTCGGGCTGCTCCATTCCCAGCATCAGCCGGGCGATCCGGTTTTCGAGGAGGCCGGGCCTCCCGGAGCCGGAATTGATGAGCACCGCGATGCCGAGCTCGGGCTCGGGATAGAACGCAAGCTGCGCCCGGAAACCATTGATGCCGCCGCCGTGGGACACCTTGGCGAGCCCGTGTTCCTCGCCGAGGCGGAGGCCATAGCCATAGTGCACCGGATCCCCGTTGACCAAGCTGCCGTGGGCGGTCATCGCCTCATAGCCGGCGGTGCCCACTACCTGCCCCGAAACCAGCGCCCGCTGCCAGGCGAGGAGATCCAGAACGCTCGCCCCCAGGGACCCGGCCGCGTAGGGCAGTTCCATGCTCAGCGGCTCATCGTTCACGAAGGCGTTCCCTTCTCCGACTTCATGGCCTTCGGCGCGGCCGGGGATGAGGGGGCGGTTGCTGAGGTAGTGGGTCCGCTCCAGGCCCAGCGGCTCGAACAGCCGCGCCTCGAGAAACGCGGGGTAGCTCATTCCCGAGAGGCGTTCGACGAGGACTCCCAGCAGGTAGTACCCGGAGTTGTTGTACTGGTAGCGGTCCCCGGGCCCGAACTCGAAGGGCGGCGCCGAGAACAGCTCCAGCATGGCCTCGTGACCGAGGTCCAGGCGGGACCGCTGCCAAAACTCCGGCATCTCCGTGTATCCCTTGATCCCCGAGGTGTGGTTGAGGAGCCGCTCGACCGACACCTCGAAGCCGCGGGTGTCGTAGCCGGGCAGGTAATCGCGGAGGTCTGCGGACAAATCCAGTTTGCCCTCCTCGACGAGAAGCATGGCGGCCGCCGCGGTGAACTGCTTGGTAACCGAACCGATGCGATACACCGTGTCCGCCGTCGCTGGCACCTCGTTCTCGAGGTCCGCGTAGCCGAATCCGCCCGCAAAGACGACCTCACCGGCCCGCTGGACGGCCACGGAAATGCCGGGGGCGGGATGGTTCCGGAGGGCGTCCTGGACGAGGGGGTAGATCCGAGCGGCAAGTTCGGCGTCCGCCGCCATTCCGTAGTGCGCGGGGGACTCCTGGGGCTCCGGCGTACACGCGGGGAGCAGCACGGCGGCCAACAAGGCCGGCATCCGGCGAAACAGCTTTCCTGTCATGGTCCCGATCATAGGGGACCGCTAGCAGCCTGTGGTGGAACCCCGGTGAGCGCCGAGATCGGCGAGGCCCAGTTCTCCCGGTGGGGCCAGTTCTCCCGGTGGGGGCCCAGCTGACAAGGCGCGTGAGGGAGGAGCCCCCACCGGGAGAACTGGGCCGCCTGGGTTTCACCACCGGCTGCTAAACGCGAAGCGCCTGGCTGGGGGGGACCCGGGCGGCGTGGCGCGCCGGCAGCCAGCTCGCGAGGAGCGACACCCCGAACAGCAGGACGGCCACCCCGAGGGCGGCGGCCGGCGCCGGCAGCGCGAAGCCGGTCAGGAGGTTGCGAACGAAGACCACCATCAGAACCATGAACGGCGCGCCGATCAGGAACCCCAATCCGGCCAGGGTCGCCGCCTCGCGCATCACCAAACGGAGCAACAACCGGGGTGAAGCGCCAAAGGCCGCCCGGACGCCGAACTCCCGGGTGCGCCGGGACACCGAATACCGGGTGACCCCGTAGATCCCGGAACCCGCCAGACCGAGCGCGAGCAATCCGAAGCCGACGAGCAGGACACTGATTGCGTCCAGGCCGACGCGGAACTCGGCGAGCATCTCGGGGAGCGGGCGCACGTTCGAGGTGGCGATTCCCCGGTCCACCCCGGCAATGGCTCGCCGGACATCCTCTCGAAGGCTGCCCGGGTTCACGGTAGAGCGCGCCAGCCCCACGAACACTGGAGACGTATTCTGGGTATAGGGCAGATATACGACGCGCTCCCCCCCGAGGGTGGCGTCAAGAAAAGCGTCCTGCTTGATGCCGCCCGTGATCCCGACCACCTGCCGGATCTCTCCCGCCACCTCCAGTTGCCGCCCGAGCGCATCCTCGCCCGGCCACGCGGCTGCTGCAAAACCCGAGCTCACGAGCAACACCGCCGGCGCCCCCGGGCGGTCGCCAGTCTCGAAGGCGCGCCCCTGGAGCAGCGGGCTCCGCAGGGTTTCGAAATAGGCCGGCGAGGCGGCAACCACCGTGGCGGTGCGCGCCGGTTGGTCCTCGCTCACCGCCTCCCCGGGCAGCGACCACGGCAACTTGGGGGAGAAGTAGGTATAGGGAACGTGGTTCGTAAACCCGACCGAGGTCACGCCGGGAAGCGCCCGAATCGCTTCCTCCAGCCGCTCGGCGACATCGGCTTGAGCATCTTCGTCGAGATACCGACGCTCTGGAAGGTTTACGGTGAACACCAGCAGGCCTTCGGGATCGAAGCCGGGATCGGTGTTC
Source organism: Candidatus Marinacidobacterium sp. (assembly GCA_965250045.1). Lineage (GTDB taxonomy): Bacteria > Acidobacteriota > Vicinamibacteria > Marinacidobacterales > Marinacidobacteraceae > Marinacidobacterium. Next base: position 113,536 of record OZ252286.1, read on the forward strand.
GCAACGGACTGGAAAGCGCGCATCAGCGATCCCGCGCCGCCGAGCAGCACCAGGGCGAGCGCCAATTGTCCGACCACCAACCCCTTGGCGACGAACCGGCGGTGCCGGCCGAGTTCCCCGCCCCGTCCCTGTTCCGAGAGTCCTCCCGACAGCGCGGCCCGCGAGGCCTGGAGCGAAGGCGCAAGCCCGAAGGTCAGGGCCGCGATCACGGTGACCAGCAGGGTGAAACCGACCACGCTTTCGTCTACCACCGGGAGGAAGTGCCGCGGCACCAGATCCGTCCCCGACATGCCTTGCCGCAGCAAGAACACCAGGCCCCAGGCGATCACGAAGCCTGCCAGCCCGCTGCCCGCGGCCAGCAGCGCGGATTCCAGCAGGAGCTGCCGCAGCACGCGGGTAGGGGTGGCCCCGACCGCCGCCCGGACCGCGATCTCTCCCCGGCGGTCCAGCGCGCGGGCGAGGAGCAGGTTGGCCAGATTGGCGCAGGCGATCATCAGGATGAAGAAAATCGTCCCCTGCAGCAGATAGAAGAAGGTCTCCCGCGGCCCGTAGGTGAGGAGTTCGGCGAGGGTGAGCACCCGGACACCGAAACCGCGGTTGGTGTCCGGGTAGGCCTCGGCGAGCCGGTCGTTCAGGACCTCCATCTCCCGCTGGGCGTCGGCGCTCGTAAGACCCGCCTGGAGCCGCCCCACCACCATGAGGTCGCGGCGCTCGCGGCTGAGAAGGGCCGGAGAAAGCTCCATCGGCGTCCACACCGCGACTCCAGCCTGAAGGAACTCGAATCCTTCCTCGAGCACGCCGACGACCTGGTGCGGCTCGCCCTCCAGTTCGATCTGCCCGCCCACGAGAGCCGGATCGCCTCCCCACCGGTTCTGCCAATGAAAATGGGACAGGACGGCGAGCCGCAGACCGGCCTCCGCCTCTTCCGGCCGGAACACCCGCCCGAGATGCAGGCGAGCGCCAAGCAGCGGGAAGAACTCCGCGGTCACTTCGGCGCCGCTGACCGGTTCTGGCAGGTCGCCCCCCGTGATGCTCATCGGGCGGATGCGCTGCGCGGCGAGCACCTCGAAGGACTGGGAGGTCCGCCGCCAGTCGTCGTAGTTGGCCGACGCCACGGGGATCAGATCGATCGCCGGGTTCGCCGGATCGGTCTGCCAGAGCATGACCACGCTGTCCGGATCCGGATAGGGCATCGGCCGCAGCAGCAAGGCGTTCATGAAGGAAAACTGCGCGCCGTTCCCGGCGATGGCGAGCGCGAGGGAAGCCGCCGCGAAGCCGGTCAGGAGCGGACGGCTCCGCAGTGAGCGGATCGCGAACCGCAGATCGGCGATCCACTGGCTCATCCAGGGGAAACTCCCGGCGCCGCGCCGGTGCGGATCTTTCGCAGGTTCCCCACCCGCACCGTCACCCGCTCGCGGTCAAGCCACTCCAGCAGCGGAATGGCGTGCTTGCGGCTCAGCCCAAAGTTCTGCTTGAACCAGGCAACGTCGATCTCGGGATTCACGGTGGCCCGTTCCGCTACAGCCTGGCGAAGTCCGGCGAGCCGGGCGGTATCGAAGTAGAGATCCGGACTTACGTCCACGGCGCGGCCTTCCCGAAGCAGCAGGCGCCTCAGGGCATCCACGAGTTCCGGCGGAACCCCGAGTTCTTCCGCCGCTTCCCCGAGGGTAGGCGGAGTGAATCCGCCTTCGTCGAGCAGCCCTGCCAGACCGTCGAGAGCGCGCTGCTCGGAATCCGAGAGCTGAATCTGCCGGCCCGCGGTGCCGACGGTGTGGCGGGTGAGCTCGAGGGCGCCGGCGCTGGCGAGACGCGCCAGCGCGCCGTCCGCCACCACCGCGGGGACGCCGGTCTGTTCCCGGAGTTGTTCCACCGGCATTCCGGCGCGCAGCCGGTTTTCGGTTTCCCAGGCGGTGAGCAGCGTGGTCATCCGCTCCTGCACGGCTCGCAGGCTGGACGGCGACAGCAGAACCCGTCCAGCCGCGCTGCCCAAAGCGCCGTCGCCTACCGCTTCGATCTCGCCCCGTTCGCGGAGTTCCCGAAGCATGCGCGCGGCCTCCGGCGCGCGAACTCCAAGTCGGGTGCGCAGCAGCCCCTCGCTCAGACCCCTAACTCCCGCCTCGTCCACGAACGCTGCCGCGGCGCGGGCGTCGGTCGCGCGATCGAGGGCGAGAACCCGCTCGCGAGCCGCCCGGTTTCTCGGAGAGCGTTTGGGGGGCAGCCCATCCAGGATGGTCCCGCCGCCAATGGTGATGACCGGCGAATAACGCCGGATGATGAATCGATCGCCGCGCACCGCCGTCAGCGGGGTCTCCAGCCGCAACTGGACGAGGCCGGAATCTCCGGGAGCGAGCTGCGCCAGCCCGCCGAGAAGCCGGACCCGGGCGAGCGCGGTGGCGGTCCCGACATGCAGATGCACCCGGTCCTCGTCTTCGACCGGTCCGGCCGCCCAGGCCAGCAACTCCAGCCGGGCGTCCACCATCCGGGTGGAAGCCAGTTCACCGGGCGCCGCGATCACCGACCCCCGCTCAACCCGGAAGCGGCCGGCTCCGGAGAGGTTGAGCGCGACCCGCTGGCCGGCCTGAGCCGCCTCGACGGGGGCCCCGTGTACCTGGAGCCCCCGGACCCGGGCGCGCTCGCCGCCGGGGAGGATTTCCACGTCGCCACCGACCATGACCTGGCCGGCGGCGAGCGTGCCGGTGACCACCGCGCCGAAGCCGCGCATGGTGAACGCGCGGTCCACGGGCAACCGGAAGAGACCCGAGACGTCCCGGGGACCAGCGGCGGCTGCCGCCGCCGCGAGTGCCCCCCGCAGTTCACCGAGTCCCTCGCCGGTCTTCGACGAGACGGGCACGAACGGCGCCTCGGCCATCGCCGACCCCTCGAGCAGCTCACGGACCTCGAGGCCGGCAATCTCGATGAACTCCCGATCCTCCACGAGATCAATCCGGGTGAGCGCCACTACCGCGGACCGAACCCCAAGCAGCCGGCAGATCTCGATGTGCTCGCGGGTCTGGGGCATGACGGATTCGTCGGCAGCCACCACCAGCAGCACCACGTCGAAACCGGACGCACCCGCGAGCATGTTGCGCACGAAGCGCTCGTGGCCCGGCACATCCACGAAGCCGTAGGTCACTCCCCCGTGCTCGAGATGGGCGAACCCGAGGTCCACGGTAATGCCGCGAGCCTTCTCTTCCTTCAGGCGGTCGGGATCGGTCCCGGTGAGCGCGAGGACCAGCGAACTCTTCCCGTGATCGATGTGGCCGGCGGTGCCGACCACCACGTGTCGCATGGTGCGAGAGTGTAGGGAAGCGGATCGGCGCCGGAGGACGAATGATCCGCCGGCCTGGTCCGGTGAAACGCAGGAAAGGGACCGCTGACCGCTAGTCGGCATCGCCCGCGGAGAGGCGGGTGAAAGGCGCAAGGTCACGGTCCGCCCGCAGCGCCGCCCCAATAGGCGGATAATCGGCCCTGCTCAGGCTCTCATTCCGAACGGAGGATCTCGGCCATGCCCCAAACTCGCTACCGCAACCTCGTACTGCTTCTCATCGGGCTGGCGCTGGCGCTCCCGGTTGCCGCGTCCGCCCAGGAGGGACCCGAGAAGGGCTCCTTGGTCATCGTCGGCGGAGCGCTCCGCGACGAAGCGATCCTCGAGCGCTTCATCAGCCTCGCCGGCGGCCCCGATGCTCCCATCGTGATCATCCCCACGGCCGGCGGCGAAGACGGCTACGACGAGTGGTATGCGGGGGCCCGCCGGTTCCGGGAACTGGGCGCCACCGACATCACCGTGATCCACACCTGGGACCGCGAAGAGGCCGAGAGCGAGGAGTTCGCCGCGCCGATCACGAAGGCCCGCGGCGTGTGGTTCCCCGGCGGACGGCAGTGGCGGCTGGTGGATGCCTACGCCGACACCCGCACCGAGCGCGAACTCCACGCCCTGCTGGCGCGGGGCGGGGTGATCGGCGGCTCCTCAGCCGGAGCGACGATCCAGGGCGAATATCTCGCCCGCGGCGACACGAGCGGCAACACCATCATGATGGGAGACCACGAGGAGGGATTCGGCTTCGTCCGCGGGGTGGCCATCGACCAGCACCTGCTGGTGCGGAACCGGCACTTCGACCTGCTCGAAATCACCGCCGCGAAACCCGAACTTCTCGGGATCGGAATCGACGAAGACACCGCCATCGTGGTGCGCGGAAACGGATTCGAGGTCATCGGACAGGGCTACGTGGCCATCTACGACAACACGCGGGTCCTGCCGAACGGCGGCGGGTTCTACTTCCTGATGCCCGGCGACCGTTACAGCCTCGAGACCCGCGAACCGATGCGCCTCCAGCTCGGGGACGGCGCGTTCCAGACCACCGTCAAGAAGAAGCGCTGATTCCGGGGCGCATCGAGGTTGCCCCCTGTCTTCACGATGTCGTGATCCGCACCGAGGAAGGCACGGTTCGGGCCTTGGCGCCGGGACGGCTGGTCAGCCGGTTCACTTCCTACGACTCCCAACCCGGCTCCAAACCGGAATGGGAGCGGCTTACTGTCGAAGGTTGGTCGAGATAGCGCCGGACGAAGACGGCGGCAGTGCGAATGCCAAACCGTTCCGGGCCGGGGTCGTCATCACCCCGGCCAGCATTTACGTCGGCCGGAAACGGCTCGACCTGGAACTCCAGAACCGGATGCAGGCGTTCCGGTGGCGGACCGATCTCCGGTTCCCCGAACGGACTCTCCGTCTCCGTCCGGCCGGCAAATGTGACAAAAAGGTTATAGCGACTGACCGTCGCCCTCGGCCGCCGGTTGGACCATAAGGGCGCCGTCTTCCAGGCGCAGCGCCGTCAGTGAGCCGTTCCAGACGCAACCCGAATCCAGACACACCGCCCGCTCCGAAACCATCAGGCCCAGTGCCGCCCAGTGGCCGAAGAGCACGGTGAGTCCGTCGGGTAGCGAAACCCTTTCGAACCACGGTCGATGACCCGGCGGGATGGTTTCGGGAACTCCGTCGAAATCGAAAGACGGGGTTCCCTCGGCGTCCACGATGCGGATCCGGGTCAACACCGATGCGGCCGTCGCGCCTGCCAATAGCGGCCCGCCGGCCGGACCGCTCGGGCCCGGCGCTTCGTCGGTGTTCTTCTTCCGCCGCGGGCTGTCGCCCCTCACCGAATAGAGAGCGCGCAAAAACCCGCCGCGATCCTCGGTGAGAGCGCCCTTGGCATTCCCCGCCGCGGCTTCAATGTCGGAGAGATCCCATCGAGGCAGTGTTCCGGCGTGCACGAGGAGAAAGCCGTCCTCCCGATGGACGAAGGGGAGCTCCGCGACCCAGTCGCAGAGCTCGTCCGCATCCGGGGCGCCCAAAATAGGCGCGAGGGTGTCGCGGCGGCGGGCGGGGATCACGCCCTCCCGCTGCGCCAGCAGGTGTAGGTCGTGATTCCCGAGCACACAGACGATCGAGTCCTGGTGCCGGTAAACCCAACGCAGCATGCCGAGGGAGTCCGGCCCCCGGTTGACCAGATCTCCCACGAACCAAAGCCGGTCGCCTCCGGGACGGAACTCGATACGGTCCAGAAGCTGCCGGAAAGTGCTAAAACACCCCTGCACATCACCGACGACCCAGGTTGCCACAGCGCCGTGGATGCTAACCCCGGTTGTTCGCGCCGACAGACCCCAATACACGACGAAGGATCCCGTAGCGTCCGGATGGCAGGTGGGCTGGTCGTGAGGCTGGGATCCTCGCTCGCTTGAAGGCGCAGGGCAGTGGGAGCACCGGCGCCCAGCACCTGGATGGCGCCGCAGGTAAGGGAACGCCGCCAGTTCTCCCGGTGGGGGCCTTCAGACCGGCATCGCTGCGCGACAGCGCAGCGAAACCGCACGGTGCCCAGCACCTGGATGGTGCAGCCGCGGAGCAACCGCTGATTCGATGACCGCCAAACGACATCTTCCGATGGGGCTCTTCGCGGCGGTGGACCTCGGCTCCCGCAGCTTCCACCTCACCGTGGCCCGGGTTCACGGCGAGAACATCGAGGTGGTCGATCGCGTCAAGGAGCCCGTGCGGCTGGCCGCGGGAATCCGGGACAAGGCGATTGAACCCGCCGTCTGGCAGCGCGCCAAAGCCGCTCTCGCCCGAATCGGAGAACGCATCCGGGACATTCCCCCCGGCCAGGCGCGCGCGGTGGGCACGAACGCCTTCCGGCAGGTGAAGGACCGGAAGGCACTGCTCGGCGATGCGGCGAGAACTCTTGGACATCGGGTGGAGGTCATCTCCGGCGTTGAGGAAGCGCGGCTCATCTATGTGGGAGTCAACACCCTGCTTCCGGAGGAGAACGGCCGCCGGCTCGTCCTGGATATCGGGGGGGGAAGCACCGAACTGGTCATCGGACAGGGGGAGGAGCCGCTCCGGGCCGCCAGCCTCTATATGGGGTGTGTTTCCTTCACCCGCCGCTTCTTCCCGGACGGCGTCATCAGCGAGCCCGCCTTCGTCGCCGCCGAGACCGAGGCCCGCCGCGAACTCGAGACCGTGGAGGAAGCATTCCTGAGGCTCGGGTGGTCCCGGGTGTTCGGGTCTTCCGGAACGGTGCTGGCCACCGCCGACCTTCTGCGTGCAAACGGCGGCCTGACGCGGGCGGCGCTCAAGGGGCTCAGAAACCGGATGATCCGCGGCGCCCATGTGGAAGCCCTTGCCGGCGGGCCCGACGCGATTCCGGGGTTTCCCGCCGACCGGGCGCGGGACTTCCCCGGCGGCATCGCCGTCCTGCGCGCGGCCATGAAGACCCTCGACATCGAAAGGATCGAGCCGGCCGAAGGAGCCCTCCGCGAGGGCGTGCTCTTCGACCTGATCGGCCGGCGCCGGAGACAGGATGTCCGGGAGAGCACGATCCGCAACCTGATGGCTCAGTACCGGGTGGACCGCGAACAGGCCGAGCGGGTCAGAGCCACCGCGCTGGTTGGACTGAAACAGCTTCGGGAGCCATGGGGCCTCGAACACGAGGCGCACGAGCGCTTCCTGCGCTGGGCGGCCGAGCTCCACGAGTTGGGCCTGTCGGTTTCCTTCAGCGGACACCACCGGCACGGCGCCTACATCGTCCGCAACACGGAGATGCCGGGCTTTTCCCGGGACGATCAGGAACTGCTCGCCGCGCTGATCGGAACCCACCGGCAGAAACTGCGGCGAGGGCGCTTCGAGGAGATGACCGCCGCCGATCCCGTCAGCGCCGGCCGGTTGGCCGCAATCCTGCGGATCGCGGTCCTGCTCTGCCGGCGCCGCAGCCGCGAGCCCCTCCCCCTTATTGAGGTCAATGCGTCCGGCGATCAGCTTGAACTTGCCTTCCCTCCAGGCTGGCTCGACCACCATCCCCTGACCCGCGCCAACATCGGGGAGGAGGCGGGGGAACTCGCCGCCATCGGAATCGAGCTAAGAGTCCGGGATCGCTGAAGGGGCGGCGCCACCGCAGGACCCCGGTCAGTCGGTGACGAAGCTGAAGATCTTGTATGAATTGAACCGATGGTGAACACGGGTCAGGCATCGTGCGCCGCCAGCGGCGTCAACGGATGCGGGAAGTGCTGACGGCCGCCTGCCGGCCCGGTTCGCCTGTCGGCGGCTCCCCCGCCCCGGCGCGCCGGGGAGCGCGGAACGTCAGTTACGCCGTTGGCTCCGGAAGTCGAAGAGCCACTGGAACAGGAGCAACAGTTCGTGATCGCCCACCGCGCCGAAACGCCAGCGATAGTCGGCGGAAAGGTGGGTCATGTTCCAGGGAAGTTCGTAACGGGCGCCGGCGATGAGATAGTTGGCGTGGCCCGGGCTCTCCAGCGGGCCGTGGTTCGATTCCGTCCCGAACTCCCCAGCGGCCCAAAGACCCTGGGGGAAACGGCGGCGGAAACGGACAAAACCGCCGAGGTGCTCCCGCCCGTGCTGTTCCCGGCGGAAAGCGGCGCCGCGGAAGATCCGGCCGGGACCCAACGCGCCGTCCACGTGGACACCCGTCTGCCGCCGCGGCACGAGGGCGTCGTCCGGGCCGTCGCGGCCTTCGTAGTGGCCGGCGTCCACCAGCCAGGAACTCCCCGCGATCTCGAACGTGCGGCCGACGCTCCCGAGCACGTCCTTCCAGGAGTTGTTTTCGGCCTCGTATCCGCTGCCCTGCACGAAATGGAGGCGCGCGTTGTAGGCCCCCCGGTCGGCGAAGAGGAAGACTCCCACTTCCCGCGACCGGGTCACCGCGGAGCCGACGGCGGGGTGCACCATCTGGCGGGAATGCGAGGACTCGGTGAACTCGCCGAGCCAAGCCAGCGAGCTGCGGCCCGCGCGGACCTGGACCCCTCCACCGACGTCGAACTGCACCCAGAAGTCATGCATCCGGGTCTTCCCGAGGTCGTAGGTGACATTCGTCACAATGCGGTCTCCGATCCTGGTCTTGCTCCAGATCGAAAAACTGCTGATCTGCGGGTCACCGAGTTCCTCGAACTCATCCAGAACCCGTCCGCGAAACCGCACGTTGAAATCCACGAGCGACATCGCTCCGGCGCTGCCTTGGGCGGCCGCGTCAGAATTCGTTTCTCCGTTCGCTGCCTCGGACCCGGGCTCTTCCGCGGCGAAGCGCCTCTCGTCTTCGGCGAGTTGAGCCTCGGGCGGGCGCAGTTCGATCGCTGCGGACTCGTCGGTGACCGCCGCATCCGCGGCCGAACTTCTTCCGGTCGCCGGTTGCTTGGCCGCTTCCTGGGTTGCGGTCTCAGGCCGAACTACGCCCGCACCCGCAAACACGCTCCCGGCCGCCAGGAACGTCAGCGACCAAGAGAACGAACGGAAGAACGACCAACGTCGGCAGGCTGGGAAGACGGATGAAGAAGAGCCGGCAGAGCGGCCACGCTCGGACTGGAGACGTGGCCCGGACATGAACTGCCATGTTGTTTCTGCGGAATGACGGATCCTTGAACCATTCGTGAAATCAGGTTCAAGATCGAATGAATATTCATGGACTCAAGATGAATTCAATGTGAATTCGAGTACCCATGGCTTTACATCTTCAAAAACCCGTGTCCCCACGCCTCTGAGCGTTAACAGCCTGTGGTGGAACCCGGGTGAGCGCCGAGCCCGGGGAGGCGCCCGGCTGACAAGGCGCGTGAGGGAGGAATACCTGGTGTATTTCGACCGAAACGCAACGATGAACGGCGCGAAGCGACGCGGTTCAGCCGGGATGGATCGCCGGGCGAACGCCGCCTGGGTTTCGCCACAGGCTGTTATACATAGCGCCTTAAGTAATGCTGCATAATCGCTGTAGGACTTTGTTTGGCTTTCGCCATTGATTGAAGGGTGACTCAACGGCAGCGACGAGTTCGTCGAGGCTGTTGAAATGGAGATTGTGCGTAGCCAGACGCCGCGTCAGCCGCCAGACGCGCTCGATAGGCGCCAGTTGCGGACTGTAGGGGGGAAGGAACCGCAGCTCGAAGTGGTCGCGGTGGGCGGCAAGCAGCGGCTGAAGCAGTTTCGCGCGGTGGTAACTCGCGTTGTCGAGTACGACCACCATCTTCTTGTGGCGCGATCGGCGCCGGAGCAGAGCCTTGAGGAAGACCTCGAAGGTGGCGGCGTTGAACACCGGGGAAAAGATGTGGACGAACTTGCCGCTCAGCAGGCTGACCGCGCCGAAACAGGCGACGGATTGTCGCGTCGGGGCATGGAAGACGACGGGGTCCTTGTCTTCGGGCGGGACCCACATGCGACAGCGGGTGCCGTGGCGCTGGAAGTGGCATTCGTCCTGGCTCCACAGCTCAACATCGCAGCGCCGCGCCAGACGGCGGAGTTTTTTTAAACGCCTCCACCTGTTGCGGGTCCGCCGAGGCGATCTGGGGACGCGGCTTGCGGAACCGGAAACCCATCTGCCGGAACAAACGCTGACACTGTCGCACCCCGAGATCCACGTCGTACTGCCGACGCAGGTGCTCCGACAGCAGTCTGCCGTCCCACAGATGGCCACCCAATCCGAACTCGTCCGGCCGCTGGCGCAAATCGTCCTCCAACGACGCCCACTGCTCCGCGTCCAGGGTGCGCGGCCGGCCCGGCCGCTCGCCATCGCGCAGTCCCTCGAACCCCCGGTGTTCGAAGGTCTTCACCCAGCGCTGCACCGTCCGGGGGTCCTCGCCGAACAACCGCGCTACCTGACGGCAACTCTCGCCGCCCGTCACCAGCAACAGGCCATGAAGCCGGTGGTCATATCGGGCCTCGTCAGAACGTTGGATCTCCTGTTGAATCGCGATCCGCATCACATCCGCATCGGCGATCTCAAGCTTCTTCATCGCGGCGACCCCTCTACTCCGGATCGTCGCTATCCTATCCCATCATGCGGCATTCTTTATGGCGTTGTGTATAACAGCCTGTGGACAGAGTGGCGTGAGCGCCGAGAGTGGCGAGGCGCCCGGCTGACAAGGCGCGCGAGGGAGGAGCCCCCACCGGGAGAACTGGCCCGGGTGTATTTCGACCGAAGCGCAACGATGAGCGACGCGAAGCGGCGCGGTTCAGCCGGGATGCATCGCCGCTCGAGCCCCCACCGGGAGAACTGGGCCGCGTGACTTTGTCCACAGGCTGTTAGCGGGAGGTGCGCATCGGATCGGCCGGATAGACCCCCAGGATCCTGACCGACCGGGAGAAGAAGCGGAGTTCTTCGAGCGCCTTCGCCACCCCGGAGTGCTCGGGATGGCCGGCTACGTCACAGTAGAACTGGGTCGAGGTGAACGAGCCGTCCAGCATGTAGCTTTCGAGCTTCTGCATGTTCACTCCATTGGTCGCGAACCCACCGAGCGCCTTGTAGAGGGCGCCCGGGAGATTCCGCACCTGGAACACGAACGTAGTGATCGCGTCGGCGTCGCGCGGAACCGTAACCGGCTCCCGGGCCATGACGAGGAACCGGGTGATGTTCACCGAGATATCCGCGATGTCCGGCGCCAGGACCGAGAGCCCGTGAATCCCAGCGGCAAGCGCCGAGGCGATCGCCGCTTTCGTGGGGTCTCCGCTTCTCGCGATCATTATCGCGGCCCCGGCGGTATCCGCCTCCGCCACTGGGAGGAGGCGTCGGCCGCGGATGAATTGCCGGCACTGGGCGAGCGCGTGCGGGTGGCTGTGGACGGTCCGGAGTCCGCCGAGCCTGGCTCCGGGCAGCCCGAGGAGCTGGTGCCGCACCCGGTGAAAGGCTTCACCGACGATTTGCAGACGGGATTCGGGCAGGAGGTGATGGATGTCAGCGACTCGTCCGGCCACCGAATTCTCGATGGGGATCATCGCGAATTCCGCGCTCCCCTCCGCCACTGCCGCGAACGCGTCCTCAAAACCCTCGCAGGCCAGCGGCTCATGATCCGGATACCGGTCCCGGCAGGTCAGGTCGGAGTAGGAGCCGGGGTGTCCCTGAAACGCAATCTTCGGTCCGGGCATGGAACAGGGGAGCATACGCCCGGACTGTGTGTACGATCTCTCCGGCCGTGAAACGCATCCTGGTCATCGAAGACGATCCCGACATCGTGGAGCTGCTCCGTTACAACCTGGAGCGCGAGTCCTACCAGGTGACTTCCGCCGGCACCGGTTCGGAAGGTCTTGCCGAGTTGCAGCGGGAGCGACCCGAGCTGGTGATCCTGGATCTGATGCTGCCCGAGATCAGCGGATTCGAGTTGTGCCGGCAGTTGCGCCGGGACGCCGCATACCAGAACCTCCCGGTCATCATATTGACGGCGCGGGGCGAGGAGGCCGACGTCATCGCCGGAATCGAACTCGGCGCCGACGACTACATCACCAAGCCCTTCAGCCCGCGGGAACTGGTGGCCCGGGTGGGAGCGGTGCTCCGCCGGACGGAGCGGGCCGAGGCGCCGGCTCCAGCGGCTGGCGATGGAATCCTCCAATTCGGCGACCTCGTGATTGACCCGACGTCACACCGGGTGCAGCGAGCCGGGGAGGACCTCCCCGCGACCCACCTGGAGTTCAAGCTGCTCCACTATCTGGCGTCCCGCCCGCGACGGGTCTTCTCCCGGGAGCAACTCCTTGACCGGGTGTGGGGACGCGAGAAGTACATCACGCTCCGAAGCGTTGACGTCTACGTGCGGCGCCTGCGGCAGAAGGTGGACGTTGCGGGCCAGCCTTCGCTCCTGAAGACGGTTCGGGGCGCCGGCTATCGCTTCGAACCCCCGCCTTGAAGCTCCCGCCGGCGGACTCCGGCAGAATGCACTGGCGTCTCCCCCGCCCGTCCCGCCTGGCGATCCGGCTGACGGCGGCCAGCCTGCTGGTCGGGCTGGCGGCGCTCATCGCCGTCCTCGCGACGACGGCGCAGGTCGTGAGGGAAAGCGCCGTAACTTCCACCTTCGCCATCCTCGACGGGGTGCTCCAGGCCGGACTTGCGAATCCGCCTGACGACACCTCCGCGGAGGCTCTTCGGGAGTGGTCCATGGGCCTCGCCTCGTTCGGAGGCGACGCCGACGCGGAAAAGGTGACTCCTGCGCGGCGAGAACGCCGGATGACGTTGGTTGCCCGCGACGGAACCGTGCTCGCGGACTCCCACGAAGACGTGGGAACAATGGACAACCACCGTGACCGCCCCGAGGTCATTGCGGCCTTCGCTTCCGGCTACGGCCGCTCCCAGCGGTTCAGCGCCACCCGGGGCGAGAACCTCACCTACGTGGCGGTCAGGCTCGGGTGGAACCAGGACACGGTGGTGCGCCTGTCGGAACCGGTCGTCCAGCTCGAAGAAACGGTAAGCGCCATCCTGACTCCGGTGGTCGTGGTGACGCTTCTCGCCTTCGTCGTAGCGGCCGGATTGTCGTTTTGGTACTCCGCCCGGTTCGGCGAACGGGTAGCTCGCCTGTGCCGTTTTTCGGAACGAGTCGCGCGGGGAGATTTCACGCCGGAAGCCGCGCCCCGGCGGATGGACGAGCTCGACCAGCTGCTCGCCTCCCTGAACCGCGCGGCGCGGGAACTCCAGCGCAGTTTCCAGTCCCTGACCGCCGAAAAAAACCAGGGAGCGACGATCCTGTCGAGCATGGTGGAAGGGGTAGCGGTGTTCGATCGGGATCTCCGGGTGCAGTACGTGAACGGCGCCTTTCGCGAGGTGCTTGCCCTTCCCGGCGAGTCCTGGAGGGACTACCGGGGGCGGGACGCCCGGAACGTGCTCGAACAAAAACGCCTGCTGAAGATGGTCCGAGCGGCAATGCGGGGCCGATCACGCGAACGCGAAATCTCCCTGAAGGAACGGGAAGTACTCGCCCGGGCGGCTCCGATCCGTTCCTTTGAAACCGGAGGTCTGGCGGCTTCGAACCTCGAGGCAGGCGGGCCCGCAGGGGCCGAACCGGTGGGCGCCGTACTCGTGCTCATGGACGTGACCAGGGTCCACGCGCTCGAGCGGGTGCGGCGCGACTTCGTGGCCAATCTCTCCCACGAATTGAAGACTCCCCTTACCGCCATCCGCGGCTTCGCGGAGACCCTGCTCGACGCCGGCCTCGACGGCCCGCCGGAACAGAAACGGTTTCTCGAGATCATCCGGCAACACGCCATCCGGCTCTCGCGCCTTACCGATGACCTTCTGAAGCTTGCCCGCATCGAGGCGGGCAAGATGGAGGCCGAGTCCGTGCCCGTGCGCCTGGACAACATCGTCGAATCGGTCGTTGAGTCGGCGCGGATGAAGGCCGGGGAGCGCACCCTGAAGGCCGCCCGTCCCGACGGCGCCCTACAGATCGAAACCGATCCGACGCTGCTGACCGAAGTCCTGCAGAACCTGGTGGACAACGCGATTCAGTACTCCGCAGAAGACGGGCACGTCGAGATCGCCACGGAATCGAGCGACGGTGAAGTGCGCATCTCCGTTGCAGACAACGGAGTCGGCATCCCCAACGCTCATCTGGCCCGCATTTTCGAGCGTTTCTACCGCGTGGACCCGGCTCGCTCGCGCGAGGTTGGCGGGACGGGACTCGGCCTGGCGATCGCCAGGCACACTGCGGAACTTCTGGGGGGGCGCATCGAGGTCGAGAGCACTCCGCACCGGGGCTCGCGGTTCACTGTCGCCCTGCCCGCCCTCCGGCCGATCCCGCTCCGGGACGTCGACGCCGACGATCACGCCGTGCTCTCCCGGCCGTCGGCACCGTAGCCCCCGCTTCCCTCGCAAGGCGCCGGGGCGCCCCGGTCAACGCGAATTCCAGACCGCCGAGAAGCGTATCCACCCGGACCAGTTGGGCTTCGAGAGAATCGCCGATCCGGAAACTCCGGCCGGTCGCCGAACACCGGAGCGAATAGTCCTGCCGGTGGAAACGGAAGCGCCCGCCCGGTAGCAGCTCCATCGGGACGGTGCCGCGGGCGGGAATGTCCTCGAGCTCGATCGCGAGACCGAAATGGCCGGTCTCGGAAACGCGGGCGGCAAAAGTGTCCCCGAGCCGCCCCGCGAGCAGGCGGGCGATCCGGCGCTCCACGATGTCCCTTTCCGCCGCCTCGGCGCTTCTCTCCGTCTCGGAACAGCTAGCCGCGAGAGCCGGCAGAGCTTTGAGGCGCAGGCGCTCGGGAGAGCCCGCCCCCGCAGCCAGCGCCCGATGCGCGATGAGATCCGGATACCGCCGGATGGGCGAAGTGAAATGCGTGTAGTCCGGCAGCGCCAGCGCGAAGTGGCCCTGGGGGCGCGGCGAGTACTCCGCCTTCGTCATGGCTCGGAGGAGTCTTCGCCGCAGGAAGGGCGCTTCGGGCCTTTTTGCGATGCGGGCGAGCAGCCGGGCGCAGTGGGCGGGCCGGAGCGGTTCGGAGGGAACGCGCAGCCGTTCGCCGAAGCCGCCCAACAGATCTTCGAAGGCGTCAATCCGGCCCTCGTCGGGAGTGGGGTGAACGCGGTGGAGCGCCGGGGTGCGGGTGCTTCGCAGGCGTTCCGCCACCGCCTGGTTGGCCAGCAGCATGAAGTCCTCCACCAACCGGTGGGCATTGTTGCGCTGTGCGTAGCGGGCCGCGAGCAGGTTCCCCTCGGCATCCGCGGTCACCACCGGTTCGGGCAGGTCGAGATCCATCGCACCGCGCTGGAGACGCGCCTTTCCGAGGAGGGCGGCGGCGCGGCCCATGGTCCGGACGGCCGTTCCAATCGGGCCGGAATCGTCCCCCGCGAGCAGGCGCGCCCCGTCCTCGTAGGACAGCCGGACAACGCTCCGGATCACGCTTCGGAAAAAACACACCTCACGAAGCCGCCCATCCGAGTCGATCCGCAGGTTCGCCGACTGCGCCAGCCGGTCAACCTCGGGAAACAGCGAGCAGATGCCCGAGGAAAGCGCTTCAGGCAGCATCGGGATGGCGCGCTCGGGGAAGTACACCGAGGTCCCCCGCCGTGCCGCCTCCTCGTCCACCGGACTACCGGGCGGCACGTAGTGGCTGACGTCGGCGATGTGGACACCGATCTCGAACCCGCCGCCGGGAAGCTCGGTCGCCTCGATCGCGTCGTCGTGATCGCGCGCATCTGCCGGATCCATCGTCAGGATCAGGCGGCCGCGGAGGTCCTGGCGCCCGCCGAGTTCGCTTGCGGAGACCGCACCCGGCGCGGCCGCCGCCTGGGCGAGGGCCGCCGGGGGAAACTCGTCCCGGATGCCGTGCCGCACGAGCACCGCGAGGAGCTCCGCCCCTGGGTCGTCGGCGGCGCCAAACACTGCGGTTACTTCTCCGACCACCGGCTGCCTAGGCGCCGGGAAGCGGCGAATCCGGACCTCCACCAGGTCCCCGGGGCGAGCGCCGCCGGAGGGCACGAGAATCTCGCGCGCCCACTGCCGGTCCCACACCGCAACGGTCCGCTCTCCGGTGAACAGCCCCACAACCCGGGCGGTCTTTCGGGTGAGTACCCGCACGACCGCGCCCTCCAGCCGGCCGCTCCGGGTCCGAAAAGAAACCTCGACCTCGACCAAGTCCCCCGGCAAGGCCCCGCCGACCCGTCTGACGGTGATGTGAATGTCCTCTGCGGCGGTATCTCCCTCCGGCACGACCCACCCGTCGCCTTGCGCCCGGCCTTCGAAACGTCCCCTCACCAGACGGGGGGCGGGACGCGGACCAGAGGGATCCCGCGGCGGTTGGCGGCCTCTCGCGCGGCGGCTGATCCTGCCCACAGACTGCTAGAATCGTACGCTCCGCGGGCCGAAGTGGCGGAACGGCAGACGCGCTGCGTTCAGGGCGCAGTACTCCTTGTGAGTGTCAGGGTTCAAATCCCTGCTTCGGCACCGCGCGCTGGTCGGGCTGGGGGTGGGGCGCATCAGCGCGTTTGAGGCCCGAACTCCGGCATCTGTCGGGGAGCGCCCTACCCCCAGCCCGATCGGCGCTTCGCGCCTCCGAATCGAAACTCCCGCCGCGTCTCGCCCCGAGGGTGGGGAACATGAAGCCAGAGGACTATGCCGCGGCGGCGAGTTCCGATTCGCGCTGTCCTTTTTTGTGGGCGGGGGAGGACCCGCACCCACACCCCCGAAACGACCGCCCATCCGGTTGACGGCCCTGGCCCGCCTATCGCTTTAGGTGGCGCAGGAGAGGGAGCCACATTGTGGTATATCGGTGGTGCCTCGCTCATTCCGCCCAAGAAGCGCCGCGAGCCGCAGCTCTTCGCAGGAGGCGTGGCACTTCAACGCCGGGAGGTGACAGAAATGGGGACGATTCAACAGAGCCCTCTGCGGCTGACGTCCGGTAATCGACCTACGCAAGCAACGTCTGCTCGGGATCGCATCGCCACGGGCCTCGTGCTGGGTGTTGGTGTCTGGCTGGCGCCCGCACCGACCGCGGCCCAATCACCACTGTGCACCGAGCAGTCGATGCGTGCCGCATGCTGGGCGCCGCTGGCGGACCCGCCTGGTTGCTACGTGTGGATTCGCGGGTCCCGTCCGGATCAGGTGGAGTGGACGGGCGAATGTTCCGACGCCGTGGCCCACGGCAAGGGCACGCTTACCTTCCGCCGAGAGTGGACTCTTGGGATCGACACATGGACGATGACGGGAGAGCTACGAGACGGCAAGTACGAGGGCCACTGGGTCAAACGCCTGACCATGCAAATCGAGGGAAACGGGTTCAAGGAGGGTCCGTACGTCAACGGGGAGCGCAATGGCCACTGGGTCGAGCGTTGGATCTCGAACGGGAACAGCTGGCTCGAGGAGGGTCCGTACGTCAACGGGGAGCGCAATGGCCACTGGGTCGAGCGCTTGACGAGATCATCCGGCTCTGTCGATATCGACGAGGGGCCGTACGTGAACGGCCTGCGGCACGGGTACTGGGACGCGCGGAGCGACGAGGGAGTCGGCTACGTTGGGCCCCTTGTGCACGGCTCTTTCAGCGCCGAGGGCACGTACTACTACGACGACGGCGGGCGTTATCAGGGCCAGTGGGACGTCCTAACCCGCCACGGTCGGGGCGCCCTCTATTTGGCCAACGGCGACCGCTACGAGGGCGAATGGGTCAATGGCAAGATCGACGGGCCCGGCACGTACTATCACGCCGACGGTGACCGCAAGACGGAGACGGGGATGGCCCTACGGGGGTGCTTCTACGGGGATTTTGGAAGCCGAATAGCCATCGATGCCACGATGGCGGAGTGCGGTTTCGAGTGAGGGGCACCGTTCCGAGAGCCCCCTCACCTATTGTGCTTCCTACTTTCACTTCGGAACCCTCCGCGGAATGGCAGCCCGAAGCGCACGCGTGACAAGCCGCCAAACGCAGCTCTTACGCGGAAGGCAGCCCTCCGCGCATCGGATTTCGCAACACACTCAACACCCCACTTGCACCGCGTCTCCCGACCGCAACCCTGTAAATTCCCGCTGTGCCGATTGCCGGAATCGTCGTTGACGATCACCGCGGTGTGCCGTTCGAAGAATGCCAGCCTCCCGGGTGGCCTCCTCGGCTTGGGCGACTGACCGGACCATAACAGTCAGGGCGATCTTGCATCGCATGCGGACCATGCAATCTGTCCCGAACCCGAATGTAGATACGCCGGACGAGTGGTCGCGCGAGGCGGCATTGGCCGACGATCCGACCGCCGACAAGCGGTTCGACTTCTAACCTGAAGTTTCAGGGCTATTTTGGGCTCTGAACGGGCGTAGTTCCCGGGAAAAGAAGGACTTGGCTCGTGGCTTGGGTTGTCCTGCGTCAGGATATGTAGCCATGTATACGGCGCACATAGTGAGATAATAAGGGTGAATACCAGGGAATCAAACGCTATACTCAGTAGTCATGTATGTCGAACGCGTGCCCAATCGGAACTCGCCCCCCGCCGTCCTCCTCCGTGAGTCCTTCCGCGACGGACGCAAGGTGAAAAAGCGAACCCTCGCCAACCTCTCCAAACTCCCCGATCACGCCGTCGAAACACTCCGCCGCGTCCTCAAAGGCGAAACCCTCGTCTCCCCCAACGAAACCTTCCCCTGCCGCCGCGTCCTCCCCCACGGGCATGTCGCCGCCGTCCTCGGAACCCTCCGACGACTCGGCCTCCACTCCCTCATCGCCCGCGCCCCCAGCCGGCACCGCGATCTCACCATCGCCCTCATCGTCGCCCGCGTCATCGACGCCCGTTCCAAACTCGCCACCGCACGCGCTCTGACCTCCGAAACCGCCGTCTCCACCCTGGGAGAACTCCTCCGCCTCGGCGATGTCGATCAGCACGAACTCTACGACGCCATGGACTGGCTGCTCCGCCGCCAACCCGGCATCGAACAGCGCCTCGCCCGCCGCCATCTCCAGGAAAACACCCTCGTCCTCTACGACCTCACCTCCACCTACCTGGAAGGAACCCATTGCCCCCTCGCCCGCCGCGGCTACAGCCGCGACGGCAAGAAGAACAAGCTCCAGATCGTCTTCGGGCTGCTGTGCTCCCCCGAAGGGTGCCCCATCGCCGTCGAAGTCTTCGAAGGCAACACCAGCGACCCGAAGACGGTGGCCTGCCAGGTGGACAAGCTCCGACTCCGCTTCGGCCTCGCCCGCCTGGTCCTGGTGGGAGATCGGGGCATGCTCACCTCCGCCCGCATCCGCGAGGATCTCGCCCCGGTCGAGGGCCTGCGCTGGATCACCTCCCTGCGCGCCCCCGCCATCAGGAGACTTATCGCCGACAAAACGGTGCACCCCTCCCTGTTCGACCAGCGGGACCTCGCCGAAGTCACCAGCGACGACTTCCCCGGCGAACGGCTCATCGTCTGCCGCAATCCCCGGCTCGCCGCCGAGCGCCGCCGCAAGCGGCTCGAACTCCTCGACGCCACCGAAAAGCTCCTCGAACCCATCGCTCAAGCCACCAGGCGGCCCAAGCGGCCCCTCCGCGGCAAGGACGCCATCGGCATCCGCGTCGGAAAGGTCATCGACCGATACAAGGTCGCCAAGCACTTCGACCCCCAGATCACCGAGGACTCCTTCTCCTTCGAACGCCTCCAGGAGCAGATCACCGCCGAAGAACAACTCGACGGCATCTACATCATCCGCTCCAATGTCGAGCCCGAGCGCCTCGACGCCGCTCGCACCGTCCGCGCCTACAAGAACCTCTCCAGGGTCGAACGCGCCTTCCGCTGCCTCAAATCGGTGGACCTCAAGGTCCGCCCCATCCACCACCGACGACCGGACCGCGTCCGAGCCCACATCCTCCTCTGCATGCTCGCCTACTACGTCGAGTGGCACCTGCGCAAGGATCTCGCACCCCTCCTGTTCGACGATCACGACCCCGATACCGCCGACAGCCTGCGCACCTCGGTGGTGCGCCCCGCGCAACGCTCACCCGCCGCCCGCAACAAGGCCGCCCGCAAACGCACCCACGACGACCTCCCCGTCCACAGCTTCCGATCCCTGCTCACCGAACTCGGCACCTTCACCGCCAACACCATGCGCATCCCCGGAACACAAAACACCTTCATCCAACACCCCGAACCTACCCCCGTTCAGAAACGCTCGAGCGAACTCCTCCGCGTCTCACTCCTCTGGTAGCCAGTAAGCAACATCACATAATCCACTAACCCACTCAAATCACGACAGTTACTCAGCGCATCCCTCGAAACTTCCGTCTAACGGTCCAGAGTCGCGCCTCACCCTTCCTTCGGAAAGATGCAGCGCAGCAGATCAATGTCAGGCCACAGCGCGGAGTCTGCACCTCGCCCTTGCGTCCAGGTGAGCGGAACGGACATGGGGACGCCGTCCCCTCGGGCGAGGAAGTCGTAGTCGTCGAAATGCACGAAACCGAGCACGTGGAAGAGTTCGTGAAGGGTTAGACCATCGAGGTCGGAGCCGTTCCCGGTTACTTCGCAACCTTGACACGGCCAGGACACCATCAGAGGCGCCATATAAGAGAAGGAGCCGCACGCCGAATTCGCTTGTCCTTCGGTACTTGGGTTCCCGTGGTTCACATCGTCCATGTAAAAGCCCTGAATCTGTCCACTGTCCCGCGGGAGCGGGCAGGTGCGCCGGAACTCCTGCTCGTCCTCGTTCCAGCCGGGCGGCGCCCCTTTGGGAACCGGGATCACTTCGCCCATCTCTACGATCCGGTACCCGATCTGTTCTTCGATCTTGTCTGCCAACAATCCAACCGGTTCGAGAAGCTGGACAACGTCAGCGTCGGTCACGACATCCGGGAAGTTGCGGATCATGTCCACCCGGAACGGCACCCGGTCCCACTCACGGACGAAACGCGAGTGATTCTCCGCGCGCTCCCGCTCGTCGGTGCATGCCCTCGGTTCGGCCGTCCCGATCACTGGATGCGACACGAGATCCTTCCCAGGATCGAGCGGATTGGACGGGGAGTGCTCCGGGCCGATGGCGGAGATTTGGATCTCGACCTCCCGGCCCGCCCGGTTCAGCAACGCTCCCTCGGAGAAGTCGAAGGCGTCGGGCGGGATGGTGATGCCGTCCGCGTCCGCGTCGTCCGGTCCTACCTCATACTCGAATCGCTGCCGCCACGACGGCCGCTCCGGGGGCCAGTTGTCCTCCCACCAAGGCAGGAAGTCGGCGAGGCGGCGATGCTCGCCGATCTCGATGGCCAGCCGGGGCGAGTCCACAACGCTAACCGGCTGCTCGAAGTCGGCGATCACCCGGATCTTTTCGCCCGTGTAGTAGCCGCCCGGGTCTGAGGGCTCGGACAGAACCCACACGACCGCCCGAACGGTCGGCGGCTCCGGCGGCCGTTCCGGCGCGGCCTGGGGCGCGGTCGGGGGCGCGACCGGCTTGCTGTCAGTTCCCCCGCCGCAACTGGCGGCCGCGACGATCACGAGCGCGACCAGCGCCCAAGGGGGCCCGCGCATCACTCCCGCGGAAAGTCGGGATGCGGGAACACGCACCCAAGCGCGTCAATGTCGGCGGGGGTGGCATCCCCGCTGTTCGTCAGATGAACGGTCATGGGAGTTCCCACCCCAAGCGGCGATTTGTTCGGATGTGTTGACTCGGGTGAGTGCTGGAAACCGAAGAGGTGGAAGAGCTCGTGGTCCATGACGCCATCTAGCGTCGTGTCGATGTCGTTGCGAGTCCAATACACGACAGCGCAACTCGGCCGCGCCCGGGCGATCACCAAGTTTCTGATCGGCGTGAGTTCCGGGATCACGGTAGCGACAATCCCCTCGGGCCGCACACCCTCGCAGCTCCGCACGTCGGTGCGGCCAATCCGAAATCCCCGCTCGTTTTCCTCAACCCACCCCGCGACTTCGAGGACCGGGTAGCCAAGCTGCGTCTCGATCCGCGCTGCCAGCCGCTCGACGACCCCGAAGAAATGCTCTGCGTCCGCCCGCTCGTTCTCGGGGATTCCCCCATCCCAGTAGAACCGGAACGGGGTCCCGTCCCATTCTCTGACCAGCACGGCGTCGTGGTACCGAAGAGCGTATCTCCGCTCGGTCGTACATACCCTCGGGGGCGGGGTCCCGATCACCGGATGGGACGCGAGAGCCGCCCCGGGGTCGAGGGGATTGGGTGGGGAGTGCTCCGGGCCGATGGCGGTGATTTCGACTTCGATCTCCGCGCCCGCCTCGTTCAGCAAGGCTCCCTCGGTGAAGTCGAACGGATCACGCGGGATGGTGATGCCGTCCGCGTCCGTGTCCTGGGGGCCTACCTCGTACTCGAACCGCTGCCCCAGGGAGGGCCGTTCCGGTGGCCAGTTGTCCTCTATCCACGGGAAGAAATCGGCGAGGCGGCGATGCTCGCCGATCTCGATGGCCAGCCGGGGCGAGTCCACAACGCTGACCGGCTGCTCGAAGTCGGCGATCACCCGGATCTTTTCGCCCGTGTAGTAGCCGTCCGGGTCGGAGGGCTCAGAAAGAACCCACACGACCGCCCGAACGGTCGGCGTCTCTGGCGGCGGATCGGGCGCGGCCTGGGGCGTGGTCGGCGGCGCGACCGGCTTGCTGTCAGTTCCCCCGCCGCAACTGGCGGCCGCGACGCCCAGCAGTGCGATGAGAGTCCAGAGCGTCCTGCTCATTGGCTCGCCTCCACGTGGGGAAGGCGGTGGTTCTACCACACTTCGCGCCGTCGTCGAAACTTCGCCCGCCGGATCAAACTGTTCATCGACCCGCTACGGCCGTCCGGTCTGGCGAGCAAGATCGGCTCGGATCAGTTGGCGGTCTTCGCCGCGACCCGTCATCTTGAAGAGCACCAAATTCACATCCTGAACCGCTCGGACTGTCGAGACATCTGCTCGGATCCCGCCGACCACGATCACCCGATCTGGCTTCCACACGACGGCCTGGACACGAAGGGCGAGTGGAAATGGACCGCGGCGGCCCTGGCCGCCTATCCGACCGCCAACAAACGCTTTGACTTCAAACAGTGCAGAGCCGCGCGGCGCGTCACCCTCCCTTCGGAAAGATACAGCGCCGCCCATGCGTGCGGACCATTCGTTTGTGCATCCTGAATCCGTCCACCGACCCAAAAGATGACCGCATTGCGCGCATGTGCTCGCCCGCCCTCGTCGCGATCCGGCACTACTGCCGCCACGATTTCCCCGTGCCGCTGCCGGGGGCATCGTTCTCGCCACGGATCCCATTCTCCGCACCGAATCCATCCGCCAACTTCGAGAAGCGGATAGTCGATCTGGCCTTCGATTCGCTCAGCCAACTCCCCGACGATCTCGAACACTAGTTCCGCGCTCTCACGCTCCCCGGGGGGGAGCGTGGTGCCATCGAAGTAGAAGCGGAACGGCATTCCGGTCCATTCGTCGATGAGACGGGGCGGGTGATGGAACGAGCGCGCCTGCGCCAGTTCGTCTGTGCATACCGTCGGTGATGGCAGGGTTTCCGCGAGGCTGAACTCCGACCACGGCCCGACCGCGCGCCCGCCTGCCGTCTCGCGGACCGCACGCACGTAAATCTCCATCGCCGTACCCGGTTCCAGTCCGTCCGCTCGCACGGTCGGTTCCACCGTGATGATGGGATCTCCCCTTTGGCCCGGGGGGAGGCCGGGCAGGAAGATCTCGGCCTCGTAGCTGGTCGCGCCTTCCACCGGGTCCCAGGCCCACACCAGGAAGGTCTGGCCCGCGTCCACGACCCGAACCCCGGTCGGCTGGCCCGGGGGTGCCGGCGGCGGATCGGGCGCGGCCTGGGGCGTGGTCGGGGGTGCGACCGGCTTGCCGTCACTTCCCCCGCCGCAGCCGGCGGCCCCGACGATCAGCAGTGCGATGAGGGTCCAGAGCGTCCTGCTCATGTGCTCGCCTGCCGTGGGAAGGCGGTGGTTCTACCACAGTTCGGGCGGCCGATCAGTTCTGCGGCTCTTCCCCCTCCGGGCGGACCGTGGGGTACTCGATGCCGAGCTGTTCGAGATAGCTGTCGTAGTTCTCCGGGTCGTAGTAAAGGGGCCGCATCGCTTCCCGGAACGAGTTCATCCGGTCCTCGTTCAGGTGAATCCCGGGAGGATCGTCGGCGCCGATCAGCGGGGTGTACTGGTGCTCGGCCGTCTGCTCGGCGAAGTACTCCTTCGCCGCCGGGAGGAGCTCCGGATCGAGGAACAGATCCATGAGGGTCATGGCGATGACCCGCGCGCCGGCGGAGGCCCCCTTGTGGGCGATCGGGGTCGCCATCGCCACGGCGTTCGCCCAGTGGTGCCCCGGGCCGCCCGGGATGTTCGACGGGAAGCGCATCGTCACCGTCGGAACGGCCCAGGAAACGTCCCCGATGTCGTCGGAGCCGCCTCCGAGACGCGGCTCCTGCACCGGGCCGCCCATCTCGCCGAGTTCGGTTGCGAGGCCCTGTTCCTCGACCCCGAGTTCGCGCTGGAGCCCCGTGGCGAGCGCCTGATCCGCTTCGCTCCACTCCGGGAGCCCCACCCGCTCGATGTTGGCCCAGACCGCCTCGGCGACCGGCTTGTTGAAGTGGCGCGGGTAAGCGTGCCCCAGAATGCGCCAGGACAC
The DNA here is from genome assembly GCA_965250045.1 of Candidatus Marinacidobacterium sp. GTDB lineage: Bacteria > Acidobacteriota > Vicinamibacteria > Marinacidobacterales > Marinacidobacteraceae > Marinacidobacterium. Next base: position 137,820 of record OZ252286.1, read on the forward strand.
GTCGGTCGAGGTCATCGCGGCGGCGGACTGCGCCATCGTGTTGCCGAGATCGAAGAGTTCCTTCATCCCGGGCTGCTCGAGTTCGCGGAAGTAGTACCAGACCGACGCGAGCTGGGGCACCACGTTCGGCTGGTCTCCCCCGTTCGTGATGACGTAGTGCGAACGGTGCGGCAGGCGAAGGTGCTCGCGCTTGACGTTCCACGCCATGTTCATGATCTCCACCGCGTCGAGCGCGCTGCGGCCCCGCCACGGCGCTCCCGCGGAGTGCGCCGATTCGCCCCGGAAGGTGTATTCGACCGACACCAGGCCATTGCCCCTGCCCTGTCCCCAGCTCACGCCGAATCGGTTGGAGACATGGGTGAAGATGCAGATGTCCACGTCCTTGAAATAGCCGTCCCGGATGAACCAGGCCTTGGTGCCAACGAGTTCCTCGGCCACTCCGGGCCAGATGACGATCGTCCCGGAAATGCCTTCCCGCTCCATGACTTCCTTGGCGGCGAGGGCGCCGGCGACGATCACCGCCTGACCGGAGTTATGCCCCTCACCGTGCCCCGGGGCGCCTTCCACCAGCGGATCGTGATAGGCGACCCCCGGCTTCTGGGACGCCTTCGGAATCCCGTCGATATCGCTGCCGAGCGCGATCACGGGCGAGCCCGAGCCCCAGCGAGCCATCCAGGCGGTCGGAATACCTGAAATCCCCTCCTCGACCTCGAAGCCGTTCTCCCGCAGGATCCCGGTGACGTAGCGGGAGGTCTCGAACTCCTGGAAACCCAGCTCGCCGAAGCTGAAGATGGAATCCACCATCACCTGAACCAGCTTGGCTCGCTCGGCGGCGCCCTGATCGGCGACCGGACGCAGGGTTTCGAGATCCTGGGCCCCGAGCGGGGCGGCGAGCAGGAGAGCGAGAAGGGCGGCCGGCAAGGACCTTGGGAGCTGTAACAGTGCGCGCATCGGGAGCAACCTCATTTTTCGCCGGCGCTCCCCATCCCGAGGAGCGCCGGGCGCACGATTCTAGTGGCCCGCGGGTGGTCTCCCGACACCCGTTTCCGGGCCGCCAAGCGCGACTTCCGTCAGTTCTCCCGGTTTTCCCGAACCGTCGGATACTCGATACCGAGCTGTTCCAGGTAGCTGTCGTAACGATCCGGGTCGTAGTAGAGCGGCCGCATCGCCTCCCGGAAAGAGTTCATCCGCGCCTCGTTCAGGTGAATCGCCGGAGGATCGTCCGGGCCGATCAGCGGGGTGTACTGATGTTCCGCAGTCTGCTCGGCAAAGTACTCCTTGGCTGCCGTCACCAACGACGGATCGAGGAGCAGGTCCATGAGCGTCATCGCGATGACCCGGGCGCCGGCGACCGCTCCCTTGTGCGCGATCGGGGTCGCCATCGCCACCGCGTTCGCCCAGTGGTGGCCCGGGCCGCCCGGGATGTTCGACGGGAAGCCCAGCGTCACGGTCGGGACGGTCCAGGCGATGTCGCCGATGTCGTCGGAGCCGCCGCCGAGGCGTGGCTCACGCGCCGGACCGCGTATCTCGCCGAGCTCGGTGGCGAGGCCCCGCTCCTCGACTCCCAACTCGCGTTGGAGACCCGTGGCGAGCGCCTGGTCCGCGTCGCTCCACTCGGGAAGCCCCACCCGCTCGATGTTCGCCCACACCGCCTCGGCCACCGGTTTGTTGAAGTGGCGCGGATAGGCATGGCCCAGGATGCTCCATGAGGCCTCGGTGGAAGTCATCGCCGCGGCGGCGTTGGCCATCGTGTTTCCGAGATCGAAGAGCTCCTTCATGTGGGGCTGGTCGAGTTCCCGGAAGAAGTACCAGACCGACGCGAGCTGCGGCACCACGTTCGGCTGGTCACCCCCGTTCGTGATCACGTAGTGGGAGCGATGAGGCAGGCGCAGGTGCTCGCGCTTGATGTTCCAGGCGGCGTTCATGATCTCGACGGCGTCGAGCGCGCTCCGGCCTCGCCAGGGCGCCCCCGCCGAGTGCGCCGACTCGCCCACGAACGTATATTCGACCGACACCAGGCCGCTGCCGCCGGCCTGTCCCCAGCTCACCCCGAACCGGGAGGAGACGTGGGTGAAGATGTTGATGTCCACGTCGTTGAAATAGCCGTCCCGGATGAACCAGGCCTTCGTGGCCAGCAGTTCCTCGGCCACCCCCGGCCAGATCACCAGGGTCCCGGGGATGCCCTCGCGTTCCATGATCTCCTTGGCCGCGAGCGCTCCCACCACGATCACGGCCTGCCCCGAGTTGTGGCCTTCGCCATGGCCCGGGGCGCCCTCGACCAGGGGATCGTGATACGCCACCCCGGGCTTCTGGGACGCCTTCGGAATGCCGTCGATATCGCTGCCGAGCGCGATGACCGGCGAACCCGACCCCCAGCGCGCCATCCAGGCGGAGGGGATGCCGGCGATCCCCTCCTCGACCTCGAACCCGTTCTCCCGCAGGATGTCGGTGATGTAGCGGGAGGTCTCGAACTCCTGGAAGCCCAGTTCGCCGAAGCTGAAGATGGAGTCCACCATCACCTGGACCAGCTTGGCCCGCTCGGCGGCGCCCTGGTCGGCGACCGGACGCAGGGTTTCAAGATCCTGCGCCGCGAGCGGCGCGGCGAGCAAGAGGGCAAGCAGCACGGCCGGGAGCGGCCGGGAAGTCTGGGTCAATCTGCGCATCGGGGAACCTCTTTCGGGGCGACGCCGCCACCCGTCGGCGCGCCGGGCGGCGATTCTACCGGCGGGAAGGAGAGCCCTCCGATGGACGGGGGTGGGAGCAGGGAATGCCTGCCACTTCTCCCGGTGGCGCGCTGCTAAGCTCCCGCCGCCAGGAGGCTACGGCGCCGCTGCGAAAGTGGCGGAACTGGCAGACGCGCTGGATTTAGGATCCAGTGGGGTAACCCGTGGGGGTTCGAATCCCCCCTTTCGCACCAGCGCCACTCCCCACCACCGAGTCTGAGTAGCGAGTTCGTGGATAACAGCACCCCTTCGGAACCCGAGAACGAACCCGCGGACCCGGCCGCTCCCGGCGCGTCCCCCCGCCCGCCCTTCCCGGAGAAGGACCGCATTGCGGACCTGGCCTTCCGGCTGATGGAAGAAGGCCAATCCCGCCGCGCGATCGAAGTGACGATTCCGGCTCCGATCTTCGAGGAAGCAGTCCAGAAGGAACTGCGGCGTATCCGGCAGCGGGCCCATCTACGCGGCTTCCGCAAGGGCAAGGCGCCCAAGGAGCGAATCGAACTCCTGTACGGGAGCGAGGCCGCCGAAGAGGCCATGAGCCGCCTGCTCGGCAGGGCCACGAGTCAGAGCCTTCACGAACTCGACGTCCATCCGCTGGATGTTCCCAAGGCGACCCCCGAGCAAGCGGCGCGCGGCAAACCGCTTACCGCGCGGCTCCGGTTCAGCGTCTGGCCGGACATCGGAACGGTGGACTTCGACGGAATCAAGGTCACCACCCGGGAACACGCGGTGACTGAATCCGACATCGGTGAGACGCTGGAACATCTGCGCCTGGAGAGAGCGCAACCGGGGCCCATCGAAGGAAGGGGCCTCCAGGACGGCGATCTCGTGATGGGGGATCTCCAGGAATCCGAACTTATCGAGACGGATCGGCCGGCTACCCCGCGCAGCACGAAGGATCTGCCCCTGCGGGTGGGGAGCGAGGCCTATCACGCGGCACTCCACGAGGCGCTCCAGGGCGCTTCCGAAGGAGACACGGTGGTGGCGACGGCGAGCTTCGGCAACGAGTCCCCCGATCCCGAACGGGCGGGGCGAACAATCCGGGCCGCCTTCACGATCAAACAGGCGCGAACCCCGGTGCTCCCCTCTCTCGACGATGCCTTCGCGCGGGAGCTCGGAGCGGCGTCGCTGCTGGCCCTTCGCGGCGACATCCGGGACCGGCTGCGGAAGCGGGCAGACCAGAACGGACGGCGGGACGTCGCGGAGCAACTCGTCGGGGCACTGCGCGAAAAGAACCCGGTGGAACCTCCGGAACCGCTCGTCGAGAGGGATCTGGACAACCGGGTGAGACTGCTCGCGAACAACATGGTCCAGGGCGGAATGCCCACCGAGCAAGTGCGCTCCGAACTCGAAAAGCACCTCGACACGTTGCGCTCCGAGTGCGAAAAGACGGTCGCTGCAACGATCCTGGTGGACGCCCTGGCTGACCAGCAAGGCATCGAGACGACGGAGGAAGCTCTCGAGGAGCGATTGGACCAGGAAGCCTCCGCCTCCGGCAAGACCCCGGCTGCGCTGCGGGCCGCCATGGAAAAGGACGGCCGGCTGGAACGGATCCGCACCCAACTGCGCCGGGACGCCGCAATCGATTTCCTGAGAGAACACGCAGAGCTGACGGCGTCCCAGGAATAGGGCAAAGGGCGAGACGACCCTTCCGGGTTCTTCCAGGGATGACGGTTCATGACCGAGCTACGTCGTATGCTGATCCCCGCCTCAATACTCCCGCAACACCGAGAGGAACGAATGCCGTGATCCGAGACCAGATTCTCATTCCGCACGTCATCGAGCAGACGGGGCGTGGGGAACGTGCCTACGACATCTATTCCCGACTGCTCAAGGACAACATCGTCTTCATCGGGCAACCGATCAGCGATGAGCTCGCGAACACCGTGGTCGCCCAGCTCCTGTTCCTGGAGTCCGAGGATCCGGAAAAAGAAATCTCTCTCTACATCAACTGTCCGGGTGGTTCGGTGAGCGCCGGCCTCGCGGTCTACGACACGCTGCAGTTCATCCGACCGGACGTGACCACCTACTGCCTCGGTCAGGCGTCCAGCATGGGGGCAATTCTGCTCGCCGCCGGGGCTCGCGGAAAGCGATTTGCACTCCCGAACGCCACCGTCATGATCCACCAGCCACTCGGCGGCGCCCAGGGACAAGCGACGGACATCCAGATCCAGGCCAACGAGATCATGCGGGTCCGCGCGCGCCTCACGGAAATCCTCGCCCACCACACCGGCCGTTCGTCGGAAGAGATCGCGCGCGACATCGAACGCGACCACTACATGACCGCCGAGGAAGCGAAGGCGTACGGGGTCGTGGACTCCGTCATTGAGCACCGCTAGCGGCAGCTGACTCCCCTTTGGGGCGCGCTCACTGGATGAATTCGGCGGTTGTCCCAGCTCGGCGGGAAGACCCGCCGGGTGGGGTCCGCGGCCGCTTGCATCCTGACCCCGAAACGGGCACACTGACTTGTCACACCGATGCCGTTGCTGCGCCCGGATTCCATCCGCAGATCGCCCATGAAATCACAAACTGCCGTTAGGACGGGGCTCTCGGCCCTGCTCTTCGTGGCGGGCGCTGCATTCGAGACGGCGGCTGCGGGTCCTGCCTCGGTCGCAGAGACCCCGCGGGCGGCAGAGACCGCGCCGTCCGACGCCGTGGCGAACCGCGTTGTGCGCAGCACCTGCGTGATGTGCCACAACGATCGGCTCCGGACCGGCAATCTGTCACTCCAGGAGTTCGACGTGACGAACGCGGCCGAGCACGCCGACGTCGCCGAGGAGATGGTCCGGAAGCTGCGGGCCGGCATGATGCCGCCGCCCGGCGCCCGCCGGACGGGTAGTGAAGCGCTCCTGACGCTGGTCGAGGCCCTGGAACACCGTCTCGATGAGGCCGCCGCGCTGGCCCCCGACCCGGGGAACCGGCCTTTCCAGCGCCTCAACCGCTCGGACTATGAGGAGGCGATTCGGGAGCTGCTGGATCTCGACGTGGACGCCGGAAACTGGCTGCCGCTCGATCCGGTGAGCCACAACTTCGACAACATCGCCGAGGCCCAGACGCTTTCGGCCACGCTGCTGGAGGCCTACCTGAACGCGGCCAGCTCCATCAGCCGCCTCGCGGTCGGCCAGCGAGGCGGGAAGGCGGTGGATTCAACCTACACCAACTCGCAGTACCTGTCGCAACATCCATGGGATCAGGTCGAGGGCGCTCCCTACGGCACCCGGGGCGGGCTGGTGGTGGACCACGTGTTCGCGGTCGATGCCGAGTACACCTTCGGAGTGACCTTCACTTCCGGGTCGAACACCCGCGTCGAGGATGTCGACGTCTCGATCGACGGTGAGCGGGTCGCTCTGCTGCCCTATGACACCAACCGGATCGTTGGCGCCGACGGCCGGGGGAGCGCGGTTACCGAAACCCAACGCGTCTTCGTTCGGGCCGGGGCGCGGCGGATTGCCGCGGCTTTCATCCGGCGCCAGCACGGGCCCTACGAGGACCTGATCCGCCCCCATGACTGGTCGTACGCCGGAGGCGGCTCGGGCGGCGCGGGCATCACGACGCTCCCACACGTCCGCGACGTCATCATTACCGGCCCCTACAACCCGACCGGCCTGTCGAGTACGCCCAGCCGGCGCCGCATCTTCACCTGCCGTCCGACGGCTCCCGACGAGGCGCGCCCCTGCGCCGGCCGGATCCTCGCGCGGCTTGGCCGCGAGGCCTACCGGCGGAGCCTCGGCGATCGCGAGGTCGAAGACCTGCTCGCGTTCTTCGATGAGGGCGCCGCCGACGGCGGCTTCGAGGTCGGCGTGCGAACAGCACTTGAGGCGTTGCTCGCGAGCCCGCACTTCGTGTTGCGGCTGGAACGGGAACCGGTGGACGCTCCGGAGCGGGGCTACCGGCTGAGTGACGTGGACATCGCCTCGCGGCTCTCGTTCTTCCTGTGGGGGGCGCCTCCGGATGACGAACTCCAGGCGCTGGCGGACAAGGGTCTCCTGACGCCGGAGGAACTGGACCGGCAGGCGCTGCGCATGCTCGCCGATCCGCGCGCCGCGGCGCTCGGGCGCCGCTTCGCCGCGCAGTGGTTCCGGCTGCAGGACATGGACAAGATCCGGCCCGACCCGAACTTCTTCCCCAATTTCGACGAGAACCTGGCGGAAGCGATGCGGCGCGAGACCGAGTTGTTCTTCGCCAACCTGGTCCAGGAGGACCTCAGCCTGTTTGACCTCTTCCAGGCTGACTACACCTTCGTCAACGAGCGGCTCGCACGCCACTACGGCCTTCCAGGCGTGGCCGGACGGCACTTCCGCCGCGTCCGCTACCCCGACGATACGCGCCGCGGGATCCTTGGCCACGGGAGCGTGTTGGTGCTGACCTCGCTCGCGAACCGCACCTCGCCGGTGCTGCGCGGCAAGTGGGTGATGGAGGTGCTGCTGGGCACTCCGCCTCCCCCGCCGCCGCCCGACATCCCCGCGCTCGAGGACATCGAAGAAGTGAACGAGGGCCGGCGGCTCACCACCCGCGAGCGGCTGGAGATGCACGCCGCCAACCCGAGCTGCAACTCCTGTCACCGGCTGATCGATCCGATCGGGCTCGCCCTCGACAACTTCGACGTTACGGGCCGATGGCGCCTGCGCGAGAACGGTGCCCCGCTGGATACGCTGGGCGACTTTTACGACGGCACGCCGGTTTCCTCGCCCAGCGAGCTGGTGGACGCCCTGCTGGTGCGGCCCATCCCGCTCGCTCGCACTTTCACCGAGAACCTGTTGGCCTTCGCGGTCGGCCGGCCGATCGAGGCTTTCGATCAGCCGACCATCCGTAACATCGTCCGAGAGGCCGAGGTCAACGACCACCGCATGGCGTCGTTCATCATGGGCGTAGTCCGAAGCGACGCCTTCCAGCGCAAACGGGCGACCGAACGCCCAGCCCAGACAGCACTAGACAGCAGCAGCAAATGAGGAGTAGATCATGTCCCTGATTACCGGAAAGCACTTGCCTCGCCGGACCTTCCTGCGTGGAGTGGGGGCCTCTGTCGCCCTCCCGTTCCTGGATGCGATGGCGCCAGCCGGCCGCTCGGGCCGCAACGTCGCGGCAGCGGCGGAGGCCAAGGACGTTACCCGCCTCGTTTGCATCGAAGAGGTGCACGGGCTGCCCGGCTGCAACGAGTGGGGCGCGAGCCGTCACCTGTTCGCACCGGCCACGGAGGGGCGCGACTTCGAGCTGCTGCCCGAAAACGCCTTGAAGCCTCTCGAGCCCTTCCAGGACTACCTGACCATCGTCAGCAACACCGACGTGCGGATGGCCGAGGCGTTCACCGGGCCGGAGATCGGCGGAGACCACTTCCGGTCGTCCGCAGTCTTCCTGACCCAGTCCCACCCGAAGCAGACACAGGGTTCCGACATCTGGTGCGGCACTTCGCTCGACCAGCTCTACGCGCAGCGGTTTGGCCAGGCCACGCCGATGCCGTCGCTACAGCTCTGCATCGAGAACCTGGATCAGGCCGGCGGCTGCACCTACAACTACTCCTGCGCCTATACCGACTCGATCAGCTGGGCGTCGCCGAACGACCCGCTGCCGATGATCCGCGACCCGCGCATTGCCTTCGAGATGCTCTTCGGAGCGGGCAGCACTCCGGAGGAGCGCACCGAGCGCCGAGCCACCCGCCGCAGCATCCTCGACTGGATCCTCAGTGACGTGGCCGAGGTCCGGAACGAACTCGGCAATCTGGACCGCCTCCGGATGGATCGCTATCTCGACCACGTCCGCGAAGTCGAACGGCGCATCCAGATGGTCGAGGGCCACAACGAGAGCGGGGAGGCGCGGGCGTTGCCTGACGCCCCACCCGGTGTGCCCGACGCTTTCTCGGAGCACATGCAGCTCATGTTCGATCTCCAGGTACTCGCGCTGGAGACCGACATGACCCGGGTGATCTCGTTCAAGACGGGGCGCGATGCCCAGAACCGCTCTTTCCCGGAGAGCGGTACCAACCGGCCCTTCCATCCCGCCTCGCACCACGGGAACAACGAAGAGCGGATCATGGACTTCAACACGATCTGCCAGTACCGCATAGGCCAGCTCCCCTACTTCCTCGAGCAGCTCAAGAACACCACGGAAGGCGGCGTTTCCCTGCTCGACAAGACGGCGATCATCTGGGGTTCGCCGATGGCCGACGCCAACATCCACAACCACCGGCGCGCCCCGCTGGTCATGCTGGGTCGGGCCAACGGGCATCTCACCGGCAACCTTCATGTGAAGGCGCCGGACGAGACGCCGATGGCGAACGCGATGCTCGCGCTGATGCAGTCGCTGGGCCTCGAGATGGATTCCTTCGGCGACAGCAACGGCACCCTTCCGGTGTCGGCGTCGCCGATGGACACCGACTAGCCGTCCGGACCTCGCGGACAGGGAGAAAGCCAGTGCGCCTGACAGGAACTTCAAGTCGTCTGTGCGCCGTCGCCGCAACGCTGCTGATCGCCGGCGGCGCGATCTCGGCGCCGCCCGTGGCGGCGCCGGTCGCCGATGCCGCGCGCCTCGGTGACCTCGCTGCGGTACGGGCCCTGCTTGCCCAGGGCGAGGACGCCAACGCCGCCCACGGAGACGGCATGTCGGCCCTCCATTGGGCTGCCGAGCGGGGTGACACGGAACTCGTCGAAGCGCTGCTGCAGGGCGGCGCCTCCGTCGATGCGGTAACCCGCATCGGGAACTACACACCGCTGCACGTGGCGAGCGCCGCCGGCCAGGCGGAGGTCGTCGAATTGCTGCTTCGGGCGGGAACCGACGCGACGAGCGCCACGAGCACCAGCGGAGCGACGCCGCTGCACCTGGCCGCCAATTCCGGGAACGTCGCGGCGATCACCGCACTGATCGACCACGGCGCCACGGTGGACGCGCGGGAGAAGACGTGGGGACAGACGCCGCTGGTCTTCGCGGCGGCGCGCAACCGCGTGGATGCAATCCGTACGCTGCTGGAGCGCGGGGCGGACCCGGCGGCCACTTCAAAGAAGGTGGACCTGTTGGCCGATTACAAGTTGGCCGAGGCGGCCAAGAAGCGGCAACAGGCCGTGCTGGAGGTATTCGCAGCGGGGGACGCCGAGCCTAGTTCCAGCCAGGTGCAGGCCGCAGTGCTCGCCGCCCGGCAGTCCTACCTTTCCGGGGAACTCCCCGAGGACGACGCGAAGGAGGAGGACCCGTTTGCCCGGTTCCGCCGGCCGCAACTGGAGGCCAAGGGCGGCATGACGGCTCTGCTGCACGCGGCCCGGCAGGGGTACCACGACGCGGTGACGGCGCTCCTCGACGGCGACGCCGACATCAATCAGGTCTCGGAGGGCGACGGCACCAGCCCACTGCTGATGGCCACGATCAATGGGCAGTTCGATCTGGCACTCGTGCTCCTCGAGCGTGGCGCCGATCCCAACGTCGCGGACGGCGCGAATGGGGTGACCCCGCTATGGGCCACCGTCAACGCCGAGTGGCAGCCGCGGACGCGGTTTCCGCAACCGCAGGAGCGCGGTTTCCAGCAGGCGAACTATCTGGACGTGATGCAGGCGCTACTCGATGCCGGCGCGGACCCGAATGTCCGGATCAAGAAGCATCCTTGGTACATGGTCTATAGCGGCTGCGGCAACGCCAACTGCGGGCTCGTGAACACCGCGGGCGCGACCGCGTTCTGGCGGGCCGCCTACGCGACCGACGTGCCGGCGATGCGCCTGCTCGCGGAACACGGCGCCGATCCGAACATCCCTACCACGGCGCCGGAGCCGCGTCGGAGGCGGGGCGGTACGACGGCCGTAAACGACGAAAAAAAGGGGTCGCTCTCGGCCCTGCCCGCCGCGCCCGGCCTGTGGATCCCGACCGACTTGACCTCCATGGGACCCGACCCGTCCGGCCTGCCGCCGTACAAGGCCGGGGATCCGGGGGTTTATCCGATCCACGCCGCCTCGGGGGTTGGCTACGGCGAGGGCTTCGCGGGGAATGCGCATCGTCACGTAAAGGACGCCTGGCTGGCGTCAGTCCAGTACCTGGTCGAACTGGGCGCCGACATCAAACAGCGGGACTTCAAGGGCTACAACGCCCTCCACCACGCGGCCGCCCGCGGCGACAACGACCTGATCCTCTATCTGGTCGAGAACGGAGGAGATATCACCGCCGTGAGCCGGCTCGGCCAGACGACGGCTGACATGGCGAATGGTCCGGTACAGCGGGTCTCGCCGATTCCCGCAACCGTGGCGCTACTGGAGAGCCTGGGCTCGAAGAACAACCACAACTGCGTCTCTTGCTAAGCACGTTCAAGGCAAGGCGCTGGGCGCCGGCCGCGCTTGTGCTGGCCGGCGCCCTTCCGGCGGCGGCCCCGGCGCAGGATGCGCCGGAAGCGGCGCCGTGGACGGAAATGACCCTCGTCGGGGTGGCACCCGGCCAGGTGGACGAGTTCCTGGCGGCGCAGCGCGAATTGTCGGCCCTCGAAAAAGCGGCGGACGTGCCCTGGCGCAGCGTCAGCCGGACCGCGGCGTTTGGCGACACCTACCGCTTTGTGATCATGACGCCGCTCGCCAACTTCGCCCGGCTCGATCAGCCCGGGCGCCCCGATCCTGCTCGCGCGAGCATCGAGAACCGCATCCAGCGCACCGTGACCAGCTACCGGACCTACGCGCTCCGGACGACGCCCGACCTCGACAATCCGCTCCCTGACGACGAGGACCCCGCCCTGACGCTCGTCCAGTTGATCACCGTCGTTCCCGGACGCGAACAGGACTACATTCGCGTCATGGCCGAGGACGTGCTGCCGCACTTCAAGGAAGCGGAGATGCACCACTCCTCCGGCGCCCTGACTTTCGGCGGTGACAGTGGGTATGTCCACTTCTTCCACGTCGGGAACTTCGCCGCGCTCGACCAGGGTTCGCCGCTGGCCCGCGCCCTTGGTGCGGAGGGCGCGCTGAAGATCACTTCGAAGCTCGCGGGCGTCCTGTCGCGTACGGAGCAGTGGCTCATCCGGTACCTTCCGGACACCAGCTTCCGACCGGAAGCGGAATCAGAAGCCGAGAACCGAGACTGATCCGACCGGGGAAGTATCCCGGGCGGCTTTTTAACAGCCTGTGGTGAAACCCAGGCGGCCCAGTTCTCCCGGTGGGGGCTCCTCCCTCACGCGCCTTGTCAGCCGGGCGCCTCGCCCCCACCGGGAGGACTGGCCGGCCTCGGCGCTCACCCGGGTTCCACCACAGGCTGTTCGGCGACGCTCCTGCGGTCGCGTGTCGTGACGCGATATGGCGCTACGCCGCCCCGGCCGAAAGTGAATGGCGTGGCTTTCGCTGCCCCGGCGGGCCGCCCCGCTACAATGGCCGACGCGTGCCTGGCAAAGGAAAGAGTCGGAACGGTGGCCCTGCCGACAGCCTGAGTTGCTCGTTCTGTAACAAGCAACAGGGTGCGGTCGGCAAGCTGATCGCCGGACCTGACCGCATTTTCATCTGCGACGAATGCGTCACCATCTGCAACGACATCATCGCGGACAAGGCCAAGACCGTAACTCCGGGGGCGGACAGCAAACGCCTCACGCCGAGCGAAATCAAGAGCCGGCTGGACGAGTACGTGGTCGGCCAGGAAGAGGCGAAGAAGAAGCTGGCGGTCGCGGTGTACAACCACTACAAACGGATTCGCCTCACCCGCAACACTGCGCAAAGGCCCGAAGCCGTAGAACTGAGCAAGAGCAATGTGCTCCTCCTCGGGGAGACCGGCACCGGCAAGACGCTGCTCGCGCAGACGCTTGCACGCATCCTGGACGTGCCCTTCACGATCGTGGACGCCACCACGCTCACGGAAGCGGGATATGTCGGGGAAGACGTAGAGAACATCATCCTGAAGCTGCTCCAGGCTGCGGACGGAGACATCGCCCGCGCCCAGGAGGGCATCATCTACGTGGACGAGATCGACAAGGTCTGCCGCAAGGACGAAAACCCTTCGATCACCCGGGATGTCTCGGGAGAGGGGGTTCAGCAGGCGCTCCTGAAGATCGTCGAAGGAACGCTTGCCAGCGTTCCACCCCAGGGGGGACGCAAGCATCCCCACCAGGAGTTCCATCAGGTGGACACCACGAACATCCTGTTCATCTGCGGCGGCGCTTTCGTGGGTCTTGAATCCATCATCGAGCGCCGAGTCGGAACCAAGGCACTCGGCTTCGCGGCCAAGGTGCCGGAGAGCGCCAAGGCCAGGCGGGAGGCCACCCTCGATCAGCAGCAACCCTCGGATCTGATTCGCTACGGACTGATTCCCGAATTCGTCGGGCGGCTGCCGGTTGTCGCGACCCTCCACAGTCTCGGCACGCCGGAGTTGATCCGGATCATGACCGAGCCAAAAAACGCTATCGCGAAGCAGTATCAGACGCTACTGCGCGACGAGGGAGTCGAGTTGACGTTTACCGCCGAGGCTCTTGACGCTGTTGCCGCCCGGGCCTCCGAGCGCGACCTCGGAGCCCGAGGCCTCCGAATGATCATCGAGAACCTGATGCTGGATCTCATGTATGACCTCCCCTCCCGAAAGCAGGTGCGCGAGGTCGTGATCACCAGGGAATTCGTTACCGGACAGGCCGATCCGGTGACCGTTCTTTCCCAAAAGGCCGGCTGAGCCCGGTCTCGGGCTCGCCGAGCCCTCCCTCTTCTTTCCGACTCATGCCGAAAGCGCCCCGCGACCGCGCCGTGTTCACTACCAGCGCCGTCACCCGGGCGGGTTTCCCGCCCCCCGCACTTCCCGAGGTGGCGTTCGTAGGAAGATCGAACGTCGGGAAGTCGAGTCTGCTGAACCGGCTTGTGGGCCAGCGGGGTCTGGCTCACGTTTCCAAGACACCCGGCCGTACCCGGATGGTCAACTTCTTTGAAGTCGGTGGGAGTCACCGACTCGTGGATCTTCCCGGCTATGGCTACGCACGAGCGCCCGAGGCACTGCGGGCAGGCTGGGAGGACCTGGTGCTGTCCTACCTGACTGCCCGGGACAGCCTCGTGCTGAGTCTTCTCCTGATTGACTGCCGGCGCGATCCGCTGGAGAGCGACCTCAGGGCGCTTGAGTTGCTCAGCTTGAGCGAACGTCCGGTGGCCGTCCTGGCTACCAAGATAGACAAACTCAAGAGCGGAGAGGCCGCTTCGCGGTTGCGGCTGCTATCTCAGGCGTTCGGCAGGGACGGGCGTTTTCCGGTCATCGCCTGCTCCGCCGTCGCGAGCGGAAAGCGGACCCGGGCCCCCGGTCGCGATGGGGTCGGCGAGATCCAGCGACTGATCTCCGAAAGGGTGAACGCATGGCGCTGAGCTCGGGCGCTGGCACGATCCGGCGTCGCTCCCGCAAGGTCTTTCGGGCCGGTCCCCGGGTGCTCGAGAAGGCGCCAACGCCGTCCGGGCCAGTGCTCTACACCGCAGAACTGGCGCGGATGAGTCCGCCGGAACTGCAGCAGGTCGCGGTCGATCTCGGAATCGAGTCTCCCGACGCACTTACCCGGCAGGATCTTCTCTACCGCGTCCTCGGCGCCCACACGAGCCAGGGAGGACGGGTCGTGGCCCAGGGAACCCTGCATCGGTTGGTGGAGGGCTTCGGGTTCCTCCGCTCGCCGATCAACTCCTATCTCCCCGGTCCCAACGACGTCTACGTCTCGCCCACGCAGATTCGGCGATTCAACCTCAGAAACGGCGACATGCTGCTCGGAGATGTCCGCAAACCGCGGCGCGGGGAACGGTATTTCGGATTGCGGGACCTCGAAATGGTGAACGGCGAGCCGGCGGTGGAGAACCCGGACCGCCCGGAATTCGAATCTCTCACGCCACTTCACCCTGACCGCATTATCCGACTCGAGAACGACTCGGGGGATCTGGCCGCCCGGGTGGTGGACCTCGTGGCGCCCATCGGAGCCGGACAGCGCGGACTCATCGTGGCTCCTCCGCGCGCGGGAAAGACCGTTCTCCTGCAGTCCATCGCTGCTGGAATCCAGCGGAACCATCCGGACATCGAACTGTTGGTGCTCCTCGTGGACGAGCGGCCGGAGGAAGTCTCGGACATGGTCAAGAACGTCCAGGGCGAAATCCTGAGTTCCACCTTTGACGAGCGAGGCATCCGACACATCCAGGTAGCCGAAGCGGCGCTCGACCGGGCCAAGCGCAAGGTCGAGCTGGGCAAGGACGTGGTCATCCTGCTCGACTCGCTGACCCGATTGGCGCGCGCCTACAACCACACCAAGGCCTCCGCCCAGGGCCGACTGCTTTCCGGGGGCATGGACGCGACCGCCATCCAGTACCCGAAGAAGTTCTTCGGCGCCGCCCGGAACATCGAGGACGGAGGCTCGCTCACCATCCTGGCCACCGCACTGGTGGACACCGGCAGCCGCCTTGACGACCTCGTGTACGAAGAGTTCAAGGGCACCGGGAACATGGAGATCCACCTCGATCAGCGGCTTCTGGAGCAACGCCTCTTCCCCGCGATCGACTTGCACCAGAGCGGAACGCGGCGGGAGGAGCTGCTGCTTTCTCCCTCAGAGCTGCAGCGGATGGTCGTTCTCCGAAGGGTGCTCGCGTCGCTCGACGCGGTGGAAGCGATGGCGCTCGTGATCGAGAGAATGGGACAAACCGCATCGAACGCGGATTTCCTGCAGGCGATGACGGACTCCGGCTGATCGCGCGCAACTGCTAGCAGCCTGTGGATAAAGTGGTGTGAGCGCCGAGAGTGGCGAGGCGCCCGACTGACAAGGCGCGCGAGGGAGGAGCCCCCACCGGGAGAACTGGCCCGAGTGTATTTCGACCGAAGCGCAACGACGAGCGGCGCGAAGCGGCCCGGTGAACAGCCGGTGGTGGAACCCACGTGAGCGCCGAGGCCGGCGAGGCGCCCGGCTGACAAGGCGCGTGAGGGAGGAGCCCCCACCGGGAGAACTGGCCCGGGTGTATTCCGACCGAAACGCAACGATGAGCGGCGCGAAGCGACGCGGTGAACAGCCGGTGGTGGAACCCACGTGAGCGCCGAGGCCGGTGAGGCGCCCGGCTGACAAGGCGCGTGAGGGAGGAATACCGAGTGTATTCCGACCGAAACGCAACGATGAGCGGCGCGAAGCGACGCGGTCAGCCGGGATGGATCGCCGGCCGAACGCCGCGTCGGTTTCATCACAGGTTGTTTGGCCGGGATGGATCGCCGGCCGAACGCCGCGTCGGTTTCATCAGCGGTTGTTTGGCCGGGATGCATCGCCGCTCGAACGCCGCACAACTTTGTTCACAGACTGCTACTATCCGCGCCCTCAAATGCGCGCCGGCATCCACCCCGATTATCAGGACATCACGGTTACTTGTGCCTGCGGCACCAGTTTCGTGACCCGTTCCACCCGGGGAAGCGATCTGCGGCTCGAAATCTGTTCCGCCTGCCATCCGTTCTTCACCGGAAAGCACCGGATTGTGGACTCGACCGGACGGGTCGAACGATTCCGCCAGAAATACGGCGAGGTTCGTTCGCGGCGGGCAGCGCAGACGGGCGCTGAGTCGTAGCAATCCCACCCAGAGCGGGGGGCATCGCGCAGCCTCCAGGTGGAGGAACGGGAGGTCGCTGGCGGGCTTCAGCCGGGCAAAAGAAGCGCGCCCGCTACCATGACGCGGAGCCGGTTCCGGGATCCTGAGCAGCGCCGCGGGAGTACCCCGGGGTCCCTGCCAACCGGGGCTCCCAAAGAGGAAACGCCATGACCACGAAGACCGCGACCGGAACCAAAACCGGCGCGGGGATCGAAGCCGCGCTCGCCGCTGCAGGAGAGCGGTACCGGGAGGTAACCGAGCGGCTCGCAAACCCCGCGGTCCTCGCGGATCCGGCGGAACTCCGGCGTCTCTCCACCGTTCATTCCGAACTGGAGCCCCTCATGGAGGCCGGGAGCCGTCACCGGGAACTCGGCGAGCAGCTCGAAGAAGCGCTCGAGATAAAGAACGACCCTGACCCCGAGGTAGCGGAGATGGCGGCCGAGGAAGTCACGGAGACTCGCGCCGAACTGGATCGGGTCACCGACGAGATTCGGCGCCGGCTGCTTCCGAAAGATCCGAACGACGACCGCAACGTGCTGCTCGAAGTGCGGGCCGGCACCGGCGGCGAGGAGGCGGCTCTGTTCGCCCGCGAGGTCTTCCGGATGTACGAGCAGTACGCAAGGTCCAACGGGTTCCGGGTGGACGTGGTTTCCAGTCAGGAATCCCCCGTGGGGGGCGTCAAGGAAATCGTCTCGGTGATCGAGGGCAAGGGCGCTTTCAGCCGGCTGAAGTTCGAAAGCGGGGTGCACCGGGTGCAGCGGGTGCCGGCTACCGAAGCGTCGGGGCGGATTCACACCTCCGCGGTCACCGTCGCCGTGCTCCCGGAGGCGAAAGACGTGGAGATTCAGATCGATCCCAAGGATCTCCGGGTGGACACTTTCTGCTCTTCCGGCCCCGGTGGTCAGAGTGTGAACACCACCTACTCTGCGGTGCGCATCACCCACCTCCCCTCCGGCCTCGTGGTCAGTTGCCAGGACGAAAAGTCCCAGATCAAGAACAAGGCGAAGGCGCTCCGGGTGCTGAAATCCCGGCTGCTCGAACTGGCGCGCCAGGAGCAGCAGGACCAGGTTGCCGAGGCGCGGCGCGGACAGGTGGGCCGCGGTGACCGGAGCGAGAAGATCCGAACCTACAACTTCAAGGAAAACCGGATCACGGACCACCGGATCGCGCTCACCCTGCATTCCCTCCCGAACGTCCTGCGGGGAGAGCTCGATCCCCTGATCGAGCCGCTCCACGCCCGCGAACAGGCGGACCGTCTCAAGGCGCTGAACGGCCCGTGACCAAAGTCTCGCGGCCCAGTTCTCCCGGTGGGGGCTCGGCCGGCGATCCATCCCGGCCAAACAACCTGTGATGAAACCCACGCGGCCCAGTTCTCCCGGTGGGGGCTCGGCCGGCGATCCATCCCGGCCAAACAACCTGTGATGAAACCCACGCGGCGTTCGGCCGGCGATCCATCCCGTCTGACCGCGTCGCTTCGCGCCGCTCATCGTTGCGTTTCGGTCGGAATACACCCGGTATTCCTCCCTCACGCGCCTTGTCAGCCGGGCGCCTCGCCAGCCTCGGCGCTCACGCGAGTTCCACCACCGGCTGTTAAGGCGCTGAACCTCTGAGCAACACGGTCACGGTTCAGGAGGCGCTCCGTGACGGCGCGGAGCGGCTCGCCGCGGCTGGTGTGGCGTCTCCGAGATTTGACGCCGGCCTCCTGCTTCGCACCGCCGCCGGCTGGTCGGCTGCCGAGCTGATCGCGCGAGCGGGAGATCTGCTTTCCCTCCGCGTGAGGCGTGCTTTCAACGAACTGATCGGCGAACGGACGACCCGGCGGCCGCTCCAGCATCTCGTCGGCGAGGTCGAGTTCTTTGGTCTGACCCTTTGCGTCGGCCCCGGAGCGCTGATCCCCCGCCCGGATACCGAAACCCTCGTGGAAGCCGCTCTCGCCCGGTTCTCCAGGAGCGGCTCTCCTCCGGTCCAGCTCGCGGACGTGGGCTGTGGGTCGGGAGCCATCGCCCTCGCGCTTGCCTCTCGCCTGCCGGCCGCCCGCATAGTCGCCCTCGACAACGCGGCGGGAGCGCTCGACCTCGCCGCCGAGAACATCCGGAGATGCAACCTGGGGTCACGAATTCGACTGGTAGCCGGCGACCTGTTGGCCGCCCTCGCGCCTGGCACACTGGACGGAGTCGTTGCGAATCTGCCCTATATCCCGGACCGGGAGGTCGATCAGCTCGAGCCCGAAGTCCGCGACCACGAACCCCGCGCCGCCCTCGCCGGAGGCCCGGACGGACTGGACCCGCTCCGACGGCTGGCGCCGATGGCGGCGCGCGTCGTCCATTCCGGCGGCCATGTTCTGGTCGAAATCGGCGCCGGCCAACGGGAGCGGGGTACGGCCATCCTCGAGAGAGCCGGCTTCCACGCCGTGGCGTCGCATCCGGACCTCGCCGGATTTCCGAGGGTGCTGGCCGCCTCGCGAACCAGTACCGACTCAAGGATCGGGCGCGGTTTCGTGGGGTAGGATCGAAGCGTGATCTACGTCGTCACGGTTCTCGGATACCTCGGCCTGCTGGTGTTCATCGCGCTCCGGCGGGCGCGGAGCGTCACCACCCAGGACGACTTCATGGTCGCCGGCCGTTCGGTCCCCTGGCAGGTCCTGGTCGGAACCCTCATCTGCACCTGGATCGGGTCCGGGAGCCTCTTCGGCGGCGCCGGCCGGGCTTTCAGGGAAGGATTCTCCGCCCTCTGGATGAGCGCGGGCGCCTGGGTCGGAATCGCGGTGGTCTTCTTTCTCGCGGCCCGGGTTCGGCGTATCGCGGAATACACCGTTCCCGACCTGTTGGAGCGCCGCTACCACCCCGCGGCACGCCTCCTCGGGACCGCTGCGATCGCGATCGCCTATCTCACGATCGCCGGCTACCAGTTCGTGGGCGGCGGTCGGCTGCTCGCCATCCTCTTTCCCGGACTCGATCCGCAGGTGGGGATGGCCATCGTCGCGGTGCTGGTCACCTTGTTCGCGGTGAGCGCCGGGATGATCTCCGTAATCAGCCTCGACATGGTGAACGGCATCATCATCATCGTAAGCATCGTGATTGCCGCGCCGCTCGCCTTCGCCGGCGCCGGGGGCATCGAGGGCCTGACCAGCGTTCTTCCGGAGACCCATTTCACCCTCACCGGCCGGCTCGGTCTTTCAGCGGCGATCGGCCTCTTCCTTCCCACCATGCTGCTCCTCCTGGGCGAGAGCGGCATGTACCAGAAGTTCTATGCGGCCCGGTCCGGGGCGGCAGCCCGCAAGGCAGTGGTCGGGATGATCGTGGGCGTCATCCTGATCGAGGTCCTGATCGACGCGACGGCGGTCTTCGCCGCCGCCGGCTACTGGGACGATCCCGCCTTCCGAACGGCGGCAGGCTTCGACACCCGGGCCACCGAGACGGTGCTCCTCGAGTTCGCGCGCCAGAAGCTCCCGGTGTTCGCCGGGTGCCTCCTGCTCGCCGGCGCAGTGGCAATCATCTTTTCCACCGCGACCACGTTCCTCCTCGTGCCCTCGACCGGGATGGCGAGGGACATCTACCAACGCTTCCTGCGACCGAAAGCCGACTCCCGGGCCGTAATCCGTTTCCAGCGGTTCGCCATGGTGGGCCTGTCGGCGCTCGCCCTTGTCATCACCACGCGTTTCGAGAGCATCCTGGACATGGCGCTTTACGCGTACACCATGGTCGGCGCGGCCGTGACACCGGCGCTCCTCGCGGCGTTCCTGTGGAGGCGGGCGAGCCCGATGGGCGGCGTCATCTCCATCTCGGCCGGGATCGTGACCACCGTCATCTTCGGGGTACTCAACTCCGCGGGAGTCGAGAGAGTGCTCTTCCTTCCCACCGACTATGACTACGTGATCTATCCCGCCGCGGTGGCCTCCATCTCGGGGCTGGTCGTCGGCAGCCTGCTCACCGCGCCAGCGCGACCCGAACAGGTGGAGGCGTTCTTGGGAAGCGGGAGCTCCGATGCCGGAAGCTGAGGTCGCCGTCCTCCGCCGGGGACCCGCCGCCCGGGTGGAGATGCGCTGGCCCGAAAAACGGAACGCCCTTTCCGTTGCCATGATGGACCGGCTCGCGGCGGCGCTTCGGGAGGCGGCCGGGGAAGAAGGCGCACGCGCCATCGTCCTCACCGGCGCCGGCCCCGCTTTCTCCGCCGGCCACTACCTGCCGGAGATGGTGGGGGCGAGTCCCGAGGAACAGCGCCAGGTGTTTCGAGCCTGCTCGGCCCTCATGGAGACCATTCGCGTTCTGCCGTTGCCAGTGATCGCGGAGGTGCGCGGCATCGCAACCGCCGCCGGATGTCAGTTGGTCGCGGCCTGCGATCTGGCGGTCGCCGCCGAGACCGCCCGCTTCGCTACCCCGGGGGTCCGGATCGGGCTCTTTTGCTCCACTCCGATGGTGCCAGTAAGCCGTGCCGTCGGCCGAAAGCGCGCCATGGAGATGTTGCTCACCGGGGATTTCGTGGACGCCCGGACGGCGCTCGACTGGGGGCTCGTGAACCGGGTGGTTCCGGAAGACCGGCTGGAAGCGGAGAGCCAGGCGTTCGTGGAACGGATTGCCGAGGCAAGTCCCTTCGTGGTCGCCCTCGGGAAGCGCGCGTTCCACCGTCAGGCCGGCCTCAGCGTGGAAGACGCCTACGCGCAGATGTCCGAAGTCATGTGCGATAACGCGGTCGAACCCGACGCCCAGGAAGGGATGCGCGCCTTCCTCGAGAAACGGCGGCCTCGCTGGACGCAAGGCGCGTCCTGAACTGTGACCGCCGGACGGGAATCCGGCCCGGATTACCTGGCTCTCCGCCGCAGCCGATAAGCCGCGTCGCGGCCTTCCCGGTGGAAACGGACGACCTCGTAGTCGCTTTCGAACAGTGCGGTGAGAGCTTCACGGCTCTTCAGCCTCCAGTCCATGGCAAGGTCGATGTCCGCTCGCATGACGGCGTTGAAGTCGCTCGGGATGCCGAAGAGAACGTCGCTCCCCCCTGCCTCTTGCGGAGGCACGGCGAAGTCGGCCGTTTCCGGCAGCCCACCCGCCCGGAACGCGATCCGGTTGGCCCACGGCAGGTCCGGGATTCCAGGTGGCGGGATGAGTTCTCCCCGGCGGGCTCGCGCCACCCGCTCGGAGTCGAGCTGCCAGCCCGCCTCCAGCCGATCGGTCGGAATCCCACCATGGAGAGGGCTCTTGCTCTCCCCGTATACGTTCAGGCGGTACACCGAAGAGACGCACCCCAAGTGGTTGATGTTCAGGTTCGCGTTCCGCGCCTGGAGCGGATCGAAGGTCCAGTTCATCCGGCGAATTCCCTGAGCGAGCACCCGGTCGGCCTGCGCCCACTTGAGCGCGAGCCCGATCCCGGCGCCTTGGTAATCCGGCCGCACCGCGAGCATGTGGGAGTGATGGAACGGCTCCCCTTCCCCGTACCCCGGAAAGCCGCACACGAACCCCGCCATCCGGTCTCCTACAAACGCGCCGGCGGTGACCGCTCCGTAGTGACCCATGACGGCGATGAGCCCCGCCGGAACGATGTCGAGGTCCACGAAGCCCCACACCTCTTTCTGGATCTCCTCGCACTCCTTCATATCGGCCATGCCGGCGAGGTCGCGGATCGCGAAGTTCATGGGGGCGTCGGGAGGAAAGGGCCGCAAGTGTAAGGAAGACTCGAGCGGGTCGCGCCACCAAACCCGCGGCGGGGGCGTTCGCTCCCTGAAGGTGCTCGCTAGAATCCGGGCTCGTTGACCGACCTCCTGCGAGGGCGCCGTCCCCAGCTGTTCGCCCTCTTCGCGGGGATTCTGATAGCCGACCGGATCACGAAAGTCCTCGCGGAGCGCTCGCTCTCGATGGGAAACCCGGTGGAAGTGATCCCCGGGTTCTTCCAGCTCACGCTGGTGCACAACACCGGAATGGCGTTCGGGCTGCTCGGTGGAATCGCCTTTCCCGGGAAGGCGTGGCTGCTCACCGCGGTTTCAGCCGGACTGCTGGTCGCGATCGTGTGGTTCGCGTGGCGCGCCGGACCTCTTTCCATGATGACCGTGGTCGGGATCGCCGCGATGCTGTCGGGCGCCGTCGGCAACATCCTGGACCGGGTCCTCTACGGATACGTTGTGGATTTCCTCGACGTGTATGTCGGCAGCGCCCACTGGCCCGCCTTCAACATCGCGGACGCGATGATCTGCACCGGGGTCGGTTTGCTCGTGCTGGAGAGCGTTCGGGATCTCCGCCGGGAATCCGCCGGTACCGGCCAGGAAGATCCGAGCGGGGGCTAACAGCCTGTGGCAAAACCCACGCGGCGTTCGACGGGCGATGCATCCCGTCTGAACCGCCCCGCTTTGCGGGGCTCTGCGTTGCGCTTCGGTCGAAATACACCCGGGCCAGTTCTCCCGGTGGGGGCTCCTCCCTCACGCGCCTTGTCAGCCGGACCCCCACCGGGAGAACTGGGCCTCGACCGTTTCGGCGCTCACGTGGGTTTCACCACAGGCTGCTAACAGAATGTTTCCGCGTCTCGCAGACTTCGGGTCCATCGAGTTCCTGGGGCGGACCTTCCACCCGATCCTCCACACCTACGGGATCCTCATGTTCGCCGGGTTCCTGTTCGGCCTCTACGTGGCGGCGAAACGCGCCCCGCGCTACGGCATCCAGCCGCAGAACATCTACGACCTCGGGCTCTACCTGGTGATCGGGGCGCTGGTCGGCGCCAAGGTGCTCCTGATCCTGCTGGATCCGGCGCGATTCCTGGCCAATCCCTGGGGTTTCATCACCGCCGGGGGTGTCTTCTTCGGCGGCCTCCTCGGAGCGGTCGGGGCCACCATCTGGTTCTTCCGGAAGCGCGGGATCCCCGTCTGGAACGGCGGGGACCTCATGGCGCCCTCGATTGCGCTCGGGCACGGGATCGGCAGGCTCGGGTGCTTTGCCGCGGGCTGCTGCTACGGGATACCGGCGGAGGGCCTCCCGTCGGTCACCTTCACGGACGTGTACGCAAACTCGGTCACCGGGGTTCCGCTTCATACCCCGCTCCACCCGACGCAGCTCTACGAAGCTGGCCTCGAGTTCGCGCTCTTTTTCCTTCTGCTGTGGCTCGCGCCGCGCCGCCGGTTCGCGGGCCAGCTCTTCCTGACCTGGGCGCTCGTCTATCCGATCGGCCGCTTCATCGTCGAGTTCTACCGGGGCGACCCCCGCGGGTTCGTCCTCGACGGGCTGCTCAGCACGTCGCAGTTCGTCGGGATCTGGATCGTGGCCGCGGCGGTGATCTCTCTCCTTGTCCTCCGAAGGCGTCCCGCCTGAAGCGCCGGAATCCGCCGGCGACACGATTCTCGAGTTCGAGGTCGTTGCGGCCGGTGACGGCCGGCGGCTCGATCTCGTGGCGTCGGAGCGTCTTCCCGACATCAGCCGCACCGAGGCGGCACGCTGGGTGGAGGCGGGATTTGTACTGCTCGACGGTCGGGTTCGGCGTCCGGGTCACCGCTGCCGTGCAGGCCAGCGAGTGCGCATCGCCGCACCGGGCGACGGGCGCCGCCCACTGTTTGGCGCACCGGGCGAAGACGACCCCTTGTCGCCGGAGCCGGTACCGCTCGAAGTCCTCCACGAAGACGCCTGGCTGGTTGTCATCGACAAACCGGCGGGACTCGTGGTGCACCCGGGTCCCGGCCACCACGGGGGCACTCTCGCCAACGGACTGATCCACCGGTACCCGGAAATCGCGCGAGTCGGTTCTCCGGGCCGTCCCGGATTGGTCCATCGCCTCGATCGGGGCACGAGCGGAGTGCTGATCGCCGCCCGCACCGAACCGGTTCGGCTCCGGCTCGCGGAGGCCTTCGCCGAGCGGCGGGTGGAAAAGCAATACCTGGCCGTGGTCATGGGTCGTTTCGGTGAACACCGGCAGATCGCCGAGCCCATCGGGCGCGACCCGAAGAACGGGCAGCGCTACCGCTGCCGGGGAAGGCACGCGCGGGAGGCCGAGACCGAAGCCTGGCCCCTGGAGGAGCTTCCACTCAGCACCTTCGTCGGTATCCGCCTGCATACCGGCCGCACCCACCAGGCCCGCGTCCACCTGGCCCACGTCGGCTACCCCATCGCCGGCGACGTGATGTACGGCCCCGGGGCCCCCCGCCGCGGCGGTGGACAGGCGGGAGCCGCTCTTCGCCGCCTCGAGCGCCCGGCCCTCCACGCCGCCGAGATCGCCTTTACCCACCCTGGCACGGGGGAGCCGGTCCGGTTCCGGGCGCCGCTCGCGGAAGACCTCGAGAGAACGCTCACCGCACTTCGCGCGGCGGAGGCGTAAACGAAGAGCAAATCGCTCCATCGCCGGGAGACGAATCGACAGCCGATCTGCCGTCGGCATCGTTCCTCGGAGGGGGCGAAACGGGCGCCGGATCCGACAGTGGCGGACAGGCACATCGGTTCTAGCGTGCTATAGTTGATACTTATTGAGTATCAAGTTGTGGCAAACAACGTTCAACCGTCACTCATACCCATACTACCCAACACAGGACTACCAACAAATGACCAAGACCGAACAGATCCACATCCGGGTGGAGCCGGAACTAAAGGCCGAAGCCGAAGCCGTACTCGCAACCCTTGGCCTGAGACCTACCGAGTTCGTTCGAATGGCACTCAAGCAGGTTGTCCTTCAGCGAGGGCTGCCGTTCCCGGTGCGCCTCCCGAACGCCGAGACCGTGGCGGCCTTGAACGAGCCCATCGAGAATCTGAAGCAGTTCGCTTCGGTCGAGGAACTCATCGCCGATTTCAACGCCCGTCGCGACGCGAGTAGCGGGGCGCGTGAAGAAGACACCGAGTGAAGGATCCACTTACAGCGAATAAACGGCCGAGAACGATCTCGGCCGTCACGCGCTTTGACCGCGATCTCCGGCGTATAGAAAGACGAGGCCGGGATCTGAAGAAGCTCTGGCGCCTGGTCAGGATCCTGTCCAACGACGAACGACTACCGCCGAACGCCCGGCCACACAAAAACAGCCTGTGGTGAAACTCACGCGGCCCAGTTCTCCCGGTGGGGGCTCCTCCCTCGCGCG
Organism: Candidatus Marinacidobacterium sp.; assembly: GCA_965250045.1. GTDB lineage: Bacteria > Acidobacteriota > Vicinamibacteria > Marinacidobacterales > Marinacidobacteraceae > Marinacidobacterium. The sequence goes on from OZ252286.1 coordinate 163,079, forward strand.
CCTTGTCAGCCGGGCGCCTCGCCCCCACCGGGAGGACTGGCCGCTCTCGGCGCTCACGCGAGTTCCACCACAGGCTGTTAAGCGGCATGGAACGTGATGTGTGGGAGTTGCATGTGGGGCCGGATTGGCTTTTGATTTATGAAATATGCGGAGAACGCCTCATCTCCGGCGGACGGGAACGCACTCCGACCTCTTCTGAGACCAATGGGCGCCCGCGTTCGGGCTGGCTTCCCTCACCCGCGGCATCATCCAGGCGCGCAGCAAGGCAACTCTCGCCGCGCTGTCGCGCGGCGATGCCGACCGGAGGTCGGCGGTCCCTGACCTTCACGCCATCCCCCACCTTTCTTCCCTCCCCTGCCCCACCCCTCGTCGCATAGGATTCGCGCGGTCAGCGGCAAGCATGGACACGGTTCTCGGAAGCCAGGAATTCCGGGAGGCGCTTTCCCGGCTCGGGGATCTGGTGGCAGCCGAAGCTCCCGACCCGCTTGCCATTCTCGGGGTCCGGCGGCGGGGCGTCCCGCTCGCAGCACGGATTCGCCGCCATCTGGAGGACTCTGGACGGAGGGGCATCCCGGCGGGTGAGTTGGACATCAATCTCTACCGCGACGATGTCCACGACCGCGGCATTCCCCGGGTGGGCGAAACACGCATTCCCTTTGCCCTTGAACAGCACCACATCCTGCTGGTGGACGACGTGCTGTTCACCGGACGGACGGTCCGGGCGGCGCTGACCGCACTCAGCAATTTCGGCCGTCCCAAGAGCGTCCGGCTCGCCGTGATGGTGGATCGGGGCGGCAGGGAACTGCCCATCGCACCCGATTTTGTGGGACTGCACGTTGAAGCCGGTCACGGCGACATGGTCCGTGTTCGGGTTCAGGAGGAGGACGGCGAAGACGGAGTCGTCACGATCCCCCGGGGGGAGGCTGCCGAGTGAGGCATCTCCTCGGAATCCGCGGACTCAACCCCGAAGAGGCGCTGGGCATTCTCGACGAGGCGCCTCGTTACCAGGACGTGGCCAACCAGCCGGTACCGCGCGTCCCGATCCTCATGGGCCGCACCGTCACGCACCTCTTCATGGAGCCTTCGACGCGCACCCAGGCGTCATTCCAGCTCGCCGCCAAACGGCTCTCGGCGGAACCCCTCGCTTTCGTCCCCAAGTTCTCCTCGTTGTCGAAGGGAGAAACCTTCCTCGACACCGCCCGAACTCTTGCCTCAATGGCGCCCGATATTGTCGTGGTCCGTAGCCGGGAATCGGGAGCCTCCCACGTGCTGGCGCGCGAGATTCCAACGGCGCAGATCGTCAATGCGGGGGACGGGATCAGCGAGCATCCCACGCAGGCCCTGCTGGACGCGTTCACGATTCGCGAACGCCTCGGGCGCATCGCCGGCGTCCGGGTAACGATCATCGGGGACCTGCTGCACAGCCGGGTATTCCGATCGAACGCCCGCCTGCTGACGATGCTGGGAGCCGAGGTGCGGTGCTGCGGGCCGCCAACGCTCGTCCCTCCCGGCCTCGACCGGCTCGGAGTCCGGTCGTTGCTCCACATCGCGGAGGCCCTCGACGGCGCCGAGGCGGTCATGGTGCTCCGCATCCAGCACGAGCGAATGCATGCTTCCTTCATCCCGACGGAACGCGAGTATTTCCGGGAGTTCGGCATCACCAGCGAACGACTCGCCCTGACCGATAGCGCCATCGTGTTGCACCCGGGGCCGCTCAACCGGGGCGTCGAAATCTCCTCCGAGGTCGCGGACGGCCCGCAATCGGTGATCTTGGACCAGGTGCGAAACGGCGTCGCGGTCCGGATGGCGGTGCTCGCGGAAATCGCCCGCAGCAGTCCCAGGAGTCGGAAGACCGATGGCTGAGCGTCCGGTGGTCCTGCGCGGCGCCAGGGTTGTCGATCCGGTCGCCGGGCTTGATGCGGTCAGGGATCTTCGCCTTGCCGAGGGACGAATCGCCGCCATTGGCGAGGGGCTGCGCGAACCGGGCGACCGCGTCGTGGACGTGGCAGGACTCGTGGCGGCGCCCGGGTTTTGCGATATGCACGTCCACTTCCGGGAGCCGGGACTCGAATACAAGGAGACGGTAGCGAGCGGAGCCGCGGCCGCGGTCGCCGGCGGTTTCACCGCGGTTGCATGCATGGCGAACACCGACCCGGTGAACGACAGCCCTTCGGTTACCGCCCACATTCGCCAGCTCGCGCAACAGGCCGGTCTCGCCCAGGTCCATCCGATCGCGGCCACCACCCAGGGAATGAACGGGGAACGAATCTCCGAGTTCGGCGCCCTCAAGGAGGCCGGGGCGGTGGCGGTCTCCGATGACGGCCTCCCGGTGGGCGATCCGGCGGTGATGCGGCGGGCCCTCGAGTACTCGAGGCTGCACGACCTGCCGGTGATCGAACACTGCGAGACTCTGGAACTGACCGGTGAGGGCGCCATGCGCGAGGGTGCCTACGCCGCCCAGATCGGCCTTCCCGGGATCCCTACCGCCTCGGAGTTCATTGCCGTCGAGCGGAACATCGCCCTCGCGGAGATCACCGGCGCCCGTCTCCACATCGCCCACCTCTCGACCGCCCGCTCGGCGGCCGCGGTGCGCCGCGCCAAAGCCGCCGGCATTCGGGTCACCGCCGAGGTGACCCCGCACCACCTGCTCCTGACCGACGAGGCGGTGGGCGACTACGACACCGCGGCCAAGATGAAACCGCCGCTCGCCGCGGAAGCGGACCGCGAGGCGCTCCTGAGGGCCATCGCCGACGGCACGGCGGACGCCATCGCCACGGACCACGCACCCCACCACGAGGACGAAAAGAAACTCTGTTTCCAGAGCGCCCCCTTCGGGATCGTCGGGCTCGAGACGGCCGTGCCGCTGGTCCTCGACCGCCTCGTGGCATCCGGCGCCATTCCCCTCGCCCAGGCAGTCCGACTTCTTTCGACCGGCCCGCGCCGGATTCTCGGTCTGCCGGGCGGCGATCTCCGACCCGGAAGCCCCGCGGACATCACGCTCCTCGATCTGGGGGCCACCAGCACGATCAACCCGGACTCTTTTCGGAGCCGGGGAAGAAGCACTCCGTTCGCGGGACTCTCCCTCCGGGGGCAGGTCGCTGCGACCTGGGTCGGCGGCCGGGAGGTTTATTCGCAGAGCGCCACCCGCTAATCGGCCGTGGCGAAACTCTTCCGGCACCAGCCCGTGGCGCGAAGTGCCGCGTGGGAGGGGTGTGGGGACGGGTCTCCCCTCCCCACGAAAAACGATGTCGCGGATCGCGGAGCGATTCGCGACATCACCCTGTGGGAAAAGCGGCCCGCTTGGACAGAACCCGCCAGACGCAGCGCGCGGATCACCTCGGGAACCGCGCGGGGCGCTTTTTCCGCAGGCTGCTAGTGCCACCGCGCGGCTGGGAGGACGCCATCGAAAGCGTCTATCGCAGGCACGGCGCCGGTAGCCTCGGCTCCGATCCGCTCCAGTTTCCCCGCCGCTTCCGGCGGCGCGACGACCAGGAAGTAGCGGCGCTGATCGCCGCTTCGCTGTCGTACGGAAACGCTCGGGCCGTCTGCTCTTCGCTGGAGCGCGTGTTCGCCTGGACCGGCCCCCATCCCGCCCGCTTCGTGCGCGAATTCGACCCGGGCCGTCGCGCCGCCGCCCTCGGCGGATTTCAGCACCGCTGGACGAGCGCAGAGGACCTCGTCCGCCTCGCGATCATGCTACGGCGCATCATCGAAGAGCACGGGAGCGTGGAGGCACTCTTCCGGAAGGGCGTCGTTCGCGAGACCCGCGGACGGGTGGACCTCGGCGCCAGCATCGGGAGGTTTCGGGAGGCCGCACTCGCCTACGGCGAGATCCCCTCGGAGATTCCTGCAAGTCGCGCCCGGCCCGGCCCCCGATACTTCTTCCCGGATCCCCGTACCTCTGCCGCCAAGCGGACGGCGATGTTCCTGCGGTGGGTCGTCCGTCCGGGAGACGGCCTCGACCTGGGGCTCTGGGACTGCCTCCAGCCACGGGACCTGGTGGCGCCACTCGACACTCACATGTTCCTGATCGCCCACCGGCTTCGGCTGACGCGGAGAAAAACCCCGGGCTGGCAGGCGGCGCTGGACTTGACCAGGGGTCTTCGCCGGCTGGATTCCGAGGACCCGGTGAAGTACGACTTCGCCCTCAGCCGGTTGGGGATCGTGGAGGGCTGTCCGCGGCACCGCCGCAGCGATCCGTGCGAGCTGTGTGAGTTGCTGGCGCGGAAGCCGGGGAGAAAGCGATCTCGCGCCGGCGCGGCCAAACACCAATAGCTACGCGCGTCTCGCCTCCCTCCGGGGGGCGATGCCGGCCGGAAGGCCCCTACCGGGAAAACCAGCCGGCGTTCCCGGACTTCCCCTACCGGACGGTTACCCGGGAGCGCTCCGCCAACGTGCCCTGGGCGCGCTCTACCGCCACGATGGCCTTGTTGTAGTCGATGATCGCCTGCAGCTCGTTGGCCCGGGCCTGGGAGAGGTCGCGCTGGGCCTGGACGATGAAGTAGCTGGTGGTCATCCCGACCTCGAACTTCTTCTGCTCCGCATCGAGGCGCTGTTCCTCCAGCCCGCGGGCGACCCGGCTGGCATCGATCCGTCTCCGGTTGGTCTGCACTTGCCGCACCGCCGTGCGGACTTCCTGGGCGATCTGGATTTCCTCCTGCCGGATCGTTTCGCGCTGCCGGGTGACATCGGTCTGCGCCTGGGCCTGGTTCGCGTGGGCCTGATTGGGCCCAATGGGATAGGAGAAGGAAAGACCCAGTTGCCAGTCGCGGTAGTCAAACCCGCTCATCTGGGAGAGGGCGTCCGTGTAACCGCCGGGAACCATCGCGACGGCGGGCCCGAAAAACCCCTCGCGGATCAGTTCGGTCCCGCCGACTCCGGTCAGTTGGACGAGGCCCACCAGATCCACCTGGGGGAGGGTCTGGTTGCGGAAAAACCGGACGTCGTATTCATTGCTGTCGAGCTGGACGCGCTGGGAGCGCACCTCGGGACGGCGCTGCAGCGCAACCCGGATTGCGTCATCGACGTCCACCTCGTAGTCCTCGACGGAGGGCGCGTCCAACGGCCGGATTTCGTCATCCCAGAATCCGGGGCCGTCCGGATCGCGGATCAGCGCCTTCAGGACGTCCTCGTTCTGGCGGATCTGCTCTTCGGCGATGATGAGCGCCTCCTCGCGGGCCGCCACCTCGGCCTCCGCCTGCAGCACGTCGATGGGCGCCATCGTCCCCACTTCCACCTGCACCTGGTTGTTCCGTAGCAGATCGCGCGCGAGGTCGAGCGACTGCACCTCCACCTCATAGATCCGGATCGCGAAGACAAGATCCCAGTAGGCGTTCTGAACGTCCCGCAGAACATCGAGCACACTCCGTTCAAAGTCGTGCCCGGCCTGACGCTCCCCGTTCTGGGAAACCGTGATCTGCCGCCGCTGCGGGTCGGCGCGGAAGTTCTGGAGCAGCGGCTGGGTGACCTGGGCGTTCAACGTGCTCCGGTAACGCGGGTTGAACGTGGAGAAGGCGCTGTTCGTCGCGAAACGGTTGTTGTTGAACTGGACCGAATAGTTGGCCCCGAAGGGAAGCAGCTGTTGGAACTGCAGGTTGTAGTTCATGGTGTCGCGCTCGTTCTGGTCCGCGCCGTCCAACTGGGTTTCCGAGGGCGACAGGCTCTCCTGGAAGTTCGTGTCCAGCACCAGACTGGGGGTGTACACCCGCCGGGCCGCCGAGAGCGCGAAGCCGGAAGACTGCCGGGCCAACCGCGAAATCTGAACGCTCAGGTTGTTCTCGAGCGCCTGCTGGACCGCGTCGTCGAGGCTCAGCTCGAGCGGCGCCTGCTGGCCGCTGCCGCCCTCCTCAGGAGGACCGGCGAAGGCCATGCCGGCGAGGCCCAGCGAAAGGACAAGAATTGCGGTGGTGGTGCGCATAGGGTGTCTCCTGCGGAAAGAACGGGGGAGCGGCCCGGCGAGGATCTCATCTACAAGACGCGCTCAGCCCAAATTTTCTACGGTCGTTCCATGAATACGAACCTGCCCCTCCTGGGGTTTCCCCACTGAGGCCGGAACGAACGATGGGGTCACAGATTCGCGTCCGATTGGATCTCGCGTACGACGGGACGGACTTCGCCGGCTGGCAGCACCAGCCGGACCGGGACACCATACAGCGCCGGCTCGAAGCGGCGGTACGACGACTCTACCGGTTGGCCCCGGAGGAAGGGACACGCGTGGTGGGTGCGGGGAGGACCGACGCAGGAGTCCACGCCGAGGGACAGGTGGCTCATTTCGACGCTCTCCTGGCGATTCCGCCGGCCGGGATTCGAGCGGGTCTGAACGGCCTGCTGCCCGACTCGATCCGGGTGCTCGCCGCCGACGAGGCCGCACCGGACTTCCACGCCCGGTTCGATGCAACGGGCAAGACCTACCGATATCACCTGCTGACCGAAACAGTGGTTTCTCCGCTTCAGACCCGGTACGCCTGGCCGGTGGGCGACGGTCTCTCCCGGGAGGCCATGGAAGAGGCCGCTGCCGCCCTGGTGGGCCGCCATGACTTCCGCGCGTTTTTTGCCGCTCCACCCGGGGAAGCGCCGCGGACTCCGGTCCGGAACGTCTTCAGCGCCCGCTTGCTCCAGAGAGACAACATCCTGGTCTTCGAGGTCGCGGCGGACGGATTCCTGCGCTACATGGTTCGCCGGGTGGTCGGAACCCTGGTGGCGATCGGGCGGGGAAAGCTTCCTCCGGATCGGGTAGGTGCGTTACTCCGCGACCCGGAACTGCCGGGCCCCCGGTTCCGGGCGCCCGCCGCCGGGCTCCGGCTCGACCGCGTTCACTACGACGGCGGCTCCTGAGGCGAGCGCTACGCGCAACGCGCGGGCTGATCGGCACTTCGGGCGGAGGCTTCCGGCCATGCGGGCCTGCCCCGTCGCTGCTAGCAGCCGGTGGGCAAAGTGGCGTGAGCGCCGAGAGCGGCCAGTCCTCCCGGTGGGGGGGCGGTTCAGCCGGGATGCATCGCCGCTCGAACGCCGCGTGACTTTGTCTGCAGGCTGCTAAATTGGCCGGTCCGTGCCCGGGAGCTCCGCGACCTTCGACATCGCTCCCAAGGAGGGAACCGCCGAGCTCCTCGCGCGGATCGATCGCACCCGGCTGCCGCTGCATGTGGCGGCCATCATGGACGGAAACGGGCGCTGGGCCGCCGCCCGGGGACTCCAGCGAGTAGAGGGACACGCGGCCGGGGTGGAGTCGGTCCGGGACACCGTGGAGGGCGCCGCCAACCTTGGACTCGGGGCCCTCACCATGTTCGCCTTTTCCATCGAGAACTGGAGCCGGCCTCCCGACGAGGTCGAGGTGCTCATGGAGCTGGTCAAGCGGTACCTGCGGCTTGAAACCGAGAATCTGATCGCCAACGACATCCGGTTCCGACCCATCGGCCGGTTGGGCGAGTTGCCTGCCGATGTCCAGACCATGCTGCGGGAGACCTCCGAGGCCACCGCGAACTGCCAGGGGCTCAGCCTCAACATCGCCCTGAACTACGGGGGCCGGGCGGAAATCGTGGACGCGGCCCGTCGGATCGCGGAACGGGCGGCCCGCGAGGGCAGAGTGCCCGATCTCGACGAGCACACGTTCGGGGAATATCTCTACACCCGGGGCCTTCCCGATCCGGATCTCCTGATCCGCACCAGCGGCGAGGTGCGGGTCTCCAATTTCCTGCTCTTCCAGAGCGCCTACACGGAGTTCTGGACGACGCCCACTCTCTGGCCGGACTTCCGCCGGCGGCACCTCTTCGAGGCCATCCTCGCCTACCAGCGCCGCAGTCGGAGATACGGCGGCATCTGACAGCCCGTGGACCAAGCGCCCCGCATCGCGCCAACATAGGAAAAACGCGGGCAGTCTTGTCTTCTTCGCATGCGGGGCCCTCGGCCCACGGGATGGCGGCGCGAATCGCTACGCGATTCACTCCGCCGTTTTTCCTGGGGAGGGGAAACCCCTCCCCACGCCCCACCCCGCGGCGCTCTGCGCCGCAGGATTGATGGCGGCTGACCTTTCGCGACGGCTCGCTGCGGATTCCTGGGGGGTGACGTGCGGCGAGTGATCAGCGCGACGGTGGTCGCCGCGGGCGTGCTGGCTCTTTGTCTGCTGGTACCTCCGTGGGTTCGCCAGCTCGCCATCCTGTTGGCGGCCGTGTACGCGTGCCGCGAAGCCGTACGCATGGCCCGTGGGATCTGCAGTCCGGGAGATGGGCCAGTGGCGGGGAAGATACCGGGCTCCGGTCTGGTCGTCACGGTCTTGCTGATGCTGCTGATGGCCAGCCTCGGCATGCCGGGCAGTCTGGATTGGCTGGCCGCCGTGCCGGCCGTGCTGCTCATCGTGCTCGGTCTCTATGCGCTCAGTCTTCCGGCGACTCCGCAGACACTTGGCTGGCTCGGGGCGGTCTCGCTCGCGGCCGCCTGGATCGGCCTCCCGGCGGCAGCGCTTTTTGCCTTGACCGCCGGAGAGGACGGCGGGCAGACCTTGCTCTTCCTGCTCGCCACCGTAATGGTCGGTGAGGCGGGGGCATTCGGCGGCGGCAAGCTGATCGGCAGGCGCCGGTTGGCCCCCTCCTTGAGCCCGGGCAAGACGTGGGCTGGCTTCGTCGCGCAATTGGTCTTCGGCGCCGCCGCCGGCGCGGCGGCAGTCCCTCTCCTCTCCCCGGAACTCGGGCCTTGGACGGGCGCCGCTCTCGGCGCCTGGCTCTCGGCCGCTGCAGCGCTCGGCGATCTCTTCGAGTCGTTCTGGAAGCGCGCCGCGGGACGTAAGGACAGCGGGCGAATCATCCCCGGACACGGCGGACTACTCGACCGGATCGACGGAGTGCTGTTCGCCGCGCTCGCTCTGATGGCGGCCCAGGCGGTCGTTTCCTTCTGAGCGCGTCCGCCGCGGTTTCCGCGGGAGCCCGGTGGAACCGCTGACCAGTCAGCCCAGCAGACCGGTCTTCGAAAGGTCGAGGTAGATGACCAGCACGAAGATCAGCAACATGAAGGCGGCGCCGGCGACCATCAGCCCTTTCCGCACTCCGAGGCTGAGATCGCGCCGCGCCGCCGACTCCACCAGCAGTACCGCAATCTGCCCGCCGTCGAGCACCGGAATTGGCAGCAGGTTGAGCACTCCAAGGCTCAGGCTCAGGATCGCCATCAGCAAAAGGACCTCGGTGGGGCCACGCCGGAGCGCGTCTCCGGATGCCTGCGCTATCCCGATAGGGCCCGAGAACTGACGCGGCGAGCCCTGACCCCGGACGACGCGGCCAAGCTGGCCGATAGTGAGGCTTCCCCAGCGCACGGTCTCGGCGACCGCCTCCCGCAGCGCGTCCGGAATCGATTCCGCCCTCACCGTCCTGAAGGGTGCCTGGAAGCGCACCCCGACACGCGGGGAGGCCTCGCCGCTATCCGGATCCTCATATAACTCGGGCGTTACCGGAAGGACGATCTCCCTGCCGGCGCGCTCGATTCCAAGGGAGATCTCCCGGGTCCCCGCGGACAGCACGAGCGCCGCCACCTCGTTGGTACTTCCGACCAGGGTGTCGTCCACCCGAACGATGAGATCGTCAGGAAGAATGCCGGCCGCCTCCGCGGGGGTGCCGGGAATGACAGAACCGATGATTGGCGGCGCCGGAGGCCCGATCCCCACGTAGCCCACGGCGTCGGGCCCCAGAGAAGCCACCGTGACCGGGAACTGCGCGGGCGTTCCGCCTCGCTCGACCCCGAAAACGACCTCCTGATCCGGCCGCACGATGATGTGCTCCATCGCGGTCCGCCAGTCGGAAACCGGCTCCCCGGCAATCACCACGATGCGGTCTCCGGTACGAATACCGGCGACGCTGGCCGGGGACCCCTCGGCGACGTAGGAAACGACCGGGGGATCGGAAAGGCCCACCCGCCGCTCCATCCCAAAATAGAAGAGCCCGGAGAGGATCGCCACTGCCAGTACGAAATTCATGGCAGGGCCGGCGAAGAGGATGACGAGCCGTTCGCCGCGGGTCCGATTCTGGAGTTCGGCGGGGTCGCTCCCGCCCTGCCCCGGCGCGTCCCCTGCCATCTTCACGTAGCCGCCGAGCGGCAGGAGGCCGATGGTCCATTCGGTGTCACCGACCCGCCGGCGGTAGATGTTCGGAGGGAAGCCGATCGAGAAGGTCTCCACGCGGACTCCGATGAAGCGCGCCGCGAGGAAGTGGCCGAACTCGTGGACGACGACGAGCGTCCCCACCACGAGGACGAAAGCGATAAGAGTCAGCATCGAAGTCAGCGGGCGGCAGCAGCCAGTGCCCGATCGCCGATGAGCTCCCGGGCGAAAGTACGCGCCCAGGCATCGGCCCGGGCGACTCCTTCCAGGTCCTTCGGTTCCGCCGGCGAACGCGCCGCCAGCGTCTCGGCGACGACGGCGGGGATCCCGGGGAACGCCAGCCGGTGGTCCAGAAAAGCCTCCACCGCAACCTCGTTCGCCGCGTTCAGTACCGCTGGCGCGTCACCCCCCGCGGCCAGCGCCTCGGCGGCGAGGCGGAGGCACGGAAAGCGGTCCGGGTCGGGAGGTTCGAAGCGGAGGTCGAGTGGTTGGTCAAGCGGCAGTGGGGCGAGGCCTGTCGGAAGGCGCTCGGGCCAGGTAAGCGCGTACTGCACCGGCGTGCGCATGTGGGCGACTCCGAGTTGGGCGAGGATCGAACCGTCCTCGAATTCGACCATGGAGTGCACCACGGACTGCGGATGAACCACGACACGAATGGACTCCGGCGGCTGATCGAAGAGCCAGCGAGCTTCGATCATCTCGAGGCCCTTGTTCATCATGGTGGCGGAATCGATGGTGATCTTGGGCCCCATCCGCCAGGTCGGATGACGGAGCGCGGTGTCCGGAGTCGCTTCGGCGATCTCCAGGCTCGAGGCGGTACGAAACGGACCACCGGAGGCGGTCAGCCAGATGCGGTGGACGGGGTCCCGCCGGTCGGCGAGGCACTGGTGAATCGCCGCGTGCTCGCTATCCACGGGGATCAGCCGCGCCCCCGACGTTGCGGCGGCACGGGCCATCACCGCACCGGCGGCCACCAGCGATTCCTTATTGGCGAGGCCCACCACCTTCCCGGCGCGGAGCGCGGCCAGCGTGGGTCGCAGCCCGGCGGCGCCCACGATGGCCGACATGACGAATCCCGCCTCCGGAAGAGTGGCTACCCGCTCAAGGGCCGACGGTCCACCCCCGATCTCCAGGCCCGGCAGCCGGTGCCGATAGGCCCTTTCGAATTTTTCTGCCTCTTCTTCGCGACCCAGAGCCACCAGGTCCGGCCGATAGCGCTCGCACAGGGATGCCAACCGCTCCGTCGAGCGGCCGGCGGCGAGGCCGGCAACCCGAAACCGCTCGGGAAACCGGTCCACCACCTCGAGGGTCGTGGAGCCGATCGAGCCCGTCGCTCCCAGGATGGAGACACCGCGGATTCCCGAACTCATCGCTTCGTAGTCACCGTAGTAGGTCTGCTCCTCCGTCGGCTCGACGATTGTAGAGCGCCGAAGCAGCCCACACCGGCGGGTGGCGACCGCGTTCTGCGGGCTCGCGGCCCTTGCCCGGACAACCGGCCGCCGTCGCCCCTTAACATTCGTGCCCGCCGTATGAAGATTGATCGACTCAACATCCGGGAACTCCGGCTCCCTCTGAAGTATCCCTTCGAAACCAGCTTCGCCCGGGTAACCGAGCAGCAGTTCCTCCTCCTTGAAGCTCGGGTGGATGGCGTCAGCGGCTATTCCGAGTGCGTCGCCGACGCCGCGCCGGGCTATTCCTACGAGACGGTGCGGACCGCCGAACACGTCATCCGCGATTTCCTCTGGCCACTTGCCGCGGCGAGCGACTACGCCCATCCGGACGAGGTCGCCCCGTCCTTCGCCCGAGTGCGAGGGCACAACATGGCGAAGGCCGCCATCGAGATGGCCGTCTGGGACGCCTTCGCGCGCCTCGAGGGCAAACCGCTCGCGGGCGTCCTGGGAGGAACGCGCTCCCGCACGGTCTCCGGGGTCTCGATCGGCATCCAGGACACCGTGGAACAGCTTCTCGAGAAGATCGAACTCGAACTCTCCCGCGGCTACCGGCGGATCAAGATCAAGATCAAGCCGGGTTGGGACCTCGAGGTCGTAAGGAGAGTGCGGGAGCGCTACCCGGACATGCCGCTCATGGTGGATGCGAACAGCGCCTACACCCTCGAGGACGAGGCGCTCTTCCGGGAACTCGATCGCTTCGGCCTGATGATGATCGAGCAGCCGCTCGCACACGACGACATCTGGGACCACGCCACGCTCCAGCGCAAGATCTCGACGCCGATCTGTCTCGACGAATCGGTGCATTCCGTGGCCGACGCCCGCCTGGCGATCGAGATGGCGGCGTGCCGCATCATCAACATCAAGGCGGGGCGGGTCGGAGGACTCGCCTCGGCGCGGGACATCGCCGCCCTGGCCGAAAGTCACGGGATTCCAGTGTGGTGCGGCGGGATGTTGGAGAGCGGCGTCGGCCGAGCCCACAACATCCATCTTTCCTCGCTGTCCGGCTTCTCGATGCCGGGAGATGTGGCTGCCTCCGAGCGCTACTTCGTCGAGGAAATCATCGAACCCCCAGTGACCGTGGACCCCGACGGTTCGCTCCCGATCCCCGAGGGTGAAGGCATTGGCTTCGCGCTTCGGGAAGACGTTATCCGCCGCCACACCCTTTGCGAGACCACGCTTTCCCGCTGACCCGCCGATCCCCGGGGCCGCGGTCCCGACCGGCAGCGCTGCGCTTACTCGTCCTGCTTGTTCTCTCGCCGGCCCTCGGTCAGGCCGCTTCCGCGCAGAGCGCTCGCGGCGAACAGCAGGCTCCCGCGCCGCCGGTCCTTCCCACCCCCGAGCGCCTCGCCCGCGTCCTTTCCCTCGAGGACGCGCGGTCTCTCGGTGACGGATGGCTCCGTGACCGGGTTTACGACCCCGACCCCGAGGTGAGGCGCCGGGCGGTGCTGGCCCTCGGACGCATCGGCCGCCCTGAGGTTGTTGAACCCCTGGTCGCCGCCCTCACCACCGACGCGGCGGGCGCCGTCCGCTCCACCGCCGCGTTCGCCCTGGGCATCGTCGAAGACCCGCTACCGGAGGAAGCCGTCTCGGCTCTGGAGGCAGCGCTGCTGGACGCCTCGGGACGAGTTCGCGAAAAGGCGATCGAAGCGCTTGGCCGGCGGGGCGGAGAACGGGCCGGCGAAATCGTCACCAGCCGCCTCGCCGAGCTGGTGGAGGTCTCGGGCTACTCCGACCGGCGCGAGGACGTGGAGGCGTTCCGCCGGCGCACCTCCTGGGACGAGGCCCGACTCGGACTCTTCGCGCTGGCCCGAATCCGGGACGACGGGGGAGATCCTGGAGACGCTGCCGCCATCCTCGGTCGCGACGGATCGCCACGGACGCTCTGGTGGGTTTCCGCCTGGACCGCGGCCCGTCTCCGGGATCCGGATCTCGTGTCCCTGTATCGCGCCTACGCCGGCTCGCCGGATCCGGTCATCCGGACACTCGGCGTTCGTGGCCTCGGCTGGACGGGGCTGGCAGTGGCCGACGACCTCACCCCTGAGCTCAGCCACCCGAGCGACACGGTAAGGATCGAAGCGATGCGCGCCATCCGCGCACTGGCGGAGGCCGGCTTGCCGGTAGGGTCCACGACCGGGCCAAGGCTGTTTTCGGCACTCGACGACGCGGTTCCGGCAATCCGGCGGGAGGCCCTCGCGGGACTGGCCAATGTGCGCCACCCGGAAGTGATGGATGCCCTGATCGGGCGGATGCAATCTCCCGATCCGGACGTGCGCGCCGGCGCCCTTGGAGCCCTTTACCCCCAGGACGAGGAGGGGTTCTTCCTGCTGCTCTCGGGGTGGTCTGACCGCGATCCCGTCGGGAAAATCGCCATGGCCCGGCGGCTCTCGCAGATTCGGGATGCGCGCATCCGCAATTTCCTGCTGCGGAACCTGCTCACCGACGAAGATCCCAGGGTGCGCGCGGTCGCGCTCGCCGGGCTCGGCGAACTCGAGGAAGCCCTGCGGAGCGCCGGAGACGGCAGTCCCGAGGTGGTCGCGACGCTCGTCCGGCACCTGGAAGCCGAGGATCCCTACGAGCGCGCCGCGGCGGCGTCCGCCCTGCGGCGCCTCGATACCGGGGGCGGGAGCCTCCGGCAGGCCTATGCTGCGGACACCGCCGCAATCTCGGACTTCCGGCTGGCCGCCCTGCGCGCGGGGCTGGCCCAGGGGTCAGAAAACGACCGGATCGAGTTTGCCCGGGAAGCGCTGGCCGACCCGGCCTGGCCGGTCCGCCGCGAAGCTCATGAGTTCCTCCGCCGTTCGGGCGAAGCGCCGGAAGAACCAGCCGCGGCCGAAACTCTCGACTCGGCGGAATACCGGGCCATGCTGCAGGCCCCCTTCAGTCCGCTGGCCTGGATCGAGACGGCACGCGGGGAGATCGAGATCGAACTCTTCATCGGCGATGCTCCCCGGACGGTCTCCAACTTCATTCGTCTCGCTCGCGAAGGTTTCTACGACGGGCTGCGCTTTCACCGGGTGGTGCCCAACTTCGTCCTGCAGGCAGGGGACCCGCGCGGCGACTCCTCCGGAGGGCCCGGCTACACGATCCGTTGCGAGATCGGCGAAGGCTTCTACATGCGTGGGAGCGTCGGCATGGCTCTGGACGGCAAGGACACCGGCGGCAGCCAGTTCTTCATCACCCTGCTTCCCCAGCCGCATCTCAATGGCCGTTACACGCTGTTCGGGCACATCCGGGACGGATTCGCGGTTCTCGATCAGATCGAGCCGGGAGACCGGATCCGACGCATCCGCATCTGGGACGGCGTTACCCCGCCCCACTGACAGCCCGTGGGAAAGACACCCCGACCCCGCATCGCACCGACGACGCGAGACCGGCACGAGCTCACTCTCGCCGCCGGCGGCTAGCAGGCCGTGGACGACGTTACGCGCCCCAGTTCTCCCGGGGGCGGCTCGACCGGGGGCAACGCAGCCAGCTCAGCGCCCCGTTTCGGACTCCTCGCCGTTGACCTCGACGGTACTCTGCTGAACTCGCAGAAGGAGATCTCCGACCGCGATCGGGCGGCGCTCGCCCGCGCGGAACAGGCCGGCGTGGCGCTCGCGTTTATCTCGGGCCGGCGTTACGCGGAACTGGAAGTCCTGACGGCGAGCCTTTCCGGGGCCGCTTTCCGGGTGGGCCACGGGGGCGCGCTGATCCGCCGGTTCGACCAGACCATCGCGGAGATCCCTCTCCCGAAAGCGGCAGCCGAGCGGGCGGTCCGAACTGCGCTGCGCCTGGAAATTCCTGCCTTGATCAGCGAGCGCGACGGCACCGTGCGGATCACGGCCCATTCGCCTGCAACGCCCCGGGTGGCCCGTTACCTGCGAACCGTCCGCCCCACGCCCCGCTTCGACTCCGCTCCGACGTTTTCGGAGGATCCCCTGCACCTCGTGATCGCCGGCACCCCGGAGGCCTGCCGCGAAGCCGAGCGGGATCTTTCGGAATCGCTCGGCGACTCCGTCAACCTCGAACGCACCGAATACGCCGCCACCCGTCTGGGTCTGCTGGATGTCTTGGCAGGCGCGGCGAACAAGGGAACCGCACTGGAACGTGTCGCCCGGGAAGCCGGTTTTCCGCTCAGCGCTACGCTCGCGATCGGCGACAACTGGAACGACCTGGAGATGCTCGAAGCCGCGGGGGTGGGGGTTCTCATGGAAAACGCGGAAGCGGAGTTGAAGGCTCGAGGCTTCGAGATCACCGCGTCCAACGACGCGCACGGGGTGGCAGCCGCGATCGACCGGCTACTCCTAAACAACCCGTGCTGAAACCCATGCGGCCCAGTTCTCCCGGTGGGGGCTCGAGCGGCGATCCATGTCAGCCGGGCCCCCACCGGGAGAACTGGGCCTCGCCGCTCTCGGCGCTCACTCGGGTTCCACCACGGGCTGTTGACCGGTGAGCTTCCAGATCCTCCGCAGAAGCGGAGGAGCCCGGCTGGGACGCCTCGTCACCGCCCACGGCCCGGTGGACACCCCCACCTTCATGCCGGTTGCGACCGGAGGCGCGATCCGGGGACTGACCAGCGCCGGCGTCGTCGCTACGGGGACGCGCATTCTGTTGAGCAACGCCTGGCATCTGATGCTGCAGCCGGGGGACCAAAGGATCGCCGCACTCGGCGGCCTGCATCGGCTGATGGCGTGGGACCGGCCGATCCTCACCGACAGCGGCGGCTACCAGGTTGCAAGCCTCAAGACCCTCCGCAAGGTTTCGGAGGCCGGAGTGCATCTCCGCTCCTATCGCGACGGGTCGCCCCACGACCTGACTCCGGAGAGGGCGATCGAGATCCAGCGGAACCTCGGATCCGACATCGCAATGGTGCTTGACGAATGCCTCTCCCTACCTGCCCCGCCGGAAGAGGTCGAACGAGCGGCGGCCCGGAGCCTCCGGTGGGCCGAACGGTCACTCGTCCCGCCCCGGGCCCCGGGCCAACTCCTTTTCGGGATTGTCCAGGGCGGGACTCTGGCTGACGTGAGGCGGGACAACGCCCGGGCCCTCGTGTCGCTCGGCCCCCCCGGGGAAGGATTCGACGGATTCGGAATCGGCGGGCTGCTCATGGGAGAAGCGGGCGAAGACACCCGCCGCATGACGGCGCTTTCCGCCGAGGTGCTCGGAGAAGAACGACCGCGCTACCTCATGGGGGCTGGACTCCCGGCGGACCTGATCGAATCCGCCGGGCTCGGTGTGGATCTCTTCGACAGCGTGATCCCTACGCGGCTTGCTCGTCGGGGCATCGTCTTCACTTCGACCGGCCGGCTGAACGTTTCGCGGGCTCCGTACCGCGACGATGTCGCCCCGCTTGATGAGGAGTGCCAGTGCCTGGCCTGCCGGGACTACTGCCGCGCGTGGCTGCACCACCTGCTTCGCGCCAGGGAGCGAATTGCCGCCACCCTGCTCAGCGCCCACAACCTCACGTTTTACGCGGAACTCATGGCACGGCTGCGTGAGGCGATCGCCGCGGACTGCTTCACCGAATTCCACGAAGAGAACCGCCATCGCTGGAGTTCGGACCAGAGCGCCGGGAACTGAGCCAGGATTCGCTCACGGGCGGTTCGCGCCCCGCGAATTCGGAAGCCCGAGCCAGGAGTGGCTGGGAGTCGGGTCCCCCGACCCCAACCCCTCCCGCTCCGGGGTCTCCGTGCGGCTCTCGCCGCACTTCGGAAGCCCGGCACGCAGCGCCGGGCTTCCGGTCGGGGCCCCAACGAGATCAGCACCCACGATCCGGACTAACGCTGGTTCATGGCCCCGTCCGGAATCCGCTCAACGTGGCTCGACGTGGTATCCTGCCGCGCGGTTCGGTGCCCGGCCCGCTCTCCCTAGGGGGGTGCGGGTTTTTTCACATCAGTGCATCATAGAGACGGATTCTGACCATGCTCCCCACACTGCTCCAGGCGGACCCGGGCGGCAGCCCGTTCGGCATGCAGCTCATCCTGTTCGCCGTCATCTTCGGAATCTTCTACTTCATCGTCTTTCGTCCCATGCGCAAACGCCAACGGGAAACGGAACAGATGTTGCGGAGCCTCGAACGGGGCGCCCGGGTCGTCACCAGCGGCGGGATTCACGGGACCATCGCCGGAATCCAGGGCGACATCGTGCAGCTAAAGGTCACCGAATCGGTCAAGCTCCAAGTTTCGAAGAGCGCGGTCGCCGGCGTGATCGACAAGAAGCACTGATCGGCTCGGCGGCGGTTCCACCAGCGAGAGAATGGCCAGAAGTCTTCGCCTCAAAGGGGTCCTGCTCCTTCTGCTGGTCGCGGGGCTGGTCTATGTGATCAACCCGCCCCGGGACAGCATCGTGCTGGGGCTGGATCTCCGGGGCGGCATCCACCTCGTCATGCGCGTGCATACCGAGGACGCGGTGCGGGTCCTGACCGACGAGACTGCCGAACAGTTCGCGGAACGCCTCGACAACGAGGAGATTGATTTCGCAGACGTGGAAACGGAAGGACTCGGACGGCTCACCATCCTGAATCTGGATGATTCCCGCCTCCGCGAGGTCCGGGACATTGTCGCCTTCAGCTGGCCGGGTTGGGATCTGAGGAGCGTCGGCGGCGGCGACTGGTCGTTCAGCCTGCGCCCCAGCGAAGAAATCGTGGTCCGCGAACAAACGGTGACCCAGGCGATGGAGACCATCCGGCGACGCGTCGACGAGTTGGGTGTCGCAGAACCGGTCATCACGACCCACGGAAGCACCGGCGACCAGATCCTGGTGCAGTTGCCGGGCTACGAGGACGTCGCGCGGGCAAAGGAGATCATCCGGGCAACGGCCCAGCTGGAACTCCGGCTCGTGCAGGCGGGGCCCGCTCTCGACGAAGCGGCGCTGCCTCCGCTGAACAGCGCGCTGGAGAACATCCCGACAGAGCTCCCGACCGGCGCTACCGGCTACTACCAAGTGAACCGGGTCGCCGCCATCACCGGCCGTGATCTCAGAAACGCCCGGCAGGCGATCGACTTCCAGACGAATACGCCCAATGTGGAGTTCAGCCTGCATGCCGAGGGAGCTTCCCGGTTCCGCGAGTTCACGGGCGCCAACGTGGGCCGGCAGATGGCGATCGTTCTC
Organism: Candidatus Marinacidobacterium sp.; assembly: GCA_965250045.1. GTDB lineage: Bacteria > Acidobacteriota > Vicinamibacteria > Marinacidobacterales > Marinacidobacteraceae > Marinacidobacterium. Next base: position 181,697 of record OZ252286.1, read on the forward strand.
GATGACCTGGTGGTCTCCGCTCCCGTCATTCAGAGCCCGATCTACGACCAGGGGCAGATCACCGGGAATTTCACGGTTGATGAAGCGGTCGATCTCGCGCTCGTCCTGCGCGCTGGAGCACTACCGGCATCCCTCGAGTACCAGGAGGAACGGACCGTAGGACCCTCACTCGGCGCGGACTCGATCCGGAGCGGCGTAACCGCGTCGCTGGTGGGTCTGGCCGGCGTCCTGCTGTTCATCCTCTTCTACTACCGACTGTCCGGGATCAACGCCGTCATCGCCCTGGTACTGAACCTGCTCATCCTGATCGGAGCGATGGCGTACTTCGCGGCCACCCTGACCCTTCCCGGAATCGCCGGCGTCATCCTGACGATCGGCATGGGAGTGGACGCGAACGTCCTCATCTTCGAGCGGATCAAGGAGGAAATGCGGACCGGCAAGCCCCCGCGGACCGCGATCTCGGTCGGGTTCTCCCGCGTCTTCTGGACGATCGTGGACGCGAACATGACCAGCCTGGTGGCCGCTGCCATCCTCTTCCAGTTCGGCACCGGACCGGTCCAGGGATTCGCGGTGACCCTCAGCATCGGACTGATCAGCAACGTCTTCACCGCCATGTTCGTGTCGCGCTACATCTTCGACCTCGTGTTTGCAGGACGGCGCCAAGTCACCGCGCTCAGCATCTAGCAGCCCCCTGATGGACATCCTCGGCGACACCCGGATCAACTGGATCAAGTACCGGTGGTGGTTCGCGGGGATCTCCCTCGCGGTGGTGGCCGTCGGGGTTTTCGACGTCATCCGCAAGGACGGACTTCGCTACGGGATCGATTTCTCCGAAGGCACCATGGTGGTGGCGAAGTTCGCCGAGGCTCCGGAAATCGACGCCGTACGCGAGGTCGTCACCGCCCTCGGGTACGGGAACGCCGTGATCCAGAGCTACGACCGGCCCGAAATGAACCAGGTCATGATCCGGGTCGAAAAGGCGCCCATGGATGAGGCCATGGACGAGGCCATGGCGGGGCAGGATCCGGGCGACACGGCGCAGGAAACACCCGAGGCCGGAATCGACGAGACGGCCAACCGCATTCTCGAGGCGCTCCGGGCTGGAGCCGCGGGAGAACTGGTATCCGTGAGCACCGAAATCGTGGGGCCGGTGGTCGGCGAAGAACTCCGGCGGCGGGCGCGAAACGCCACCATCCTGGCGCTCTTCGCAATGCTCATCTACATCGGCTTCCGATTCGAGCCGGTGTACGGGGTCGGCGCCACCATCGCGGTCATCCACGACGTCCTCGTAACACTGGCTCTCGTTTCGCTCTTCGACTACGAGATCAGTCTGAACATGATCGCCGCTTTCATGACGCTCGTGGGTTACTCGGTCAACGACACGATCGTCATCTTCGATCGGATCCGCGAAAACCGCCACATCCACCGCCGGCTGGAGCTCCCGGAGATCGTGAACCTGGCAATCAACCAGACGCTCCGGCGCACCATCCTCACCTCAGGACTCACCCTGCTCGCCGTAGGGGCGCTGTTCGTCTGGGGCGGCGAGGTGCTCCGTGCGTTCTCGTTCGTGCTGGTAGCCGGGGTCTTCGTGGGCACCTACTCCTCGATCGCCATCGCTTCGCCGGTCGTCCTGTGGTGGCGCTCGGTACGAGGCGGCACGGCGGCTACCGCGGAACAGCAGCGGCCCCAGGCGCCCCCGGTCAGGGTCTGATTCTCCCGGCGTTCAAGCCGGGGATCGGACCCCTGCGCTTCCGAACCGCGGATGCGCGCGGGTTAGCGGCCGGTGGACAAAGTCACGCGGCCCCGGTTCTCCCGGTGGGGGCTCCTCCCTCGCGCGCCTTGTCAGCCGGGCCCCCACGGGGAGAACCGGGCCTCACCAGCCTCGGCGCTCACGCAACTTCATCGACAGGCCGCTAGACTCGCGCGGCGAGGTTCTTGCCAGTTGCCGTCTGGACTTTCCAGAGGAAGAACACGGATTCGTCTTGGCATGGCGGACACTCCGTCGGCCGGATTTGGAATTTCCCTGCCCCTCGGTTTGTCGCTGCACGGCGCTCTCCTGGTATTGCTGCTGTATCCCTCCTTCGCGGTAAGGAACGACAAGTTACCGACGGTCGACGCGTACCGGGTCCGCCTCTTCGCGCCTCCGGCAGCGGCGCTCCGCCAGGGAGATCCCATGGCGAGACCGGATCCCGAGGACCTGGCAAGTACGGCTCGGGACACCTCCCGAAGCCGACTCGCTCCCCCGCTCGCGCGCGCCGACCTGCTCCGGATGCTCGAAGCGGCGGAGATCCCCACGACGTTCGGGGCCGAAACCGGCATTCCCGAAGGACTCTGGGACGGGTTGGAGTTCGGCAAACCGGAGGGCGTAGTCGGTGGCATTCCCGGGGGGGTTCAGGGTGGACAGATCGGCGGGCTGGGCGAGGAGGCCGATCCGGTGCTCCCGCCTCCGGACGAGCCGCCCGTCGCGCTTTCCATGCCGCGCCCCCGCTTCCCGAAGGAGGCGCTCCGGGACGGGATCCGGGGGCGCGTGGTGCTGCGAGCCTTGATAACCGAACGCGGGACGGTCGAGGTACTGCGGATCCTGCGGTCCGTACCGGGACTCGATGCGGAAGCCATCAGGGTCGTGGAGTCGGAGTGGAGGTTCCGCGCCGCCAGACGGAACGGCCGGCCGGTGGCCTCGCTCAGTGATCTGGCGGTCCGCTTCTCGCTGCGCTAACCGCCTGTGGTGGAGCCCGGGTGAGCGCCGAGAGCGGGGAGGCGCCGGGCTGACAAGGCGCGTGAGGGAGGAGCCCCCACCGGGAGAACTGGGCCGCCTGGGTTTCACCACAGGCTGTTAAACCCGGCAGCCCGCGGACCACCTGCGCAGCCCGGTTCTCCGGCAAGAGGGACTCGGTACTCACCTCACTCCATCCACCGGGTGCCCGAGAAAACGAGCATGGCGCTCGTCCCCCTGCGAGCGAAGTGCCGGCCCTCCGAGTGGTCCGTTAGGGCGTCTATTCTCTGTTGACATACCGGGGGCCGAGTGCTAGTTTCTCCACCTTCCCCAAGCAGCCCGGCAAGTCGCCCGCCGCACTGTGCGGTCTCCGGACATGGCGGCTATCCGGGCTGTTCTCCGCTTCCCCCTCCAATCTGAGGGTGGGCCGGGTCCGGGGAGGAAGGAGATCACCGTGAGCAGAGAACCAACCTTCCGAGTGGCGGGAATGGATCAGAGCGCAGGACGCTCTGTGGGCAGCTTCGCCTTCTCTTTCCTGATCCAGGGTGGCTTCGTGGTGGCGTTCATCATCATCCCCATCCTTAGCGTCAACCTTCCGACTCCGGAAGGCATCATGACCTTCATGGCGGCGGCGCCGCCGCCACCGCCGCCACCGCCACCGCCGCCGCCGAAGGCGACGCGCCGGGCGGCTCCAAAGCCGGTGCTCAACACCACACCCCAGTTCGTGGCTCCCGTGGACATTCCCGATGACATCGGTGGCGGCGCTGTGGACTTCGGCGTTCCAGGTGGTGTCGAAGGCGGAATTCCGGGCGGAATCATCGGCGGAATCGTCGGTGGGCTGCCTTCCGGACCCCCACCCCCGCCGCCGAAGGCCGCTCCAGTCCGCGTGGGCGGAGAGATTCGGGAGCCGACCCGCACGGTGTACGTGCAGCCGATATATCCGGAAATCGCCAAGCAGGCGCGGGTTTCCGGAGTAGTGATCCTTGAGGCCATCATTGACCCGAACGGCAACGTGACGAACATCTCAGTGCTCCGCTCGATTCCACTCCTCGACCAGTCGGCGATGGATGCCGTGCGGCAGTGGAGATACCAGCCCACCCTGCTCAACGGAGTTCCGGTTCCCATCGTCATGACCGTGACGGTAACCTTCAACCTTGGCTGACGCCCGTCTGGAAATGTTGTCCGGAACGCCTATTTCCTGACACAGAGAAACACTACGATTCTCGTTCAGGCCTTTTTTGCCCTGCCCCCGATGCGGATTGACCAGATCGCGCCGAACCAATTCATGCCGATCGTCAATCCGGTCCGGGGTGGCGGACCACCACCATTCTTGCCCTAGATCCCAGGAGGATTAACGGAATGTCTTTTGACCTGCTTGAGATCTGGTCCCACATGGGACCAGCCGCGAAGCTCATCAACGGCGTGATGGCCGTCATGTCGGTTTACTCGCTCTCGATCATGATCGAGCGCTGGCTGACCTATCGGAAGGCCAAGGGCCAGTCCCGCGGCTACTCCGTGCGTATCGCCAAGGAACTCAAGGCGGGCAACATCGACACCGCCATCAAGGTGAGCAAGGACAAGGACGTCAGGAACAGCCACCTCGCGAAAGTGCTGCTTGCCGGGCTTCAGGAAATCCAGTACCAGACGGAAGAAGGCGGCGCGGACAGGGACGTGACGATGGAGGCCGCCCACCGGGCCATCCAGCGGGCCACCGCCATCAGCTCGATGGATCTGCGGCGCAACCTTTCCGGGCTCGCGACCGTGGGCGCCACGGCCCCCTTCGTGGGTCTCCTGGGCACCGTGCTCGGCATCATCACCGCGTTCCGCGGTATGGCGCTGACCGGATCCGGCGGAATCGGCGCGGTGTCGGCCGGCATCGCAGAGGCGCTCATCGCCACTGCTTTCGGACTCTTCGTCGCCATCCCGGCCGTGTGGGCCTTCAACTACCTGACGAACCGGGCGGACGGATTCGGCGTCGAGATGGACAACGGCGCCTCCGAGCTGATCGACTTCATGGCGCGCCGCTGACGCGGATCGTCGGAGTCCCCGCTCTTATGGCCCGCTGGCGACGATGCCCCGAAAGCCTCCTCCGGCTACGGGGTACCGACGTCGGCGGGCCCCACCATTTCCGCTGCCCCCGAGGGTAACGGCGGACAGGGAAACCAAGGAGTAACGCGTCATGGGAATGGCAGGTCTTGGTAACAAGGACGTAAACGCCAACATCAACGTGACCCCGCTGGCGGATGTCATGTTGGTGTTGCTCATCATCTTCATGGTTGTGACGCCACTCCTGCAAAAGGGAGTGGACGTCAAGCTTCCGATAGCCGAGTACGGTGTGGATCACCCCGACAGCGACGATGTCGTGAACGTGGCGATCCTGGCGAACGGGGCGATCTATCTCGACCTCATCTCCACCACCCAGCAGGAACTGCCGAGCCTCCTTGCCGCCAAATTCGCAAGCAAGACGGAAAAGGTGCTGTTCCTGAAGGCGGACGAGCGGCTCACCTATCGTGAGGTGCTCGGCATCATGTCGCTCTGCCGCGATGGCGGGGCCGACGAGATCGGCCTGATCACCGAACGGGTCGACCAGTAGCAAACCCCAAGGGGTCGACTACCCAGGAGAAAACATCATGGGAATGGCAGGATTCGCCAAAGGCGGAGTCACTTCTGACATCAACATCACACCGCTCATCGACGTGCTTCTGGTGCTCTTGATCATCTTCATGGTTGTGACCCCGCTCACCCAGCAGGGTCACGACGTGGAGATGCCGGACAACCAGGATCAAGTCATCGATGCGGAGCCCGATCCGAACCAGTTGGTGCTGAGCCTCGACTCGAACAATCAGGTGACCATCAACAAACAGGTGGTCGCGCGGGAGGAACTTCCCCTGCGCATCCGCGACATCTTCGAAACCCGCGCCGACAAGACGATCTTTCTGAAAGCTGACCCCTTCCTCGCCTACGGAGATGTGGTCTCCGTTCTGGACATCGTGAAGGGGAACGGTGTCGAGCGCGTCGGGATCGTTGCCCAATAGCCGCTCGAGCCGCCAGGGAGATCACACGCCGTGAACCAGAAACAAAAGAAAACCGCCCGTATCGCCGGCGGAGTAGCTCTCGCGCTCGTCATTGGCATCGCAGTCTCTCCGCTTCCGGCCTACGTCGCCAACTATGTTGACATGCTGCAGGCGATGCGGGCCTTCGGGAAGGCAAACGACGCCTATGGAAAGAAGGACTACGAGGACGCGATCCTGTACTACGCCGAGGCCACCGCAAACGCACCCGACGACAATGCGCTCATCCAGACTACGTTGCGGTTCTTCAGCGCCAGCAGCCATCACATGCTCTACCGTCCCACGACGTTCGACGACCCGGACAACGAGGCCCATCTCGATGCGGCGCTCGACGGGTACGAGGACACTCTGGACGTCATCGAAACCGCGCTCGCGGACCCGAGCATCGACGCGGCGTCCAAGGAAGGGATCGCGGTGTACGAGCGCTACACCTCCGAACAGCTCGCCGGAATCCATCGCGACCACCTCGACGATCTCGAGGGGGCGGAGCATTACTTCAATCGCCTGATCGAACTCGATCCGGACACACCGGAGCGCTACTACGGGTTGGCCGACGTGTACGAGCGTTATCACGATCCCGAAGCGAATCCGCTTCTCGAGAAAGCCATCGCCGCGTACCAAATCCCGGTCGAGAAGAATCCGGACGACCCAATCGCCTACCGACAGGTCGCCAACCTCCTGAACAAGTACGGGCGGTTTGACGAGACCATGGATTGGCTGGCGCGCGCCCGGGACGTCAACCCCGAGAACCCGGAAGGCTACTACCTCATCGCGACCTACTACTGGGACAAGGTCTATCGCGACCCCGACCTGACCGAGCGTCAGCGCCGCGAGTTCATTGATCTGGGGATCGAACAACTCGACTCGGCGCTCGAGCGCAACGACGAATACGTGGATGCGCTCGTCTACAAGAACCTGCTGCTGCGGGAACTGGCCAAGGTGGATACCAGGAACGCGTCGGCTCTCGTGGCGGAAGCCGACGAATACCGGAGCCGGGCCATCGCGATCCGCGACCGACTGGCGGAGGAAGCAAGAGTGGCCGCTGCCGCGGCAGCCGAAGCCGCAGTCGAAACCCCGGAGCGCTAAACGGCAAAACCCCGATAGATTCCCCGATAGATTCCAGGCCCCGTCGGCCGCGCGCTCCGGCCGCGGTCGGCGGGGCTTTTTTTGTCTCCCTATCCGGGAAACGGAGATCCGGGAGCCTGGAGTCTGCCTCGGAAGGACCAGATGCCTACCACCCAGACTAACCTGACTGCGCAGTCAGCAGCCCGCGGACAAGTCGTGCGAGCCCGTTCTCCCGGTGGGGGCTCCTCCCTCGCGGGCCTTGTCAGCGGGGTCCCCACCGAGGGAAACGGCCCCACCGGGAGAACTGGGCCTCACCGCTCTCCGCACTCATTCCACTTTGTCCACATGCTGCTAGGGTAAAGCGGGAGTTAGGGCGAGCGATGATCCGGTTCGAGACGATTCGAGACCGGGTCCGGACTTATCAACCCGACGCCGACTTCGATCTGCTCCGGGCAGCCTACGTGGTGGCGGCCCAAGCGCATCAAGGACAGGTCCGCCGCTCGGGCGAACCCTATCTGACCCATCCGCTCGAGGTAGCTGGAATCCTCGCGGACCTGAGACTGGACATCGTCTCGGTGGCATGCGGCCTCCTCCATGACGTGGTGGAGGACACCCAGGTCACTAACGAGGACCTCGAACGCCGTTTTGGGCGGGACGTGAGCCGGGTGATCGACGGGCTCACCAAACTGAGCCGGGTGGAGTTCAGTTCCGCGGAGGCCAATCAGGCGGAGAACGTCCGCAAGATGATCATCGCGATGACGGATGACACCAGGGTCATCTTGATCAAACTCGCGGACCGACTGCACAACATGCGGACGCTCGACTTTCTCCACGAGGAGAAGAGGCAGCGGATTGCCACGGAGACCCTGGACGTGTACGCCCCGATCGCGGGTCGGCTCGGGATCGGCCGCATCGAAGCAGAACTCCAGGATCTGGCGCTTCGTCACCTCGAGCCCCAAACCTACCGGGTCCTCGACACTCGGGTGAAAGCCAAAAAGCGATGGGCAGAGGACTTCATTCGAGATCTCAGCCGGACGCTGAAGCGCGAACTGCAGGCAGAGACAATCCCAGGCGAGTTGTCCGGACGGACGAAGAGCATCTACTCCATCTACCGCAAAATGCATCGGCAGCAGATCGAGCTCGACCAGATGTACGACTTCATCGCTCTGCGGTTGGTGACCGACACCGTGCCCCATTGCTATACAGCGCTGGGAGTGATTCACAACGTCTGGAAACCCATCCCGGGACGCATCAAGGACTTCATCGCCATGCCGCGGGCCAACGGCTATCAGTCGCTTCATACCAGCCTGGTGACCGACTCCGGGACCCATTTTGAAGTCCAGATCCGCACCACCGACATGCACCGGGTAGCGGAAGAGGGCATCGCAGCTCATTGGAGTTACAAGTCGTCCGGAAGCTACGAAGAGCAGGACATCAAGCGCTTCGCCTGGCTGCGCCAGGTTCTGGAATGGCAAAAGGAAATCAAGGATCCCCACGAGTTCCTCAGCAGCCTCAAGATCGATCTCTATCCCGACGACGTGCACTGCTTCACCCCGCGTGGGGAGGTCAAAACGCTTCCCCGAAGCGCAACACCCATCGATTTCGCCTACGCAGTCCACACCGAGGTCGGGCACGCCTGCATCGGAGCCCGCGTGAACGGAGCCATGGCGCCGCTTCGCTATGAGCTCCGGAACGGGGACATCTGCGAAATTCTCACCCGCAAGAACCATCTGCCGAGTGAGGATTGGCTCAAGATTGCCCGCACCAACCGCGCCAAGAGCAAGATCCGCGCGCGGTTGAACGCCGAGGCCAAACGGGAGAGCATTGAAATCGGCCGGAAGCTTCTCGAAAAGGAGGCGCGCGCTCACGGCCTGAGCCTCCGACGCGTCCGCTCCGCGCCCGGGCTCGCCGATGCACTGAAACGTCACGGCGCCGCAAACCTGGACGATTTCTTCGCCGCCATTGGCTACGGCAAGGTGTCGGCCGCACGGGCCCTCGCTGACTCGGTCCCACCCGATCAACTCAAGCGCACACCCGAAAAAGAACCCCCCGCGGGAACAGGGTTCGCGGGCGCCGTCCGACGCATCATCGGGCGTGATCCGGGGCAGATCCTCGTCAGCGGGCAAAACGACATCCTGGTCCACCGGGCTCGGTGCTGTTCTCCGCTTCCCGGAGAAGCGATCGCCGGGTACATCACCAAGGGGAAAGGAGTCGCTGTCCACGCGGCCAAGTGCCGCCACCTCGCGGACCTGGTGCGGGATCCGGAGCGACAGGTTTCGGTGTCCTGGAAGTCAGCTACCGGCGCCCGGTACGACGCCGGTTTTGTCGTGCGGGTCGAAAACCGCAAAGGGATGCTCGCGGATATCACGAAGATCATCGCCGAGGCTGACACCGACATCCGGGCCTTCGAAGGCACCGCCGACGACGCTGAGCGCGGCGCAATCTACGTCACGGTTGCGGTTCAAAACGCCAAGGAAGTCGGCGCCATCTCACGCCTCCTTCAGACCGTCCCCGGAGTCATCGAGGTCCAGCGCGGATCCCGGGTGTCCCGCTAGGAGTCTGCGCCGCAGAAAGTCGTTACGTTGACGGATTCGAGTTGGGGGCGGGTTGTGATGGGGGGGATAATGTGCGTATAAGTCTTTGATATAGTGTGTTTTATGACGGTTTCCGTTGTTGGGAGCCGTGGTTGAGGAGACGGGTGATGCCGACGAGGTTTCGTGCTTACCAGCCGGATCAGATTCTGTTGATGCCGGTGAAGCTGAAGGACTGGGTTCCGGAGGGGCACCTGGCGCACCAGGTGAGCGACGTGGTGGACAAGCTGAACCTTGCGGCGTTTTACGCGCGGTATGAGGGGGACGGCCGTCGGAACGCGCCGTATTCGCCGACGATGATGGTGAAGGTGTTGATCTACGGGTATGCGACGGGGGTTTTTTCTTCTCGGAGGATTGCGCGGAAGTTGGAGGAGGACGTTGCGTTTCGGATGCTGGCGGCGGGGAACTTTCCGCAGCATCGGACGATCTGTGAGTTCCGGCGGCGTCATCTGCGGCACTTTCAGGCGTTGTTTTTGGAGGTGGTTCGGACGTCGCGAGAGATGGGGCTGGTTCGGTTGGGGACGCTTTCGATCGACGGGACGAAGGTCCGGGCGAACGCGAGCAAGCGGAAGGCGATGAGTTACGACCGGATGTTGCGGGAGGAGGCGCGGCTTCGGGAGGAGATCGAGGAGTTGACGGCGCGGGCGGCGCGGGTGGATGAGGAGGAGGATCGGCGCTTTGGGAAGGAGGTGCGGGGGGAGGCGTTGCCGGCGGAGCTGCGGCGGCGGGAGGATCGGCTGAAGGCGATCGAGGCGGCGCGGGAGCGGTTGGAGGCGGCGCAGCGGCGGGCGGACGACGAGCGGGGCCGGCAGCCGGGGCAGGATCGCCCGGCGAAAGGCGGGAGACCCTACAAGCGCCCGTATGGGGAGCCGGAACCGAAGGCGCAGAGCAACTTCACGGACCCCCAGAGCCGGATCATGAAGACGAGCACGGAGGGATTTCAGCAGAGCTACAACGCGCAGACGGCGGTAGATGACGAGAACCAGATCGTGGTGGGGGCGAGCGTGGGAGCGGGAGCCAACGATGTGGAGCAGTTGCTTCCCATGCTGGACGCGGTGGAGGAGACCCTGAGAGCGAAGCCGGAGGAGGTTCTGGCGGATGCGGGATATGTCAGCGAGGCGAACCTTCGGGAGTTGGAGGAGCGCGGCATTGCGGGGTACGTGGCGCTGGGCCGGGAGGGGAAGAAGCAGGCGGCGGTGGATCCGGCGACACGCCCGGCGACGGATCGGATGAAGAAGAAGCTGGAGACGGAGGCGGGCCGGGCTCGCTACGCCCGACGGAAGTGGTTGTCCGAAGCGCCGAACGGCTGGATCAAGGAGGTGCTGGGTTTTCGCCGCTTCAGCTTCCGGGGTCTGGCGAAAGTGCAGGCCGAGTGGAACCTGGTGTGCCTGGCCTTGAACATCAAGCGGATCGGAGCGCTGAGAACCGCCTGATGGCACACCCCGAGACCGCTCGCAGCGGGTTCCAACCGGAAATACGCCGCATTGGTGCCGTTTCGGCCACCCCCAACCGGTTGCTGGCGCCGAGATTACTCCCCAACCCGGATGCCGGCTTGGTTCCGAACGTATCTACGCCCCATCCCCACAACTCCTGCGACGCAGGCTCCTAGGCGGAACTTCATCCCCCGTTCTAAACCGGAAGCGTCCATAAGTCGTTGATGGGGCGTGGCTTTGCCACGCCGGGCCTGGTTTGTGAACGGGATTTGTGTTGCCATGTTCCAGTTCGCCTGAGGATCCGATTTATCGCTTGATCTTGGGATAATCAGGCAGTATGATGTTGCCATGTATCGCGGAGCCTCCCATGTCCTTCCACGTCGACTCCATCCCTAACCGCAGCAGCCCTCCCGCCATCCTCCTCCGCCAGGCCTGGCGCGAGGGAAAGCGCATCCGACGACGCACCATCGCAAACCTCTCCAAGTTGCCCCCCGCCCTCATCGAGGGCATCCGCACCGTCGTCCGGGGCGGTGTCGCCTTCGAAAGCCTCGACCGCGCCGTCTCCATTCGCCGCGCCCTCCCCCACGGTCACGTCGCCGCCATCCTCGGCACCTGCCAGAAACTCGGGCTGGAGCGCATCCTGCACCGCAACCCCAGCCGCCGGCGAGACCTCGCCCTCGCCGCCGTCGCCGCCCGCGTCCACGCTCCCGATTCCAAACTCGCCACCGCACGCCGCCTCTCCCCCGAGACCGCCGACTCCAGCCTCGGACCCCTTCTCGGCCTCGGCAAGGTCCACGGCAACGAAGTCCTCGACATGCTCGACTGGCTGCTGCTCCGCCAGCCCTGGATCGAAAAGAGCCTCGCCAACCGCCACCTCACCGGCGGCGCCATGGTCCTCTACGACGTCACCTCCAGCTATCTCGAAGGGCGCCATTGTCCCCTCGCCCGCTTCGGCTACAGCCGCGACGGCAAGAAAGACCGCCAGCAACTGGTCTTCGGCCTCCTGTGTTCCCCCGACGGCTGTCCGGTGGCAGTCGAAGTCTTCCCCGGCAACACCGCCGATCCCACCACCGTGGCCTCCCAAGTCCAAAGGATCCGCCGCCGATTCCGGATCGACCGGGTGGCCCTGGTCGGCGACCGCGGCATGGTCACCACCGCCCGGATCCGCGAGGATCTGCAGCCAGCCGGCCTCGACTGGATCTCAGCCCTGACCACCCAGGGGATCCGCAAACTCCTCAAAACCCCGCAGCAGGCCCCTGCACCGCTGCTGCGCCCCGGGGAACTGCTCCCCGACGCGGTCGCCGAAATCACCAGCCCCGACTTCCCCGGCGAGCGCCTCCTCGTCTGTCTCAACCCGCGACTGCGCGAGAAACGCGCCCGGAAGCGCGAAGACCTGTTGCGCGCCACCGAAAAGATCCTCGACGAGATCGCCGGCGCGATCCGGCACTCCCGGCTGCGCGGAAGCGACGACATCAACCGTCGGGTCGGCCGCGACGCCAACCGCAAGAAAGTCGAAAAGCACTTCGACATCACCGTTGCCGACGACTCGCTCACCTGGACCCGGCGCCACGACCGCATCGCCGCCGAAGCCCAGCTCGACGGCATCTACGTCGTCCGCACCAGCCTCGGCGCCGACACCATCGACAGCGCCGCCGCCGTCGACGCCTACAAAACCCTTTCCCGGGTCGAACACGCGTTCCGCTCCATCAAGAGCCTCCTCAAGGTGCGCCCCGTCTTCGTCTATACCCCGGACCATGTGCGCGCCCACGTCTTCCTCTGCATGCTCGCCTACTACGTCCAGTGGCACATGCGCCGCCGCCTCGCCCCGCTGTTGTTCGAGGACGACGACCGCCCCGCCGCCCGGGCCGCACGCAACTCCCCCGTCGAGCCCGCTCGGATCTCCCAACGCGCCAAGGCCGACACCCGCCGAACTCCCGACGGCTTCCCCGTTCACAGCTTCCGCACTCTGCTCGACCATCTCGCCACCCTCACCCTCAACGAGGTCACCCTGCCTGCCAGCCCCGACGCCGCCTTCCCCATGCTCGCTCGCCCCACCCCGCTGCAGCAAAAGGCATTCAACCTCCTCGATATCGACCCCCACAAGTTTGTTGCCAGTAACTTGACAGGCTGATCCACGCTATCCCTTTGAAATCAAGCCCCTTACTCGAATCCAGCCCGTGAAGTTCCGGCTAGGTCGAGCGGCCCGGAAGACCCGGCGCTCCGCGCCGGGCTTCCGAAGTGCGGCGAGAGCCGCACTGAGACCCCGGAGCAGGACGGGTTGGAACCGGGGCGCCTACCTCAGCCGACGGGGCTCGGAGCCTCTTCTTGCTGTTTTGCCAGCCGCCGAAGGAGGTAATGGCTGTAAATCCCCGTCTCGTGCCCGTCGTTCCAGTGGATCTGGACGCCGTAGTTGCCGACCGGGACGAGTTTCCTGGGAGCAAAGTTGGTAGGCAACAGGAGGGTGAGGGACCGGCGCTTGCCACTCCGCTCGTCCACGCAGGTGGCACAGGGACAGTGGTTCCGCAGGTGGTCGAAACCGAGACGATCCTCGCGGCCATCGTGCCAGCGGACCACGACCGCGTCCCCTTCCACACGAACCGATTCGGCTATCCCGCCGCGCTCGGCCTGGTTGGAGCGCGCCACCTCGAGCGCGACTTTCCGGGCGATCTCCCGGAAGGCGACAGCGGCCGGACTCCCGGGATCGCGCACGACGGTAGGAGTCCCTTCGTCTCCTGCGACGACCACCCGGGGATCGAGCGGCACGCCTCCCAGGAAAGGCAGTCCAAGATCCTGCGCCACCTCTTCTCCACCACCGGTGGAGAAGATGTTTGTCGTCTCTCCGCAATGCGGACAGGCAAATGAACTCATGTTCTCGATCACACCCAGCACGGGCACGCGCACCGGCTGGAACATCCGTAGTCCTTTTTCGGCGATTGTCCGGGCCACCGCCTGAGGCGTGGTGACGATGACGGCTCCGGCGAGCGCCGCAGTCTGGGCGACCGTGAGTTGAACGTCCCCGGTGCCCGGGGGAAGGTCCACCAGCAGGTAGTCCAACTCTCCCCAGACCACACCCGAGAAGAATTGCTGGACGAGCCGCGAAGCCATCGGGCCCCGCCAGATCACCGGAGTCTCCTTGGAGGACAGCATCCCCATGGAGATGAACCGGACACCATGAGCCTCATGTGGCAAGAGTCGGCGGTGTTCGTCGGTGTCAGGCCGGTCGTCCATCCCGAACATGGTCGTTTGCGAAGGCCCATAGACGTCGGCATCCAGGAGGCCGACGCGCGCGCCATCCGCTGCCAGGGCAACCGCCAGGTTCGCCGAGACGGTGCTCTTCCCTACCCCGCCCTTGCCGGACGCGATGGCCACCACGTTCTGGACGCCGTCGGGCTTCGTAGGATCCGGCATTGGGGCACGCGGCCCAGGGGGGCCGGACGGCGGGCCGGCGTCCTGCTGCACCCGCGATGTCGGAGAGGCGCTTACTTCGGTCCGGAGCGACACCTCCGCCCGTTCGACTCCCGGCAACCGGAGAAGAGCCTCACGGACCTGCTCCCGGATCTCACCGCCGACTTCACTCCCTACGTTTGGCAGCGCCACCGCAACGCTGACGATGGGCCGGCAGATGCGGATGTCCGCGACCTGGCCCAGGGACACGATGCTGTCGCCTCCGAATTCCCGGTTCCGGATCGGGGCGAGGATTTCCAGAACCTGCTTCTGGTCGAGTTGGGACATGTCTCTTGGGAGGGGTATCTCCGGAGCGGCCGACCAGGCCGTCCGAAGCGCTTAGGATAGCTGCCGGAGTCGCACACCGGCACCGCGCAGGAGGGCTCAGCGGCCGGAAGATTCCTTAACAGCCGGTAGTGGAACCCGCGTGACGTCCGGCTGACAAGGCGCGTGAGGGAGGAGCCCCCACCGGGAGAACTGGGCCGCGTGGGTTCCGCTACAGGCTGTTGACTCTTCTCCCGCTACAATCGGTGGGCTGGCGGCGCCGAACTGCCTCGCAACGCGGTGCGGTCTTGGCCGCCACGGACTGAAGGAAGCCTCTTGTGAACGTGAAGCGAGCCGTCCTCGACTACCGGTGGCCCTTTGCGGCCGCCCTCGCTCTCTTCCTCGCTGCGCCTCAGCCCGGCGCCGCGGGGGTAGCGCATCAGGAACAGGAGGAGCAGGAGGCCCGGGAGCAACAGGAAGAATCGGAAGAAACACAGCAACCCACGGACATCCTCCCGCGCTTCAGCGACCAGGTCGTGGTATCGGCCTCCCGGGTCGAGCAGGAGATCGTGAACGCCCCGGCCGCGATCGCGGTGATCTCCCGCGAGGTGATCGAAACCCAGGCGGCCAGCAACTTCGGCGACCTGCTGCGCCAGGCCCCGGGGGTCAACGTGACGCAGCTCTCCAACACCAACTACAGCGTCACCAGCCGCGGCTCGTCCGGCGCAATGGCAACGTCGCAGCTCGTCCTGGTCGATGGCCGCTCGGTGTATCAGGACTTCTTCGGCTTCACCAGTTGGGACTTTCTCTCGGTGGGGCTGGACGACCTGGAGCGGATCGAGGTAGTGAACGGGCCGGCTTCGGCCGTCTGGGGCGCGAACGCCATGAGCGGCGTGGTGAACCTGATCACCAAGGCGCCGCGGGACGCTCTCGGAACGACGCTGAACCTCCGGTTCGGCGCGTTCGACCGCGACGTCACCGGCAACCCGATGGACGCGGGTAACCAGCTCATGGGCTCCCTGACCCACGCACAGGCCGTGAACGATCGCTTCGCGTACCGCGCGACCGTCAGCTTCACCCATCAGGACCCGCTTCCCCGCCCGTTCGGCGAGATCCCGAACGGTACCGGCACCCCCTACCCCCCGCTGTCGGGGGTTGCCGCCAGGATGCCCAAGCTGGATGTCCGGGCCGATTGGGACGCGCCCGACGGCCAGGGCGGATTCCGATTCTCCGGCGGCTACGGGGGGAGCCAGGGAATCCTCCACTCCGGGATCGGTCCGTTCAATGTCCAGTCGGGGGCGAACATGTCGTATGGCCGGGTCCAGTACATGCGCGGCTCCATGGAAATCGGGGCCTTCTTCAACCGAACCTCCGCCGGCTTCAACTCGCTGCTCTCGCGGACCCCCACCGGGGAGTTGCTCGGCGGTCGGATCAACACGCGCACCTACGACGTCAGCCTCAAGGACACGAGGTTTCTGGGCGGGCGCCATCTCTTCAGCTATGGCGCCCGCGCCCGCTTCGTCACCCTCGACTTCACCCTCGCCCCCCTCGGAGACGGACGAAGCGAACAGGGGCTCTACGTGAACGACGAGATCTTCCTGAGCGACCGTTGGCGCTGGATTGTCGGAACCCGAGCGGACCGGATCAGCATCTTCGACAAGATGGTGCTGTCTCCCCGGACGACGCTCATCTTCAAACCAACGCCCACCCAGTCTTTCCGGGTCTCCTACAACCGCGCGTTCCGCGCCCCGTCGCTCAGCAACACGTTCATCGACGTGCTGATTGGCCAAGAAGCCACGTTCGATCTCCGTCCCGTGTTCCGAGGCTTCTTCGGTGCGCTGAACATCCCGGATTCCGCACTACCAGCGCCGGTCAACTACACGATCCCCATCGGAGTCGTGGGCAACCCCTCACTTCTCCAGGAAACCCTTACCGCCTACGAAGTCGGCTGGTCGGGGGCGCTCAACGACTGGATGGGCGCGAGCGCCGCCTTCTACCTCAACGACATGCGGGACAGCATCGACTTCACCGATCACACATTCTGGTCCGGCGAGAACCCGCCTCCCGGATGGAACGAAGCGTTCTCCGAGGTCGGGGACTTCATCGGACGACTGGGGGCCGTACTCCCTCCCGGAACCCTGCCGCCGGCGATCGCGGCGATTGCGGTAAATCCCGGAACCCTGATCGACGCCCTGGGCGGACTCGCGGGCGTCCAGCTCCCGGCCTCGTTCAGCTACATCAACCGCGCGTCGGCTAGGAATTCCGGATTTGAACTCGGCCTCACCGGCCGCCGCGGCAACTTCGGGGGTTTCCTCAACTACTCGTGGCAGGCAGAACCGGTCGTCGAGGGGTTCGGCGAAGAGGATGCCGATGAAATCAGCATCCCGGCGGCGCACCGCCTCAATGCCGGCCTCGACACCGAGTTCGGCGCCGTTGATCTCGGTTTGTCGCTGAACTACACGGACCGCGCCTACTGGACCGATGTCCTGACAGCGGAGTTCCACGGCTGGACCGAAGCCTTCACCATGGTCAATGCCACCCTGGCGGTAAACCTGATGGAGGGCCAGATCCAGCCCTCGGTCCGGGTAATCAACCTTCTCAATCAGGAAATCCAGAACCACATCTTTGGGGACGTGCTGCGGCGGCAAGTCATCGGGGGGTTGCGCTACCGGTTCTGATCCGGGCGCGAGCAGATCGGGAGCGGGCGCCGGTTTCCGCCCCCGTTCCCTATCGGAAACCCTGGTCGGTGAAAGAGGTTTCGGACTTCAGAAACCGGTCGAACCGACCCGGCGGTCCGAGGCGCTTGGGTAAGCCGCCGGGGACGAAAGCTTGGCGCGGCGCCTCGGGGCCCATTAGCCCACGCCTCCCCGCCCTTCTCCACCTACAATGGGTGCGGCGGCGGCGGCAGGCTGCTCTGGGTAGCCGCCACGGTGTCGCATGGACTGAGGGAGGCCTCTTGTGAACGTGAAGCGAGCCGTCCTCGACTACCACTGGCCCTTTGCGGCCGCCGTCGCTTTCTTCCTCCTTGCCGCTCAGCCCGGCGCCGCGGGCACAGCGCATCAGGAACAGGAGGAGCAGGAGACCCAGGAGCAACAGGAAGAATCGGAAGAAACACAGCAACCCACGGACATCCTCCCGCGCTTCAGCGAACAGGTCGTGGTATCGGCCTCCCGTGTCGAGCAGGAGATCGTGAACGCCCCGGCCGCGATCGCGGTGATCTCCAGCGAGGTGATCGAGACCCAGGCCGCCAGCAACTTCGGCGACCTGCTCCGCCAGGCTCCGGGGGTCAATGTGACCCAGCTCTCCAACACGAACTACAGCGTCACGAGCCGCGGCTCCTCCGGGGCGCTTGCCACGGCCCAACTCGTCCTGGTCGATGGCCGCTCCGTGTACCAGGACTTCTTCGGCTTCACCAGCTGGGACTTCCTCTCGGTGGGGCTGGACGACCTGGAGCGGATCGAGGTGGTGAACGGGCCGGCTTCGGCCGTCTGGGGAGCGAACGCCATGAGCGGCGTGGTGAACCTGATCACCAAGACGCCGCGGGACGCTCTCGGGACGACGCTGAACCTCCGGTTCGGCACGTTCGACCGGAGCGTCACCGGCAACCCGATGGACGCGGGAAACCAGCTCATGGGCTCCCTGACCCACGCGCAGGCGGTGAACGATCGCTTCGCCTACCGCGCGACCGTCAGCTTTACCCATCAGGACCCCCTTCCCCGGCCGTTCGGTGAGATCCGGAACGGGACCGGCACGCTGTACCCCCCCATCCAGGGAGTGACGGCCCGGATGCCCAAACTGGATTTCCGGGCCGACTGGGACGCTGCCGACGGCGAGAGTGGCTTCCGGTTCTCCGGCGGCTACGGCGGGAGCCAGGGCGTCCTCCACTCCGGTATCGGCCCCTTCAATATCCAGCCGGGGACCGGCATGTCATACGGCCGCGTCCAGTACCTGCGGGGCTCGATGGAAATCGGAGCCTTCTTCAACCGCACCTCGGCCGGATTCAACTCGATCCTGTCCCGGGATCCCTCGGGGCGACCGCTCGACGGCCGGATGAACTCGAGCACGTACGACATCGGCCTGAAGGACACGAGATTTCTGGGTGGGCGGCATCTTTTGAGTTACGGCGCCAGCGCCCGCTACATCACCCTCGACTTCACTCTCGCCCCCGAGGGTGACGGCCGCAGCGAGCAGGGGTTCTACGTCAACGACGAGATCTTCCTGAGCGACCGCTGGCGCTGGATCGTCGGATCCCGAGCGGACCGGATCAGCGTGCTGGACAAGATCGTGCTGTCCCCCCGCACCACACTCATCTTCAAGCCGACGCCGACGCAGGCCTTCCGGGTCTCCTACAACCGTGCGTTCCGTGCCCCTTCTCTCAGCAACACGTTCCTCGACACACTGATTGGCCAGGAAGCCACGTTCGATCTCCGTCCCGTGTTCCGGGGCTTCTTCGGTGCGCTGAACATCCCGGATTCCGCGCTACCGGCCCCGGTCAACTACACGATCCCCATCGGAGTCGTGGGAAACCCCTCACTGATCCAGGAAACCCTTACCGCCTACGAAGTCGGCTGGTCGGGGGCGCTCAACGATTGGATGGGCGCGACCGCCGCCTTCTACGTCAACGACATGCGGGACAGCATCGACTTCACCGATCACACCTTCTGGTCCGGCGCGAACCCGCCTCCCGGGTGGAACGAAGCTTTCTCCGAGGTCGCGCAGTTCATCGGGCGCCTGGGAACTGTGCTTCCTCCGGGAACCCTGCCTCCCGCGATCGCCGCGATCGCCGGGAATCCAGCCTATCTGATCGACGCGCTCGGCCCGCTCGCAGGCGTCCAGCTTCCGGCCAGCTTCAGCTACATCAACCGGACAGCGGCCCGAAACTCCGGGGTTGAACTCGGGCTCACCGGGCGCCGCGCCAACTTCGGGGGTTTCCTCAACTATTCGTGGCAGGCCGAACCGGTCGTCGAGGGGTTTGGCGAAGAGGATGCCGACGAAATCAGCATCCCCGCGGCGCACCGCATCAATGCCGGCCTCGACACCGAGGTCGGCGCTTTCGACGTCGGATTGTCGCTGAACTACACCGATCGGGCCTACTGGACCGACGTGCTGACGGCCGAGTTCCATGGCTGGACCGAAGCCTTCACCATGGTGAACGCCACCCTCGCGGTAAACCTGATGGAAGGCCGCTTCCAGCCCTCGGTCCGGGTGATCAACCTCTTCAATCAGGAAATCCAGAACCACGTTTTCGGCGATGTGCTGCGGCGGCAGATCATCGGAGGGTTGCGCTACCGGTTCTGATCCGGAGGCAAGGAGGTCAACAGCCTGTGGTGGAACCCACGAGCGCCGAGGCCGGGGAGGCGGCCGGCTGACAAGGCGCGTGAGGGAGGAATACCTGGTGTATTTCGACCGAAACGCAATGCAGAACGGAGCGAAGCGGAGTGTTTCAGCCGGGATGCATCGCCGGCCGAACGCCGCGTGGGTTCCACCACCGGCTGTTAAGTTAAGGAGCGGGCGCCTTTACGGTGCCCGTTCCTTTATCGGGAACTCTGGTCGGTGGAAGAGGTTTCGGGCTTCAGAAACCGCTCGAACCAGGCCAGGTAGCGCTCGTACCGGTCCTTCTGGAACGAGGGAAGCCGGATCCCGTGGCTCTGGCCCGGGTAGATGATCAGCTGCGTGGGCACCCCGAGCCGCCTGAGGCTCTGGTAGAGGTTTTCCGACTGGCTCAGCGGAACGTTCCAGTCCTTCTCGCCACAGAGGACCAGCGTCGGCGTTGTCACATGATGGATGCGCGAGATCGGGGACAGGCGGTTGTAGAGCTCGGGGTTCTCCCAGGGAAGTCCAAGTTCCAGTTCCCATTCGAGCTGGTAGTGGTCGTTTCCATAAGCGGCGCGGTATTCGGTTTCGCTGGCGCCGCTCACTGCGGCATGGAACCGGGTCGTCTTGGTGATCACGTAGTTGGTGAGAATGCCGCCGTAACTCCATCCCCCCACCCCGAGCCGGTCCGGATCGGCCCAACCGAGCCCGATCACGTGGTCAACCGCGGCATTCACGTCCTCGTAGTCGAGGTTGCCCCAATCCGCCCAGATGGCGTGGGAGAACGCCTCTCCCCGGCCCGACGAGCCGCGCGGGTTGGCTGCCACCACGAGGTAGCCGTTCGCCGCGAACAACTGCCAGGTGGACTGGAAGGAGGTCGAGAACTGGGAGACCGGCCCGCCGTGGATCCACAGGATCGTGGGATAGCGCGTCCCCTCCTCGAACCCGGGAGGCTTGGTGACGAAGCCCTGGACTTCGGTCCCATCCGAACTGGGGAAGGTGATCCTCTCCACCTCGGCAAGCAGCGCTTCGGCGAGTAGCGCGTCGTTCTCGCGAGTCAGCCTCCGCGGCTCGCCCCCCCGCGTCCAGCCGATCAGCTCGGGAGGGCGATCGGTAGTCGCGGCCACCGCGACCACCCGGTCCCCCACCACGTCAATGTCCCGAACCACCCTTTCGCCCGCGATCACGCGGTCGGCCGTCGCCTCCTCGGACAAGGGGAACGACGCCAGGTGCTGGTTGCCCGAATCCTCGAGCAGGGCGAACACGGCGGTGCCGTCGCCACCAAAGCGGGGGCTCGAAAGGTTCCGGTCGAGCGCGGCGGCAACGTGGACGATCTCATCCGTGGCCCGGTTCAGGACGTACAGATGCTCGGTGGCGTACCAGATCAGTTCGGGCTTGCGGTTCCCGGTATGGGCGAGCCAGCGCCCGTCCGGGCTGAACACCGGAGAGCGATCCGGCCCCAGGTTGCTCGTCAGCCGCACCGGCTCCGTGCTGCGGTCCCCGTTCCGCGGAACCAGGAAGATGTCCGAATTGTCAGTGGCGTCCGGGTCTCCCTCGGGCGGGCGGACGCTCACGAACGCGATCTCGGTACTGTCCGGCGAGAACACCGGGGAGCCATCATCGGACGGGCCGAAGGTCCGTTGCGCGTGGGAACCGTCGGACGCATCCACGAGGTAAATGTGCCGGCGCCGGTCGTCGAGATACCCCCGTCCGTCCCGCTTGAACTGTCGGCGGTCAATCACCAGCGGGACCGGTTCCGGATCCTCCCCCTCCTCCGGCTCGTTCGGACCCGGATCCATGGAAACCGCGGCCAACGCGCTCCCGTCCGGGGCCCAGGAGAAGGAGGACACGCCGCCGGGAAGGTTCGACAGGACTCGCGCTTCGCCACCGGTGAGCGGCAGGAGCCAGATCTGGGACTTGTCCCCGTCGCCCGAACTCAGGAAGGCCAGGTACGACCCGTTTGGGCTGAACCGCGGATGGGAGGCGGAACGCCCGGCCCGGGTCAGCGGCGCCGTATCGCCGCCCGTGAAGGGAACACCATGAATTCGGCTCTCGGACTTGTTCACCTCAAGATCGATTCGGGACACGACATAGACAACGAACTCACCGTCCGGCGAAAGCTGGGGGTCGGAGACGGAGGCAACCCCGAGAGCGTCGTCGATCGTGAAGCGACTTTGAGCGGCGGACGTTGCCGCCAACAGGACTGCGAATCCGAGGGCGGTTGCCGCGCCCTTCAAGAAGGCGGCTCCCCGGGGACGGAAGTGCTGGTGGGATGACGTCATTCCGAACCTCCTGCGGGCCTCACAACCCGCGGACAAAGTCGAGCGGCGACGCCCCGCCTTCTGGTTGGGGCGCGGTTGCTCACGCTACTTTATTCGCGGCCTCCGACGGGGGATGCCCCGGGAGCGGCTCGGAACGCTAACGATACGAAGCGACGACCTCGTCGAGAACCTCGGGGGGCGGACGAAGTTGTTCCTCGTTGAGCAGCGCGAGCGGCTCGTCGCACATTTCAAGGCTGTCGAGGAAGGTGCGCTTGGTGGTGTCGAGATAGAGCAGCCCGGTCAGGAAAAGGTTCTTGTCGTTGGCCTCTAGCAGGAGCTCCCGGGCGGCGCGCCGATCCGTCGGATCGTACTCCCGCTCCAACTTCCTGAGCCGAACCCAGGACCCGTCGTGAAGCTGGACCTCCTGATCGGTACCTTCCTCGTATTCGACTTCGATCTCATCCATCGCGGGCACGAAATCGACGATGTGGATCGGCTCTTCGTTGTCCTTGCCCCAGGTGTAGCTCTTGGTCGAGCCCGCGTGGTTGTTGAACGTGACGCAAGGACTCAGGATGTCAAGTACCGCCGTGCCGTTGTGGGCGAGCGCTCCACGCAGCAGGGCGACGAGCTGTTTCGGATCCCCCGCGAAGGAGCGGGCCACGTAGGTGGCTCCGAGCTCGATTGCCATGCCGCACAGATCGATGCTGGGCAGCTTGTTCACCTCACCGGAACGGAGCGCCGCGTCTTCGTCGGCGGTCGCCGAGAACTGCCCCTTGGTCAGGCCGTACACCCCGTTGTTCTCGACGATGTAAATCAGGGGCAGGTTGCGCCGCACCAGATGCACGAACTGGCCAATCCCGATTGAGGCAGTATCGCCATCGCCGGACACGCCGATCGCCACCAGCTGGCGGTTGGCAAGCACCGCCCCGGTCGCGACCGACGGCATGCGCCCGTGGACCGCGTTGAAGCCGTGACTGTGATTCAGGAAGTACGCCGGCGTCTTGGAGGAGCAGCCAATTCCCGAGAGCTTGGCAACCTGGTGCGGACGAACGTCGGACTCGAATAACGCGCGAATCAGTTGGCTGGAAATCGCATCGTGGCCGCACCCCTTGCACAGGGTGGACGGCTTGCCCTTGTAGTCGGAGGGTGTGAGACCCAACCGGTTGACCCGGCGGGGTCGGGAAGAGGCATCTGGAATAGGCATCAGGGAACTCCCGGCAGCTAGTAGCCTATGGGCAAAGTCGCGTGAGCGCCGAGAGCGGCGAGGCGCCCGGGTGACAAGGCGCGCGAGGGAGGAATACCGAGTGTATTTCGACCGAAGCGCAACGATGAGCGAAGCGGTTCAGCCGGGATGCATCGCCGCTTGAACGCCGCGTGACTTTGTCCATAGGCTGCTCAAGCGGCGCCGATCTCCATTTCGGTCACGTAGTCGACGATGGTTTGCGCATCCATGGGGTGGCCGCTGAAGTGACGCAGGCTCCGGAGCACTCCCTGCGGAATCCGGTCGCCGTATTCGGCACGAAGAAGCTGGAGCATCTGTCCGTCGCGGTTTTGATCCAGGACCACTACTCGCTGCCGCGAGGTGATGAAGTCGAGCACGGAGGGGGAGAGAGGCAGCGCCCGAAGACGCAGGTAGTCCATCTCGATGGCCGCATCCTCACGAAGCCGGGTCCGGGCTTCTTCGATGGCCGGATCGGACGAACCAAAGCCGATGATGCCGAGTGGGCTCGGAGAATCCGTCTGGTCCAGAACGGGCGGTGGAACCATCTCTCGCGCCGTTTCGAACTTCCGGTCGAGCCGGGTCATGATCCGGACGTAGGCCTCTTCGTTCTCGGTGTATTCCGCGCTCTCGTCGTGTCCGCTGCCCCTCGTGAAATAGGCGGCACCGGGGTGATCCGTGCCCGGAAGCGTCCGATACGGGATGGCGTCGCCGTCCACATCCGCGTAGCGCTGGAAGGATCCCAGGCGTTCCAGATCCTCGCGGGTGAGCACCTTGCCGCGGTCCATCGGACGATCCGGATACTCGAAGGGCGCGGTACCCCAGATGTTCATCCCGAGGTCCAGATCGGAGAGCACGAAAACAGGCGTCTGGAGCCGCTCGGCGAGATCGAAGGCCTTCCAGCCGAACTCGAAGCATTCCCGAGTCGAGGCAGGAATCAGGCAGACGTGTTTCGTGTCTCCGTGGGAGAGGGTGTAGGTGGAGAGAATGTCTCCTTGGGCCGTTCGCGTCGGCAGACCGGTCGAGGGGCCCACCCGCTGGATGTTCCAGATGACCAGGGGAATCTCGGCGTAGTAGCCGAGCCCGACGAACTCGGACATCAGAGAGATCCCCGGGCCCGAAGTGGCGGTCATGGCCCGGGTTCCGGCCCAGCCGGCGGCAAGCGCCATCCCGACGGCCGCCAATTCGTCCTCGGCCTGAACAACCGCGTACGTCGCCTTGCCGTCCGAGTCCTTCCGGTAACGCTTGAGGAATCCCGTGAGTTGTTCGACGACGCTGGAGGAGGGAGTGATGGGATACCAGGTCGCGACGCTCACTCCACCAAACATGGCGCCGAGCGCGGCTGCGGCGTTTCCGTCGATGAGGATCTTGCCGCGGTTCTTGTCCATGCGCTCGAGAGTGAAGGGGTCCCGCTTGACCAGGTTCTCGCGGGCGTGGCGGATTCCAATCTCCACCGCCCGGCGGTTCAACTCGACCGCCGCCTTCTTGCGCCGGAACTGGCTGTCTATGGCTCCGAAAATCTCCTCGATGTCGATCGAAAGGAGTTCTGCCAGCAATCCGACATAGATCATGTTCGCGAGGAGCTTGCGCAATCGAACTTCGCGGGTCACCTCCGCGGCCAACTCGTGAAAGGGCGCCGGGTAGAACACCAGGTCGTCGCGGCGGCGCTCCAGGCGCAGGCTTTCTTCGTAGACCACGGCGCTGCCGGGGTTGAGGGACTCGACATCCCGGATAGCGGTCTGGGGATTGAGCGCGACCAGGTACTCCACGTTCCGCTTCCGGGCAATCCAGCCGTCCCGGTTCGCGCGAATCGTGAACCAGGTCGGCAATCCCGCGATGTTGGACGGGAACAGGTTCTTCCCGCCGACCGGAATTCCCATGCGGAACAGCGCCCGCAGCAGGACGAGGTTTGCCGACTGGCTTCCGGAGCCGTTTACGGTGGCGACCTGGATGGTCAGGTCGTTGACGATGCGCTCTGGCTCGACCTCGCTGGGGGCAACTTCTTCAGCGAGCGCCGTTTTATTGGACATCAGGCGATTCTTCGGGACAAGAGCCGCCTCACGGTGCGGGCAGGGGGACGGCCAGACTTTGCTTTGGGGAATCCACGGAAGGCTGCCGGGAAACCGAACAACCAAAGGAGTCGCGCGCCGGAGCGTTGCCGCATCCGGGCGCACCCCGGACGTGCGGCAGTGTATCCCAATCCGAACCCTGAATTCAGAAAACCGAAGACCTGGGGCACCTTGACGGCGTGTGGACAAAATCGCCGCGCTCGGTACTCACGCCTCTTCGTCCACAGGCGGTTAACCGGAAGGGGCACTAGACTTCCTTCTCCCGCGGAACGAAAGGATGCGACCCACCTGGCAGGGCAACCTCAAGTTGGCCCTCGTGCTCGTACCGGTGCGAGCCTACCCGGCGGCCCGGACGAAAACGGTCGCGATGAACCAGTTGCACAAGGAGTGCAAGGCCCGGGTGCGGTTGCAGAAGCGCTGCTCCTCCTGTGAGCAGGATCTCGAACGGGACGAGATCGTTCGCGGCTATGAACTCGCGAAGGATCAGTACGTCCTGATCCAGGAGGAGGACCTCTCCACCCTGCAGCTCCCCTCACTCAGAACGCTGGACATCGTCCAGTTCGTCGAGGAATCGGAGATCAATCCGCTCTACTACCACGGCTCCTACTACCTGGCGCCGGCGGGTGAGGTCGCGGCCGGGCCGTTCCACACCATCCTCAAGGCGATGCAGGCGTCGAAGCGGGTGGCCATCGCCCAGGTCGTGCTCAGCGGCAAGGAAAAAGTGGTGGCGGTTCGGCCCTCCGAAGGCGTGTTCCTGATGTCCTTTCTGCACTATGAGGACGAGGTGCGGCAGGTGTCTGATATCGACGACCTGCCGGCCACGAGGGAACCGAACGCCGCGGAGACCGCGATGGCCCGGCAGCTACTGGACTCCTATGCGCGGCCGTTTGACCTGAGCGCTTTCAAGGACGGCTATCGGAAGCGCTTCTTGGAGCTCGTGGAGGCCAAGAGTCGCGGCGAGGAACTGGTGACTACTCCAAGCGTTGAGCCGCGGCGGGTTGTCAACCTCATGGATGCCTTGAAATCGAGCCTTGCGCGGATCGAGTCCGAAGGACTGGGCGCAGGTGATCCAGCGCCCGGCGAGGAGCGGCGGGCAAGCTGACCGACTCGAATCCGGAACCCGGCGGCGCGGAGTCGCCCACACCCCCGGGAGGTCAACCGATACTCCCGCCCCACTGGCTCGCGCGCGGGGTGAAGCCCATGCTCGCTGGCGTGGGGCGCCCGTTCGACTCCCCGGATCACCTGTTCGACGCCAAATGGGATGGTCTTCGTTCGATCGCGTTCTTCGGGCCGGTGGTCCGGCTCCAGGCGCGAAGTCTCCGCGACCAGACCCCCCAGTTCCCGGAACTCGCGGCGGCCCTGTCCGAACTTCCCGGGGCCGGGGTCATCGACGGGGAAATCGTGGTCCTGGACGGGGACCGCTCCAGTTTTCCGCTGGTCATGGAGCGCAATCGGATCCGGTCGGAGACCGCGATTCGGCGGGCCGCGACGAGTGCCCCCGCATGGTTCGTTGCCTTCGACCTGCTCCACCGCGATGGCAAAGCGCTTACCGCCGCCCCGCTTGTCGAACGGCGGCGGGCCTTGAGCGCTCTGCTTCCCCGTTCGGAAGGCCGAATCTTTGCGAATCCGCTCGTGGTTGGCGACGGTCTCCGCTTCTTCGCCGCGATGCGCGAGCGGAATATGGAAGGGATGGTCGCCAAGCGGCTCCAGAGTCCGTACCGCATCGGCGAGCGCAGCGAAGACTGGCTGAAGATCAAGGTCCGTCCCCGGTTGAGTTGTGTGGTCTTCGGCACCCTCCACCGGAAACCGGGAGGGCCGGTACGTTCGCTGGTTGTTGGGGCGTTCGGGCCGGAGGGGCCGGTTTGGCTCGGGAATGTGGGTAGCGGACTCGACGACGCCACGCGGATCGAGCTGGCGCGGCAGCTTGCGAGCCTCGAATGCCCGCCTCCCCCGGGTTTCGAACCCACCGGGGAAGGGCACATCCGCTACGTGAGGCCCCTCCTGGTGGCTTCGGTCGAGTACTTGGAGCTGACGCCCGCAGGGCACCTCCGCCATCCCGCCTTCGTGGGGTTTGAAGATCGAGACCCGCGCGCGTGCCGCCTTCCGGTTAGAGGACGTCCAGCAGATCCCTGATGATGCGGGCCGTCAGGCCCCAGATGTCGTGGTCGCGGTAGTGGTACCGAAAAACGACACGGGATGTACCAACCGCGCCCCCGACCCTTGCCGCGCGCTGAACCTCGGTGGTCTCGCAGCCCGGGAGCAGGAGCGTCCGGAACGGAACCTCGAAGACCGCATCCACCTCGGAGCCGGCTCTAAGGACTGCCGAGGAAGGGATCACGACTACGAAGGGGACCAGCCGAAACCCCTGTACGGTGCGTCGATCGTCGAGCCTGCCGAGAACCCGCACGCCCGCAGGATCGAGCCCGATTTCCTCATGTCCCTCCCGCAGGGCAGCCGCCAATTCGGACGGGTCTTCGGGATCGATCATTCCTCCGGGGAACGCAACCTCCCCCGGCTGACGGCGGAGATCCGAGGCGCGGCGGGTAAGCACCAATCCGTAGTCGCCTTCCCGGGGGACCAGCGGGACGAGCACCGCTGCCGCCCGCAACGCCCGGTCGAGACGCCGCGGAGAACGAAGCGCGAGGCGGGCAGCGATCCGGTCGGGGAGGGTCTGAGGTTCGATCGTGGGGGGCAAGCTTCCGCGCGGCGAGACAGCGGGAGGTCAATATACTCGCCGCGTGTCAGAGCGTTTCCTGGTACGGGCGGTCATGGTCGCCAGCGTCCTGATCTTCGGCGGGACGGCCTACGGGCAACCCATGATCCAGGTCGGTTCGGGCGGAGAGTCGAGGGGCGAGAGAGAGGAATGGGTTTTCGGTGCCGGCTACAACTTCGATTTTCCGTTGCTTCCCTTCGAAGTCGGCAGCCTGATTCAGAGCGGAACGGGAATCGAGACCGAGGACTCAGGTCGCGAATACCCGGTGCGAGCCTTCGTCACGGGAAGAATGGGAATGCTGCCCCTTCCGGGGTTCAGCGTCTACCTGGGCGGAGGAGCGGGGATCGCGACCCGGCTCGGCGGTGATGCCGAGACCGGAGCGGCGCCCGCCGGAATGGCGTTCGGCGGATTCGAGGTCGGGAGGCTCCATCTGGAACTTCAACTACAAAGGGAGTTCCACGAGGAACCCGTGAACCGATGGGTTACGGCCATCGGGGTTACGTTCTGAGCGAATCCGTCACGTTTTCCGCGCCGACGCGGGTGGATCTGGCGGGCGGCACTCTCGACATCTGGCCGGTCGGCCTGCTGGTGCCTCGAGCCGCAACCGTCAACGTAGCCATCAGCCTCCGGGCTCGTGCCACTGTCACTCGCGCACCCCGATACCGGGTGGTGAGCCAGCAGCGCGGACTTGACCTGTCCGCCGATTCGCCGGAGGCGTTCTTTCGCCACCCCTTCGCTGCCCTGGCTGGCCGACTCCTGGATTTCTTCCAGGATTCCGGTCCTCTCGAGGTTCGTTTCGAGACCTCGGCTCCGCCGGGCTCGGGTCTCGGAGGATCATCTTCGTTGGGCATGGCGATCGCGGGCGCCCTGAACCGGATATGCGATACCGGTTGGACCATCCCGCAACTCGTCCGGATCGTGATGGACACCGAAGTCCGGATTCTGAGGACCGCCACCGGAGCCCAGGATCAGTTTGCCGCCGGGCTCGGAGGGGCGCGGGTGCATCACTGGGAGAGTCCGGAGCCCCGATCGGAATCCCTTCCCTGGCTGGAGGGCGCGACCGATCCACTCGAAAACCGCTTCGTCCTGGTATTCACCGGTGAGGCGCATTCTTCTGCGGATCCCAACGGAAGCGTGCTGGAACGAATCTTCGCCGGGGAGCCCGCCACGGTCCGGGGCATCGAGGTGATCGCCGAGGCGGCCTTCGGAATGCGGGCCGCACTGCTCAAGCGGGACTGGGACCGGGTCGCGGAGATGCTCGACCTTGAGTGGGGCGCCCGGCGGGCGCTGTCGGAAATGGTGACCACCGCGACGATCGAACGTTTGAGCCGCACGATGCTGCGTGCGGGAGCCCGGGCAGTCAAGGCCTGCGGCGCCGGCGGCGGCGGAACCATGATCGCCATCGCTCCCCCCGAGAAGCGGCCAGCCGTCGTCGCCGCGGCTCGCGCCGCCGGAGGTGAGGTTCTGAAAGCGGCCAGCGATCCCGTCGGACTACGCTGTGAGCCGTCGTAATGGGGCCTATCGAACATGCCGTATGCGGACTCGCCGAGCTCAAGACGGAATCCGCGATCGCCGTCGATGTGGGCGACCAGCGGATCGCCGTCTTTTGGTACGAGAACCGGATCTACGCTCTGAGCGAAACGTGTCCCCATCGCGGCGGACCGCTTCACCTTGGCCGCATCAGGAACGGCATCGTTGTCTGCCCGTGGCACCTGTGGCAGTTTGATCTCATCACCGGCTGCTCTCCGGTGAACCCGAACTCCTGCGTGCCCACCTATCCGGTCCGAATCGAGAACGGGATGGTGCTCGTACAGGTCTCTTAGCGCGACCGGAGATCGCGGTCACCCGCATCACAGTCCCAGCCAGGACCGCCCTCGGACGGATGGCAAGGCTCGGCTGCCGGCGGGCGCCGCAGCCGCGCAAGGCCATCCAAGTGCTGTGCGCTACGCGTTTCGCTGGCCTATGGCCAGCGGTGCCGGTCTGAATGAAGACCGGCGTTCCCGTACCAACAGCACCCAGCCGACCGCGCAAGAAACAAATTGCGGCGAACCTTGGGTTCGCCGCTCAACGTCACCCGGCGGCGGCGCGAAGCTCTTCGTAACGCTCCGGGGGAAGATCCGAGCCGAACCGCCTTCCATGCTTCGCCTCGTGGAAGTCCGAACCGCCGCTCACCATAAGGCCCAGCGAGTCCGCCACCTTGAGATAGTGCTCGCGCTCGTCCTTATCCTGCTCGACGTGGTACGCCTCGAGCGCCCGGACCCCGGTCTCCCGGAGCATGGAAGGAAGTGCGGATTGGTCGTCGAGATATTTCGGGTGCGCGACGGAGCTGATTCCCCCCGCGGCGTGCAACATCTTCGCCGCCTCCGCGACCTCGATTTTCCAGCCGTACCGCACGTGCCCGATTTGCCCATCACCGAGATACTTGTCGAAAGCTTCCGCCCGGTTCCGGACCACCCCTTTCCGAATCAGCGCATCCGCCACGTGGGGACGACCAAGCGAGCGACCAGTGGACATCGCGGCGACCTCCTCGAAGAGGAGCGGGACGCCCGCGGCCGTGAGCTGCTTGCACGTTTCGGAGATCCTTTCCCGGCGGCCGGCGCAAACCTCCTCAAAGAGTGCGGTCAGCGCCCGATCCTCGGGATCCACGAAGAGACCCAACAGATGGACCGACTCCTGTCCCCACTGGCAACTGACCTCGACTCCGGGAACCAACTCGATCCCACACCCCGCGGCAGCGACCCGGGCGGTCGCGATTCCCGTCATGGTGTCGTGGTCGGTCAACGCCAGCACGGTCACCCCGTCCCGTGCCGCGGCCTCGACGGCTGAACGCGGTGAGAGGACTCCATCCGATTCGGTGGAATGGGAGTGGAGATCGATGGTCGGAGTACGGTTGGCAGCAGAGTTCATGCGAAGGGCGGGAAGTCTAATCGCCAGCACGACGGGTTCGTCCCGGACCGCTAGAATCCGTATGCTTGATCAGCCACCTACCGGCTTGATTTACAAAGGAGTGAACCTCATGCTCAACTTGACGGATGTAGCCGTTACCAAGGTCGCCGAGTTCCTCGCAAAGCACGATCGTCCGAACGCCCTTCTACGGGTTCGCGTGGTCGGCGGAGGGTGCTCCGGCTTCCAGTACCAGCTGGCCATCGACGATGAGTCCCGGACGGGCGACCAGGTCATCGAGCAGAATGGAGTCCGGATGCTGATCGACGAGCGCAGCCTGCCCTATCTGCAGGGAACCGAAATCGACTACGTCGAAGACATCATGGGAGCCGGGTTCCGCTTCAACAATCCCAACGCAGTCTCGAGCTGCGGCTGCGGAGAATCCTTCCAGGTCTGAGCGTCCGTGGGGGAAGACGCCCCGCATCCCCCCACGACGAAAGACACGCCGAATCTGTGGAATTCCCGGGCCGCGGAGCGCTTGCCTCCCGGAGTGGTGGCGCGGGTCACTACGCGATGCGCCCCGCCAGCTGTTGTGAGGAGGGGAAACCCCTCCCCTTGGGCGCTTCGCGCCGCAGTCCGACACTCGACGAGCTCCGCCATCGCCTGCACCGGGGAGACTGGTTCCGATTCCACCCCGAGTTGCGGTAACGGCCGCCTGGTGTTCCGAAGGTCCGAGGCGCGGCCGGGCGCCGGACCGTGATCGGCGCCACCATCGCCGTTCTGACCGCGCGCCTCGCGGCGGGGAGCCTCCTGGCCGCGGGAATCATCCACGGGGCACATCGGGTTCCGGAGGGCTACCTCCGGCTGGTGGCACGCGGGGCCGCGGTGGCAATGGCCCTCGGGCTCCTTGCCGGACGAAGCCTCCCGGAAGCCCCGTTCTGGGCGCTCCTGCTGGCCGGCGCCATCCTTCTGGCGGTCACCGTTCCCCGGTTCGGAGCCCGTCCCCGAGCCCTCGCGGGTTGTATGGTGGGGATTGGCTTCCTCGGAGCGCTTCTGCCGCCTCTGCAAGCCCCGGATCTGTCCGGGTTGGCGGTCGCCGCCAACCTGTCGGGGGCCGCGCTCCTCGGGGTTGTCACCGCCACGATGCTCCTCGGGCACTGGTATCTGGTGGAGACTTCACTCTCGATCCGACCGCTGTCGGTCGGATCCAGCCTGTTCAGCGGCGCCGCCGGACTTCGCATCGGTGTTGCGATCAGCGCGCTGATCTACGGAGGGGTTGCGGAGTTGCGCATCGCCGATCTCTCCGATGTGATCTATTCGACCCCGGCTCTCTTCTTCGGATTTCGGGTTCTGACCGGGCTCCTCTTCCCGGCCGTCCTGGCCGTCATGATTCGGAACACCGTGCGGATTCGGTCGACGCAGTCGGCGACCGGACTACTCTACGTAGCGCTCATTCTGGTTCTCTTCGGCGAACTCACCGCAGCTTTCCTGGAGGTGGTGACCGGCGGCCGACTGGTCTGAGGCGGAGGACGTAGTGGATACTCGAAGCGCCCCACCAACAAGGTTCCCGACTCGAAGCCTTTCCCGCCGCCGTCTGTTGGCAGGCGTTCCCGGTCTCGCGCTGTTGCCCATTCTTCCGGTGGGTCGTCTCGCCGCCGGAGAGCCACAGGAGCCCGGAGCCCGCGAAGAACTGCCGGATTGGGTGCGCAGGGCCCGGGAAGAAGTCCCGGCAGCTACCGCGAGTCCTTACTTTCAAACCGGCGGCATCGGCCCCTCACCGCGTTCCGTGGTCGAGGATGTGGGGGCCCGGCTGGACTTTCAAAACCGGAGTCCCGCTGCCGTCGAGATTGCCGAGGTGATGGGGCGGATCGAGCCGGATCTCCGTTCCCGGCTTGCACGGGTGTTCGGCGCGGGCGAGGACGAGGTCGCGCTCACCCACTCCACCTCGGAAGGGATTTCCATTCTCGCCTGGAGTCTCGATTGGCGTTCCCGAGACGAAGTTGTCATTTCGAATACCGAACACCCGGCAAACGTCTTTCCCTGGTACGTCCTTCGAGACCGCTTCGGGATCGTGATTCGGGAGATCGACCTCAGTCCCGGCACGGATTTCGTGGCGGAGGTTCGGGAACAGCTCTCCCCCAAGACCCGGGTGGTCAGCCTCAGCCACGTTTCCCGGAACAACGGCCGAACGCTCCGCACCGAAGATTCCGCGCGGCTCGCGGAGCTCCTCCGCGCCCGGGGCGTCCGCTATCACCTTGACGGGGCTCAGGGACCCGGCTGTGTGGCTACCGATTTCAGCGCGCTCGGCTGCGATTGCTACTCGACCTGCGGACACAAGTGGCTCCTGGGACCCAAGGGCACCGGAGCGCTCTTCGTCCGGCGGGCGGTGCTCGACGAAGTTCACCTGAGTTGGGCGGGAGCACACAGCCACGAGACCATGGACTACGAAGGGAACTACACGCTGCTGCCAAGCGCCGCCCGCTACGAGTTCGGGACGCGGGCACTGGCCGATTTCTACGGCTTCGGGCAGGCCGTGCAATGGATGGAAGACATCGGCCTTGAACGCATCCTCGCCCGGATCCAGGACCTCGTGAGCTACGGCATCGACGCAGTTCGGCGGACACCGGAACTCGAGGTCGCATCGCCCGAAGATCCGGCCGACCGCTCGGGAATCCTGGTGGTCCGGCTACCGGAAGGCTGCGACCCCGTGGTCCTCTATCGAGGTCTCGGCCGGGAGGATGGGATCCTGGCCTCGCCGGTCCGCGGCGACCGGGACTTGCGGCTTTCCGTCCACTTCTTCAACACCCGGGAGGAGATCTCCTCCGCGCTCGAGGCCATCGTCTCCCGGTGCGCCTGACCAATCCGAGCCCGCAAAGAGGCTAACAGCCTGTAGTGAAACCCACGCGGCGTTCAACCGGCGATCCATCCCGGCTGAACCACTCCGCTTCGCTGCGTTCTGCGTTGCGTTTCGGTCGAAATACACCCGGGCCAGTTCTCCCGGTGGGGGCTCCTCCCTCACGCGCCTTGTCAGCCGGGCCCCCACCGGGAGAACTGGCCCCACCGGGAGAACTGGGCCTCGCCGGCCTCGGCGCTCACGCGGGTTCCACCACAGGCTGCTGAGCGGGGCGACGAGATTGGGCAAACGAGCGCCCGAGGTCGGCTTCTACTGCGACGCCTGCGACCGCTACTCCACCTGGAACCCTCCGTTCCAGCCGGATGACGATCGGTGCCAGCACTGCGGCCACCGGAATCCCCCAGTGGCGGCGGCGGATCTCTCGGACGGCGCCGCCTTTGCCTCCTGTCCGCAGTGCGGGAATCGCGAGCTGTATCGGAAAAAGGACGTTCCCCAGCAGATCGGTTGCGCGGTGGTCCTGAGCGCAATCGCCCTCTCCACCGTCGCGTACGCGCTCTGGGACTTTCCCGGAGCGTTCGTGGTGTTCGCCTCCGTCGCGCTGCTCGACTTCCTCATCTACCGCCGGTTGGGAAATGTCACGGTCTGCTACCGCTGCCACGCCGAATTCCGCCGCTTCCCGGAAAACCCCGATCACGGTGACTTCGACATGCACCGCGCGGAAGAGTACGAAGCGGAGTAAAACCTGAAGGATGTCCTACCCTGGGATCCCCGAGGGGGCGGACAGCCTGACGGCCGAGTGGCTGCACGGGGCTCTGGTGGCCGGCGGCCGAACAGATTGCCCTCCGATCCGTCGCATGGCCTGTGAGGCCATCGGGGAGGGAGTCGGACTGATGGCGGAAATTCTCCGGTGTGAACTGACCTTCGCACAGAATTCCAGGCCGCCGGAAAGCGTGATCGTGAAGCTGCCCAGCGATAAGCCCGCGAATCGCAAACTCGGCCGCCGGTGGGAGTTGTATCAGCGTGAGTATCGGTACTACCGGCGTATGGCATCCGAATCTCCCATTCGCTCCCCTGCCCTTCTCTATGGTGCTTTCGAGGCCCGAACCCACCGTTTCGTGCTCATTCTCGAGGATCTCCGCAGCATGACCACCGCCGGTCAGGTCGATGGCGCGAGCCCCGCGCAGGTGAGGCGCGCCGTGCGGGCGGTGGCCAGACTCCACGGGAAGTACTGGGATCGGGTCGAACCTCTGACCGGCTCGGGTTTCGACGAAACACTGGCGCCGCAAGTCTGGATGGGCCTGCAAGTCTCCTATCTGTTGAGTTTGCCGCGGGCTCTACGGCTCCTCTCGGACTCGTGGTCCGAAGAGATGCAAGACCTGGCGGAAGAGTACGGGCTTCGACTGGTCGATCACTTTGGTCAGCTGGCTCGGGAACCGAAAACCTTCGTACACGGCGACTACCGTCTCGACAACATGTTCTTCGGCGAAGAAGACGGCTTCGCAGTGGTGGATTGGCAGAATTGCGGGGTCTCGAATGGTCTCTACGACGTTGCCTACTTCTTCGCAGGAAGCGTTTCGAGTGAAGTTCGCCGCGCGATCGAGAGGGACACCTTGCGGGAGTATCACGACACCGTTCGCAGCCTGGGCACGCGGGACTTCACGTTCGCGCGCTGTTGGCGGCTCTACCGCGAAACCCTGCTCGCCTGCCTTATCTTGCCGGTAATCGTGGCAGCGCAGCTGGAAGAGGTCCCGGGACGGCAACTGCGCCTCCGGGACGCGATCGCACAGCGTACGGCGGCGGCAGCACGGGACCTGGCCATCGGTGCGTTACTGCCTCCGCTGCCACCACGCCTGAGTCAGGCTGGGCTCCGGCGCGTTCTCTGCCAGGTCGGCTACCGGGCCTATCGGGCCTTCCGATGACCCGCGCTCGCCGAATCAACTTCGCATAGAGCTGTTCCAGTGCCGCAGAGCAGCGAGGGTCGATTCACCACCGGCTCGACCATGCGCCATGTGGTGGTCATGACCACGACCGCCTCCGTCGGGTTCATGTTCCTGTTCCTGGTGGACTTCCTGACGCTCTTTTATGTCTCGCTGCTCCGCGACGTGCGTCTCGTTGCAGGGGTCGGGCTCGCGTCTTTCATCCAGCACTTCGTGAGTGCCGTGGCGATCGGCCTCTCCATCGCCGCGGCCGCTCTCGTCAGCCGGGCGCTGGGAGCACGCGACCGGGATCTCGCGAGAAGCCGGGCCACCTCGTGCCTCACCTTTTCCTTCCTGACCCTTACCGTCATCGCGGCGGTGGCGTTCGCCTTCCGCCGCGAAGCGGTCGTCCTGCTGATGGAAGCGGGCCCGGTCACCGAAGTGGCCAGTCGCTACCTGGCCTGGATCCTTCCGTCGCTGCCGATGACGGGCCTCGGCATCAGCAGCGCCGCCATTCTCCGGGCCGAGGGCGACGCCCGCCGGGCCCTGATGGTGACCATGGTCGCGGGCGCGGTAGCCCTCGTCCTGGATCCGTTGGTGATCCTGGGATTGGGATTCGGGGTGGACGGCGCCGCCTGGGTGCTGGTCCTCGCCCGCGTCGTCACGGCGCTGGTTGGACTTCATTTCGTGATCCGGGTCCATGACCTCGCCGCACCGCTCCGCCTGGCCGGAGCGTGGCGCGATCTGCGCGCGATCCTTGCGATCGGAGTTCCGGCGGCGCTCGCCCAACTGTCCACACCTGCGGCCTTCCTCTTGCTGACGGCCTGGGTGGGGCGCTTCGGTGAGAGTGCGGTCGCTGGTTGGTCGGTGGTGACGAGACTGGTCGTGCTGGGATTCTCGGGCATCATCGCCCTGTCGGTCGCGGTGGGGGGCATCTTCGGCCAGAACTACGGCGCCCGAAAACTGCACCGCCTGGAGACCACCTTCCGGGACAGCATCGGTTTTGGCATCCTCTACGCACTAGCGGCGTGGGCCGTCCTGTGGATCGCGGCCGACGCCGTAGTCTGGGCGTTCGGCATATCGGGGGAAGGGGCTCGAATCGTCCGCGCGTTCTGCCGGCTGGGGGCCGGAGGGTTCGTCCTGGCGGGGGGGGCCTACGTGGCGGCGGCCGCCTTCAACAACCTTGGTCATCCCGTTTGGGCCACGATGCTCAACTGGTCCCGGGCGGCCCTGGCCATTCCGGCGATGCTGCTTCTCCTGGTCGGGACTCGGGGTGGGCGGGTGATTCTCCTTTCCCTTGACGGCCCCGGAGTGGTCTATGCCCAGGCCCTCGGGAGCGCCCTCGCCGGGGTCATCGGCGCGATTATGGGCTGGCGGTTCGTAAAGCGGCTCGCGCGGAGCGCGTGACGGCGGGATCTCCCCGCTAGACCGGAGCCGGAGCGGGTCTTGCAGCCACCTCCGATCCCACCACTTCAATCATTCCGGCCGCGTCCGTCCGCACGTCGAGGCCGGCTCCAGGCGGAAGAGCGCCACGAAGGATCAACCGGGCAGCGGGAGTCTCGACCCGCTGCTGGATCACCCTTCGGACCGGACGGGCACCGTAGAGCGGGTCGTATCCCTCGGCGGCGAGGGCCCGAAGGGCGCCGCCGGTCACGTCCAGGGAGAGAGCCTGATCCCCGAGGCGCGTCCGCAACCGGTCCAGTTGAAGGTTCACGATCTC
This sequence comes from Candidatus Marinacidobacterium sp., assembly GCA_965250045.1. Lineage (GTDB taxonomy): Bacteria > Acidobacteriota > Vicinamibacteria > Marinacidobacterales > Marinacidobacteraceae > Marinacidobacterium. The sequence goes on from OZ252286.1 coordinate 219,226, forward strand.
CGACACCTGGTCTCGGCTGAGGCTCTGGAACACGACGGTCTCGTCCACCCGGTTCAGGAACTCGGGCGGAAACTCCCGGCGAAGCTCCGAGACGACCTCCCGCTTCATGTCCTCATAGCCGCGCCCGGCCTCGGCCAGCGCCAGGACGCGGCCGCTTCCCACGTTCGACGTCATGATGAGAACCGTGTTCCGGAAGTTCACCAGGCGGCCGTGGGAATCGGTGAGCCGGCCGTCGTCGAGCACCTGTAGCAGCACGGTGCGCACCTGGGGGTGCGCCTTCTCGATCTCATCCAGCAGGACGACCGCGAACGGACGGCGGCGCACCGCCTCCGTCAACTGGCCACCCTCTTCGAAGCCGACATATCCGGGGGGCGCCCCGGTCAGCCGGGAAACGGAGTGCTTTTCGGTGTACTCGCTCATGTCCAGACGCACCATGGCGCGCTCGTCGTCGAACAGTTCCGCGGCGAGCGCCCGCGCGAGTTCCGTCTTTCCCACCCCGGTGGGGCCCGCGAAGAGAAAAACGCCCAGCGGTCGATCCGGATCCTGAACGCCGGCGCGGGCGCGGACCACCGCGTCGGCCACCGCCCGTACCCCTTCGTCCTGGCCGATGACCCGGCGGTGGATCAGATCTCCCAGCCGCAGCAGTTTTTCGCGCTCGCCTTCGAGCAGTCGGTCCACCGGGATCCCCGTCCAGTGCGAAACCACCGAGGCCACGTCGGAGGCGTCCACCTCCTCGCGAAGGAGACGACCGTCCTGCCCACCGAGCTGCGCTTCGGCGGCAGCGAGTTCGCGTCTCAATTCCCCGATCGTCCCGAAACGGAGTTCGGCCGCCCGGCCGAGATCCTGCTCGCGCTCCGCACGCTCCATTTGGAGGCTTGCCTCTTCGATCCGCTCGCGCAATTTCCGCACCTCGAGGAGCTGCGCTTTCTCGCTCTGCCACTGGGTGCGGAGGGCGCGCGCCTCCTCTTCGAGATCCGCGATTCGTCGCTCGAGGTCCGCAAGTCGTTTGCGGGAACCGTCGTCCTTTTCCTTCTTCAGCGCCTCACGTTCGATCTGAAGTGACAACAGCCTTCGTTCGACCTCGTCAAGGCCGGTAGGCAGGCTGTCCATCTCGGTGCGCAGGCGGGCAGCGGCTTCATCCACCAGGTCGATTGCCTTGTCGGGCAGGAAGCGGCCGGAGATGTAGCGGCTGGACATGGACGCCGCGGCCAGGAGCGCGCCATCCTGAATCCGGACGCCGTGGTGGACCTCGTAGCGCTCCTTGAGGCCGCGCAGGATGGTGACGGTGTCGGAGACCGATGGCTCACCCACGAGAACGGTCTGGAACCGCCGTTCGAGCGCGGCATCCTTTTCGATGTGCTGGCGGTACTCGTCCAGGGTGGTCGCTCCAATGCAGTGAAGGTCCCCCCGGGCGAGCGTCGGCTTGAGCAGATTGGAAGCGTCCATGGCGCCGTCGGCCTTTCCGGCCCCAACGACGGTATGCAATTCATCAATGAAGAGGATGATCCTTCCGTCCGATTTCTGAACCGCCCCGAGGACCGCCTTCAGCCTCTCTTCGAACTCACCCCGGAACTTCGCGCCGGCGATGAGCGCTCCCAGGTCGAGAGCTACGACCTGCCGGTCGCGGAGCCCTTCGGGTACGTCACCCTTCACGATGCGGAGAGCCAGGCCTTCGGCGATGGCCGTCTTCCCGACTCCCGGTTCGCCGAGGAGAACCGGGTTGTTCTTGGTGCGCCGGGAAAGGATCTGCATGACCCGCCGGATCTCGTCGTCGCGGCCGATGACGGGGTCGAGCTTGTCGGCGCGTGCGAGGGCCGTCAGGTCGCGGCCGTATTTCTCGAGGGGCTCATAGACGCTCTCCGGAGTAGGGCTCGTGACCCGGGCCGACCCACGGACCGAGCGGATCGCCGACTCGAGTGCGCTCCGCTCCACCCCGGCGGACCGGAGCACCCGGGCCGCCTCCGTTTTCCCGGAGACCAGGGCGAGCACGAGGTGTTCGACGCTCAGGAATTCATCTCCGAACTTCTTCCCTTCGTCGGAGGCAGCGTGGAGCACCTTCGCGAGATCTCTCGATGCCGGCGGTCTGCCCTCTCCCGAATAGCGCTGCACCGGGAGTGCAGCGAGAGCGGCGTCCACCTGGCGCTTCAGCGCCGCCGGCTCAATATCGAGCCGACGCAGCAGCCCCGGGACGAGCCCGTCCGGGCTGTCCTCCAACAGAGCCGCGAGCAGATGTTCGGGGGTGACTTCGGGGTTACGGCGTTCGGCAGCAAGGTCCATGGCGCGCGACAGGGCGACGCCAGCGCGATCAGTGAGAGGAAGAGCCATAATCTATATACTCCATACTCATTCGATATGATGTGTAGTATATCAGATCATGAATGATCTGTCATCTATGGAAGGGTGGCAAACCCGTTTCCAATCGCCGGGTACATCCCCCGGGGGTCTCAACAGCCTGTGGTGGAACCCGGGTGAGCGCCGAGGCCGGTGAGGCCCAGTTCTCCCGGTGGGGCCAGTTCTCCCGGTGGGGGCCCGGCTGACAAGGCGCGTGAGGGAGGAGCCCCCACCGGGAGAACTGGGCCGCCTGGGTTTCACCACAGGCTGTTAAGGCGTCTACCAGGCGGCGGCAGCGCACGCCGGGGGACCGGCCCTAATCGCCGACTTCCGCAGATGGAGTGCCGGGCCGCAACTTGGACGGGGGCTCGATGGGAACGAACCCGTCGCAGCTCCGCACCGGCAGGCGGGGATACCGTGGATACGGAGTCTCGGTGAACGAACGCTCGCAGAGCGTGAAGCGCGTTCGGCGCGACACCACCAGTCGGGCGTAGCGGCAGGCGTCGCAAAGGCCCCCGGAACTCCTGCCCGGCGTCGAACCGGACGGCGCCTCAGTCAGATTCGTCGGTCCACGGCACCCATCCCGAGCCTCGATGCCCGAAATCGAACTCCCCCGGATGGAGTAGCTCGGCAAGGATTTCGGCAGATTCCACAACGCGGGGGCCCGGACGGTTGAAGTACTGGTTGCCGTCGGTGAGGAAGACGCGGCCGCTCCGGACTGCCGTGAGCTCTTCCCAGCCTGGTTGCGAGGCAAGGGCCGGCATTTCGATCCGGGTACGGGGAATGTCGAAGCCGCACGGCATCACGGCTACCACGTCCGGGTCCCCGGACAGGAGCTCCTCGAACCCAAAGTATCCGGAATGCCGGCCCGGCTCTCCCGCCATGACTTGTCCGCCGGCGATCTCCACGAGTTCGGGCACCCAGTTTCCGGCGTACATCGGCGGGTCGATCCACTCGACACAGGCGATCCGGGGGCGCTGTTCCAGCGCCCTGCTCCGGGCTCGAATTGCTTCGAGCCGTTCCTTCAGGTGTTCGACGAGACCGGTCCCCCGATCCGGCACACCGAGCGCCTCGGCTACCGCCTGTACGTCATCGAACACATCGCCGAGCGACATGGGCGCCAGGGACACGATCTGCGGTTTCGAACGCACCACCTCGCAGACCGCCTCCTCGACGTCCCGGAGGCTCACGGCGCACACCTCGCACTGGGTCTGGGTAACGATCACGGTGGGGGCGAGTTCGTCGAGCAGCCGGCCATCCACCCGGTACACCGACAGCGCGTCCCCCACGATCTCCCGGACCTGGCGATCGATGGCGCGGCTCAAGGCGCTGGCGTCCACCTTGGACGAAGAACAGACGGGAAGGCTCAGAACGGACGGCGGGAAGTCACACTCGTGCGAGCGCCCGACGAGGCGGTCCTCCAGGCCGAGCGCCGTGACGATTTCGGTCGCGCTGGCGATCAGCGAAACAATTCGCGGCTCGCCCATGCGACCCGTCTAGTTTCGGAGGGAAGCAGGCTGCCAGCGGGGGATCAGCGACCGGTCGCGGAGCGTCACCGGGCTGAAGAGCAGCGGCAGGAAGACCGCCATGCTGATCAGGCTGTTCCGGAAGAACGGGATCGCCTGCACGTAGCAGTCGATCAGCCCGGCGGCCGTCAGCGGATACCGGAGCCCGCCGCCGAAAGCCCACACCGCGAAGTTCGTGACCACGAAAAAGCCCACCGCCGCGAGCGTGCCCGAGGCTGCGAACCTCCCCCAGGACCGGCGCCCACGCATCAGGAAGCCGCACGCGGCGACGAGCGCAACCGCCAGATACACGAAGGGCTGCCCTCCGTAGAGGGCCCAGTCGGCACGCCCGGTCAGGAACCAGATCCCGAGGTCCCCGAGCAGATACGTGGCGAGGGGAACCAGATAGACCAAACGCCGGGACGCGTACAACGCCCCGCCGAAGAGCGAGAGCGCGAGAATGGGAGAGAAGTTCCACGGATACGCCATGGACCCCGGATCGACATGGTGCGCACCGAAGACATACGGCGCGAGGCGGACCGCGACGCTGAGCGCCAGGAGCGCGAACAGGGCGGGAAGGCGTATGGAAGTCATGGATCTCCTCACGGATTCGGTCCTCGCAGGGTACCAGTCGCTTCGGCCCCCGCTACCGGCAGCAAATCGCAAAAACAAAAGCCGTCGCGCTGCACCACCTCGCCGACCGAAACCGCGAGCGGCCGGCGAAAGATGGGACCGTCGAACACGAAGGTGTGGAACTCGCCGTTTTCCCCACAGGGATCCACCCTGTCCGGAAGGTCGGCCAACAAGCCGTCGTCGAACTCCCTCCCCGCGAACGAGACATCGAGTACCGCCGGATCCAGGCAGACGATCCGGGCGCGGAACCCGCCGTCCACGAACGAGCGAGCCAGCCGGTCCGTCGGGCGCCCCCAGAGCGGGAACACGCCCTCGAGCCCCAGCTCGCCGAGCTGACGCAGGCGGTAGTCCCGCACGTCCTCGAGGAAGATGTCACCAAACGCCACGTGCCGGATTCCGCTCGTTCGCAGCTTGGTAAACGCCTCGCCCATGGCCCGCTCATAGACCCTGTTGGAAGCCCGCGGCGGGATCGTAACCTCGGTGAGCGGGAGTCCGATCGAAGCAGCCTGCTCGCGGAGCAGGGACCGCCGGACCCCGTGCATGCTGATTCGGTCGTACCCCTCGGTCACGGTCGTCACCAGCGCAGCAACCTCGAACCGATCGTCGTTCCGCAGCGCGTGGAGCGAAAGCGAGCTGTCCTTCCCGCCGCTGAAGGCGAGGACGACCGGCTCGCGCGGCTGGCTCATCCCCTGCCGCGTCGGTCAGATAACGCCGCGGGCGCGGCCGCATTCCGTGAACGCGCCGATCGCCCGGTCCACCTGCTCGTCGTTGTGGGCGGCGGACAATTGCACCCGGATCCGAGCCTTTCCCTGGGGAACGACGGGGAAGCTGAAACCGATCACGTAGATCCCCCGTTCGAGCAGATCGTCGGCCATGCCGGACGCGAGACGGGCGTCGCCAAGCATGACCGGAACGATGGGGTGTTCCCCGGAGCGAATGTTGAACCCGGCCGCGGTCATCGCCTCCCGGAACCGCCGGGTATTCCGTCGCAGGCGTTGTCGGGGTTCTTCGGTGGTCGAAAGGAGTAATACGACCTCGATGGCCGCCGAGACGATGGCGGGAGCCAGGGTGTTCGAGAAGAGATAGGGGCGGCTCCGTTGGCGGAGCAGCGCCACGATTTCACCCCTTCCGGAAGTGAACCCTCCGGCGGCGCCGCCGAGGGCCTTCCCGAGCGTGGAGGTGATGATGTCCACCCGCTCGGAGACCCCGAACCGCTCCGGTGTCCCGCGCCCGGTTTCTCCGATGAAGCCGGTGGCGTGCGAGTCATCCACCATCACGAGCGCCTGGTGGCGGTCGGCGAGGTCGCAGATCGCATCAAGCGGCGCCAGCGTCCCGTCCATGCTGAACACCCCGTCGGTGGCGATCAGCTTGCGCCGCGCGCCGGAGCACTCATCGAGTTTGGCGGCGAGGTCGTCCATGTCGCGGTTCCGGTAGCGGAAGCGGTGGGCCCGGCAGAGACGCACGCCGTCGATGATGCTGGCGTGGTTCAGTTCGTCGCTGAGGATGGCGTCATCGGGTCCAAGGATGGTCTCGAAGAGGCCCCCGTTCGCGTCGAAGCAGGAGCTGTAGAGGATGGTGTCCTCGGTGCCCAGAAACTCGGCGATCCTCCGCTCCAACTCCCGGTGGATGTCCTGGGTGCCGCAGATGAAGCGGACCGAGCTGAGTCCGAACCCCCGCGCATCGAGGCCCCGGCGGGCGGCGGCGAGCACCCGCGGATCGTTTCCGAGACCGAGGTAGTTGTTGGCGCAGAAGTTGAGGACTTCACGTCCCCCCACCCGGATCAGGGCTCCCTGAGGGGAAGCGATCAGGCGTTCCCGTTTCTCCAGACCCGCCTCCTGGATCGCGGTCACCTCGCCGCGGATGGAAGAAAGCACTTCAGCGTTCATGGGCACGATCCCTCGGGGGCGAGACTCTATCCGGTGGCTGATCGGCCCGGGACCGCCGGCCTCCCGGCCGGCATCGGCGTGCGGAGCGCGGCAGTCGCCGCCCTCCAACCGCTCTCCCGGTCCCGCCTGGCTCCGGTAGTCTGTCGGCGTGGCTGGAGACACCGGACAGCGCGCGAAGCTCCGGGATGCCATCCGGGAAGAGGGTTTTCGTCTGGGGTTCTCGGCCGTCGGCTTCGCCCCGCCCCGGTTGCCAGAGGCCGGCCAGCGCTTCCGGGATTGGCTCGCTGGAGGAAATCACGGAGCGATGGGCTGGATGGCCCGCGATCCCGACCGGCGGAGCGACGCGGCCAGCATCAGAAACGGCAACGGGATTCCGGCGCAAGCCGCCCAAAGTCCCGAACGGACCGTCATCGCGTGCGGTCTCAACTACTACGCGGGCGGACCCGCCTCTGCCCCTCCGGGGGGCGGGGTGATCTCCCAGTACGCCCAGGGGGAGGACTACCACCGGGTGCTGGATTCGAAACTCCGCTCCCTCGCGGCGTTCGCCGAATCCCGCGGCGTCGAGGCCGGCCTGCTGGTGGAACGGCCACCGGGCGCCCGGAGGCGCATCCCGACCCTGGTGGACCACGGCCCCCTGCTCGAAAAGGCGTATGCCGAGCGGGCCGGACTCGGCTGGATCGGCAAGCACTCGAACGTGATCGCCACCCGCGGCAGTTCCTGGTTCTTCCTCGGGGAAATCCTCTTCCCGGTGACCCTGCCGCCGGATGATCCGCACCCGAACCGATGTGGAAGCTGCTCCCGCTGCATGACCGCCTGCCCTACGGGCGCCATCGTGGAGCCCTACGTCGTGGACAGCCGGCGCTGCATCTCCTATCTCACCATCGAACTCCGCGGCCCCATCCCGGTCGAGTTCCGAAAGCCGATCGGCGACCGCATCTTCGGGTGCGACGACTGCCAGGACGTCTGCCCCTGGAACCGCTTCGCGGAGAAGGCCGAGGAACCGCGGCTGGCTGCGTCGCGGGACGGCCTCCATACGGAGACGCTCGCCGGACTGCTTCGGTTGACCCCCGAGGAGTTCCGCGCGCGGACCAGGCGGAGCGCCATCCGCCGGGCCGGCTATGCCGGTTTTCTGCGGAACGTGGCGGTGGCGCTCGGAAACACCGGAGGACCCGGGGCGTTCGAGGCGCTTGAGACAGCACTGGACCATCCCGAACCGCTCGTCCGCGGCCACGCCGCGTGGGGGCTTGCCGAAGTGGACCGGGAAAGGGCGAGGCCCGTCCTTTCCGCGCGGCTCTCGCACGAACGCGATTCCGGGGTGCGATCCGAACTGAGCGCCGGCCTCGCCAGGCCATCCGGGTCAGGCGGCCGATAACCGGCGGTCGGTTGTTTCGTTGGGTTCCCGACGAACTTTTGGTCGCGCTGCCCTCAGCCACCGGCCGTTGCGGCGAGAAGATCGGACACCAGCGCGCTGAGCGATGCAGAAATCACATCCGCTTCCGCGCTGAAGCGAGCCGCGTCGACCGCCATCTTGACGCCGGCAGCTTCCGGTGTACCGAACAAGGGTCCGAGCTGGGACCTCGCCTCGATGGCGACTGCCTTGCTGACCTCGTGGTCCGAGAGCATCGCGAAGCCCGCCGAGAGGGTCGCGGTGTCGGTGGCTTGCAGGAGACGCAGGACATCGAGCGCGTCCTTGTCACTGAGTCGGCGGGTTCCGGTGCGCTCAGCGATCTTGTGGACCTTGGCCACGAGAAGCGCCGCGGGCCCGGCTACCAGCATCGTGGCGGACCGCCGTGCGTCTGGATCGAGTGACGCGATCTCCATCCGTTCCCGGTCAACAAGCGCACCCTCCAACCCTCTGGCTCGCCGGGCGGTTCTCTTACCGTGGACCCCAAGGCGAGCACCCCTTGAACCGGGTCCGGCCAGAGCGTCTGGAACCATGAGGTCGACGGGGATCCCGTCCGGGCTCAGCCACGCCCCCGGATGCTCTCTCAGCACGAACCCACGCGCTTCCAGCAGGTCGGCCAGCAGGGGCGTGTCGCTCAGATCGGCTGGCGTTACGCAAAAATCCGCGTCGGTCGTGTACTCGGCAATGGCGAAATCGGCGTCGCCGGTGTGGAGATATACAGCCTGAGCCCCGACGAGCACGATGGCGTCAAGCTGTTCGGCCAGCGCGTCGACGGCGTCAAGCAGCGCACTGCGGGCCCGGACGTACAGCGGATCAGGACCTCCAGACATGCTCGTTCTTCTCCATCCATTTCAGGATCTGTGCGCCCTCCGACGGCTCGCGACCCGGCCCGGTCAACAAGTCCGCGGCGAGCTGGCTGGGAGCCACGCAGCGAAGCCCGCCGCGGTGCAGCATCCGATCGAAGACGACCGAGTCGAAGGGTTCCAAGAGTACGACGTTCGCCCCGGCTTCCACTTCGCGGAGATTGAGCTTGTCGATGGCCTTCGCCGCGTCGGTGACATAGACGGCAGCCAGTCTGGCCGGCGCGACGGGATCGAACCGCTGGGCGGCAAAGGCGCCAGTGGCTGCGTACGCGAACGTCGTCGCACGGAGCTTACTTTCGAGCGTCGACAGCCCCCGCGGTTCGAGAACCGTCACGGGCGTGTTCGAGCCAGTCTGGTCGTAGTCCTCGGTCCACCGCCGAATCGCGGCCTGCCAATCAACTGTCAATACCGCTCCGCGCTCGCGGGTCACGATTGCCTCCCGTTCGAACAAGTCCAGCACCCGCGACAGGGTCGGGGCCGATGCCCCGGTCAACTGGGCCAACTCACGGACACCGTATGGAGGACAGGTATCGACAACGGCCCGCACGGCCCGTGCAGCGCCCCGGCCCCGCAGGGACCGGAGCTTGTGATCCCGCGGCCAGGGATCGCTATCGGCCCCGTCGGCCGAGATGAACAATCCCGGCGTGGAGGCTTCGATATGAATGTTGCCCGTGGTATCGACGTAGCCGACGCGGCGCTCACGAAGCAGGGCACGAGCCCGCGGGGAGAGGTAAGCGGTCGCAACGACGGGCACGGCCTGAGCCGACAACCGGGTAGCGATCTTCGAGATCTGCTGGATTGTCGGGAAGACGGCGCGTGATTCCAGGGTTCGCTTGATCTCGACGGCGAGGACCGCGGTCTCACCCGCCGGTGACACGATCTCCGCCAGCAGGTTCACGCGGTGGCGGTCCGCCGGGGCTTCGGTCCGGGCTCGGAGTGTCCAGCCGGACGGAATGCGGTCAGCCAGTAGTCGCTCGACCTGGCGCGCGACCTGCCTCGCGGTCGGTGGCTGTTTGTCTAGCCCAAACATCGGGTTCCCTCATCGCTATCAGCAGCGTTCCATTTATCTTATCGTTTCGGTGCCATTGAAACAGAGAGATTTATGAAACACCTCGCCGAACCCGGCCAAATCGCCCGCAGGCGGTCGCGCCGGTGGATGAGGACCGGGCGGGGCTCGCCCCGTCTCGCGAGTCGGACGGGAGCGAGATGCCAGCGTGCGGGCTGAACTCGCCACGGCTCTTCGTGCCGTAGCGCTTGTCCGCGTTGCGCCGTTCGCCCGCCTCCGGCGGGCGATGCCGACCGGAGGTCGGCGGTCCCTGACCGTCCGCCCGATCCGACCAGACGGAGCCGCCGCCTACCGAATTGCGGCCTGCATCTCCTCGACGCTGACGAACTTCACCCGCGGACGGCCCTCGGCCTTGCCGCGCGCCACTTCGAGGGCGTCGAGCGCCTTCCAGTCGGCGAACGAGAAATGCGTGGGCACCCGCTCGGCCACGAGACGCTCTGCTGATTCGGCGGAAGGGGCCTCCGGGTGCCAGTGTTTGCCGGCCGCCACGTCCTCGAGCAGGACCCGGACGGTCTCCAGGGCGTCAGGCTTGTTGGTTCCGATCACCCCGGTGGGTCCGCGCTTGATCCAACCGGCGCAGTACTGGCCTTCCTGGTGCTCCCCATCCGGCGAGTCGAGCACCCGGCCGACAGCGTGCGGGATGACACCCCAATCATCACGGAACGGCACCTCCGGGAGCGCCACGCCGCGGTAGCCCACCGAACGGAATACCAGGCCGGCTTCCAGATCCTCGAACCGATCCGTCCCCCGCGGGCGGATCGTGCCTCGTTCGTTCCGGTAGAGCTCGTTCTTCACGAGCTTCACGCGGGTGACCCCGCCATCCTCACCGGCAATCAGTTCGACCGGGGAAACGAGGAACCGGACCGTCAGCGTCCGCGGTTTGCCGGACCGCTTTTCGGCGGCGTACCCCTGGAGGATCTCGACCTTCCGCCGGGCCGACCTGTCGGCGCCGGAATCCACCCATTCCTGGCTCACCGCATCAAGCGCCGCTTCTTCTTCGAGCACCCGGATGTCGGCGCCCTCGAGCTCCCCGAGTTCCTTGATCTCGGGGTTCGTGAACGCCGCCTGCGCCGGACCCCGCCGGCCGAGCATGTGGATCTCGCGAATCCGGCTCTCCGCGAGCTGCTCCAGCGCGTAGTCAGCGATGTCGGTCGTCTTCAGCTCGTCCACGGAACGGGCCAGCACCCGGCAGACATCCACTGCCACATTGCCGACCCCGACGACCGCGACCGACTCCTGGGAAAGGTCGAACTCCCGATCCCGGTAGTCCGGGTGACCGTTGTACCAGGCCACGAACTCGGTCGCCGCGTGGCTTCTTCCGAGGGACTCGCCGGGAATCCGCATGGCCCGGTCCACCTGCGCCCCCACGCAATAGATGACCGCGTGGTAGTGGCGCCGGACATCGGCCAGCCGGATGTCGCTCCCGAACTCGACGCCCCCGTAGAAGCGGAAGCGCGGGTTCTGCGCGGTGCGCTCGTAGGCGCGGGTCACCGACTTGATCTTCTGGTGATCGGGAGCCACTCCGCCGCGCACCAGACCGTAGGGGGTCGGCAGGCGGTCGTAGAGGTCCACCTCCACAGTGACCCCAGCGGCCTTGAAGAGATGATCGGTTGCGTAGAAGCCGGTCGGGCCGGATCCGAAGACCGCGACCCGCAGCGGGTGTTCGGGGGTGCCGGGTTTCGTCACTTGGGCGCGGAGTATAGGGCGACCGAGAGCCACTCTTCGCCGGCTATCACGGCGCGTTGCCGCCGGAACGGTTCGGCGCCTCCGGGTGTCAGCGCTGGCGGAGAAGCGCGAGTACTTCATCGCGGGTGACGATCGTCCGGCCTTCCTCCAGAAAGGGAAGCACATCCTTGACGACCTGTTCCCAGGCAACGGTTTCCAGACGGCGCGCCGCGTCATCGCGCCATGCTTTGGCCGTCGGCTGAAGACCCCGGGAGGCGCAACTCTGGCGCAGCGCCGCATCGAGCAACGCAAGGTTGGGCGCGGGCCATTCCGGATCCGCCAGGTACCAGGCAAGGTCGTAGACATCCCGACCCTTCGCGTAGGGGCGGCACAGGATCGCATGCAGTTTGCCCGCAAGGAGCGATGCTCGATCGTGGTGACGGAGCCGGAGGCTGACGTGCCGCCGGATCGTTCGCGTCTCGGTGACCGCGCCCGCTGGCGGATTCGTGTCCACTTCCATCTTGATCGCCAGCTTCTGGGTGGGATGCGGAGCGAGGCGCGCCTCATACAAGAGACCCGGGAAGCGCAGCCAGGCGGCATGGACCGCGCCGCGGTCGCGGAGTGCGGCTTCGACCTCATAGCCCTCGCGGCGGAATTGGCGAGCGACCTCCGTCTGCCAGCCCTCGATGTCATAGGCATCGCGGTCACCCTCGAGCGCGAAGTCGAGATCCTCGGAGTAGCGCGGTAGCCGGAAGAGGAAACGGAGGGCGGTACCGCCGCAGAAGGCGAGCGGGCCGGTCGCGCCGAGGCGCTGCAACGTCTCCAGGACGCGGGCCTGCAGGTATTCGCGCATTACGTTGCGGCCGTGGGCCAGTCCCGCTTCGCGCGCAAGCTGGAGCGCGTGGTCCTTCACAGACGCAATTCCCGAAACTCCAGGGCGGGATCGTCAACCCGCGAGCCCAGCACCCGGGCCGCTCTCCCGAGTTTCGGACTCCCGGCAGCGTTCGCGAGCCGCATCAACTCTACGGAGGAAAACGCCTCCAGATCCAGCCGGAGTTCGTCAATCCAGGCCGGGTCATCGCCGTCGGGGTGGAACCAGGCGAGATCCAGGAATGCCTTTTCCGGGGTGGCGACGAACGCCCATTGGTCCCGAACGAACTCCAGCCGACGATAGCCGGTCCGCAGCGAAGGCTTCAGGAACCGGAAGGAGAAACGCCCGAGAGGGGTCTCGCGGAGGCAGGGCCTGCCCGGGCCGCAACTGGTGACCTCGAAGACGGCCTCGGGGATGGCGCCGTAGTGGGCGAGCGCCGCCACCCCGCTGACATAGCTGCCGGGAGAGATCCGGTTGGCGACGAGGAAAGGCTCGGGATGCGCCTTTTGGTACGGGGGCGCGAGCGCGTAGAGCCCCCGGCGGAGTTGAAGGATTTTGCCGCTCCGCCGCCAGCGGTCGAGCTGCCCGGCGAGGCTGAACCGTCGCCGCTCGTCGGCCGCGAGCAGGCCGGTCTCGAACACCGGTTCGTCGCCGACGATCTGGAGAAGCTCCTCAAATGACATCGCCGTAAATATACGGCAATGCTGAATTATTGCAACGTACCGATTATCGGAAGGCCGTTCCCGGAAGGCGGGCTCCATCCCGGAGTGTCCGCATCGTCCCTTTCGCTGCCCCCTCGGGCAGCAATGCGGGCCGGAGGCCGGGCGGTCCCTGGCCTGCCGCGCCGCCCTCCGCGAGCCGCGTTCCCGCTAGCGGGGTGGCTGCGGCAGGCGTGCGTTTCGCCGTCCCGGGCTGGGTCCGGGTCGTGGGCCAGGGTAGCGGTGGGAGTTTCGCCCCGCTTTGCGGGGCGATGCCGGTCTGAAGGCCCCCACCGAGGACTGGCCGGCGCTCCACTACCTTCCGATGACGCGATAGACGGCCGGGATAACGAGCAGGGTCAGAGCGGTGGAAAGGACCAGGCCGCCGATCACCGCGATCGCCATCGGAGTCCGCAGCTCGCTGCCCTCCCCGAGGCCGATAGCCATGGGAAGAAGACCCAGGACGGTGGTCGAGGTGGTCATCAGGATCGGTCGGAGTCGGACCTTCCCCGCCTCCCGCAGCGCGTCCAACTTCGCCATGCCACTGCGACGGAGGCGGTTCGTGGTGTCGAGCAGCAGGATGGCGTTGTTCACCACGATGCCCGCCAGCATGATGACCCCGATCAGCACCACCACACTCACCGTCACCGAGAACAACTTGAGGGCGAAGATCACCCCGACGAGGGAAAACGGAACGGAGAAAAGGATCACGAACGGATGGAGCAGCGACTCGAACTGCGAGGCCATCACCAGGTAGACCATGAACACCGCGAGCAGGATCGCGAACTGCATGCTCGCAAAGGAGGTCTCCATCTCCTCCTGCTGGCCGCCGAGCCGCCAACTGAAGCTGGCGGGCATCCCAATGCCCGCCATCAGGGCCTCGATGTCGGTGGCCACGCTTCCGAGATCCCGCCCGAGGATGTTCGCGGTGATCGTGGCCACCCGCTCGCCGTCGGCGCGGCGGATTTCCGCGGGGCCGATCACTTCGTCCACATCGGCCACGCTCGAAAGCGGGATCGTGGCGGCGGCGTCGTCGGAGATGTTCAGATTCCGCAGATCCTCGACGCTGTCGCGGAAGGATTCGTCGCTGCGGAGACGGATGTCGATGGAACGGTCGTCCCGCTGGATGTCGGTGGCTACATCGCCAAGCACCTTGGAGCGGATGAGGCTGCCGAGCTGGTTCACGTTGTATCCGAGCGACGCCACCCGGTCGCGGTGGAATCGGATCTGTAGTTCGGGGTTCCCACCCTCGGTGGACGACTTGACGTCCACGAGCCCCGGAATCTGCCGGAGGCCGGCGACCGCCTCGTCGGCGGTCCGTTCCAGCTGAGCGAGGTTGAAGCCGCGGATCTCGAGTTCCACCGGGGTTCGGAAGCTGAAGTAGGACGGCCGCCCGAAGATGTAGAGCAAATCCGGGTCTGCCTCGAGCTGCGGGCGGAGCTCCGCAATCGCCGCCTCTTCCCGGTCGCGGTCCACCGGAGGATCCAGCAGCACGGTAATCTGGCCGATGTTCTCCCGGAGTTCTCCGGCTGCCCCACCCTGCTGGCTGCTGGTCCCCACTGTTGCGTAGACGGTGCGTACTCCGGGGATCTCACGGGCCGCTTGCTCAAGATGCATAAGGCGCCGGGAATTGAGATCCAGGTGGGTGCCGGCGGGAAGCTCGGTGTCCACGAAGAACTCCCCCTGGACCAACTCGGGCACGAGTTCCGTCCCGAGCGAAGGGACCAGGTAGAGCGCCCCGGCGAAGAGCACGATGGCGGGGATTCCCACCCGGAACGGATGATTGAGGGCCCCGTTCAGAACCGGCGGATAGGCGCGGACGACGCCGTTGTACGCCAACTGGAAGAGCCGGCTCGGCAGCCAGAGGATCCCCTTGATGACGAGATCGACACCCTTGAAGATCCCGAAGACGACCCACATCACACCCTGGCTCACCGCTGAAACGACCCGCCCGAAAAGGCGGCCGGCCGCGGTCCTGAAAATCGCGGCTTCCGTTGCGGGGGCCGGACGGAATTCGCGCGAGGCGAGCATCGGGATCAGCGTGAGCGCGACGAGCAGCGAAACCGCGAGCGAGAAGGTCACCGTGAGCGCCTGGTCTCCGAACAACTGCCCCGCGATCCCCTCGACGAACACAATCGGCACGAAAACGCAGACCGTCGTCATCGTGCTGGCGATCACCGCCTGTCCGACCTCGCCGGTTCCGGCCCGGGAAGCCTCGACGAGACCAAGTCCCTCGTGCCGTTTCCGCTTGATCGCTTCGAGCACCACGATCGAGTTGTCCACCAGCAGCCCGATGCCCAGGGTGATACCGCCGAGCGACATGATGTTGAGCGAGACGCCCCACACATACATCAGGAAGAAGGTTCCGATGACGGAAATCGGGATGGAGATCCCGATGATCGCAGTAGACCGCAGTTCCCCGAGGAAGAGGATCAGTACCAAGATCGCGAGAATGCCCCCGAACACCGCGGTCTGGAGCACCTCGGACACCGACTGGCGGATGTAGCGCGCCTGGTCGGTGACCAGGGTCAGCGCGAGATCCTCGCCCACCCGGCCCAGGCGCTCCTGAAGTTCTTCGACGCGGGCCATGACGTCGTCCGCCACGGTGACGGTGTTCGTCCCCCCCTCCTTGTACACGGCGATCTCGATCGATTCGAGGCCGTCGATGCGGGTGATGACCTCCCGTTCCTTGGCGCCCCGGCTAATGGTGGCTATGTCGTCGAGCCGGATCACGGTGCGCTCGGCATCCACCACGATGTCCCGCATGTCCTCGGGACGCTCGAATTCGTTGATCGTTCGGACCAGGTACTCGGTTCCACCGTCGAGCAGGCGCCCGGCGGTCAGGTTGACATTCTCCTGAGCGAGCCGGTTCACCACTGCGGGAATCGAGAGCCCGAGGCTCGCCACCTTCCGCTCATCGATTTCGACGTGGATTTCCTCTTCCAGGCCGCCGCTGACGAGCACCGCCGCCACCCCTTCGACGCGCTCGAGGTTGCGCTGGATCTCCTGTTCCGCAATGAGCCTGAGTCGGACGAGGTCCTCGCTTCCGGTCAGCCCGAAGCGGAGGATCGGGTCCAGCGAAGGATCGAAACGCAGGAGCATCGGTCGCGGCGCGTCAAGCGGGAGCCGCACCACGTCGAGCCGTTCGCGCACGTCCAGCGCGGCCATGTCCATGTCCGTTCCCCAACCGAACTCCAAAGTGACTTCGCTGAGGTCGGGCCGGGAGGAAGAAACGACCCGATTCACGTTGTTGACCACCCCGACCGCGTTTTCGATGGGCCTGGTGATCAGGTTTTCGATCTCGCTGGGCGCGGCGCCCTCGTACTCGGTGCGGACGTTCAGCGACGGGTAGGTGATGTCCGGCAGCAGATCCACGGACAGGCGGTCGAAACCGACCACCCCGAACACCACGATGGCGATGAACAGCACCACGACGGTGACGGGCCGCCGGATGGAAAAGTCGACGATGCGCATCGGTCGGGGCTGTCCGAGAGGAGGTTCGGCTGCTAGCAGCCTATGGACAAAGTGGCGTGAGCGCCGAGAGCGGCCAGTCTCCCGGTGGGGGCGAGGCGCCCGGCCGACAAGGCGCGCGAGGGAGGAATACCGAGTGTATTTCGACCGAAGCGCAACGATGAGCGAGGCGCAGCCCCAGTTCTCCCGGTGGGGGCGCGGTTCAGCCGGGATGCATCGCCGCTCGAACGCCGCGTGACTTTGTTCACAGGCTGCTAGCGCGGCGGACGGCGGCGCCGGGCGATGATCTCCTCGATCTGTTCTTCCGTCATTCCCCGGCTACGGAGTTGTTCGCGCAAAGCTTCAAGCTGCTCGGGTGTTGGTGGAGCGTCCCGCGACGCTCCCTCATCGGTTGCTGGTTCCGCGTCCCGCGACGCTCCGTCAGCTGAGGGCGACCCCCAACCAAGGCGGACCCGCTCCTCGATCTGCTCGTCGGTCAAACCCATGGAGCGCAGACGAGCACGAATCGCTTGCTGGGTCTCGGGAGGGAGGCTCGCAAAGGAACCCGGTCCGGAGCCTTCTCCTGGCCCGGCCGATGTCTCAGCCTCCGTGCTTCGGCTCCGTGAACCGGCAGCACGACCGGGCCGCCGCGGTGCAGTGGACGGCGCGCCCTGCCCGGGCGCTTCCGCGGGACCCGCCGCAGGCGCGGCCGGGGGGGATGCGGCGGATTCCACTGGCTCCGAGGCAGCCGGCGACTCACTCTCGGCCGGAGCGGGAGTTGCCCTCGGGGCTCGGTCCGGGCTGCTCGAACCCGGCGGTGTCGCAGGACCTTCCCGGGACGCTCCCGCCGCCGGGGCCCGGCGCGGTGCGGGCCGCCCTTCGGCCGGGGAGGAAGCGGGAGCCGCCCCTCCGCCACGCGATTGGGGGCCTCCCCCCGGAGGGCCTCCGCCCGCGCCCGTTTCCATGGCCGCGAGCCGGGCGTCGATTTGCTCATCGGTCATCCCGCGCGCCCGCATCCGCTCACGCGTCGCGGCGCGACGCTCCTCGGACATTCCGGATCCACCCGGCGGGCTCCCGGCGTCCGCCGTGCGGCTCTTGGGCTCCTCCGCCCCCGGGCCGACGAGGATCTGAACCGGGGTGGCATCGGTCAAACCGTCCTGGCCGACCACGATCACCCGGTCGTTCGCTCTGAGCCCGGCGGTCACCTCAACCCGATCATCCTCTTCATAGCCGAGGGTCACGTTGCGGCGGTAGGCAACCCCGTCCTCCACGACGAAGACCGAGTCGGCGAGGCTCTCCAGGGAGAGGGCGCGTTTGGGCATGATCAGCGCGTTGTCGCGCACGTCGGTCACGAGCCGCACTCCGGCGAACATCCCGGGGCTGAGCCGTCCGTGCCGGTCCACTTCCAGGGTCACCCGGATCGTCCCGGTCGCGGAGTCCACCACCGGGCTTATTCGCAGCACCCGGCCCCGGAACAGCTCGCCCGGAAAAGCTTCCACTTCCAGAATCGCCGGCTGGCCGATCGAGAGCCGGGTCAGGTCCCGCTCGGGCACTCCGATGGTGCAGAGGAGTGGATCGAAGTCGGAGATGCGGAAGAGCTGCTGCCCCACCGTCACTGTTTCCCCAAACTTCACGGCGCGCTGGATGATCAGCCCGTCGAAGGGCGCCGCGATTTGGGTATAACTCAGCTGGATCTCGTTTCCGACCAACTGCGCCCGCGCCGATTCCAGACCAGAGAGCGCGCTGTCGTACACCTCCTGGCTCACGACCGCATTCTCGAGCGACGCCTTCGCCCGGTTGTGGACAAGTTCCGCGTCCTGCAGCGCTACCGTGGCGATCTCCACCTGCGCGCGCGCCTCAGCTTCATCAATCTGGGCGAGCAACTCACCCGCCTTCACCTGCATTCCCTCTTCGGTATGAAGAGCCACCAGCGGGCCGCCGGCGCGGGCCACGATGTCCACCTCGCGTTCCGCTTCCAGGGTGCCGTTCGTCTCGATGAACGCCGAGATCTCGCCGGGTAGGATTTCGACGACTTCGACCGGCACCGCCGTTCCGGCGCCCTCGCCACCACCGAATCCGCCGGGCGGCCCCCCCGCCCCTGGCCGGCCGCCAGCGCTACCGCGCCCGCCGCCCGGAGCGGTCCCTTCCTCTTCGGAGGATCCGCACGCCAAGGCGCCGGCCAAACCGACCAGGATCAGCGCCTGGAGAAGCTTTCGTCCGGGGATTTTCCAGCTCCGCGGCGAGCGTGTCGTTGTCTTTGTCTGGGGCACGAATTCCCTCACTGCGTGACTGGATTCAGAGCCGGCGCACCGGAGATTGCGGGCTCGCTGGCCACCGGCACTTCCGGGGCTGTGGTGTAGGGCCAGATGAGGCGCTTGAGATCGTCGGTCACGGCATAGATCGTGGGCACGAGGAGCAGGGTGAGCAGGGTGGAGGTAGGCAGTCCTCCGGCCAGCACGAGGCCGATCGGCGCCCATTGTCCGGCGCGCCCATCCGCGGACCCGAAGAGCCCCGGCAGGAAGTAGGGCGCCGCGAGCGGCATCAGGCCGCAAAAGGTGGTCAGGGCGGTCATCATCACCGGCCGCAGCCGATGCTCGCTCCCGAGAACGAGCGCCTCGTCCCGGGACATACCCTCACGGCGGAGCGTGTTGACGTGTGCGATCAACACGATGGCGTTGTTCACGACAATCCCGGCGAGGAGCACGAGGCCCAGCATTGCGGTGTTGCCGAGCGTCTGACCGGTGAGCTTGAGCGTTACCGCCACTCCGATGAAAGAGAACGGGATCGAGAACATGATCACCGCCGGATGGAGGAAGCTCTCGAAAAGCGCCACCATGATCAGGTAGATCAGCAGCAGCGCAAAAGCGAAGGCGAACCCCGCTGACGAAAAGTCCGCCTGGCCCATACGGCTCCACCGGTCGAAGCTCCACTCGTAGCCGGGCGGCAACGCGATGTCGGCAAGCTGTTCCTGTACCTGCCCCATGAGCCGGAAAGAAGCTCCCGGAACCGTGGTGTTGGCGCTGATGGTCAGCTTGGGACGGCGATCTTCGCGCTCGATGCTGCGGGGGCCGCTCACCATCTCGAAGTCGGCCATCGCGCCGACGGGCACCCGGGCGCCGCCCACGAAGACCGGCATGCTGCGGAGGTGATCGAGCCGCTCGCGCTGCTCCTCGGGGTACTGGACGACGATGTCCACTTCCCGTTGGTCGCTCTCGATGGTCCCCACCGGTCGCGAAGTCAATGCACTGCGAACGGTCTGGGCCACCGCATTGGTCCCGGAACCGGAAGCGAGCGCCCGTTCCGCGTGCGGGGTGATATGGAGCTCTTCGGTTCCGCTCTCGAGCGAGGTGTCCACGTCCCGGATCCAGGGAAGGGTTGCCAGCCGTTCGACGACGCGGCCCGAAATCAGTTCGAGCACGTCCATGTCGTCGCCCTTCAGGTCCAGGCGGATTCCGCTGCCGCCACCGGGACCGTGCCCCCGGCTCTCCGCGATCCGGAAGTCAACACCGGCGACCGTCGGGAGCATTTCCCGGATCTCGCCGGTGATCTCCTGGACGCTCCGCTCGGACTCCATTTCGTCAACCAGGTAAAGGTTGAACCGACGGCCGCCGCCGCCATAGCCGCCCCGCGAACGTCCGCCCCCGCGGCGGAACTCGTAGACCACGTCGGCGATCTCGAGTTCTTCGCGCCGCTCTTCGATGAGCGCCGCCACCGACTCCATCACCTCCCGGGTTTCGTCCATCGAGTAGGCCCGGGGCACGTCCACGTTGATGGTGACCTGCCGTTCCACCGTCGAGCTGAAGCTGGACCGCTCGATGTTCTGGTAGAGGATCCAGGCCAGTCCCAGCAGACCGATCGCGACGCCGAGCGAAACGAGCCGATGCTGGAGGGTGCGCCGGATGATCTTTCCGTGGAGACGGCCGAGGAGGCGCATCGTCCGCGAATAGACACGTCGCTCGTTGCGGAGGACGACGCCCGCCATCATGGGCACGACCGTGAGCGCGACGAGCAGGGAAGCCACGATCACCACGCTCAGGGTGAACCCGAAGTCGGTGAAGATGCGGAAGAAGCCCCCCATCGTCGCGCCGAGGAAAACGAGTGGGAGGAACACGCACATCGTGGTCGCCGCACCGGCAACGATCGGCATCGTCACCGCGGAGGCGCCGTGGATCGCCGCAGTCCGGGAGTCTTCCTTGTACTCGGTGAAATGACGCGAGATCGAGTCGATGACAACGATTGCCGGATCGGCGAGCATGCCGACGGCCACCATCAACCCGAAGAGGCTGATCACGTTCAGAGTGGTGTCGACGAGGCCCGTCTGCCGGCCCAGATACATGATCACGAAGGTGGTGACGATCGAGAGCGGGATCGCCACCGCGACCAGCAGGGTGGTCCGGACCTTCTGCAGGAACAGGAGCAGGATGAGCATGGCGAGCCCTCCGCCAAAGAGCCCGGCAAGGGCGAGCTGCGACAGCCCCCCGCGAACGTCGACCGAAGAGTCCTGGATGTAACGGACGTCGATGTCCTCGTACCGGGATATCGACGCGACCTCCGCCATCTCCGCCTTGACGCCGTCGGCGACATCGAGCACGTTGGCGTTGGACGCCTTGTAGACGCGGAAGGTGACCGCTTCTTCGCCGTTCAGATAGTCGAACGAAGTCTGGGTGGGGAACTCATAGGTGACGTCGGCGACGTCGCTCAGCCGCAGTCCGGCATCGCCGATCGGGGTTTCGCGGATCTCCTCCGGGCGGCGGAACTCTCCGACCGTCCGGACAATGAACTTTCGGGATCCGTCGGTGATGGTGCCGCCGGAAACATTGACGTTGTTCTGGGACAGAACCGTCGAAATATCCCGGACATCCACGTTCAGCGCCGCCATCCGCCGCTGATCCATGCTCACCCGCAGTTCCCGTCGGCGGACGCCCCGGACGTCCACGCTGGCCACGCCTTCAAGCCGCTCGAGCCGGGGCTGCACGAAGTCTTCGGCGAAGTCGAAGAGGCGTTCCCGTTCCCAGGGAGCCCCCAGATGGAACTGGAGGATGGGGATGTCGCTGCTCTGGAAGCGCCGGATGTTGATGCGTTCGATGTCGTCAGGAAGGAGATGGCGGACCCGGTCCACCCGGTCGCGGGCCTCCACGACCATCAGATCCATGTCCGCCGCTTCGTTGAACTCGATGCTCACGTTGCCGCTGTTGGCGTTCGCGGTGGCGGTGAGGACGGTGATGCCCGGGATGGTCCCGAGACTCTCCTCAAGCGGCCGAACCACCAACCGCTCCGTTTCCTCGGGCGAGGAGGACTCGTAATCGACACTCACCCAGAGGCTGTTGGCCCCGAACGAGGGAAGGAATTCGAGGGGGAGCCGGGTGAGCGAGACGTATCCGAGCACGATCAGCCCCACCGCGATCATGCTGATCGTGACCCGGCGATCCACGGCGAAGCGCGCCAGCGCGTTGCCGCGTTCCTTGACCTCTTCCTGACTGTGTGAGTGTCGGTGCTGGTCCGGCGCGCTCATCTTCTTTCTCCCGTCATCGTGCTCTCCCTCCGGGGGGCGCCCCTTCCGCGGAATCCTCTACGGAATCGGCGCCCCGATCGTTCCGCTCTCTACGGCGGATCCACTCCTCAAAGGTCTCGCGCTGCGTCTCAGTGAGGATCTCGCTGATCTGCTCGCGGAAGCGCAGCCGAAGTTCGCGGTAGCGGACGTAGGTGTCATTCCAGAATGCACTGGCTTCGGCGCGGTTCGACTCGATGAAGGCTTCCATCTGCGCCTGTTGGTCCTCGTCGAGACCGAGGCGCTCGACGAGTTGTGCGCGGAACCGGCGGCTTCGGTCGTCGCCTTCCCGAGCCTCGCGGCTGCGGGAACGGCCTTGTTCGGCCCCCTCGCCGGGGCGCCGCCCCGACCGGCGGTCGGAGTCGTCCCGAGTGCCCATGCGGTGCTCGCCGCTCGCGCCCCGATGCCTTCTCATTGGCGGCGCCAGGTGGCTCGCCAGCACTCCGGCGCCGAAGCCGACAAGCACCAGGAGCAGCGGCATCAACCGCTTCCAACGCCGGTTCGCCGACTCAGACGCCGGGGCCAGGTTCTCTTCGGGCATCAGCGTTCTCCGGAGGGCAGGAAGCCGCCGCCCAGCGCAATCAGGAGTACCGGCTCCTCAGTGGGATCGGTGTCCGCCAGGGATTCGAAATCCGGCGCGATAGGGATCTGCCCCCCAAGGATCTGGCCCTCGAAGTCGAGCAAATCCAGCTCCTCGGCTTCCGCAGTGGCGTTGGCGGGCGTGTCCACTGCCTGCCATTCGGCCTGCCAGACGCTGAGACCGGCGGCAATCAACATTCCGGCGGCCATCCCGGTCAGCCGGTATCCCAACTGCCTCCAGGTCCATTGCCGGATCGGTGACAGATCATCACGCCGCTGACGATGCCGAACGAGGAATCCGGGATCGGCCTCGCAGCGGACCTGGAGGACTGCGGAAACCTGCTGGAGACGGTGGTACTCCTGCCTGAGCCCCGGGCGGAGCCCCGGATCGGCGTTGAGGCGTTCCTCGAACTCGCGAAGCTGGTTCGGCGAGAGTTCACCATCCAGATACGCCGAGAGAACTTCTTGATCGGTCATTTCGTTCGGCTCCGTGGTTCAACCCCTCGGATCAGCCCCTCGGACGAAGGGCGTCGGCCAGGCGCTGGCGCGCCCGATGAATCCGGGACTGTACGGTCCCGAGCGGAACGCCACACGACTCGGAGATTTCCCGGTAGGTCATTCCGGCTACTTCCTTCAGCACCAGCGCCTCCCGCTCGTCTGCGGGCAGCGTGCGAAGCGCTGACTCCACCTCCGTGCGGCGGTGCAGTTCTTCCTCCGGGTCAACGCTTCCGGCTTCCGCCTCCACATCTCCAGGCTGCTTCGCGACTTCGATGAGTCGCCGCTGCCTGCCGGCCCGCCGGAGCGCGTCATGGGCCGAACGGACCGCGATCCGGCATAGCCAGGCGCCCACCGGCCCCTCTCCCCGATAGCTGGAAGCGCGCCTGAAGGCCCGGAGAAAGGCCTCCTGGGCCGCGTCTTCGGCCTCGGCCCGATCCCGGAGGATGGCGAGGGCCACCGAACGAACGCGGCTTTCGGTGCGGCGAACGAGTTCGTCGAAGGCAGACAGGTCTCCCGCCTCCCGAAACCTTTGAAACAGGCGGCGCTCCTCTGCATCCTCCAGGGCTCGTTCCTCCCGAAGTGGATCAACCGGCGCATCCTTCGACTCCTCGGAAGAAAGACGCACTGGACCTGCCCGTTTGTTCGCGTCGCGCAAGAGTGGGCGGCAGTCTAGTGCCCTGGCGGACGTCGCCGCCGGGTCCGAACCGCATAATGCCCCGCATGGCCCAGAAGCAAAACTACCGGATCGAGACCCGGAGCGTGCACGCCGGCTCCTCCGAGAACCTTGCGGGGGCGGTGGCGCCGCCGATCCACCTCTCGACCACGTTCCGGCGGGATCCCGAGGGGAACCTCGCTTCGGACTTCATCTACGGACGGAGCGGCAATCCGGACCGGGCGGCGCTCGAGCGGGCGATCGCCGACTTGGAGGGAGGCGGGGAGTGCGTGAGTTTTGCCTCGGGACTCTCCGCGGTTCATTCGCTTCTCCTGACTCTCTCCCCCGGAGATCTCGTCCTGGCGCCGCAGGACGCCTACCACGGGACCGTGCGCCTCGCGAAGGAGTCTCTCGCTCGCTGGGGGCTCCGGACCCGCTTCACCGATTTCCTGGACCCGGAGGACGTTGCCGCCGGCCTCGACGAACGGCCCGCGCTCGCCATCCTGGAGACCCCTTCGAACCCCACTCTGCGAATCACCGACATCGCCGCCGTCGCGGCCCGTTGCCGGGCCGTGGGGGCGCTGGTCGCCGTGGACAACACCTGGATGACACCGCTTCTTCAGCGGCCGCTGGCTCTCGGCGCGGACATCGTGATCCACGCCACCACCAAGTACTTCGGCGGACACAGCGACGTAACCGGTGGAGCGGTCGTGCTGCGCGAAGGTCTTGAACTAGCCTCGAGGCTGCGTTTCGTGCAGACCGAAACCGGCCCGGTGCCATCTCCGTTCGACGCCTGGCTGCTCCGCCGCGGGATGAGAACCCTGCCGGTCCGGATCAGGGCTCAGTCGGAGACCGCGGGAAAGCTCGCGGAGTTCCTGAGCAGCCATTCCCGCGTGGCGGCGACCTTCTATCCGGGGCTCCCTTCAGATCCCGGACACGAGGTCCAGACCCGCCAGGGGGACGGTTACGGCGGGATGCTCTCTTTCCGGGCTCGGGGAGGGGAGGACCACGCGAGGAGCGTGCTTTCGCGCGTCGAACTGTTCGTTCGGGCCACCAGCCTCGGAGGTGTGGAGAGTCTGATCGAGCACCGCGCCATGGTTGAGGGACCCGACACCAAGACCCCCCGCGATCTCATTCGGGTATCCGTCGGATTGGAGCATCCGGACGACCTGATCGCCGATCTGGACCAGGCTCTGGGTTGACGACTCTGCGCTTACCAACCGGATAGCGCCCGATAGGGACCGCCGGCCTCCGGCCGGCATCGTCGCGCGCGAACGCGACCTAACGCGCACGGCTCTCCCTGTGGTGCGGCCCTCACCTTGGCGCAGCGCAGCGTCATCGGCACTGGTTTCGCGCTCCCGCGCGATGCCCGTCGGTGACCGGCGTTCCCTTCCCGCGGGCACTTTCCCGTCCCAAAAAACCAATGGCGGCGAACCCGCGAGGGTTCGCGGCCCGCCTGATCGGGGGGAAAGTGTGAAAGGGGGAACTCCCCTTTCGCAATTAGTAACGACCAATCGCGACTTGCCGCAGCCCGCCGGAGGCGGGCAAGGAAGTTGCGGTTGCCGGCGCGAAGCGCCGGGCGGTTCGGAAGGGGGGCGCAACCGATAGCAAACCGACTGCGCATCACTATCCGAACTGGGCGCCCCCCTTCCGGACCGCTCGACCTGAGGGTGAACCCGGCGGTCCTCTGGTTCCGTCCTACGATGTCGTAGGTGGGCGTCGCGTGCCAGGCTCGGGCTTCCCGCCCGGCGCCGATTGGCGCCGATTGCGGGAGGCGCGTCCCACCCGGCAGTGGTGACTCCCGTTCGGTTCCATAAGCCGGAGCGCAGTGGACCACTCGGGTTCATTTCGGATTGTAAACGCCCCCGGCGTTCCGGGTTCCCACAATTCTGATCGATCGGTGTTTCGCCTCCCTGCGGGAAGCGATGCCGACCTGGAGGTCGGCCGTCCCTGATCCGCGTCCCGTGAGAGAGCTCGGCTGGACGCCGTTCGCTGCGCTACGCGCAGCGGTGCCGACCGGAAGTCGGCGTTCCCTGGCCTGCGTCCCGTCAGGGCGGTCGGCCGCACGCGATCTCGCGGCCCTGCGGGCCGCGGTGCCGGTGTGAACACCGGCGTTCCCTTCCCGCGGGCACTCTCCCGTCCCAAAAAATCAATGGCGGCGAACCCGGAGGGTTGACGCCAGCCTGTCCGGGGGGAAAGTGTGAAAGGGGGGCTGGCCCCTGGGCTGGCCCTCCTTTCACAATCAACAACGATCAATCGGAACTTGCCGTAGCCCGCCGGAGGCGGGCAAGGGAGTTTCGATTCCGGCGCGAAGCGCCGGGCGGTTCGGAAGGGGGGCGCAACCGCTAACGAACTGATTACGCAACACCATTGAGTTAGGCGCCCCCCTTCCGGACCGCTCGACCTGGCTGCCGGGAGCGGGGCTCGAACCCGCACGTCCCGTAGGGGACAGGAGATTTTAAGTCTCCCGCGTCTGCCGATTTCGCCATCCCGGCCAGCCTGCCTGGCGGCGGATTCACACCGCCGCGAAGACGGTACACACACCGGACGCGCCGTCAGCGGCGCATCCGGTCAGGGTAAGCGGCGGAGGCGGCGGGCGGATTCGAACCGCCGAATAGAGGTTTTGCAGACCTCCGCCTTGGCCACTTGGCTACGCCGCCCTAGCCTGCCCATAGCTGGAGCGGGACACGGGATTCGAACCCGCGACTTCAACCTTGGCAAGGTTGCACTCTACCACTGAGTTAGTCCCGCCCGGCCCTGGAGAAAGGCGGGCGAGTATACCGCGCGACCCGAGCTCCAGCCGGTTCAGAACGCGCCGCGCCGGACCCGTACGGTGGGACGGCGAAACACCTCCCGGAGGCGGGCCAGGAGACGCCGGGAACGAGTAGCAGGGAACCAGACTTCCACCACATCCAGGCGGAGCCGCGATCCAGGGGGGATCCTTTTTCGGGACGTTTCCCGGCGCCACATGCGCGCCGCGGATCGCCGGATCCGGCGGCGCTTCTCGCGGTCGATCCGCTCCGCCGGATCTCCGAAGCCGCCCCGACGGGTCTTGACCTCGACGACGGCGAGGGTGTCTCCCTCCCATGCCACGATGTCCAGCTCCGCATCGCTTCGCCGACGGCCGGGACGATAGTTCCTCGCCACCACCCGGTACCCGGACCGGCGAAGAACGCGGGCGGCGATCCGCTCGCCACGGGCCCCGAGTCTCAGATGCGGAGCTCGTCGCCGAAAAGGCCAGCGAGCAACGCACCGCCGGACCATGGCCGCCCGGGCGCTCAGTCCTCGCGCCGCCGCCAAATCGTGCCCGATGCGGAGTCCTCGAGGAGGATGCCCCGAGCGGCCAAATCGTCCCGGATCTCATCGGCGCGAGCGAAGTCCCGTCGGTCGCGCGCCTCCTGACGCTGGCGGATCAGCTCGACAAGGTCGGCGGGCTCGTCGACGCCCTCGCCGGGCTCCGGGTCAGGACCCATCTCGAAGCTGCCGAAGACCGTGTTCATCCTGCGGATCGCCGTTGCCCAGACCCCCGCCCCGGAGGCTCCTCCGGGTGCATGGAGAGCCCGGTTCCCTTCCTTGAGGGCGGTGAAAACCTCGCCGAGCGCCTTCGAGGTATTCAGATCGTCATCCAGCGCTTCCTCGAAACGAAGAAGTGCTTCGTCAGCCCCGGTCGCGGCGTCCCCGGGAGGCCCCGTGCCTTCATTCGCGGGCTTTCCCGCGCGGCGGGCCGCCTCGTCCGAACGGCGCAGGAACTCGTTAACCCGGCCGATAGCGACCTCCGCCTGTCGGAGGCCGCTCTTCGTGAAGTTCAGTTGCTGGCGGTAGTGCACCCCGGCCAGTAGGTGACGGATGGCGGCCGGCGCGAAACCCTCGTCGATCAACTCGCGCACGGTGAACTGATTGCCGAGCGATTTGGACATTTTCCGGCCGTCCACCAGCAGGTGTTCGCAGTGGAACCAGTGACGAACGAAGGGGCTCCCGGTCGCGGCCTCACTCTGGGCAATCTCGTTCTCGTGATGCGGGAACACGAGATCCACACCGCCGCAGTGCAGATCGAAGCCCGAACCGAGAAGCTCCAATCCCATTGCCGAGCATTCCAGGTGCCAGCCCGGACGGCCTGCGCCGAAAGGCGCATCCCAGACCGGGTCGGCCGGTTTCGCCGCCTTCCAGAGGACGAAGTCCTGAGCGTCCTCCTTGGCATACTCGTCGGAGTCCACGCGGGCGCCGGCGAGGCGGTCGGAGGCCGCCGCGCCGGAGAGTTGGCCGTAGCGGGGAAAGCTCGTAACCCGGAAATAGATGGAGCCGTCGGACTCGTAGGCGACCCCGCTCTCCAGCAGTTGCGTAACCAGCCGAATCATCGCCTCGATGTATTCGGGGTCGGTCGCTCGCGGGTAGTGCTCGGCACGCTCGATTCCCAGGGCGTCGGCATCGTCGAAGAATTCTTCGATGTAGCGGGTCGTGTAGTCGCGCAGCGGCTCGCCAGCCTCCCCCGCACCCCGGATGGTCTTGTCGTCCACATCCGTGAAGTTCATCGCCTGAAGGACCCGGTAGCCCTTGAAACGAAGGAAGCGGCGAAGGATGTCCTGGGCCACAAAGGTACGGAAGTTCCCGATATGTCCCCGGGCGTACACCGTGAGTCCGCACGTATACATCCGCACCTCGTCCACGCGTTTCGGCTGGAAGGGCTGAATGCGGCCGCCAAGGGTGTTGCGGAGCCGGAAGGAGCTTTTCCCGGACATGGGCTACGCGCGTGAACCGCGCTTGAGGACGACGAGGGTGAGGTCATCACGGAGCGGGTTTGGCCCGGAGAAAGCTCGAGCCCGCGAAAGCAGGTCCCCGCAAATGTCGCGCGCACTCATTGAGCGGGCGGAGACCAGCGCGTCCACGATGCGGGAATCCTCGAAGAGGCCGCCCGCCGGATCCTCGGCCTCGCTGAGCCCGTCGGTGAACATCGCGACCAGATCCCCGGGAGCCAGCTCGCAAACACCGACTTCGGTCTCGATGTCGGGAAACAGGCCGAGCACCGTCGAACCCCGATCAAGACGCTCGATCGAACCACCGGCCCGGACCAGCACCGGATGGACATGCCCGGCGTTGAGATAGTCGAGCCGGCCCGTCGAGGGTTCGAGCCGAGCCAGGATGGCGGTCATGTAACGGCTGTCTTCCGTATTCCGGTGGAGATGGTGATTCAGTTCCTCTGCGGCACTCGCGAGCCCGGGCCGACCGTGCCGGAAGAAAGCGCGCAGCGATGCCTGAACCGAAGCCATGATGAGAGCCGGCCCGGCTCCCTTGCCCGACACGTCAGCGATCGTGACGAAGATGGCTCCATCCAGGGTGAGGTAATCGTAGTAGTCACCTCCGACAGAAAGACAGGGAATGTTGATCCCCCACAGGTCCCACCCGGGATATGCCGGAGCCTCCGCCGGCAGAAACCGGGTCTGGATCCGGCGCGCCACCTCGAGTTCCTTCTCTTTCTGAATGGAGGCGCGGGTGAGGCGCAGGCTTTCAACCGCGGCTGACGCCTGTCCGGCAAGAGACGTCAGGAAGGCCCTGTCCGCCGACGAGAGCTCCCGACCGAACCCGGCCGCGCCCAGGAACAGTGTCCCCTTCACCGCTCCGGAGGTGAAGGGCACAATCCAGCCGATCTCCAGTCTCGCCAATTCGCAGGACGTACTCCAGTGGGAAAGATCACCGGTCGGGCGAATCGCGTGCTCGCCGGCCAGAATCTCGGCGGCGCGCACGAACGCGGCCCCGTCCTCGTCGTGACGCCTCGGCCCCTTGGCAGCGACCACCCTCCCCCCGGACACTACGGCCGCACGGCTGGCCAACACGTGACCCATCGCACCGTGGAGGAGCAGATCCCAGACCGCCACCTCATCGCGAGCCCGGTGCAGCCCGGCGGTCAGGTCCATCAGCGAACGAAGCTGATAGACATGTAGCGAGAGCCGGCGGTTCGCCACCCGCAGTTCCTCGTCCCGTCGGCATTTCTCGAGCGCGGCCGCGGCGGACGCCGCGAACGCCTCGAGGAAATCGCTCTGCGACCCCGCCAGATCGGGATGGGGCGCGCCCAGCAGGAGTACCCCTCGGAGGCCGTCCCGGGTCCGAAGAAGCGTCGCGGATGACGCCCCGGCGTCGCGCATCAGCTGGCGAAAGGGACCGGTGGCGGGTTCATCGTCGGCATCCTCGCCGCCGGCCCGAAGCACGAGGGATTCCGGGAGGCGGTCCGGCACTTCCAGATTCAGATCTTCCCAGCCAGGGTTCCCGGTACCCCGCCGACCTGCCGGACACAGCTTTCCCGCCTCGTCAGGCAGCAGCATCCCCGCCCAGCGGGCTCCGGACTCGCCGAGCGCCACCAGCAGAATGAGCGACGCCACCTCAGTTGCGTTCAGCCGCTCGAAGGCCGCCGCGGTGAAGTCGGTGAGTGCCAGCAGTTCCGACACCCGCCGTTCCACGGCGGGGCTCATTTCCCCGAGATGCTGCGCGAACAACCGCTGGTATCGCGTCCCGGGGGACGGAGGCCGGTCCGGCTCGATCCCTCGAGCCGCGCGCGTGGTCATGAGGGACACGCCCGCAGCGTCGCACCGCGCGGCCGAGGAGATGGCGCCGATACGGACCAACGGGAGCGGAAGTTTGGCCCGGTCGTCACCGGATCAGGACTCCCGCCCAGACGTGGGACCCGATGGACCGCAACCAGAATCGCACCGATTTCGCTCGAGAATCCAGCATCCGAGACCGGCTCCCAACTGTTCGTGAACCACCCGGTCCATGAGCCGGCGCATCAGATGCACCCCCAAACCGCCCCGGCGCCGCTCGCGCGCCAACCGTCCGAGATCCACCCCGGTTGGAAGGCTCCGTGGCGCATCGCCGCGGTGTTCGAGTTCGATCCGCAGCGTCCCGGGCCGCGGGAGATAGCGCAACCGAATCGCATGACCCGGTTTGCCGCGGTACGCATGTTTGACGACGTTGGTCATCGCCTCTCCGACCGCAACCGCGATCTCCTCCGCGGCAGCGGGATCGAAACCTTCAGCGATCGCCATCCTCCGCGTCGCCTCGTGCACCACGCTCAGGCACTCGCAGGTTGCCGGAACGTCGATCTGGAGCGGCGCCCTTCCCCCGTTCGACAGCTCAGTAGCCTCCAAAGCTGAGAACCGCTTCCTCCTCGGTCTCGAAGGTCCGGCACAGGCGGTCGAAGCCCAGCACCCGGAAAATGTGGGCGACGGTCCCCGTAAGCGCGGCCACGCGGATGTCTCCGCCACCCGCCCGGGCTTCTTCGATGAGGCCCATGATCGCCCCGAAGCCGGCACTGGCCACATAAGAAAGATGGGAGCCACTGATCACGATCCGCACGTCCCCTGCCTCGACGAGCGCGTTCAGCACCCTTTCGAACTCGGCCACAGTGTGCGCATTGATGAAACCTCGTGGCTCCACTACGACCACCTCGGCGGCGCGGCGCGTGGCGACTTCCAGATCAGGCATGGGTAAGCATCTCCGACCCAGGCTCAACAGCCTATGGACAAAGTGACGTGAGCGCCGAGGCCCCCACCGGGAGAACTGGCGGTGAGGCGCCCGGCTGACAAGGCGCGCGAGGGAGGAGCCCCCACCGGGAGAACTGGCCCCTGCGTATTTCGACCGAAGCGCAACGATGAGCGTCGCGAAGCGGCGCGGTTCAGCCGGGACGGATCGCCGGTCGAGCCCCCACCGGGAGAACTGGGCTGCGTGACTTTGTCCATAGGCTGTTCAACTATCCGGCAAGTACCGCCTCCGCGGCCCGAGGCAACGCCTCGGGCGCGGGCAATGCGACCAGATCACGAGCCCGCGCCACATCGCGTTCGAGTTGTCTCCGCAGGGCTTGCGGTCCGGCGAACCCCCGGATCTCTCGCAGATGGGACAGGAAGCGCACCCGGAGGCGGGACACCTCACCGGAGAATCCCATCATGTGCACCTCCAGCGAAGGGGAATCGTCAAACGTGGGCCGCGGGCCGTAGTGGACCACCGCCCGGAAGAGATGCCCCTCGGGAAGGGTTACGGCGTCCGCGGCGTACACCCCGTGAGGCAGCAGCACGTCGCTGTCGGCGGAGATGTTTGCGGTCGGGAAACCGAGGCCACGACCCCGCCCCCGTCCCGAAACCACAGAGCCCTCGATCTCATAGGACCATCCCAGGAGATCCGTCGCCAAATCGAGCTCACCGGCGGCCAGCGCCCGACGAATCCTCGTCGACGAAACGATCTCCCCTTCCCACGTCACCGACGGCGCTTCGATCACCGAGAAGCCGTGGCGCTCACCGAGGTCACGAAGCGTCTCCAGACTCCCGGTCCGGCCGCGGCCGAACCGAAAGTTCGCCCCCTGGACCACGGCGGCGGCTCCGAGCCGGCCGATCAGAAGTCGATCGACGAAGCCGGCGGGCGACGTCCGCGCCATCGCCTTGCCGAACTCGAGCACCACCAGGCGTTCGACACCGGCCGCTGCCAGCCGCTCGGCTTTCAGCGGAAGACTGGTGATGGTTCTGGGCGCCCGGTCAGGCCGCAGCAGGCGAGCGGGATGAGGATCGAAGGTGACCGCGACGCATTCGGCGCGGTGTCTCCGCGCTTCCTGTAGGGCCAGGTCAAGACTCGCCTGGTGACCGCGGTGGACTCCGTCGAAATTTCCAACGGCGACCACCGCTGGTCCCGCCGCCCCGCCGCCCCTGCCCTCACCGGAGTGACGGGACGCGGGTGGCAGTTCGTGAAGCCGCTCGATTCTCATGCGCCGGGCGCGTTCGCGCCTTCCATGTAGGCGATCCGCAACTGGTAGAGGGCCTGGGAAACCAGACGGGCGTCACCGGGAGCGAGGCGGCCTCTGGTTTTTTCTTCGAGTACCTCCAGCAGGCCGATCACCGTCTGGAGCCCCTGCAGCGCCTCGGCGCGCTGCGGATCGGTCGCCGATCCGGACTTGCCGCCAGCCTCGGGAGCCTGCTCCAGAAGCATCGCCGCCTGGGAAAAGAGGAGGGATATGAGTTGCTTGAAACGAGGGTCTTCTTCTGGCGCGGGGCCCGGATCCGCAGCCGAACCGGTGGATCCGGAGGGGGCCCCGGTCGAGGTATCGGGTTCAGCCCCGAGCGAGGGGGTGGAGGCAGGCGTCTCGTTCCGCGGTTCCGCATCCGCACGGCGGGAACCGTCGGGCGCAAAGGTACGCCGGTCCCTGACGACAATTCGCGGGGATCTCTCCTGTTCACTCATCCGGTGTCGGGGCCGCGGTGCAAAAGCGGCTCGCCTACCGGAATCCTATTGTCCCGTCACATGGTCTGCGAGCGGACCGGCGTCTTGAAACGACAGCGGGCGGCAGAGACAATCCCGGCGTCAACCAATTCCGGCCCCCGTCGTGAAGAATCCGAAGAACACCTCTCGAGTCCCTGAACCCGCAGCGGCCGCCGCCGCCGAGGTTGCCGGCCTGATCGAAGTGATGGCGAAGCTGCGGGCCGAGGAGGGCTGCCCTTGGGACCGGGAGCAGACCTGGCAATCGCTCCGCCGCTATGTGCTGGAGGAAGCACACGAATTGGTGGACGCCGTGGACCGCGCGGATCCGTCTGCCGTCCTCGAGGAGTGTGGCGATCTGCTGCTCGAGGTGGTCTTCATGGCGCAGATCGCCCATGAGGAGGGCCGTTTCGGGATGGCGGAGGTGGCCGGCGGAATCACTCGCAAGTTGATCCGCCGCCACCCCCACGTCTTCGGAGGGCAAGAGCGCGCCTCGAATGCGGACGAAGCCCTCATGAGCTGGGAAGCGATCAAGGCTTCGGAAAAGTCGGGGCGCCCCCGGGAACACGATCCCCCGCCCCGGGGTCTTCCGGCGTTGCTCCTTGCGATGAAGGCCATCGAACGCACGCTGGCCTCCAGCCGAGGGGACGGGCCGGATCAGGACGGCGTCCTTCCCGCGATCGCCAGAATGAAGGCCGCGCGGCGGGCCGGAGATCGAGACGCCGTCGAAACGGCCCTGGGCGACCTCCTGCTTGCGGTCGCGCGGGAAGCCCGGCAGGACGGACTGGATCCGGAGTCGGCTCTCCGAAACGCAGTTCGCCGCATGCCCTGAGGCCGCACCGATCAGGGAATCGGGGACGGAAGGTGCTCACGGAAACGCGGCCGTCGGGGCCGATGGCGACGGTCACCGCACCGGATTGATCTGTCCGGTGGATCTGGGCGCCGCTTCTTTCGAGGCGCTCCAAAACGCCGTCGTCCGGAAGACGCCGTCTGGGATCGGCGCGGACCGAAACGAGCGCCACCCGGGGGGCTACCGCAGCGAGGAACTCCGGCGTCGTGGAAGAACGGCTGCCGTGATGACCGACCTTGAGCACATCCGAACGTAGGGCAGCGCCGTAGCGGTCCAGCAGGACCCGCTCGGTTGCCTCCCCGGCGTCGCCGGTGAGGAGAAGGCGCTTTCCGGCGTAGTCCACGGCCAGCACCACGGAGCGCTCGTTGGACCGCTCTCGCGGCCCGGGCCGGTGGTCGCCGGAAACAAGCACCGAGAACCGGGCGCCGCCCAGCTCGAACCGCTCCCCGGCTCTAAGGCGCCGCAACGGAATTCCCCGCCGCACCCGTTCGCGGTGTATCTGCCGGACCGCGTAGCGACGATCCTCCGCGGTCCCTCCGCCTTCCCAGAGCTCCTCCACGACGAAGTTGCGGAACACTGCCGGGAGACCACCAACGTGATCCAGATCGCCGTGGGTGGGAACGACGGCCCGGAGACGCCGGTAGCCCATTTCGGCCAGGAACGGAGTAACGATCGCCTCCCCGGCGCTCCATCCATCGAATGCGGTACCCGCATCGAGGAGTACCGCACCGCCGGCGGGGAGACCAAGAACCAGGGCGTCACCCATCCCCACATCCAGCGCGGTGAGCCGAAGTGTCCCGTCCGCAGGCTCCGAGAGCGGCAGCGTGGCCAGGCCGAGGAGAACGATGAGCGCGGCCGGCAGGATCCTGCGCGCTCCGCGAAGCGTCAGGACGACGATCGCCAGCCCCAGCCAGACCAGGAGCCAGGCAAACGCCGGGCGGGCAACGGGAAAGACGCCGAACGAAAGCCCGGCGCCCCATTCGCTCAGCCCGATGAGAGCCTCGGTGGCAACCGTGAGAAGCGCACCCACCGCGTCTCCCGGAAGCCCGGTCCCGGCAAGCGCCAGCCACGCGAACCCGAGACCGAGCACCGGTCCCGCCAACAGACCGGCCGGAACGGCGATCAGCAGCCCGCCGAATACAACCCGGCCGAAGTGCCAGGCGAGGATCGGGAACGTGGCGAGCTGCGCCGCGAGCGTGACACCCAACGGGGCCAGGATCCACGCGCGCCAACGGCCCGGGCGTTCCCACGAGACGTCGGCGGGGTCTTCCGGACGGAAGGCGGCGATGATCGCCAGGGTGGCGGCGAAGCTGAGCTGGAACCCCACGTCGAGTGCGTTCCACGGCGACCAGGCGAGCAAAACCAATGCGGCCAGCCCCAGCCCGTTCATGGCCTCTCCCGAGAGTCCGCGGCGCAACCCCAGGATCACGACCGTCGCCATCAGCACGGCCCGCACCACCGAAGGGCGCGCTCCGCAGAGCGCGGCGTAGAGCGGAAGCGCGAACAGCAGAATCGCGAGCGCCTTCCGGCGCGGTACGCCGACCAGAACCGCCATTCCATAGATCATCAGGCTGAGCAATCCCACGTGGAGCCCGCTGACCGCCATCAGGTGGAGCGTTCCCGCATCCCGGAAAGCCCGCTCCGTGTCCGCCGGAGCCAGGGTGCGATCTCCGATCAGCATCGCTGCCACGACCGCCAGCACGTCGTCGGGGAAGCCTCCCCCCCGGAGGCGCTCCCGGATCCGGGCTCTGAAAGCCTGCAAGGCTCGCCAGGGACCCGGCCCGGGCGCCACTTCCCGGACCAGCAGTCCGCTCTTCGTGGAACCGAAAAGGGCGATCGGCCCCCGAATCTCGCGGACGCCCGGATTTCCCGGCGGGCGCGGTTCGGAAACCCGCGACCAGGCGGAGATTCGCGTACCTCGGGAAAGCCTTCGGAGGTGCTCCCGGTGACTGCCGTCCACGGTGATCCACGCCTCCCCGCGCACCGGCCATTCCTGGCGGTTGGCGGCCAGCCGATCCACCTTCAGGGCGATCGAGGTGCGACGACCGGAATCTTCCGCGTCGCGGAGCAGGACTCCCTCAAGCCGGACGGGGCGTGCGAGGCGTTCGGCACCCAGGGCGCCGCCGGTCTCAGCGAGTGACGAAACCGCTCCCGGGGCGGGGCGACTGAGGACGCCAGCGACGAACGCCGCTACCAGCAGGAGCGCGGTCTTCGTGCCGGTCGGGACGGCGGAGAGCCAGCGTCCCCGGCGCCGCCGAGGAGGGTTCCCAGCCAGCAGACTCGGGACAAGCAGACCGGCCCCAAGCAAGAACAGTACGGCCAGCAGGAATCGCGGCCACACCGGTGGTCCGGGCATCACCGGAGAAGCAGCGATCCCTCCCCAGAAAGCGGCAGCCAGTAGCAGCAGGGGGGCGGAAGCGGTTTGGGCGGTGGGCGCTTCCTCGGAAGGACCGACCGGCCGTTCGGTCCGGGTTTCGGGAAGGTGGGGACTCGTGATCTCCACCGGATCTCCCTAGCAGCCTGTGGATGAGGTGGCGTGAGCGCCGAGAGCGCCAGTCCTCCCGGTGGGGGCGAGGCGCCCGGCTGACAAGGCGCGCGAGGAAGGAGCCCCCACCGGGAGAACTGGCCCGAGCGTATTTCGACCGAAGTGCAACGATGAGCGACGCGAAGCGGAGTGTTTCAGCCGGGATGGATCGCCGCTTAACAGCCTTTGGTGGAACTCGCGTGAGCGCCGAGAGCGGGGAGGCGCCCGGCTGACAAGGCGCGCGAGGGAGGAGCCCCCACCGGGAGAACTGGCCCGAGTGTATTTCGACCGAAGCGCAACGCAGAGCGCC
This sequence comes from Candidatus Marinacidobacterium sp., assembly GCA_965250045.1. GTDB lineage: Bacteria > Acidobacteriota > Vicinamibacteria > Marinacidobacterales > Marinacidobacteraceae > Marinacidobacterium. Next base: position 255,788 of record OZ252286.1, read on the forward strand.
GCAAAGCGCCAGTTCTCCCGGTGGGGGGGCGGTTCAGCCGGGATGCATCGCCGCTCGAGCCCCCACCGGGAGAACTGGGCCGCGTGAGTTTCACCACAGGTTGCTAAGCCCCCACCGGGAGAACTGGGCCGCGTCACCTCGTCCACCGGCTGCTACTCGAAAAGAGTGAGCGGTCCCAAGCCCATGACCTGCCTCACCCGTCGACGAACTGCCTTTTCGTAAGTCTCCCGCCAGGTGGATTCCGGCATGCGCGTCCGATACGGCTCGAGTTTGTTGCGCACCGCGCTCTCGATCTCCTCAAGAGTGGCGTTCGGAAGCGCCGCCTGCAGCCGGATCAGAAGGGAGTCCTCGATCTCGGTGAGCTCTCGCTCGGCCCCGGACGAAGCGCTTTCGTCCCTCCCGAGACGATCAAGTTCCGCCGCGGCTTCGCCAGCCGCGGCGACCAGGTCGGCGCCGGTCTTCTCATCCGAGAGGGACCCCGGCTCGGGAGACCATTTCCGAAGCTGGTCCGCGAGTTGCTCGAGGCGGTTCCGGACCTCGGGGTGGTCCTCCCGGGGGGCGCTGCCAGCGCCTGAGCGCTGCATGCGCAGGGCGTCAAACGCGGCCTCTACGGCCCCGGAGCACTCCCCGAGGGACATCCGGGAAGGCGCGCGAGTCCGCCCCGAAAACGCGGTGCGGATCCCGGAGAGCACGACATCCAGGGGAATCCCGCGCGCTTCCCAGCCGCGCACGACATCCCAATCGGCCGGGGCAAGGAACATCCCGCCTCCCCGAAGGTCCAGGAAAGTCCGTTCGACGGCCCGAAAGTAGTCGGGAGAAGCCCGCCGGGTCATTTCAGCAGCCGGACGGCGGAAGTTGGGATTCGCGGCACGAACCGCGTGAGGGGGCATGGAGGATCCGGAGCGCTTCGCTTGCGGTCACCACCCGGACACTCCCGCTGTCGGTCCTGACCCGCAGACCTCCTTCCGGGTTCAGCCCGTCGGTCTCCCCCAGCACGCCTCGGGAACCACCGAGCCGAACCTCGCAGCGACACCCCCTCGCGGTCGGGCTGAGCGACTCCCAGACCGCCCGGAGCGACCCCGGATCCTCCACGAGCACGTTGATCGTGTGTCGCAAGGAGGTCACGAGGGCCTGGGCCAACTCCACCCGATCTACACCTTCGGGAAGCCAACCGGGAGGTCGGGCCGCAGTTGGGAGGGCCGGGCGCGTGACTTTCCGGTCCCCGGTCCCGGAGAGCGAAACCGGGGTCAGATTGACCCCGAAGCCGATGACCGCGAGGTGCGGGCAGTCTCGCCGGAAGCCGACCTCGGTGAGGACCCCGGCGACCTTCCTGTCTTCCCAGTCAAGATCATTCGGCCACCGCAGGGCGGCGGGGACTCCCGCAACCCGCCGCACCGCCTGCGCCACGGCGACTCCGGCCGCGAGCGGCAGCAAGGTCAGCGGATACGCCGGATCCCCGCCCGAAAGAACGGGGGGCTCAACGAGCACGCTCAGGTAGAGCCCGCCGGGTGGCGAAACCCAGGTTCGGCCGAAACGTCCTTTCCCGTGTGTCTGCGATTCGGCGATCAGCACGCTCCCGGGGCAGCGAACCTCTCCGGCGTCGAGAGCCACCGCCTTTGCGAGTTCGTTCGTGGATGAAGCGCGCCGCCAGATGCCCAGGAACGGCGCCGGCTGCATGCCCGTGGCGTCAAGGATGGCTTCCCGCCAGCGTTTGGGTGTGACTTGTGAAGGAAAGGACGCGGCGGTCGGTTTCGACACTGCGGAAGCGGGCTCGGTCGCTCCGGGCGGCAACGGGATGTCAGGAATCGGAGCGTGGCAGGGTGCGACGGAGGCGAAGCTCGGCGAGCCGCGAACCGAGAGCCCGGGCCGCTTCGGAAGTCGGGGTGTCGGGTCCGAACACCTCGGCGACTCCGATCTCGCGGAGATATCCGACGTCGCGATCCGGAATGACGCCGCCGACGAAGACCGGAACGTCCGCAAGCCCGTGCTGCGCGAGTCCCTCGAGAATCCGGCGGACCAGCGGGCGATGAGCACCCGAGAGAATGGAGACACCGATTGCCTCCACATCTTCCTGGAGTGCTGCCTCGACAATCTCTTCGGGTGTTCTCCTCAGCCCGGTGTAGATGACTTCAAAACCCGCGTCGCGGAGCGCCCTGGCAACCACCAGCGCACCCCGGTCGTGCCCGTCGAGGCCTGGTTTGGCCACCAGAATCCGGTACGGCGGGTTGGCCGCCGTACCACCCGTGGAACGCTCCGGAAGTCCGTTCACATCGCCCGGCGGTACCGACCGCCGACCTCGTAGAGCGCTGCGGTGATCTGACCCAGGCTCGCGACCTGCACGGTCTCCATCAGCTCAGCGAAGACATTGCCGCCGGAACGCGCCACTTCCTGGAGTCTCCGGAGCGCTTCCGGCGCCGCCGCCCGGTGGCGTCGTCGAAACGCTTCCACCCGCGCCACCCGGTCCTCTTTCTCCTCGGGTGTGGAGCGCGCGAGCGGGACCGGTTCGGGAGACCCGGAGTCCGGCTCGGCCAGGAAGGTGTTCACTCCGATGATCGGAATCTCGCCGGAGTCTTTGCGGGTCTCATACAGCAGCGATTCTTCCTGGATCCGGTTCCGCTGGTACTGGCGCTCCATCGCCGCCAGCACGCCGCCACGAGCATTGAGACGATCGAATTCCGCAAGTACCGCTTCCTCCACGAGGTCCGTGAGTTGGGCCGCGATGAACGAACCCGACAAGGGATTCTCGTTCCAGGCCATCCCGAACTCGCTGCGGATGATTTTCTGGATGGCGACCGCCCGGCGCACCGATTCCGGAGTGGGGGTGGTGATGGCCTCGTCGTAGGCGTTGGTATGGAGCGAGTTGCAGTTGTCGTTCGTCGCGATGAGCGCCTGAAGCGTCGTCCGGATGTCGTTGAACTGCACCTCCTGGGCGTGGAGCGAACGGCCCGAAGTCTGGATGTGGACCTTGAATTTCTGGCTGCGCTCTCCGGCGCGATAGCGGAGCTTCATGGCGCGCGCCCAGATCCGCCGGGCCACGCGGGCCATGACGGCATACTCGGGATCGAGGCCGTTGCTGAAAAAGAAGGAGAGGTTCGGCGCGAAGGCGTCCACCGGCAGGCCCCGAGCCAGGTAGTACTCGACGTAGGTGAAGCCGTTGGCCAGGGTGAAGGCGAGCTGCGTGATCGGGTTCGCCCCCGCCTCGGCGATGTGGTACCCCGAAATGGAAACCGAATAGAAGTTGCGGACCCCGTTCCGGATGAAGGACTCCTGTACGTCGCCCATCAGCCGAAGCGCGAAGCCGGTAGAAAAGATGCAGGTGTTCTGGGCCTGGTCCTCTTTGAGGATGTCCGCCTGCACCGTCCCGCGCACCGTCCGCAGGGTCGTGGCTTTCAGTTCCGCGTACTCATCCGCGGAAGGCGGGCGTCCGTGCTCGTCCTCGAAGACCTGAACCTCCTGTCGCACCGCCGCGTTCAGGAACATTGCGAGGATTAGCGGCGCTGGACCGTTGATGGTCATGGAAACGCTGGTCGTCGGATCGGTGAGGCGGAATCCCCGGAACAGTTCGCACATGTCGTCGAGGGTGGCGATGGATACGCCTCCTTCACCGATCTTTCCGAAGATGTCCGGGCGCCGGGCCGGATCGTCTCCGTAGAGCGTCACGCTGTCGAAGGCGACCGAGAGCCGCGTTGCCGCTTCGGAATCCGCCAGCAGGTGGAACCTCCGGTTGGTGCGCGCCGGACCGCCTTCTCCGGCGAATTGACGCCGCGGACTCTCTTCCTCTCGACGGAACGGGAAGACTCCGGCGGTGAACGGATAGTGGCCCGGCAGGTTCTCGTCGAGAAGGAAGCGCAACGTGTCCCGGTTGCCCGAAAAGGCCGGCAGCGCGACCCGGGGAATCCGGGTGCCGGACAGAGTCTCGCGGTAGGTTCCGAACTCGCGCACCCGGTCCCGAACCTGAGTTCGGTAGCGCGGCGCCCGATAGCGAGCCGCCAGATCGGACCATCCCGCCAGCAGCTCCCGGCTCTCGGGGTCGAGTTCGCCGCGAGCCTCCCGCAGGCGTGCCTCCAGAGCCTGCGTGGCCTCCTCGGCGTTCCCGCCGGCGCGCAGCTCGTCGAGTGCCGCCTCGAGGTGCTCGATCCTCGCCGCCCGATCGGCCTCGGCGGCAACGCGGCCCCTCTCGCCTCGCAGCGTATCGGCGATCTCGGCCAGGTAACCAGCCCGCGCCGGAGGGATGAGGCGCACATCGGCGAACAGATCGTCGGGACGGTCACGGACCGGAGACGGCAGCACCGGTTCCCTACCGGCCAGTCCGTCGCGGACGACGGCGTAGAGCCGGTCGAGGCCCGGGTCCGCAAACCGGCTCGCCACCGTCGGCAGCACCGGCGCCGGGGCGTGGCGCGGAAGCGAGCGGGCCCTCTGGAAGGCGCGGCGCACCGAGAAGAGCGCGTCCTCGGCTCCGGGATGATCGGACTTGTTCAGCGCCACCGCGTCCGCCAGATCCAGCATGTCGATCTTTTCGAGCTGGCTCTCGGCGCCGTAGTCGGAGGTCATCACGTAGAGCGAGAAATCGCTGATGTCCACGATCCGTGAATCACCCTGCCCGATTCCCCCGGTTTCCACCAAGAGGAGTCCGCAACCCGCGGCCCGAAGAATGAGCAGCGCATCGTCCACGACGGTGGCGAGTTCCGTCCCCGAGTGGCGGGTGGCCAGGCTCCGGACGAACACATCCGTACCCCCGATCGCGTTGAGACGAATGCGGTCTCCCAGTAATGCACCGCCGGTTCGCCGCTTCGAAGGGTCCACCGCGAGCACTCCGATCCGGCTCACCGGACCCGAGCCCAGATCGGGGCGCTCGGCCCGGAACCTGAGTAGCAGTTCGTCGATGACCGAACTCTTTCCCGCGCCTCCCGTACCGGTGATTCCCAACACGGGAGCGGAGGACCGGACGTGCTCCGAGAGGGCGGCCCGGTCTGCGGCCTCAAACCCCTCGTTCTCCGCGAAGCTGATCAGCCGGGCAGCCGCGCCGTTGCGGCGAAGCGGATCGTCGCCAGCGAGATCCTCGATCAGCGAAACGAAGGAGGGCGGCGGGCGGGCGGCACGGGCCTCGCCGGCGTCTCGCAACATGTCGGCCACGATGCCTTCGATGCCGTCCACCCGATCGTCCCCAGGCGAATAGATCCGCGCCACCCCGTACGCCTCGAGAGCAGCCGCTTCTTCGGGGCGGATCACTCCCCCGCCGCCACCGAAGACCCGGATGTCGCCTCGTCCCGCCTCCTGCAACAGATCAACCAGATAACGGAAAAACTCGTTGTGCCCCCCCTGGTAGGAGGACACGGCGATGGCGTCCGCGTCTTCTTCGAGCGCGGCGGCGGCAATCTCTCCGGCGGCGCGGTTGTGCCCCAGATGAACGACCTCGGCCCCTCCTCGCTGCAAGAGGCGCCGGAAGACGTGGATCGACGCGTCGTGACCGTCAAACAGTGCGGTCCCCGTGATGAAGCGGAGCGGAAGCTCGGCGAGCGGATCGAAGGGGATCCGCGAGGCCGGAGATCCGGCCGGGGACAGACTGACAGGCGTGCTCAAATCAACAGCCCGTGGATGGAGTGATGTGAGGGCCGAGGCCGGGGAGGCCCAGTTCTCCCGGTGGGGCCAGTTCTCCCGGTGGGGGCCCGGCTGACAAGGCGCGCGAGGGAGGAATACCCAGAGTATTTCGACTGAAGCGCAACGATGAGCGACGCGAAGCGCCAGTTCTCCCGGTGGGGGGGCGGTTCAGCCGGGATGCATCGCCGGCCGAGCCCCCACCGGGAGAACTGGGCCACTCGACTTCATTCACGGGCTGTTCCACTTCCTATGGCACTGCCGCGCCGCGATGACGGCTGGAAACGGCTCTTCGTGGACCGTAGCACTCCGGTCGAGGCCGCGGGGTGCGCCGACCAGTCCGAAGACCGCAAGTCGTTCGCCTTCACCGCGCCAATTGGACGCGGAACGGCGCTCCCCCCAGAGAAAGAACCCGGTCTCTCGCTAGGCCGCCCCCAGCGGCTCTTCGCTCGGCTCCCGATTCAGACGGTCGCGGAGAGCCTTTCCGGCTCGAAAGAACGGCACGCGCTTTGGCGGCACCATGATCTGCTCACCCGTTCGCGGATTGCGCGTGAGGCGCGCCTTTCGGCTTCGCAAACGGAAACTGCCGAATCCGCGAATTTCCACCTCGTCTCCGGAGCGGAGAGCTCCGGCGATCGCGTCGAAAACCGTCTCCACGATGAGGTCAGCTTCGCGACGCGTAATCCCCGTGGCCTCCGACACCTCCGCAGCCAGGCGGGCCCGGGTGATGGCTGCGTCGTTCACCGCTTCCAAACGTCTCCGATCTTGACGGACACCTCACCCGATTCGCCGCCGTGTCTGGAATAGCCTTCCTCGGCAGCCCTGAGCGAGAGTCCCACTTTACGATCATCACGGCTGAGCCGCACGATCCGCAACTTGAGCGGCTGCCCCAGGTGCAGCCGGTCCTCCGCCTTGGATGGCGGTGGCTCGTCAATGTCGTTAAGGCGCAACAGGCCTTCGATCCCTTCCTCGATCTGGACGAAGGCTCCGAAATCCGCGAAACGGATCACGGTTCCGTCCACCAGATCGCCTTCCTGATGCCGGGTGAAGAAGCCCTCCCAGGCATCATCCGAAAGCTGCTTGAGTCCGAGCGACAGGCGGCGGTTCTCGGGATCGATGCTAAGCACCACGGTCTCCACCGCGTCGCCGACGTTGAGGATTTCGGAAGGATGGTTCACCCGCTTGTTCCAACTGAGGTCGGAAATGTGTATCAGGCCATCAATTGAGCTGTCCACTTCGACGAAGGCGCCGAAGTCGGTGAACTTTCGTACCGTCCCGGTGAGCCGCGAACCGATGGGGTACTGCTCGGCAAGCCGCGGCCACGGGTTCGGTTCCACCTGCTTGAGACCGAGGCTGACCCGCCGGGCCTTGAAGTCGACCCGGAGCACCATGGCTTCGACGAAGTCGCCCTTGGAAAGCAGCTTGGAGGGATGTTTGGTCCGGCTGCTCCAGCTCATCTCGCTCACATGGATGAGTCCCTCAACTCCGGGCTCCATCTCGATGAAGGCGCCGTAGTCGGTGATGCTGACCACCTTCCCACGGACCCGGGTTCCCACCGCGTAACGCTCGTGGGCGGTCGTCCAGGGATCGACGTTGAGCTGCTTGTAGCCGAGCGAGACCCGCTCCGCCTCCGCATCGAAACGGAGGATGACTACCTCGATCTGGTCACTCACCTTCATGAGCTCCGAAGGATGCTCAAGCCGGCGGAAGGACATCTCCCGAATGTGGAGAAGGCCGCAAATTCCACCGATATCCACGAACGCTCCGTACTCGGTGAGATCGCGCACTTCGCCCCGGAACACCCGGCCGACTTCGAGCGCCGCGAGGGTCTTCGTCTTTTCCTCCTCGAGAACCACCCGGCGCGAAAGCACGATGTTGCCGCGACGCTTGTTCAGCTTGATGACCCGCAGTTCGAGTTCGCGACCCTTGTAGCTACCGAGGTTCCGTACGGGACGCAGATCCACCTGGGAGCCGGGGAGAAAGCCGCGCACCCCGATTTCGCCGATATCGACCTCCAGGCCACCCCGGATCCGGTCAACGACCCGCCCGCGCACCGGCGTCTGCTTCTCGAAGGCGTCCTCGATCTGGTTCCAGACCTTCATCTTCTCGGCTTTCCGATGGGAAAGCACGAGGTGGCCGCGACGGTTGTCGGCCCGCTGGACGAGGACATCGATCTCGTCTCCGTCGCGAATCCGGACGTTTCCATCGACATCCCGGAATTCGTCCAGCGCGATGATGCCCTCCGACTTGTAGCCGACATCCACGATCACGTCCGAATCCGTCATATGGAGGATGGTGCCGGTGACGATGTCTCCTTCCGCCAGGTGGACGTCGTACTGCTCCAGGAAGGCCTCGAACTCGGCAGCCTCCTCCGCTGACACCGCCGATGGGGCGCCATCCTGAGCCGGAGCGGAGCCGTTTCCAGTCGAGTTCGCGGATTCCGCAACCTCAGCTACCGCTTCGGGGTCCGCGACCACCTCTTCGGCCAGGGACTGCGTCGCGTCCCCGGCGATGGCCGCGGGAGCCTGCTCCCCGGCGAACTCACTACCGGCCGCCACGGCGGCCGCTCCCTCATCCGTTTCGGGCATACCCTCTCTCATTGAACAGAAAAACCTCGTGGTTAAGCGGGGGAGTTCGGGCGTACGGGAGAACCCACCCGCTCCGAAGACCCCTCTTGCCCCGCCCGACACTCTCCATGAACCCTTCAGGCCCGGCGGCGAACGCCGTAGTGACGCGGGGAGTCGCCCATAGTAGGCGCGCGCACGACCGATTGTCAACGGAGCCGAGCGAGGCGGGCGCGCACGGCGCTCCGCCTCCGGTTTCCCGTCTGGAGGCCGACTCTCCCCGGGTGATAGAATTTTCCGGCTTACTTCGCGTCCCCCGCTCGCTTTTGGAAAAGAGCGGACACCGCAGGATCGGGCGCGTCCGGCAAGGAACTCAGTCAGGGCCCATCAGCCAAAGAAGGTCACGCACTCGCACATGTCACAAGGTTTCGATTTCGCCATCGCCATTGGAGGTGCTGCCGGGCAGGGAATTGCCACGCCCGGCAACATCCTTTCCCGGATGTTCGTTCGCCGGGGGCTCCACCTGAACGCCTACAGCGCGTATCAGTCCATCATCCGGGGTGGCCACATTCTCCTGACCATACGGGTTCGGGAACAGGAGGCGCTCTCGCACGGTGATCGGATCGACCTGCTCCTTTGCCTGAACCAGGACACCATGACGCGCCATCTGCGCCATCTGGGCGCCGGCGCTTACGCGGTGTACAACGCCGACACCATCACCCCTGGAGAGCACCAGGACGGCGTTCATCTCTGTGGCATGCCGGTGAGCGAGCTCACCGGGGACGCCAAGAACAAGCTGGCGCAGAACACTGCCGCGCTGGGTGTGATCGCCCATGTGTTGGGACTCGACTTCGAGGTTCTGGAGTCCGCACTCGCGCTGCAGTTCCAGCGCAAAGGCGAGGCAGTGGTTTCTTCGAACGTCGCCGGAGCCCGCGCCGGTTACGAGTACTCGAGCGCCCACTTCACGCCGCTGGCGAACCCCCTGCCCAAGAACCCGGAGCCGCTCGCGGTGTGGACCGGTAACGATGCCCTGGCGATGGGAGGGGCGGCCGCGGGGGTCAAGTTCTATTGCGCGTATCCCATGAGCCCCGCGACCGGAGTGCTCCACTGGATGGCCAAGAACGCCCGCGAACTCGGGATCATGGTGCGCCAGGTCGAGGACGAGATCGGAGTCGCCAACATGGCGGTAGGCGCCGCCCATACCGGCGCCCGCACGATGTGCGCCACCTCGGGCGGCGGTTTCGCCCTCATGACCGAGGCCATCGGATCGGCGGCCATGATGGAGATCCCGGTGGTCTTCATCAACGTGATGCGCGCCGGGCCCTCGACCGGAGTTCCCACCAAGACCGAGCAGGGAGATCTCTGGCAGGCGCTTGGAGCCAGCCAGGGCGACTTCGAACGCATTGTGGTGGCGCCCAAGAGCGCTCACGATGCTTTCGGCACCATCGCTGAGGTGTTCAACCTCATCGATCGCTACCAGTGTCCGGCCATCGTCCTCTCTGATCTGCTCATTTCCGAAGGAACCTTCAGCGTTCCGCCGGACGACATCGACATGTTCCCTCCCATCGACCGCGGGAACCTGATCCGCGAAGCGAACGGTGACGGGGGCCCCTACAACCGCTATCTGGACACCAGCGACGGTATCTCCCCGCGGGCCGTGCCCGGGGTTCCCGGCCATGTCCACGTAGTCGCCACCGACGAACACGACGAGGAAGGCATCCTCATCTCGGACGAATTCACGAACCCGATCAAGCGCCGCCAGATGGTCGAGAAGAGGGCTCGGAAGCTGGACGACTACCTCTCGCGCGTTCCCGCCCCCGAAATCGAAGGAGACGAGGATGCGGAGGTCACTCTGGTGGGCTGGGGTTCCACGGCCGGAGTCATCAGCGAAGCGATGGAACAACTCCGGGCGGACGGCCTGAAGGTAGACCAGGTCGCCGTGAAGTGGATCATGCCTTTCCACGCCGAAGCCATTACCGAGGCGCTTTCCGGGGCGAAGAAGACGCTCATCATCGAAAACAACTACTCGGGACAGTTCCACCGGTTCCTGCGGAGTGAGACGGGCATTACCGCCGACGGGCACATCCGCAAGTACGACGGCGAGCCGTTCATGCCGCATCACATCGCCAACGGTGTTCGGGCGCATCTCGAAGGCGCAGTCCCCGGCGGCGTGTTCGTGCCGGACCAAGAGATCATCGTCTAGCCCACCCCACCCCGCCGCAGACACGAACAGGAGACCCAATGACTATCCAGCTCAGGGAAAAGCCGCTGACCGCCAAAGACTTCAAGGGGAAGGTCGACCCGGACTGGTGTCCAGGCTGCGGCGACTTCGCTCTGCTGCGGGCCACCCAGATATCGGTGGCCGAGCTGGGCCTTTCCCCGCACCAGATGGTGTGCGTGAGCGGCATCGGTTGTTCCTCGAACTTCCCCGGATTCTTCAACTCCTACGGTATGCACACCCTCCACGGGCGGTCGCTCGCCGTGGCCACCGGGGTGAAAATGGCCAACCAGACGCTCACCGTGTTGGTCACCGGCGGTGACGGAGACGGCTATGGCATCGGCGGCAACCACTTCACCCACACGGCCCGCCGCAACGTGGATCTCACCTACCTGGTGATGAACAATCAGATCTACGGTCTCACCACCGGACAGATTTCCCCGAGCAGCAGCCTGGGAATGAAGACCAAGAGCACGCCGTTCGGGAACATCGAGCGACCGGTGAATCCGATCACTTCGGCCATCATGAACGGAGCCACCTATGTGGCGCGCGGGTACTCGGGCAACATCAAGCAGCTGGTCCGGCTGATCAAGGGCGCCATCGAGCATCGGGGTTTCGCGGTGATCGATGTCTTCAGTCCGTGTGTCACCTTCAACCGCGACAACACCTACGACTTCTTCCGCCAGCGGGTTTCACCGCTGGAGAATGAGGGCCACGATCCCTCGGACTGGAAGGACGCCTGCGAACGCGCGATGGTGTGGGACGAAAAGATCTACACCGGGCTCTTCTATCAGGATCAGGCCGTCGAGCCGCTGCACGCGCTCGAGCCGATTCTGGACGGCGGGGCTCTGCCGGTTTCCCACGTTCCGGAAGCCATCAGCCAAGAGCAGCGGGATCGCATCGTTCAGCGGATGATGTAGCAGCCTGTGGCAAAACCCACGCGGCGTTCGACCGGCGATCCATCCCGGCTGAACCACTCCGCTTCGCTGCGTTCTGCGTTGCGTTTCGGTCGAAATACACCCGGTATTCCTCCCTCACGCGCCTTGTCAGCCGGGCGCCTCACCGGCCTCGGCGCTCACGCGGGTTTCACCACAGGCTGCTAGGCGTGGCGTGCGGGGCCGTCGCGCCGCACCCACCGACCCGCGGCCGTACGGCGCTCGGCGGGTAACGGCCTGGAGTTCAGCGGTCGCATCGGTCCTGCTCAACAGCCTGTGGCAAAACCCGCGCGGCGTTCGACGGGCGATGCATCCCGTCTGAACCGCCCCGCTTCGCGGGGCTCTGCGTTGCGCTTCGGTCGAAATACACCCGGTATTCCTCCCTCACGCGCCTTGTCAGCCGGGCGCCTCGCCCCCGCGGAGTGGTGGGCTGCCGCACTCTTTTCCGGAATTGCCGCTATCAGTCTGGGGAACATGCGGGGGGTGTATACGACCGCCGGTGTCTATTCGAGCGCGTCCTTCCCATACCGTCGGTACTGATCTCACGGCGGTGGCTCGGAGAGCCCCTGGAGGCTGCCAAGATCAGCGGAAGGTTCTGATCATCGCCGGGATAGCCTTCGCCCGCATGCGCCATACGTGGGGGAGTAAAGTTCTGGGCCGGGCCACGGCCTGACGGCCGACGGACAGGACAAATCAGCCCACCCTTTCGACGGACACCAAGTCCGTTCAGGAGAATGCAATGAGCACGGAATTCCGACTGAAGACGGGTCTCGCCGACATGCTGAAGGGCGGCGCGGTCATGGACGTCACCAACGCCGAGCAGGCGCGTATTGCCGAAGACGCGGGCGCGGTGAGCGTGATGGCTCTTGAGCGGGTGCCGGCCGATATCCGCAGGGACGGCGGGGTGGCCCGGATGTCCTCCCCGGAGAAGATCCGGGAAATCATCGAAGCGGTGAGCATCCCGGTGATGGCCAAGGTGCGCATCGGCCACTTCGTGGAGGCCCAGATTCTTCAGGAGATGAGTGTGGACTTCGTTGACGAGAGCGAAGTGTTGACACCGGCCGACGAGGAAAACCACATCGACAAGCACGCCTTCGAGGTGCCTTTCGTGTGCGGCTGCCGCAACCTCGGGGAGGCGCTTCGCCGGATCGGGGAAGGGGCGGCGCTCATTCGCACCAAGGGCGAAGCCGGCTCCGGGAACATCGTGGAAGCCGTGCGGCATCTGCGCCGGATCGGAAACGAACTCCGCCGCCTCACGATCCTTACCGATGACGAACTGATGTCTGCCGCCAAGGACCTCCGCGCGCCCTACGAACTGGTGCGGATCGTGGCGCGCGACGGGCGCTTGCCAGTACCCAACTTCGCGGCGGGAGGGGTGGCAACCCCGGCCGACGCGGCGCTTTGCATGCAACTCGGGGCGGAATCGGTCTTCGTCGGGTCCGGGGTCTTCAAGTCGACGGATCCGGAACAGCGGGCCAAGGCCATCGTGAAAGCGGTGACCCACTTCCGCGACCCGGCCATGCTGGTCGAAGTTTCGATGGGCCTTGGTGAACCAATGCGGGGCCTGGACATCGCCTCGATACCAGAGGCGGAGCTGATGCAGACGCGCGGCAACTAGATCGGAAGCACGCCCCTTAGCAGCCTGTGGTGGAACCCGGGTGAGCGCCGAGAGCGGTGAGGCCCAGTTCTCCCGGTGGGGCCAGTTCTCCCGGTGGGGGCCCGGCTGACAAGGCGCGTGAGGGAGGAGCCCCCACCGGGAGAACTGGCCCGGGTGTGTTTCGACCGAAACGCAACGATGAGCGGCGCGAAGCGACGCGGTCAGCCGGGATGGATCGCCGGCCGAACGCCGCGCGGGTTTCATCACAGGCTGTTTGGCCGGGATGGATCGCCGGCCGAGCCCCCACCGGGAGAACTGGGCCGCGCGGGTTTCATCACAGGCTGTTTGGCCGGGATGCATCGCCGCTCGATCCCCCACCGGGAGAACTGGGCCGCCTGGGTTTCACCACAGGCTGTTAACAGCCTGTGGATAAAGTGGTGTGAGCGCCGAGAGCGGCGAGGCGCCTGGCTGACAAGGCGCGTGAGGGAGGAATACCGAGTGTATTTCGACCGAAGCGCAACGATGAGCGACGCGAAGCGGAGTGTTTCAGCCGGGATGCATCGCCGATCGAACGCCGCATGACTTTGTCCACAGGCTGTTAAGGAGGGGGGCGCCAAGCGAAACCGACCCGACCCGGCTGGTAGTGGGTGAGGCGTCGGGGTTCGTGGGAACAGGTTCGATCCGTAGATCGGCCTGCCCGTTCTCGACATGCCAGAGATTCAGACGCAGCAAGCACCATCCGCCGGACCCGAACCGGCTTTGCCATGTTCCCCGCCCCGCATCGGGGTGCTCGCGCTCCAGGGGAGTTTCGCCCTGCACACGGCCGCACTGCGGCGACTCGGCATCGAAGCCGTCGAGGTTCGCAAGGCTCCGGCCCTCGAAGGGCTCGACGGACTCATCATCCCGGGCGGAGAGAGTTCGACGATGCTGAAGTTCCTCCTCGAGGAGGATCTCTTCGAACCCCTCGTAACTTTCCACCAGCAGCGAGGCGCGCTGTACGGGACCTGCGCCGGCGCCATTCTCCTGTCCCGCGCCGTCGAGAATCCGGCGCAACAGTCGCTTGCGCTCCTCGACATCGAGATTCAACGAAACGGCTACGGCCGGCAGTTGGAGAGCCACCTCGGGGCGACTCCCTGTCCCGAGCTCGGTGAGCCGGACCTGCCGCTGGTCATGATCCGCGCTCCGGTCATCAGCGCCACTGGACCGGACGTGCAGGTGCTCGCGAAATGGCGCGGGCAGCCCGCCTTCGTCCGGGAAGGGCGGGTGCTTGCCACTACTTTTCATCCGGAACTGACGACCGATACGCGTATCCATTCCTATTTCCTGGAGGTTGCGGCCGGGGTCCGGCAATCCAGGGACGAGGGAGTTTTAGGCGGAACCATTTCCCGCTGACAGCGTTCTCTTAGTTCGGAACCTTTCCGAGCCTCGGAACTCCAGCGGGCGAGGGAATCGACGGAGGCCCGGGCTCTCCTCGCCTATCCATGTCGCTCGCTGCCCCCACCCCTATCCCGAAGGCGCCGCTCGCGGCCACGGACCGCGTCACGGTCGTGGTCGGGGACAGCCAGCCGGCGCGGGACGCCATCCAGTTCCTCACCGAGGAGTCATGGCAGGTTGAACGGTTGCCCTCGGTGCTGGACGAAACGGCCCAGGAGCGGCTTCGGAGCGCCTCGGTAGTGATCGTGGATGCCACGGTCACCCCGGGCCCCGTGCGGGCGATGTTGGATCGCCTGCAGGGGATCTGCCCCGAAACGGCGACCATCGTGCTCGTTGGCGCCGAGACAGCCAAACCGGACTTCGCCGGACTCGGACCCGGACGCCCGCGAATCGTGCCCACTCCGGTCCGCCGGGAAGCCTTGCTCACCGCCCTGGAGGCCGAACTCGGATATCGGAGCCTCCTGCGAGAGAACCGCATCCTGCGGGACGAGCTCCGCGCCGCGACCCGGCTTGAAGATTGGATCGGCTGTTCGGACGAGGCCGCCGAGATCCGTAGCGCCATCACCACGACTGCTTTCTCGGACGGGCCCGTGCTGGTCGTCGGCGAACCGGGCAGCGGCCGGCGTTTGGCCGCCGAACTCGTTCATCGACTCGGCCGCCAGTCGTCGCTGCCGTTCCTCCCGCTGCAAGCGGCGAGCCTTCCCGCGGGAGGGCTCGGAACGATCCTTGCCAGGCTGAGGCAACACGACCGGGAATCCCGATCCGGGAGCCTCTCCGGGAGCCTCCAGGCCCCGCTGGAGAATGTCTACCCGCTGGAGAATGTCTACCCGCTGGAGAATGTCTACCGGCCGGGGAGTCTCTATCTGAGTGGCGTGGAGCAGCTCCGCCCGGGAGATCAGGCCACTCTCGATGACGCCGTTCGCCGGCCGCCCCCATTCCGGCTGCTCGTTTCCGCTACCCCCGACCTCCGAGCGAGAGTGCAGTCCGGCGCGTTCTCGCGAACGTTGTTCAAGCGTCTGGAGACGGCCACCATTCGGATCCCGCCGCTACGACAGCGCCGGGAGGACATCCCGGCCCTCCTCCTGCATTTCCTGAAGCGGGCTTGCGAGGCCTCCGGAGAGCCTCCATTCGGGGTCTCCGGAGCGACGGTTGAGGCTTACGGCAGGTACCACTGGCCCGGGAACACCGCGGAACTCCGCATGTGGGTGGACCGTGCGGTGGCAACCGCCCGGGTGTCCCGGTTCTCCGGAACCGTCCTGCCCGAGGCGCTCTGCTCGCCGCCGGACGGGCCAGCGCCGCGCGCCGAGAACATCAGTTCCCGCCCTCTCAAGGAAGTGATCGCGGAGATCGAGAAGACGCTCATCGAGCGGGCGCTCCGGCGGACCCGGGGGAACCAGAAGCGCGCCGCTCAGGCACTGCAGATGAACCCCACGACGCTCCACGAAAAGATGAAACGTCACGGGATTTTGCAAAAGTCCGTGAGAGATCCCGAACTACAGCCCGGCTGATCCTCCCGCGGCGCGTGTCCTGATTGGGCGCGAACTCCAGCGGAGATGTCGGACCGCGTCCGGGCACAACGAAGAAAGCCCCCGGTCTTTCGACCGGGGCGCTTTCCGAAGCAGAAGTGTCTACTTGGCCGTAATCTGGAAGTGGGCGCGACGGTTCTGCTGCCAGCAGTCTTCGGTGCTCTCGGTGCACTGCGGGCGCTCCTTCCCGTAGCTCACCATCTCGATCCGGCTGTCCGGAACCCCAAGCGATACCAGGTAGTCGTGGGCAGCGCGTCCCCGCCGCTCACCAAGCGCCTGGTTGTATTCCACGGTGCCGCGCTCGTCGCAGTGTCCCCCGATCTGGATCTTCGCCGAGACGTAGGGCCGCTGCAGCCAAGCCGAGTTGGCCTGAAGCGCGCTTCTCGAGGCATCGGTCAACTCGGACTCGTCATACGCGAAGTACACGTCCGAGAGGTTCTCCTGGAGCTCCATCATGTCGGTGTCCAGATACATGTCCCGCTCCGTCGGCGGTGGTGGCGGCGGCGGTGGCGGTGGCGGTGGCGGCGGTGGCGGCGGAGGCGGTGGCGGCGGCGGCTCCTCGGGTGGCGGCGGCGGCGGTGGCGGCGCCTTGGAGCACGCGGACACGGCGAACCCGAGAGCTATCGTCGCGAGAGACGCCAACAGCAAGGTGGCAATAGCTTTTCTCACTAGGAAACCTCCGGGGGCAGCAAATGAACAGCCACTTGAGAGGCTATCGGAACGCTCTCTCCGAAGTCAACGATAGACCTGCGCTTTCTTGGCTGGTGGCGGCGTTTTCGGATCGAAACCACACCTCTGTCAGCCACGGGTTTCCTCGACGATCCGAAGCGCCGCCGTCCGGGGGTCGGCGTGCCTCGTGATGGCCCGGCCTACAACAATGTAGTTCGCCCCTCGCCGCGCTGCCTCGCCCGGGGTGGCGACGCGGCGCTGGTCATGCGTTTCGGCCGCCCAGCGGGGACGGACTCCCGGCACGAGCAGCACGAAATCGGCGCCAAAAGTGCTGCGAAGTTCTTCCGCTTCGGAGGCGGATGCGACCACCCCCCCCAGCCCGGCCGCCCGGGCGAGCCGGGCGAGATTCAGGACCTGGTCCGCAATGGAAACTCCGGGATAGACCTCGGCGGCGCTTTCCCGGTCGAAGTGGGTCAGGACGGTTACTCCGAGCAGCAGCGGCGGCGCCGGAGTGGCCCGGGCAGCTCGGGCGGCCGCCTCGAGCATCGGCCTTCCCCCGGAAGCGTGGACATCCACGATGCTGGCTCCCGACCCCGCCGAGGCCCGCACCGCACCGGCGACCGTTGCCGGAATATCGTGGAACTTGAGATCCAGGAACACGCGTCCCACCGAAGCAAACTCGGAGACCGCGCGCGGTCCGGCAGCCGTGAAGAGTTCCTTCCCCACCTTGTAGAACAAGGCGGAGCCGGCGAGGGCGTCCCGAAGACGCATCGCCTCATCGAGCGACGCGGTGTCGACGGCAACCACCAGTTCCCCGGCGCCGGGCGGGGCCACCCATTCGGGTGCGGGCGGAGCGGCGGAGTCAGAGCCTGCGGGGAACACCGTCACGCGCCGGAGTCGTCCCGGGCCCGGCCCCCCGCTGCGGGGAGCATCGCGCCGGTCAGTGCGCGTACCGCTGGAATCTCGTGCCGCCGGCAATACGCGGCAAGGCCGTCCAGAGTGCGCCGCCAGACCCCCGGGTCCACAAAGTTCATCGTGCCGATCTGCACCGCCGCGGCCCCGACGAGCAGAAACTCGAGGGCGTCCTCGGCGTTTGCGATTCCTCCCATCCCGATTACCGGAAGCCGGCTGCCCCGCGCCACCTCCCACACCATGCGGACCGCAATCGGACGAATCGCAGGGCCCGAGAGTCCCCCCACTACATTGGCGAGCCGCGGCCGGCGGGTCTCCACATCCACGGCCATCGCGGGGATGGTGTTGATGAGGGACACCGCATCGGCTCCTGCCTCCGCAACCCGGCGAGCCACCGCGGCCATATCGCTGGCGCTGGGGCTGAGTTTCGGAATCACCGGCAGCCGGGTTCCCCGGCGCACCACCTCGGTGGCCCGCGCCGCCAGGTCCGGGTCGCATCCGAACTCGATCCCACCCTCGGCAACGTTGGGACACGAAATGTTCACTTCGATGCCGGCAACACCCTCCGCCTGGTCGAGGATCCTGGACAACTCGCCGTACTCGGCGAGCGAACTGCCGCAGATGTTGGCAATGACGATCTTGCCGAGGGCCCGGACGGCCGGCAGCTTCTCGGTCAGGAAACGCCGGATTCCGACCTCCTGAAGTCCGATGGCGTTCAGCATTCCGGACGGCGTCTCCCAGATTCTCGGGGGCGGACATCCCTTCCGGGGTTCGAGGTACAACCCCTTGACCGAGATCGCTCCGATGCAGTCGTAGTCCGCCACCTGCTGGTACTCGTCGCCGTAGCCGAAGGTTCCGCTGGCGGCAATCAGCGGCGTCGGCAACTTCAGACCGGCGATTTCCACTCCCATGTCGACGGGTGGCAAGGCGACGGGAGTCATTGGAGACCGGTGGCGGAAGTCGCCCATCGTGAGCCAGCGGCGCGGAGCGCCGCAGGGGTGGGGTGTGGGGTGGGGTTTCCCCTCCCCACGAAAACCGGTGGAGTGAATCGCGTAGCGATTCGCGCCACCAGCAGCCTGTAGACAAAGTGACGTGAGCACCGAGAGTGGTGAGGCCCAGTTCTCCCGGTGGGGCCAGTTCTCCCGGTGGGGGCCCGGCTGACAAGGCGCGCGAGGGAGGAATACCTGGTGTATTTCGACCGAAGCGCAACGATGAGCCACGCGAAGCGGGGCGGCCAGTTCTCCCGGTGGGGGCCAGCCGGGATGCATCGCCGCTCGCTTCCGGAGCGGGGCGCCAGCACCGCGCAGACCCCGGAGCACGAGGGATGGGGGGCGGCAACAGCCGATGCCCATCCCTCGTAGCTCGGGCTTCCGGAGCGGGGCGCGAGCACCGCGTAGACCCCGGAGCGGAAGGGACGGGGGGCGGGGCCACCCGACCACCATCCCTCGTAGCTCGGGAATGCCGCGTGACTTTGTCCACAGGCTGCTCGCCCGGGGGAAAAGCGCCCCGCATCCGAAGAATTCCGTAGATTTCGCGCGTCTCGCGCGGCGGCTGCCATGCGGGGTGCTTTTTCCACGGGCTGCTAGAGAGGATGAGGATCCTGGTCCCACGCGATTGTTCCGGCGTCGAACACCGGCCCTTCGGTGCAACTCCGAAGGTATTCCTCCGGGCCGCCGGAGGGCGGCCGGGCCCAGACCACACAGCCCAGACAACATCCCATCCCGCAGCCCATCCGGCGCTCGATCGAAACCTGATGGGGAACGCCGGCGTCGGCCCCTACCTCCGCGACGCGAAGCAGCATTCCTGTCGGACCACAGGAGTAGAGCTGCGGCCGGCCCGCGTCCGCGAGGGCGGCGTCGAGCAAGTCCGTCACGCGCCCATGATGGCCGGCGCTTCCGTCCTCGCTCGCGACCCGCACATCCATCCCGAAACCCTCGAAGGTGTCCCGGAGATAGAGGTCGGGACGACGCCGGCCCCCGAGCAGCACGATCCCGCGGCGCCCGGTTTCCGCCAGACGGCGGCAAAAGAGCACGAAGGGCGCGATTCCCACCCCGCCGGCGACGATGACCGGCGTCAGGTCCGGAGGGGGCGGATCGAACGTGGTTCCCAGCGGGCCCAAACTGGATACGGTCGCGCCGACCGGCATCTTCATGAGCGCGCGGGTTCCGACCCCGACTTCCTTTACCAGCAGGGTGAACGCACCGTCCTCCAGCAGGTCGCAGAAGGAATAGGGCCGCCGCAGCAACCCTCCGCCTTCGACCCGCACCATGGTGAACTGGCCTGGGCGAGCGCGAAGCGGCGCCTCGCTTTCGAAGCGGAGCAGTTGGGCATCGGGAGAGAGTTGGTCCCGGGACAGGAGCCGCGCCGCGAGATCCGCCCGAGGCGCTGGGTCCCGTCCTGCGGCGGGATCGCAGGAAAGGGTCACCCGCGACCTCCCGGTCCCAAAAGCGCGCTAGGCATCACGGGCCGTTACCCGATCGACCTCGGAGAGGGTTGTCACTCCGCGCGCCACAAGTTCGAGAGCATTCCGGCGCAGTGAAACCATCCCCTCCGCTTCGGCCAGCGCTCGGATCGCGGGGCCTCCCTGGCGCGCCAGGATGAGTTCCCGAACCCGAGAGCTGAGCGACAGAATCTCGGCTACCACGGTTCGTCCCCAGTACCCCGCTCCGTCGCATTTCCGGCAGCCCCGCGGATGGAAGAGCCGGTCCGGTCTCGATGCAAGCTCCGTCAGGCCCTCTCGCTCGGCCGCATCGGGTGGCCCCGGTTGGCGGCACTCGCGGCACAGCACCCGGACCAGCCGCTGAGCGACGATGCAGTTCAGTGCGGAAACGAAATTGTGAGGGTCGGCCCCCATGTGCAGGAAGCGCCCCACCACGTCGAGCGCGTGGTTGGCGTGCACCGTGGTGAGGACCAGATGGCCGGTCAGCGCTGCCTGGACCGCGATCGACGCCGTCTCCGGATCGCGAACCTCGCCCACCATGATCGTGTCCGGGTCGTGCCGCAGGATGGACCGAAGGCCGCGAGCGAAAGTGAGGCCCTTCTTCTCGTTCACCGGAACCTGGGTGACTCCGGCGATCTCATACTCGACGGGATCCTCGACGGTCACGATCTTTTCCTCCGGGGTCGCGATCTCGGAGAGCACGGCATAGAGGGTCGTCGTCTTGCCGCTTCCGGTGGGACCCGTGGCGAGCAGCATCCCGAAGGGTCGGCGCGCGTGCTCGCGGAGGAGTCCCAGTTCCCGGCCCGAAAACCCGAGGGCTTCCAGGGAAAGCGCCTCGAAGCGGGTCCCGAGGCTGCGCTTGTCGAGCACCCGGATCACGACGTCTTCACCGTGCACGCTCGGCATGACCGAAACCCGGAAGTCCACGGTGCGGGGACCGCGATCGCCCGCGTCGGGAAGCGCCGCCCGGAACCGTCCATCCTGCGGTACCCGGCGCTCCGCGACATCGAGTTCCGCCATCACCTTGAGCCGGGCGACGATCGTCTG
This sequence comes from Candidatus Marinacidobacterium sp., assembly GCA_965250045.1. GTDB lineage: Bacteria > Acidobacteriota > Vicinamibacteria > Marinacidobacterales > Marinacidobacteraceae > Marinacidobacterium. The sequence continues at coordinate 276,725 of OZ252286.1, forward strand.
ATGGTGCGCCCGGTCCACCGGCTCCATCGCCGGATAGAGAATGCCGTCGACCCGATACTTCAGAACGACCTCTCCGGACTTGGTCTCGATGTGGATGTCGGTGGCGCGCCGCTCGATGGCGTTCACGAGCAGCGAATCCACCAATCGGACCACGGGGCTGCCGGTCTGACCGTCTTCCAGCGTGTCGAGTGAAATGACCGGCGGGCCGGAACCTCCGTCGCCGCGCCCGAGCCTCTCGATCCGCAGATCCTCGGACGCCCGGTCCAGAAGGAAACTGGAGTTGGTGTTCCGTTCGATGATCGCATCGATCTGTGCCGGATCGCCCACGTGCACGACGACTGGACGCCGGAGCAGCAGTTCGAGCCGGTCCACTTCGGTCTCGACTACCGGAGGCACCACCACGATCGAGAGTCGCTCGCCGTCTTCAGCCAGAGGAACGAAACGGTGGCGCCGCACCAACTCCATGGGCACGCTGCGCCAGAGCGCCGCATCGTCCCGATACCCCGAAAGGTCGGCCGCCGGATAGAGCGGGGGCGACGCCCTGGATACGCGCTCAGCCCGGCCGGTGGTCAACGAATCGAAACCCTCCCTTTGGCAGCCCACAAGTGAAGTGAACCGCTAAGGCATATCCGTTTCAGGGGAACCCGCGCAACCGGGCACTTCGGGACCTCGGCAAAGTGGCACCGGGTCCACCGCGGCGGCGGGCCTCCGAACGGGAGGCTAGCAGCTCGTGGATAAAGTGGCGCGAGCGCCGAGAGCGGCGAGGCGCCCGGCTGACAAGGCGCGCGAGGGAGGAGCCCCCACCGGGAGAACTGGGCCGCGCGACTTTGTCTACGGGCTGCTTAGTCGCAGGAGTCGGCTTGGAAAGGCCGTGAAACCTTACACTTCACCACGTTCCGCGCCGGGATCTCGATCGCCTCCCCCGTGCGGACGTTGCGGCCCATTCTCGCTTCCCGGTGAGCAACCGAGAACTTGGCCATTCCCGGGAGGACGAAGCCGTTGCCAGCCTTGAGTTCCTCAATCGCCAGGTCACGCAGTCCGTCGAGAACCGCGGCGGCTTCGCGACGACTGATTCCGGCAAACTCTGACAGTGTCGTTACGAGTTCCACCTTGGTCATGCTCGATCTGATTCCTTTCTTTAGTCCAAGCGATTTGGCGCGTTTACGCCACCAAATCCAGGAGAACGGGGTATGCGCGAGTGCCGGCAGCGTATCACACGGCCCCGACCCGTTACCCCAAAAAAGTAGGCACTTTCGGAGGCTTTCTTGTGCTATCGGTCAGAAGCCAAGAAGCTGATCCAGCGTCGCCAACCGGCCGTTTGCGAGCACGGCGCGCACGCGGCGCAGGTTCGAAATGTCATCGAGGGGATTGCCGTCGAGCAGCACCAGATCGGCAAGGGCGCCCGGCGCAATGATGCCCAGTTCCCCTTCCAGCCCGAGGGCTTCGGCGGCCGTGAGGGTGGCCGCACGAAGAGCTCCGGCGGGGCCGAGTCCCGCCTCCGCCAACTGTTCGACCTCCACGATGAGCCCGAGTCCGTAGGGCACGATCGGCGTATCGGTGCCGGCGATGACGCGGCCCCCGGCTGCGGCGATGGAAGTGACGGTCTCCCACATGGGGCGCATCAGCGCGAGACTGCGTGAAAGCTGCCCCTCGCGGTCTCCGCTCGCATCCCGCGGGGCCGTGAGCGAGGACGCGAGCCATGCTGGAAACGCCTGGATGCGGCGGTCGGACGAGACGAGATCGGGCTCGCGGGCGAGCGCCAATTCCCACCCGCCGTAGATGAGCATGGTCGGGGTGAAGAACACTCCCGATTCGGCAATCAGAGTCCGGACATCCTGGTATGAGCGGCCGAGGTCAGTCATCTTCGGCGAAAAGCCCCGGCGCGAGGTGCCTTTGACGTGCTCCAACCCGTTCACCCCATACCGGACCGCCGGATACAACTCGTGGGAAGTAACGAAGGCGCCGAAGCGCTGGGCGCGGCGGATGGCCTGCCGCTGGGACTCATCGTCGAGCCGGACATACGTCTTGACGACGTCGTAGTCCAGTTCGCGCGCGAGTTCCAGGGCGGCATCCATCCCCTGCCCGCCCGAGAGCGCAGCGGCGCCCGGGTAGTAGATGCGGCTTCCGTCGAGGGTGAGGCCGGTCAGGAATATCCGGGGACCCACCCGGAGCCCGGCCAGAATGGACTCCCGCTCCTCGAGAATCCGGTAGGTGGCGGCGGCGGGAACCCGGACCGACGTCACGCCGTAGGCAAGATGGGCGCGCCCGAAGCGGTTGCCGAAGGCCGGGGTCATCGGGTGGGTGTGCATCTCGATGAGCCCGGGGATCAGAGTCGCCCCTGCACCGTTGACGACCCGCATCTCTTCGGGAGGGGGCTCGCCGACCGGGGTTACCGAGACGATGCGCCCGGCCTCGATCAGGACATCCCGCCCTGGCAGGAGCTCGCCCGCTTCGACATCCAGCACACCGACGTCATGAATGAGCAGCGTTCCGGACGGCGGCGCGAGCGAAAACTCGTGCCGCAACCGGATGGTCTCGGAACCGCTGCCATCGGCCTCGATACGCAGCAGCGACGCACCCGAAACCGTGACGATCGCCGTCCCGTCCGGAGTCCAGGAGGGAAAGTCCACGGGCCCCTCGAAGACGGTCTCGGGTGGCCCCTCGGGGACGCCGTCGGCGCTGAGCCGCAGGATCGCGAGTCCTCCGCCCAGCGCGAACGCCAACCGTCTTCCGTCCGGTGAGAACACCGGGCCATCCGAATCGCGCGTCCCGAAGCTGCCCGCCGGTTCGTCGAGGAGCCGTGTTTCGCCGGTTGTCGCCGCGATCAGCGCGATCCGGTTCCGCCCCTCCCGGTAGCGGGAGGAGTACGGGACCAGGCTGGCGAGCGCGACCGTTTCGCCATCCGGCGACCAACTCGGCATGCCGGCGCCCCGCCGCGCCGTGTAGACGGTTGCCTCCTCCCGCTCGGAGTCCGGCCCGGAGTCGAGGTCCCGGCTGGTGACCCGCAGGTTTCCCCGTTCATCCAGCCAGGCGATGCGCGAGCCATCGCGGGTCACGGCCGGACTCACTTCGGCTCCGAGCCGGGCGGTGAGCTGGACGAGCCCCGCGCCGGGTCCCGAGTCCAGGCGTTTCTCCCACAGATCCATCGTCCCGCCGCGGTCGCTCGCGAAGAGGACGCTCTCCCCGTCGGGCAACCACACCGGGTCGGTGTCGAGCCAGGTGTCGCGGGTCAGCGGAAGGGGAGCCTCCGAGCCGTCAAGCGGGGCGGTCCAGATATCGCCGAGCGCGGCGTAGAGAAGCCGGGTTCCGTCCGGACTGACGCTTGGACGAATGATGCCCCGGACCGGGAGCGCCTCGGCCGAATCGGTACGGATCCGGCCGCGACGTTCGGGGGGCCGCCGAACGCCCAACTCGGCGGACATGGGTATGGCCTCGGCGACCGCGTCCGCGGAAGCGGCCGGCTCCGCTTCGGCATCGCCTGGCGAAGACCCCACGTCGAGTCGTCGGAGTCCGCCGTCGGCGGTATAGAGCAGCGTCCGGGCGTCCAGCCACTGGGGCCGGAAGGGGAACAGATCCTCCCCCGCCCCCGCGAGGACTCGCGGCGCGGTGGCCACTTCGCTTCCGTCGGCGGTTTCCGTTTCTTCGGAAAGGGGGGCAAGCACCCAATCGCTCGCGGTCCCGATGTCGAAACGGGTACCCATCTGGGTGAGTCCCTCGTACTGGAGACGCCGAAAGACCACCTGCGTCCCCTCCGGGTTGACCGCCGGGGCCGCGATGTTCCCTGCGGATCCCGGAATCACCGCCGAGTCGCCGTCCGATACGAGAGAGCGCCGCTGGAGGGTGCTGTCCGCGTCGCCCTCGGCAGTGGCTACAAAGACGACCCCGTCGCCGTCCGGAGTCCATACCGGTTGCGATTCGTTGCCGAGGCTGCTCGTAACCGGAGTCGTCTCACCCGTCGCGAGATCCAGGATCCAGATGTCGTAGCTCCCCGAGCGGTCCGAGGAAAAAGCGATCCGGCTACCGTCGGGAGACCAAGCGGGCTCCCGGTCGTCGAATTCGGTATCGGTGAGCTGCTCGGGCTCCCCTCCCGGGAGCGCCAACTGCCAGATGTCCCAGGTTCCGCTCCGGAACGACTGGTAGGCCACGCGGTCGCCTTCGGGATGGAAGTCGGGCAGCCGGTCGTCTCCCAGGCCATCGGTGAGCGCCTCGGCCGAACCCCCGGCCGCCGGGAGCAACCACAGCGTGCCCTGCAGATCCATGACGAGCCGCTCGCCGTCCGGGGACGCCGCGACGGCGAAGTTCGTGCCCTCGGTCACCCGGACCATCCGCTCCCCGGAATCCTGAGCCCCGGCGAGCGGGACGACCCCCAGCAGCAGAGCAAGAATCAGGGCTGGCCGCCGCATCACCGCCGATCCTAGCAGTCTGTGGTGAAACCCGCGTGAGCGCCGAGAGCGGTGAGACGCCCGGCTGACAAGGCGCGTGAGGGAGGAATACCGAGTGTATTTCGACCGAAACGCAACGCAGAACGGAGCGCAGCGGAGTGGTTCAGCCGGGATGGATCGCCGCTCGAACGCCGCGTGGGTTTCGCCACAGGCTGCTAGCAGTGCGAAGGACAGTGCGAAGGGAACGCCATGCGGCCGGACGGGACGCCGTTCAGGGACCGCCGGTCTCCAGACCGGCATCGCTGCGCGCCAGCGCAGCGAAACGGTGCGACGCCGAGCATCCGGGCGGCACCGCGGGCCTCTTCTCATTCCCCCGGTATCTTTATCTGCGGCATGTCTTCCTCCCTTCCCTTCCGTTTACCCCGCCCCGGCCGCCTGTTGGCCGCTTCGCTCCTGTTCGGGGCCTTCGCCGCCGGTTGCACCCAGGCGGCGGGTCCCGAGCAGCCGCGGACGGCGCCAGAGGCAGCCGCTGCGGCGGCGGAGGAAATCCGCCGCGTCATCGAGGACGATGGACGGGGTGGCGCTGCCTTCGGCATCGTGGTGGGCGGAGAGGTGATCGTGGCGGGCGGATTCGGGTTCGCGGACACCGAGGGTGAGGTTCCCGCGCGGGCCGATCATCTCTTTCGGATCGGGTCGATCACGAAGCCGGTGACCGCCATGGCGATGCTGCGGCTCGTCCACCTGGAGAAGGCCCGCTTCGGGGATCCCGTGGCCGCGTTCGTGCCGGAGCTGGAGCAGGTCCACAATCCCTTTGCCTGGACCCCCGGCCCCAGCATCTTCCAGCTCGGAACCATGACCGCGGGGCTCGCCCGCGAACCGGAGGACCTCCCGCGCTATCTGGTAGGAGCCCCGGAGGATTGGCTCGACACCGCCTTCCGGGCGCTCGAGGCGACTTCCTTCGAGTACGAACCGGGAACCCGCTACCAGTACTCCAACATCGGCTACGCGATGCTCGGGGCCGCCGTGGAGCGCGCCGCGGGCGAGCCTTTCATGGCCCAAGTCGCGGAGAACCTCCTCGCCCCGCTGGGGATGGACTCGAGCGCCTTTTTCCCGACGCCGGAACTTGAGGACCGCATCGCGGAAGGACTCACGGTGAAGGACGACGGGAGCCTCGATGCCGAAACGCCGGCGCGGGAACACGCGGGGCGCGGCTACAAGGTTCCGAACGGCGCGCTCTATTCGACGGTGAAGGATCTCGGGGTGTTCCTGCGCTTTTTGACCGGAGTCGAGGGGGATCCCTTCGACGACGTGATTCCGTCGTCCGTCCGTCAGGAAAACCTGACGAAGGCGTTCGCCACCGGGGATCTGGCAAGCGGTTACGGCTTCGGGTTCATGGCCCGTCGCCTCGACGACGCGGACGGCAATTCGTACACCGCCTACGGCCACGGGGGAAGCGTGGCCGGATACCGGGCGGCAGCCTGGATCGAACCCGAGACCGACGCCGCGGTGGTCCTGCTCCGGAACGTCGGCGGTGACGGGTTGAACCTCTCGGAGCTGTCGCTGGCGGCGCTCGCGGAGGTGGTGGCGGCGCTCCGCTGAGCTACCCGCCTAGCAGCCTGTGGTGAGACCCAGGCTGCCCAGTTGCTGTGAAAATGCAGTCGCGCCGGGCCTTCGACAGAGCGGATGGCGCGCAGGCACGGGAACGCCGACCTCCGGTCGGCACGCGCGGGAGCGCGAAACCAGCGCCGATGACGCCGGGCCCTGCCAACGTGAGTGCCCGCACCACCTTTTCATGCGGGCGGGGTGAACAGGCCGGCCCGATCATGGGCGTTTCTCCCGGTGGGGGCTCCTCCCTCACGCGCCTTGTCAGCCGGGCCCCCACCGGGAGAACTGGCCCCACCGGGAGAACTGGGCCTCGCCCCCACCGGGAGAACTGACCGCCTCGGCGGTCACCCGGGTTCCACCACCGGCTGCCAGGGCCGCGGGGAGCGGGCCGTCGGGGAGTCCCGCTGGTACGCTGGAACGCCCGTCCAGCAGCCTGTGGATAAAGTGACGTGAGTACCGAGACCGGTGAGGCGCCCGGCTGACAAGGCGCGCAAGGGAGGAATACCGAGTGTATTTCGACCGAAGCGCAACGCAGAGCGCTTCGGAGAGGCGCGGTTCAGCCGGGATGGATCGCCGGTGGAATACCGCGTGACTTTGTCCACAGGCTGCTAACTTCGGTGCCCCGCCTCCCCAGAGTCTCGCTTGCCTGGTGGATCCTCATTGGGATGGTTGCGGGTGTGTGCCTCGGCCTCTGGGCACCCCACTGGGCCGAGCGGATCGAGTTCCTGAGCACCCTGTTCCTGCGGCTGATCCGGTCGATCATCGCCCCCGTGCTGGTGGGCGTGTTGATCCGGGCGATCGCCGGCGCCGGGTCCATGGGCGCGCTGGGGCGGCTGGTTCAGCGTGATGCTGGCCAGGCCCGGCGACGGCCTGTCCCTGGGGGTGGCACCCGGCGTGGAACTCCCGGAAGCGGCCGGCTTCGTCGAAGCGCTTGAGAGCGCCGTTCCGACGAGCATCGTGGACGCCCTGGCAAGGGGCGACGTGCTGCAGATTGTCGTGTTCTGCTTCGTGTTCGGGATTGCGTGCCTCTCCGTCGGCAGCCGGGCCCGGCCGGTAGTGGAATTCGCCGATGCGCTTGCGGAAGTCGCGTTCCGCTACACCGACTACGTCATGTACCTGGCGCCGCTGGCAGTGTTTGCAGCCGCCGCCAACGCGGTCTCCGGAGGCGGTTCCGCCGCCCTGGAGGGCCTGGCCGAGTTCGCGGCCCTCGCCTGGCTTGCGCAGGGGCTCTTCCTCGGGGCAGTGCTGGCGGCAGGGCTGTTTCTGTGCGGCATTCCGATGCGGAGGTTCGCGCATTTCGCGCGCGAGCCGTTCCTCGTGGGCTTCGCGACAACATCGAGCGCCGCCGCCTTGCCCCAGACGCTCGAGAACCTGCAGCGATTCGGGGTGCCGCGACGCATCCTCGGAGTGGTAACGCCGCTGAGCCTGAGCCTGAATCTGAACGGCAGCACGATTCACTTGGGGATGGCAACCCTGTTTATCGCGCAGGCGGCCGGGATCGAGCTCTCGTGGGAGCAGCAGGCGGTCATCCTGCTAACGCTGAAGGTGACGAGCAAGGGGGTGGCCGGCGTTCCGCGCGCCAACTTCGTGGTCCTCGCGGCCGTGTTCGAGGGGCATGGCCTGCCAATGGAGGGACTCGGCATCCTGCTCGGGATCGACGCGCTGATTGATCCGATCCGGACGAGCGTGAACGTCGCGAGCCACTGCGCCGCGCCAGCCGTCGTGGCGCGGTGGGAAGGCTGCACGTTCGCGGTCCAGAAACCGATGCCGCAGTCATCCGGCCCCGGGACGTCGGCGGCGACGGGCTGAACTACCGGGCGAGGAGGCGCCTCGCCTGGCGGAGGTGGAGTTCCTCGAGGAGTTCGCCATCGAGTTCGACGACCGCGACGCCGCGGGTTTCGGCGTCCTCCATCGCGCGAACCACCCGTTCCGCCCAGGCGCGCTCCGCCGGGGTGGGCCCGAAGGCTTGGTGGATGACGGGGATCTGCAACGGGTGGACGGCGGATTTGCCGTCGAAACCCGATTGGGCAGCGCGCCGGGCGCTCCGGTACAAGCCGTCGAGGTCGCGGAAGGCAAACCACGGCGCGTCCCAACAGTGGATTCCGGCGGCGCGGGCGGCGAGCAGCATCCGCTGGCGTGCGAAATCGAGTTCGGACTCGTCCTGCCGCATCCGGGCGCCCATGCTGAGCCGGTAGTCGGCGGACCCGAAGACCAATCCCTCCACGCCCGGCTGACGGGCGAGTTCGAAGGCGTTCGCCGCGCCGCGCGCGGTCTCGATCATCAGCCAGAGCGGCGTTGCTTCTCCGAGGGTTCGGCGCGCTTCGGAGGCGGCTGCGGCCGTCTCCGCTTTGGGGAGGAGCACGGCGTCGAAGCCGGCGCCCGCGGCGGCTTCGAGATCAGCGCGTCCGATGGCGCCGGCCGGCGGGTTGGTCCGTAGAGCGACCAGCGCCCCGGCGGCGGCCGCCGCGGCCCGGGACTTCCGGAGCCGCTCGCGCGCCGCGTCCTTTTGCGAAGGGTGAACGCCGTCTTCGAGGTCCAGCACCAGGACGTCAGCGCCGCGGGTGGCGGCCTTTTGGACCATCCGCTCGCTGGAGGCCGGGACGTAGAGGAGCGAGCGACGGCGCGGGTTCGCGGGCGTCACGGTCGCGAGTATTCCATCCTCACTGGCAAGAACCGATGGCGCGTCGTCGTCGTTTGGGTGGACATGATGAGACTGCTACCCATTTCGACGCTTGCCGGGGTCGTACTCACTCTTGCCGCGCTGCCCGCGCTCGGGCAGGAAAAACCCTGGCTCCACGTCCAGATTCAGGACGATTCGGACAACACCAAGGTCGAGGTAAACCTCCCGCTCGCCGCCGTGGAGGCTCTCGGTGGATCGCTCGGGGAACACATCCTCGACGAGATGGCCGAAGAGTGGGAACACGACTCCGATGTCGACATGGACTCCGAAGACCTCCGCGCCTTCTGGCGGGCGCTCCGGGAGAACCCGGGCGCGTGGGTCCAGATTGACGAAGAGGACGGCGGCAACCTCCGGGCGCGGATGGATGGCGACGAGATCCGGATCGAGGGCGGCGGCGACGACGGCTCGCTGAACATCCGCTTCCCGGTGGCGTTCGGAGATGCGCTCTTCGGTGAGGCTGGCGAAGACCAGGGTCTCGGGGCGGCGATCCGGAGCCTCGCGAACCACGAGGACTTCCTCGTCTCCCTGGACGGGGACGACGGCCGGGTCCGCGTCTGGATCGAACCCCGGTAGCGCACCATGTTCCGACTGCTTGGAATCCTGCTGGCGGCGGCGCTGATCTCGGCGCTGCTCTTCGGCGCCTGCATCTCCGCCTGCGGCGTGGCCGTCGTGTCGGTGGTCGCCGAGGAAGGGCCTAACTTCGTGGCGCCGATACCGCTCATGCTCCCGCTGGCCGCGCTCCACTTCGTGCCGGACCACGTGATGGATGAAGCGATGAGCGAAGGAATGGACGAGTTCGGCGGTCCCGCTCTCTCCGGCCTCGGAGGGTTCCTTGAAGCCCTGGAGGAGGTGGAAGACGCCGTACTCGTGAGAGTCACCGAGCCGGGTAACGAGGTGCTCATCGCCAAGGAGGGCGAAGACCTCGTGATCCGGGTGCGGGAAGGGAGCGAGGGCGCCCGCGTCTTCGTCAGGACGCCGCTCCGCGCGCTTTCCGAGGCGGTTCAGGACGCCTGCGAGGAACGAGAGACCTCGTTCCGTTGCAGCCCTGGCCGGATGGCGCGCGCGCTCATCCCGGTGCTGCGCGGTACCGAAATCGAGGTCCGGGACGGAGATACCCGGGTGGACGTTTCCGTCTGGTAGCGCCGACAAAAGACCGATCCTTCCGCGGTTTCCGGTGTAATCCGGCGCCCGTGCCTGTGTGTACGTGAAACAGTGATACTGTTAGACTGTGTCCATGAGGAACATCACCGTGTCCGTTGACGAGGAGACGTATCGGGATGCGCGCATCCTGGCGGCGCAGACGGGGACGTCGGTTTCCGCCCTGGTGCGTGACGCCCTCCGCTCGATGACGCAGAACGGCGTGGGCGAGAGCCCCACCGAAGAGTTGCTCCGCACGCTGGCCGAGGTTCGGGAGTCCCTGATCGCGCGGGGCTCGAAGTTCTCGGCCGCCGACAACCTCCCGCGGGAAGCTCTCTACGATCGCGACGCTCGTCGTCGGGAAGAGGAAGAACACCGCAAGGACGATGCACTTCGTTGACACGAACGTACTGATCTACGCGGTCTGCCCGTTGCCCAACGAGGTGGACAAGGCCCGGCGGGCCCAGGAACTCCTGAAAACCGCGGATCTCGCTCTCTCGGCGCAGGTGCTCCAGGAGTTCTACGTCCAGGCGACCCGCGAGACTCGCCCGGGCGCCCTCAACCACGAGGACGCCTCGAATATCGTTCGGCGTCTCGAGCGCTTTCCCGTGCAGCCGATCACCGCGCGTGTCGTGAACGACGCGCTCGCGCTCCGGGAGCGCTTTCGCATTAACTACTGGGACGCCGCCATCCTCGCGGCGGCGCGCATCGCGGGGTGCCGGACGGTGTACACCGAGGACCTGAACCCCGGACAGGACTACGGCGGCGTCCGGGTGGTCAATCCGTTCGCGGGCGCCTGAGCCGCGCCGCTCCGGTCAGAACCGGAAGAGGCGGGTGAACTTGACGATGAACGACTGGGTGTTCAGTTCCGGGTATCCCGGCGCCAGGGTGTCGCGGAGCGAGTTGTAGACAACGTACAAATCGCTGCCAGGCTGGTACTCCCAGCGGAAGCGGACGTTCGTCGAAAGGCTGTTCGCGGCGGTGTTGTACTGGAGGAACGCCGCGAGGAAGCTGCGGGGCGAGAGCGTGTAGTTGATCCGGGACGCGAGCAGGTTGGTGTCGTAGTCGCCCTCGGGAAGTGAGATCCAGTTCACGGAAACCAAGGGCTCGACCGTCAGGCGGGGCATGACTTCGACCCGGCCGCGCCAGGCGGCCTCCCGGCGGGTCCCGGAAAAGAATCCGCCCTGCTGGTAGGCGAAGTTGCCCGAGATGGGGCGCTGCGGGCCGGCCTGGTAGCTGACTCTCACGTAGTCGAAGTCGTAGGTCCCGGGCGCCACGCCGAGGTCGTCGCTCAGGGAAAACGATTCGCCCAGCACCTCGCGGTTCCGCGTCGCATTCAGGTTGAAGTTGTCCCCGTTCTCGAACTCCATGTCGTAGCGGAAGCCGAAAATCCGGGTCTCGAGCACCCCCTCGTTGTCCGTCGTGTAGTCCACGCTGCCGGTCCAGCCGACCTTGCGGAGCCAGGAAATCGAGTGCGGCCGGGGACTGAAGCGGGCCTCGGCGTAGTTCCGCTGGAAGTCCAGGCGGCGCATGAACCCGATCCCCGGATCGAATTCGTCCCCGACCACCAGGCGCTCGGCCTGGAGCCCGTAGCGGTCGCCGTTGTAGTCCACCTGGCCGAGATAGCTCAGCCCGGTCTCGTCCTCGAGTTCGTTCTGCGTCCAGGCCGCGTAGCTGCGGATGTCCAGATGTTCGAAGAAGCCAAACCCGGCATCCATCCCGTAGGCGAAGTTCTGCCCCAGGCCACTCGCGGTGTGCGAGCGGTACGTCCCCATCACGCCGACCGTGCTGCGGTTCAGGATGTCCCGCTTCAACCGGAACACCGAAAAATCAGTTTCCGGAGACCCGGCGGCGGTGCTCTCGCCGCTGCGGATCGCGAGCGCGCCGATGTTGTAGTCGCCGAGCTTCCCGGTGACCCGGGCGCCGCCCGTGATGGGCACCGCCTGCCCGGCCTCGATGCCGATCCGGCGGCTGAAGAACAGCACCGGCGTGCTGCTCGGCGGCCCGAAGCTGCGCGTCGACCCCGGCGGCGCACCGCGGCTTGAGGTGCCGAAATCGAAGATTCCCTGCCCTTCGAGGAAGAACTCGCGTTTTTCGGGGAAGAAAAGGCTGAACCGGGTGAGGTTGATCTGCTGGGCGTCGGCTTCGACCTGGGCGAAGTCGGTGTTGTAGGTCAGATCCGCGGTGAGCCCGCTGGTGATGCCGACCTTCGCGTCCAACCCGAAATCGCCCCCGAAATCCCGGTCGAGGGCGCCGCTCTCGATCCGGGCGCCGGCGGCGTCCCCAATGAGGTACGGCTTCACCTCAATCGTCCGGGAGCTCGCCGGCGCTTCGAGTCCCACCAGGGTGCCCGCCGAGCTGATCTTGGTGATGCCGCGCGGCCCGAGCGCCGCCGGGACCTGCGTCAGGTACGACATTTCGTTCTTCCAGCGAACCACCCGGCGGAAGTTGATGCCCCAGACCTGCGGGCCGCCCCGGACGTAGCGCAGGGTCTTGAAAGGGATTCGCATCTCCATCGTCCAGCCGTTTTCGAACCGGGCCGCCCGCGAGTCCCAGACCGCGGTCCAGTCGCGGTTCACGCTCCGCTCGTCCACGATGAGACCGTCGAAGAACCCGCCGATGGGATTCATGTAGAAGAAGAAGGCGTTCCGGCGGTCGTAGAAGGTGTCGAAGATGACGGCGAGGTTTTCGTTGTTGAAGATCCCGAAGTTGTCCCGCCGCATCTCGGTGGCCACCATGCGCTCGGGTTGGGAGTCCCAGTTCCGCCCGGCGATGTACACCGCGTCATCGTCGAAAAACACCCAGACCTCGGTGTCTTCGGTGGCGGGTTCGCCTTCGAGCGGGAGCGCCTGGATGAAATTGCCGACCCCCGGAACCCGGTCGTAGATCGCGTCGTCGAGGCGGCCGTCGAACTCGAGCGGCTCCGTCAGGCGGGTGGCGCGCATGGTGGCGCCACCAAGCTCGTCACGCCGGACCATCTCGGGAAGGTCGGGCGGAGCGGGGCCGCGGACCACGAAGGCGGGCGCCGGCAACGAACGCTGGCCGCCTGGTGGTTCCGCGAGCTCCTCCGGCTGCCCGGGGACCGACGCCGGGGCGGCGAGCGCAAAGCCGGCCAGCATGGCGAGCCGCCGGGCTCGCGGCAGGGCGGGGCGAAACACGGAGGGGCGAAGCGGGGAACGGAACACGGGCGTCGGCGGAACTTTGGAGGTCCGCTCCGGCGTCAGAACCGGAAGAGCCGCGTGAACTTGACGATGAACGACTGGGTGTTCAGTTCGGGATATCCGGGCACCAGTGTGTCCCGGAGCGAGTTGTAGACGACGAAGATGTCGCTCCCCGGCTCGTACTCCCAGCGGAAACGGATGTTCGTCGAGAGGCTGTTCGCGGCGGTGTTGTACTGGAAATAAGCCGCGAGGAAGCTGCGGGGCGAGAGCGTGTAGTTGATCCGGGACGCGAGCAGGCCGGTGTCGTAGTCGCCCGTCGGGAGCGCGATCCGGTTCAGCGAAACGGCGGGCTCGAGGGAGAAGCGCGTCGTGAGTTCCACGCGTCCGCGCCACGCCGCCTCCCGGCGGGTCCCGGAGAAGAAGCCCCCCTGCTGATAGGCGAAGTTCCCCGAGATCCGACGCTGCGGCCCCCCCTGGTAGCTGACCCGGACGTGGTCGAAGTCGTAGGCGCCCACCCCCACGCCGATCCCTTCGTCCGCATCCAGCAGGAACTCTTCGCTCAGGACCTCCCGGTTCCGGGCGGCGTTCAGATTCAACCGGTCCCCGTTTTCGAGTTCGACGTTGGTCCGCCACGAGAAGATCCGGGTCTCGAGATTCCCCACGTTATCGGTGGTGTAGTCGAGGCTGCCGGTCCAGCCGATCTTGCGGAGCCAGGAGATCGAGTGCGGCCGGGGGCTGAAGCGGGCCTCGGCATAGTTGCGCCGGAAGTCCCGGCGGCGCAGGAACCCGATCCCGGGATCGAATCCGTCCCCGACCGCGAGCCGTTCGGCCTTGAGCCCGTACCGGTCGCCGTTGTAGTCGAGCTGGCCCAGATAGCTGATTCCGGTCTTGTCTTCGAGTTCGTTCTGTGTCCAGGCGGCGTAGGTCTGGATGTCGAGATTCTCAAAGAATCCGAACCGGGCGTCCATCCCCCAGACAAGGTTCCGCCCCAGCCCGCTGGCGGTGTTTGAGCGGTAGGTCCCGATCACGCCCACCGTGCTGCGGTTCAGGATGTCGCGCGTCAGCCGCAGGACCGAGAAATCGGTCTCCGGGGCGCCCGCGACGCTGCTCGCGCCGCTGCGGATCGCGAGCGCTCCGACGCTGTAGTCGCCGAGCTTTCCGGTCACCCGCCCGCCACCCAGGATCGGCACTGCCTGGCCGTCGGCAATCCCGACCTGACGGCTGAAAAAGAGCACCGGAGTGCTGCTTGGCTGGCCGAAGCTGCGCGTGGATCCGGACGGCGGCGCCCGCGACGCGGTGCCGAAGCTGAAGATTCCCTGCCCCTCCAGAAAGAACTCCCGCTTTTCCGGGAAGAAGAGGCTGAAACGGGTGAGGTTGATTTGCTGCGCGTCGGCCTCCACCTGGGCGAAATCGGTGTTCCAGGTGAGGTCGGCAGTGAGCCCGCTGGTGATCCCGACCTTGGCATCCACCCCGTAGTCGCCGCCGTACTCCCTTTCGAGCGAGCCGCTGCCGGTGCGGGAACCGGCGCCGTCACCGATAAGGTACGGCTTGACTTCCACAGTACGGGAACTGGCCGGCGCTTCGACCCCCACCAGGGTTCCCGCCGAGCTGATCTTGGTGATCGCCCGGGGCCCGAGGGCGGCGGGAACCCCGGTCAGATAGGACATCTCGTTCTTCCAGCGCACGATGCGGCGGAAGTTGATCCCCCAGACCTGGGGACCGCCGCCGGCGTAGCGCAGGGTCTTGAACGGGATCGCCATCTCCATCGTCCAGCCGTTTTCGAACCGGGCCGCCCGCGAGTCCCAGACCGCGGTCCAGTCGCGGTTCACGTTCAACTCGTTCGTGATGAGGCCGTCGAAGAACCCGCCGATCGGATTCAGGTAGAAGAAGAACGCGTTCCGGCGATCGTAGAAGGTGTCCAGGATGACCGCCAGGTTCTCGTTGTTGTGGATGCCGAAGTGGTCCCGGCGCATCTCGTTCGCCACCATCCGGTCGGGCTGGCTGTCCCAGCAGCGGCCGGCGACGTAGAGCGTGTCGTCGTCGTAGAAGACCCAGACTTCCGTCGCCTCGCTCGCCGGCTCGCCTTCGAGGGGGACCGCCTGGATGAACCCGCCCACGCCGGGCACGCGGTCATAGATGGCGTCGTCGAGACGGCCGTCGAGGTCGAAGGGCCCCTCGAGGCGGGTGGCGCGCATGGTGGCGCCGCCGCTGTCGTCGCGCCGGACCATCTCGGGAAGGTCGGGCGGCGCGGGGCCGCGCACCACGAAGGCGGGCGCCGAGCCCTGACCGTCCTGCCGTTCGGCGAACTCCGCGGACTGTCCCCAACCGGCGGACGGAACGATCAGGGCAGCGCCAGCGAGGAGGCACCGGAACGCAGGTCGGGGCAAGAGGGGGGCTCGGACGTCCCCGGAACTCTACGCCGCCGTCAGAACCGGAAGAGACGCGTGAACTTGACGATGAACGACTGGGTGTTCAGTTCGGGGTAGCCCGGCGCCAGGGTGTCCCGCAGCGAGTTGTAGACGACGTAGAGGTCGCTGCCCGGTTCGTACTCCCAACGGAAGCGGACGTTCGTCGAGAGGTTGTTCGCGGCGGTGTTGTACTGGAGGAACGCCGCGAGAAAGCTGCGCGGCGAGAACGTGTAGTTGACCCGGGACGCGACCAGGTTGGTGTCGTACTCGCCGGTCGGGAGGTCAATCCAGTTCATCGAAAGGGTGGGCTCGAGGGAGAAGCGCGTCGTCACCTCGACCCGTCCGCGCCACACTGCCTCGCGGCGCGTCCCGGAGAAGAAGCCCCCCTGCTGGTAGGCGAAGTTGCCCGAAACCGGACGTTGCGGTCCGGCCTGATAGCTGACCCGGAAGTGGTCGAAGTCGTAAGGACCCACCCCCACGCCGATCCCTTCGTCAGCGTCCAGGACGAACTCTTCGCTGAGAACCTCGTGGTTCCGGGCGGCGTCCACGTTCAGCCGGTCCCCGTTTTCGAGTTCGACCTCCGTTCGAAGTTGGAGGATCCGGGTCTCGAGGACCGCCTCGTTGTCGGTGGTGTAGTCGATACTGCCGGTCCAGCCGATCTGGCGCAGCCAGGAGATCGAATGCGGCCGGGGGCTGAAGCGCGCCTCGGCGTAGTTGCGCTGGAAATCCCGGCGGCGCAGGAACCCGATGCCGGGATCGAAGCCGTCTCCGACCACGAGCCGTTCCGTCTTCAGCCCGTACCGGTCGCCGTTGTATTCGAGCTGACCCAGGTAGCTCATCCCGGTCCCGTCCTCGAGTTCGTTCTGGGTCCAGGCGGCGTAGGACTGGATGGTGAGGTTTTCGAAGAACCCGAAGCGGGCGTCCATCCCATAGGCGAAGTTCCGTCCCAGCCCGCTGGCGGTGTGGGAGCGGTAGGTGCCCATGACGCCCACGGTGCTGCGGTTCAGGATGTCCCGCTTCAGCCGCAGGACCGAGAAGTCGGTCTCCGGGGCACCCGCAGCGTTGTTCCCTCCGGTGCGGATGGCGAGCGCCCCGACCCCGAAGTCGCCGAGCTTGCCGGTCACCCGTCCCCCGCCGAGGACGGGCACCACCTGACCGCCGGCGATCCCGATCTGGCGGCTGAAGAAGAGCACCGGGGTGCTGCTGGGCGGGCCGAAGCTGCGCGTCGATCCCGCGGGAGGGCTGCGGCTCGAAGTGCCGAAGCTGAAGGTCCCCTGCCCTTCGAGGAAGAACTCCCGCTTCTCGGGAAAGAAGAGGCTGAAGCGGGTAAGGTTGATCTGCTGGGTATCGGCCTCCACCTGGGCGAAGTCGGTGTTCCAGGTGAGGTCGGCGATGAGGCCGCTGGTGATCCCGACCTTGGCGTCCACCCCGAAGTCGCCGCCGTAGTCCCGTTCCAGCCCGCCGGCGTCGGCGCGGATTCCGGCGGCGTCCCCGATGAGGTAGGGCTTCACCTCGACGGTCCGGGAACTGGTGGGCGCCTCCAGGCCGACGAGCGTTCCCGCCGAACTGATCTTGGTGATGGCACGGGGTCCGAGGGCCGCGGGGACCCGGGTGAGGAAGGACAGCTCGTTCTTCCAGCGCACGATGCGGCGGAAGTTGATCCCCCAGACCTGGGGGCCGCCGCTCGCGTAGCGCAACGTCTTGAACGGGATCCGCATCTCCATGGTCCAGCCGTTTTCGAACCGGGCCGCCCGGGAGTCCCAGACCGCGGTCCAGTCCCGGTTGGGGGGGTTCTCGTCCGCGATGAGGCCGTCGAAGAACCCGCCGATCGGGTTCAGGTAGAAGAAGAAGGCGTTCCGGCGGTCGTAGAAGGTGTCCAGGATGACCGCGAGGTTCTCGTTGTTGAAGATGCCGAAGTTGTCCCGGCGCATCTCGGTCGCCACCATGCGGTGGGGCTGGCTGTCCCAGCACCTGCCGGCGATGTACACCGCTTCGTCGTCGTAGAAGACCCAGACGTCGGTCGGCTCGGTGGCCGGTTCGCCTTCGAGGGGCAGCGCCTGGATGAAACCGCCCACCCCGGGCACCCGGTCGTAGATGGCGTCGTCAAGGCGGCCGTCCAGTTCGAACGGCTCGGTGAGACGGGTGGCGCGCATGGTGGCCCCGCCGGCCTCGTCGCGGCGGACCATCTCGGGGAGGTCGGGGGGAGCGGGTCCGCGCACCGCGAAGGTGGGCGCCGGCGCCGAGCCCTGCCCGTCCTGGCGCTCCCCGGGGTCTCCGGATTGCCCCCACAGCAAGGCCGGCGCGATCAGGGCGGCGCCTGCGAAAACGGCACGATACGCAGAGCGGGACAAGGGCGCGAAACCGGGATGCCGGAACTCTACGTCGAGGTCTGCGGCCGGTCGGTGGGTCCCGGGCTCGCTGCTTGACGTGGGTTTGGAGCGCCGCACTGTACGGGAGGGCAGCTATTCGCGAGGAGGCGGGCCGACGGCCGGCCGTGCCGACCAAAGGACCACGACGAAATCAGGGTAAGTCATTGATGCAGTCGTTGCCCTGACCGTCGCCGCCGGGAACGGGGAGGACCGCTGACTTCGCTTAGGCAAAGATGGCCTCAACCGTGATGGCCGCCGGGCCGGAACAAAGGCCGCCGCCCGGCAAGCCGTCATTGCCGCCGGCCTATGCGGCGTCGCTCTCGTAAAACGGAGAGGGCACTACCGGGTACACGCGGAAGACGTGCCGGAAGGAGCTATAGCCGAAAGTGGGTGACGTCGTGAGAAAGGGGTGGCGTATCGTGGGAGTAACTAGCGGATAGCTCGACCACATTGGTCTCATCGATCTTCTCCATCCGACTCTTTGAGTTCCGCCTCGATTTCATCAATGGTCGGCAGACTTCCCTTCAGATCGTCCGGAAGGATCTTGACCAGGCGGGTCTCCCAATCCGCGACGCCAAGAGGTTTGGCGAGATCGCGCAGGGCGTACTCCACGACCAACCGGTCCTTGCCCTTGCAGAGCAGCAGGCCAATGGTGGGCGCGTCGTCTGGGTGGCGCATCAGGTCGTCGACAGCGGAGAGGTACAGGTTCATCTGGCCAACGAAGGCGGGGCTGAACGGGGCTGCCTTGAGCTCGATCACGACGTACCGGCGCAGTTGCAGGTGGTAGAAGAGCAGGTCCACGCGAAAGTCGCTGTCGCCGACCTCCAGAAGCACCTGACGGCCCACAAAGGCGAATCCGGCCCCCATTTCCAGCAGGAAGCGCTGGATATGGTCCACGAGACCCTGCTCGAGCTCCCGTTCCGTGCGCGGCTTCGCGGTTCCGAGGAAGTCGAACAGGTACGGGTCCTTGAACGCCTGCGTGGCCAGATCGGACTCGTCAGGCGGCAGCGTCCGGGGGAAGTTGGTGACGGCGCTGCCCTGACGCTCGTGCAGTTGCGCGCCGATCTGCAACTCGAGTAGCTCCCGGCTCCAGCCCTGCTCAATGGCCTTGCGCGCGTACCAGATGCGCGTCTCCGGGGCGTCCAGTTTGTGCAGCAGCGCCAGATTGCTGCGCCAGGGGATTTGTGCAACGGTGCGTTGCACGATTTCACGTTCGGGCCAGGCAGCGGCGAAGGCGCGCATGTACCTCAGGTTACGGGGCGAGAATCCCAGCATGTCCGGAAACTCCTCGCGGAGATCGTGCGAAAGGCGGTCGATGATCCCGGCGCCCCAGCCTTCCCGCTTCTGGCGCGCGAGGATCGCCCTGCCGATATCCCAGTAGAGCAGCACCATCGCCTCGTTGGCGGCCAGCACGACGCGCACACGTTCCGCGCGGATGCGCTCCTTGAGTTCACCGAGCAGGGCGGCGTAGTCCGCAGGCAAGGATCCCCTGCCCGGCGGCGTAGGGATCGAAGCGTCCGCGCGGCGGCGTCCCATGGACTTTCGTTCAGTCACAGTTCCAGAGCCTCGAAGTTCCGCTTGATGGTCGCCGCGAGCCGGATCGTGGTGTCGTTCTTCTCAATGCCGCGAAACGTCAATCGCTCCGTGGGATTCTCGCCGCGCTCGGTCACGGTGCGGGCGCTCTGGACGAACATGCCGCCCGAGCCGCTCGCCGGATCGAGGACCACGCCCCGGTCGGGCTCCAGCGCGTGCGCGACGAAGGAAACCAGCGACACCGGGGTGAAGAACTCTCCGTCGTCGTGGGCCTTCTGGTCCGCGAACCGGGTCAGGAAGTACTCGTAGATCCGTCCGAACACGTCACCGGACACCCGCTTCAACTCGTCAGGATTCAGGGTCCGGAGCAGGTCCCCGAGGGACGTCGTTGTCGAGTTTCCGGTATTCCTCCTTGGGAAGCGCTCCGCGCAGACTCTCGTAGTCGCGCTCGATGGATTCCATCGCCGCGATGATCGCCTTGGCCCGGTCCCTATTGTCAGGTAGCGCCTCCAAGTGGTCGAACTGCGCCGCCGGCCGCCGCTTTCCTCCCCGCGTCGGCAGGGCGACCTGAACGTCGGGCTTGATGGCGAGGTACCGGCTGTAGGCGTGCCGCAGGACCACGAGCCCCATGACCGGCAGGAAATACTCGTTGCTCGCAAGCCCGGAATTCGCCCGCAACATGTCGGCTGCCGACCAGAGGCGCCGCTCAATTGCTTCGATGTGTGCCAGTTGGGCCATCCTGACGCTCACTCCACGCCGCGCCGCTGCAATTCACCGCGCGTATCCATTCGCACGGCCTGTTGGTCGTACTGATTGGCAATCTCGCGAAGCGCCCATGCGACGAACGGGAACTCGGGAGCAGCCCATGCCGCCCAGGCCCGGTACCTTGCGGCCCGATCCCGCTCCTGACCGCCTCCTTCTTCAGGATCGCGGGTCCAGACGCCGCGCTTGGCGAGACCGCCGGCCACCAATCCGATCCCAAGATCCTTCGTCGCGATGTCTTCGAGGACCTCACAGATCTCTCGACGCGGCCACACGCTAGACGTATCCGGCCCAGCCTTGGCCAGCAGCCGACCGATCCTCTGGTCGCCGATCTCAGCTCGACCGAGGCGACGGAGCATGGAGCGGGCCTCGCCAACCCAGGCCTTCAGAGCTTCAAGAACGAGAGATCCGTCGTCGGCGGTGCCCGGAATCCTCTCGAACCACTCGAGAATCTTGAAGGAGGCACGCGCCAATCTACGCCGTTCTTCGCTGCTGCCGGATTGGAGCTGAGGAGGATCTTCCCCGTCATCGGCCCGTCCAAAGAAGCGCGCGATGGCTTCCACGAAGATGTCCGGCGAAGCGGCCATACGTCGGGCCAGGCTGGGCATCGGAGACGGACTGTGGCGGAGTGCTTCAAAGAACATCATTTCCAGTCGCGCTTTCTCATCGTCGGGAACGTCGGACCGCTCTGCAAGCGACTGAAACGGAGGAAAGAAGCTACGGGAGTCCCGTCGCGATTCCTCCGAAGGCACCTCGGCGCCGCCGACAGCCTTGAGCAGCCGGGTCAATCGTGACGACTGGATGTCATCCCAGTTGGCAACAACCACATCGAACGCCGTGTGCGGTCGGCCTGCGTCCAAGAGTCGAGCGATCAGTTCGTTCTTCTCGGCGGCGGAGTAGTACTGACTTGGCTTGAAGTCACGCCAATACTTCGAACAGATGTCTCCCGTGGTTTCTTCCAGCAGGCGTGCTGCTTGTTTGTACGGTAGGCACCGGAGGAACTGCTGCTGCTTCTGCGGGTCATCCCACACAACAACATTGCGCCACAACGAGTCAATCACCGCAGATGCAAGCTTCCACACGAAGGCTCGTAGCAGAGTCTCCTTCGCGTCCCGCTGAGTCGTCTTGCGTTCGCTCAGACATTGCATCACGAACGCTTCCCTTTCGGCAGGAGTCCTCAGAACTTCTGGAAGCAGGCTGCCGACGACTTGGTGGGCACGTGTTGTGTCCAGCAGAGTTTCGATTCCGGAGGCGCCGCCCTCGTCGTAGATGCGAAGCAGCGCAGCGAGTCGCCGCTCGGCGACCACTTGTTCCGCCTCATCGTCGTCGTCCAACTCGTCGGCCACTTCGTGAACAGGACCCCATTCGGACTTGAACAGCCACAAAGTGGCGGCTACTGGATCCTCGGGCGCAAGCTGGTCCAGCAGCGTGGCCAGTGAGGAGGACATGACGGGCTGCTCGGCTTCCAGAGTCCGTCGCACAGCCCGAACCCGCTCCCATAGAGCCGCCCGCTCAAACTCAGTGGGACAAGTCGCCTGCCAGCCCTCGATCAGTTGGAAGACCCGGTCGCGCTCCTCGGTCCCCCAGTGCGCGAAGTGATCCACGAGATCCCCGAGCGTGCGGTGGTCCTGGTGGGGCCAATCGAGACAGACGGACCGCGCAGCCCGCAGGAAATCCTGTGCCTCCTCCCGTGAGACGGCGTTCAAGTAGGCGGAAGCGTCGCCTCGCCACATCGGGCGCTGGGACGGCATAAGGAATCCGATCCGCTGGTGGAGTTGGGTGGCGAGAGCCACGGACCATCCGACCTCTGGCCAGTCCCGCGCGATAGCCCGCAGCGCGTTGATCCGGTCGGACACCGGGGCCGTGGTCTGCGGTAGGAGGGCGTGGAACAACACCGTGAGGCTGGACTTCGGGGTGTTCGCTCCGTTGTCATCAATCTCTTTTTCACCGAGGCGGGCCAGGATCTCGACGACGCGGCGGTAGCGCTCCGGATCCCACGCAAGTCGTTCCAAAGCCCAGAGCAAACTGGCGCGCGAACCGCCGTGTGTCAGGACGCTGGAGTCTGCCGGTCGCATCAGTGCCCCCACGACCGGGCCGTCAGAACGGAGATCCTCCTCTATGACCTCCAAGAACACCTCCGGTGTTGCCTCCGCCAGATCCGGGAGGTCCGCCTCGTGGGAACGGAGCCGATCCAGGTCAAGGGGCCGCAACAGACTACCCACCACTGACTCGACACGCCCGCGGACGTTTGCGCCGAGCCGTCGGTCCAGAGGGCGGCCTCCGTGGACCGCCAGAATCACCAGAGCCTCGCGGAGCCCGTTCCTCAGGGCGTCGGAGTGAACTCGCTCCTTGTCGTAGAGCGCGGCCATCCACTGTTCCTCTTCCGGAAGGCCGAGTGCTGGGTCCCGTTCGGAAAGGACGTCCGCCGCAACCCCAAAGAAGCGATCCAGGAGTCCAGGCGTCCAGTACGAGACCGTAGCGAAGAAAGAATCCAGCCGGGAGACGACACCCCGATAACTCCCCACCGACCAGACCGGAGGATCGTCGTAAACCAACGCTTCCGCAACATAGGCCTCCGTGTGCTCATGACCACATTCCGCAAGGCGAGAAATGGCCTTGCGGTCCGCTTCGGAGGCCGTGTTCCAAGCGCCGGCGAGGGATAGCGGCGCCAGAACCCTGGCCGTCTTGGCGCCGGCCCATTCGGGCTGTGAAACCTCGGGCAAGGGAGAGAGGCGTCTTCGCAGTACCGTCGGCGAGCGGCCCGAATCGCGTCCCAGTCTCACGGCTTCGTCGTGCGACAAGTCCATGGCGAGCGCCGCAACGAACTCCTTGTAACCGAGGAGGCGCAACGAGATGTCTGGACCGTTCTGCAAAGAAGTAACTCTGTTGCGCGGCACAGGGACCACACAGTGCAGCGTCCTGGGCAATTCCTGGAACGCCCGTTCCGCTTCGGGGGTCGCGGCGACGGCGACGAACGCCCCACGGGTGCTGGACGCGAGGCGCTGGACCGCGTCGGACGTCTCGAAGACGATCCCGCGGTGCACGAGTTCATGGTTCTCGATCTGGTCCATGAGACACGCCACCAAGGCGACCGCCTCCGCACGGGAGTCTGCGGCAATCGTGAACCGTCGTCCGCCCGGATTCTCCAGCCACTCTCGAAACAGACCCGAGTGCTCCGCGGCGGTCGGCCCGAACAGCGCGCGCGGCATTGGCGGGTCGGTAGCCTCAGCCCATCGGCGCCAGTACTCATCCAGGGACACGAACCCGGTCACCGGTCGTTCGAGTTGTTCGGCGAACCAGACCTGGGCCGGAACGCACTGCTCGATCCACTGTTCCAGATCGTCCGCATCATAGGCGCGCACGTCCTTCCAGAGGCCGAGGCGCTTTTTCGCGGACTCCCAATTCCCCTTGCCCGCCCATTTGCGCGGCGTCACAAAGACGAACGTGAGCTGCTGCTTCTCGCCGTCGGGGACCACCCTGCGATTGTCGAAATCCTGGTTCGCCTTTTTCTCTGGGTTCCGGGCACACCCGAATTCCCATCCCGAATCCCCATCGGGGATCCAGGCCGTTGGGGCGGAGGTCTCCACCCAACCGTCCCACCCGCGCCGCTCCGCGGAGTCGAAGCCTGGGAAATCCACCCGCGGAAGCTCGTTCCCGGTACCGTGGATCAGCTTCCGCAACAACACGGCGAGGCGCTGGCGGGCTTCGATGCGGTTCGCCCAGTTCTCAATCTCCGCCGCCCTGATCGTGGTCACAGACGGAGCGAACGAGGTTCCAGCAACTGGCTGACGCTCTCGAGCCGTCGTCCCAGCGTCGTATCGAGCTTGCAGCTCGAGCAGCGCCGCAGCGTCCGCGCCAAAGGTCCGAGCCAGCCGCTGGACCATCTGCTGACTGAGAGCCGCGCGCCCGTTCAGGAGATTGGAAAGTGCCGGCCGGCCAATCCCCAAGCGCTTGGCGGCGTCGGTCACCGTCATCCCCGAGGGCAGAACATTCTGGCGGATCCAGATGCCTGGGTGGTCTCGTTGGGTCGATGGGGTAGACATAGGGCGGCCTGTGGCGTGTCGCCTGTTACGCTACACACATCAGTCAGATTTCGCAAGTTGCATCGCTTTGGTCCAGCCAGCCGGGCGCGCCACCGCCACGAACCGAACGTGACGAAGCCATCGCGGATCGGGCTCCGTCCTGGCAGGTCAGTGCGACGTTCCCGGCATCCACGCCAAGCGGCTGGGCAGGTCTACGCGCTCTGCGGCCCTGCGGGCCGCGTGCCGGTGTAAACACCGGCGTTCCCGGGCATCCGCGCGCTCTACGCAGATCGGCTACGCGCGGGTTTCGCGGCCTGAGGTTCCCATCAGGAGGACTGGCCGGCGCTCCCAAGCGGGTCAGAAGCGGAAGAGACGCGTGAACTTGACGATGAACGCCTGCGTGTCGAGTTCGGGATAGCCGGGCATCAGGGTGTCGCGGACCGAGTTGTAGACGAGATAGATGTCGCTGCCCGGCTGATACTCCCAGCGGAACCTGATATTCGTCGAAAGGCTGTTCGCGGCGCTGTTGTACTGGAGGAACGCGGCAAGAAAGCTCCGGGGAGAAAGGTTGTAGTTGATTCGCGAAGCGACCAGCCGGGTGTCGTAATCGCCGTCCGGAAGGGCGATCCAGTTCAGAGAGATGATGGGCTCGACGATGAGGTGGGGAACGACCTCGAGCCGGCCGCGCCAGGCGAGTTCGCGCCGGGTCCCCGAGAAGAACCCGCCCTGCGCATAGGCGAAGGTCCCCGAGATCGGCCGCTGGGGCCCGGCCCGGTAGCTGAGGCTGGCGTAGTCGAAGTCGTGGGCGCCGGCGGCCACCGCAAGGTCGCCGGCCAGCCGGAATTCCTCGTGAAGCACCTCCCGGTTCCGGGCCAACTGGAACTGGGCGCTGTCCCCGTTCTCCAACTCGACGTCGGACCGGAGCGCGAAGATCCGGGTTTCCAGATTCCCGTCGTTGTCCGTGGTGTAGTCGAGACTGCCGGTCCCACCGATCTTCCGCAGCCAGGAGATCGAGCGCGGCCGGGGACTGAAGCGCGCCTCCGCGTAGTTGCGCTGGAAGTCCCGGCGGCGCAGGAAGCCGAGCCCGGGATCGAAGCCCTCGCCGACCACCAGCCGCTCGAATTGGAGTCCGTAACGGTCGGCCTGGTAGTCGAGCTGGCCCCGGTAGCTCATGCCGGTCCGGTCGTCGTGTTCGTTCTGCGTCCAGGCCGCGTAGCTGCGGATGTCGAGGTTCTCATACAACCCGAAACGCGCGTCCATCCCGTAGGCGGCGTTGCTCCCCCGGCCGTCTCCGGTGCCCGAGCGGTAGGTGCCCATCACCCCGACGGTGCTGCGGCTCAGGATGTCCCGCTTCAGCCGGAATACCGAGAAGTCAGTTTCCGGGACGCCCGCGGCGACGCTCTCGCCGCTACGGATCGCGAGCGCACCGACGCCGAAGTCGCCGAGTTTTCCCGTCACCCGGGCGCCACCACGAATCGGCGCCACCTGGTTTCCGGCGATTCCGATCCGGCGGCTGAAGAAGAGGAGCGGGACGCTGCTCGGCGCCCCGAACCTGCGGCTCGAGGCGCGCGGGGTGCGCTCCGAGGTCCCGAAGGCGAAGAGCCCCTGCCCTTCGAGAAAGAACTCGCGCTTTTCGGGGAAGAACAGGCTGAAACGGGTCAGGTTGATCTGTTGGGCGTCCGCCTCGACCTGCGCGAAGTCGGTGTTCCAGGTCAGATCGGCAGTCAGCCCGCTGGTGATCCCGACCTTGGCGTCCACCCCGAAATCGCCCCCGAAGTCCCGGTCGAGGGCGCCGCTCTCGACCTGGGCCCCGGCGGCGTCACCCGTGAGGTACGGCTTCACCTCTATGGTCCGGGAGCTGGGCGGCGCCTCGAGGCCGACCAGGGTCGCATAGGAACTCACCTTGGTGATCGACCAGATCCCGAGGGCGGCCGGGAGCCGGGTCAGGTAGGAGATTTCGTTCTTCCAGCGGACGACCCGGCGGAAGTTGATGCCCCAGACCTGTGGGCCGGCGGCGGGGTAGCGGAGGGTCTTGAACGGAAACCGCAGTTCGGTCGTCCAGCCGCCCTCGAAACGCGCGGTCCGGGAATCCCATACCGCGGTCCAGTCGCGGTTGAAGTTCCGTTCGTCCGTGATGAGGCCGTCGAAGAACCCGCCCAGGGGGTTCAGGTAAAAGATGAAGGCGTTCCGGCGGTCATAGAAGGTGTCGAAGGTGACGGCCAGGTGCTGGTTGAGCCAGATGCTCCCGTGGTCGCGCCGGAGTTCGGTGGCCACGATCCGGTGGGGTTGGGTGTCCCAGCAGCGTCCGGCGATGTAGATCGCCTCGTCGTCGAAAAAGACCCAGACCTCGGTCTTTTCGGTGGCCGGTGCTCCTTCGAGCGGCTCGGTCTGGATGAAATCGCTGATTCCGGGAACCTGCTCGTAGATGGCTTCATCGAGGCGGCCGTCGAAGTCGAGCGGCTCTTGGAGGCGGACGGCCCGAATGGTGGCGCCACCCTGGTCGTCCCGCCGGATCATCGCCGGGGAGTCCGGCGGCGCGGGACCGTGGATCACGGGGGCCGGCGGGGGCTGCCCCGGCACCGGCATAGCGGCGGCCGGGACCCAGATCAGACAGGCGGCGAGCGCGCCGAAACGCCACCCGTACGGCGGTGCGGAGCCCGGCGTCAGAATCGGAACAGGCGGGTGAACTTGACGACCAGCGCCCGATCGGTCAGCCCGCTGAGCCCGTCGTCCCCGTCACGGTTCGTGCTGAAGACGACGAACACGTCGCTGCCCGGCGAATATTCCCAGCGGAACCGCACGTTCGCGGAAACGAGCTGCGCCGCCGAGTTGTACTGGACGAGGGCGCCCACGAAGCTGCGCGGGGAGACGGTGTAGGTCGCCCGCAGGCGGCTGACCTGCGCCCGCACCTCGCCCTGGGGAACCGTGATCCAGTTGAGGCTGATGTTCGGCTCCATGGAGAAACGCTGGTTGACTTCGGCGCGTCCCCAGTAGCTCACCTCCCGCCGGCTGCCTCCGAAGAAGTCGCCGAACTCGTAGCGGAGGTACCCGGAGACCGCGCGGTGCGTTCCCAGCCAGACACGGAGTCCGGTACGGGAGAAGCGGTAGTCGCCGGCCGGAACCGTGACCTCGCTGGAGAGGTTGAACCCCTCGAGCAGGCGCTCCTCGGTCCTGGAGTAGTCCATGACCAGACGGTCGCTGCTCTCGAGGATGGCCCTGCCTTCGAACCGGTACTCGCGAGTCTCCATCTCTCCGTCGAGACGATCGTAGTTGTCCACCTGCGCCTTGAACTCGAACTGCCGGATCGCCTTGATGCCGCGAGGGCGTGGTGAGAACTGGACGGAGGCACCGTCCTTCGTGAAATCCCGGCGGCGGACGAATCCCATCCCCGGGTTGAAATCCTCGCCCAGATAGAGGCGCTCGGCGGAGACGTCGAACAGGTCGGTGTCGTAGCGGAACTGGCCCATGTAGCTCGCGGCCTGGTGTCCGGTGTTAACCCCAGGCTCGGTCGTAGCCATGTAGAAGGTGTTGATGCGGAGGTGCTCGGTCGGGGCGAAGTTCCCGTCCACCCCGTAGAGGGAGTTGGCCCCGGAGCCGTCGGCGTTCAGGTTCCGGTGGGTGGCGATGACCCCGATGTTGGACCGCGAGAAGATGTCGCGCTTCAGCCGGAAGGCGCTGAAATTCGTGCTCTGCGCGTCGATGCCCGGCACGTCCCCGGTCTGAATGTTCATGAGCCCCATCGTGTAGGCGCCGCTTCGCCCGTGGAGGCGGGCGCCCCCGAGGATCGGTACCGCGCTGCCGCCGGCGATGCCGATGGACCGGCTGAAGAACGGGATGGGGACATCGGTCGGACCCCGGAACAGGTGGGTCTGGCGGCCGCCGAAGTCGAAGACCCCCTGCCCTTCGAGGAAGAACTCGCGCTTTTCCGGGAAGAAGAGGCTGAAACGGCTCAGGTTGATCTGGGTCTCGTCATCTTCCACCTGTGCGAAGTCGGTGTTCCAGGTGACGTCGGCGGTGAGCCCGTCGGTGACGCCGAACTTGAAGTCAGCGCCGACGTCGCCGGACCATTCGTTCAGGGTGTCGCGCAGAGGAGCGTGGTGCTGCGAGCCGATCGCATACGGCTTCAACTCCATCCGCCGCGACCCGGGGGGCGCTTCGAGACCCACGAGCGTCGCCGCGTTGGACAAGCGGATGAGCGCCTCCCGGTTGTACGCCTGGGGCGTGGCGGTGAAGAACACTTTCTCGTTCTTGTGTTTGATGTTGCGCTGGAAATTGATTCCCCAGAGCTGAGCTCCGCCGGCCGCGTAGCGGAGCGAGCGGAAGGGGATCCGGATCTCCATCGTCCACCCGTCTTCCCCGATTTGGGTCTTCACCCACCAGACGGTGTTCCAGTCGCTGTTCGTGTTGCGCTCGTCGGTCACCTGGGCGTCGAAGAGGGCGCCCAGCGCATTCGTGTGGAACAAGAAGCCGTTCCGCCGGTCGTAGAAGGTGTCGATGATGATCTGGAAGCTGTCGTTCCAACCGATGCTCCGGTGGTCGCGGCGCATCTCGCTGGCCATCAGACGCTCCGGATGATCCTCCTCCAGCCGGGCGGCGATGTAGAGGTTTTCCGCATCGTAGAGCACCCAGACGCGCGTGTCCTCCGAGGCCGGGGCACCCTCGTTGGGCTCCTGCTGGAGGAATCCGCCCGCGGCCGGGACTTGGTCGTACACCGGGTCGTCGAGCACTCCGTCCACGGTGATGGGTTCCGAGAGCCGGAAGGCCCGAAGCGTTACCCGGCCGTCAGCGTCGCGGCTGACGGCTTCCCCGACCTCCGGGGCCGGCGGGCCGAGGATGCGGCTGGCCATCGCCGAGCTGACGGACGCCTGCTGGCCGGCGGCAAGCCGGCCCGCGCCCCGGCCCGGTATCGCGAAGCCGTCCTGATCGTCCTGGACTCGCCGGTCGGGCGGCGGGGGGCCGGGTCCGTCGAGGCCGGGCGGCCCCGTGGCGCCGGGAGCGGCGCCGGCCAGCAGGATGGAAAACCCGAGGGCGGAAACTCCCCAAACGCTGCGGGAAGTCGGAAAAAGGCGATACACGGCAGCCGGCGCTCGGCGCGAGGAGACTCGAAGACCAACGGCCAGTTTACCGGAATTGTGCCCCCCTTCCCAACGCGGTTCGGGGGGCGCCGGAACGGCGGACGCCGGGGGTCCGAAACTGCCTCGTTCCGCTTTCAGGGCTGGATAGCGGCGTGAGTTTCGCCCGCCTACGGCGGTCGATGCCGGCCTGAAGTCCGGCGCTCCCGTCAGAACCGGAACAGGCGCGTGAACTTGACGACGAGCGCCCGGTCGCTGAGCCCGGAGAGCCCGTCATCCCCGTCGCGGTTCGTGCTGAAGACGACGAAGAGATCGCTGCCCGGCGAGTACTCCCAGCGGAAACGCACGTTCGCGGAAAACAGTTGCGCCGCCGAGTTGTACTGGACGAGCGCGCCCAGGAAGCTCCGCGGGGAGACGGTGTAGGTGGCGCGCAGCCGGCTGACCTGCGCCCGTACCTCGCCCCCGGGCACCTCGATCCAGTTGAGGCTGATGTTCGGCTCGATGGAAAAGCGCTGGTTCATCTCGGCGCGTCCCCAATAACTGACCTGTTGCCGGGTGCCCCCGAAGAAGTCACCGAACTCGTAGCGGAACATTCCCGAGAAGGAGCGATGGGATCCCATCCGCACCCTTACCCCGGTCCGGGCGAACCGATAGTTGCCGGCGGGGATCCCAACGTCACTCGAGAGGTCGAAACCCTCGAGGAGCCGCTCTTCGGTCACGCTGTGGTCGAACATCAGGCGATCGCTGCTCTCGAAGACGATTCGCGCGTCGAACTGGTACTCGCGGGTCTCCATCTCACCGTCGGGACGGTCGTAGTTCTTCGCGTCCACCTTGAACTCGAACTGCCGGATGGCCTTGATGCCGCGGGGGCGCGGCGAGAACTGGAGGCTTCCGGCGTTCTTGGTGAAATCCCGGCGGCGGACGAAGCCCATCCCCGGGTTGAAGTCCTCACCGAGATAGAGACGCTCGGCGGTGACATCGATCAGATCGGTGTTGTAGCGAAACTGACCCATGTAGGTGGCGGCCTGGTGCCCGCTCTCGACTCCAGGCTCGGTCGTCGCCATGTAAAAGGTGTTGATGCGGATGTTGTCGGTCGGGGCGAAGTTCCCGTCCACGCCGTAGAGCGAATTCGCCCCGGAGCCGTCGGCGCTCACGTTCCGGTGGGTGGCGATGACCCCGATGTTGGAGCGCGCGAAGATGTCGCGCTTCATCCGGAAGGTGCTGAAGTTCGTGCTGTCCACGTCGAGTCCGGCCACCTCGCCGGTCTGGATGTTCATGAGCCCCATCGTGTAAGCGCCAGCGCGGCCGTGGAGCCGCGCGCCACCCAGGATCGGCACCGCGCTGCCGCCCGCAATGCCGATGGACCGGCTGAAGAACGGGATGGGAGCGTCGGAGGAGCCGCCTCCTCCGAAGGCGCGGGTCTGCCGGCCACCGAAGTCGAAAACTCCCTGCCCTTCGAGGAAGAACTCGCGCTTTTCCGGGTAGAACAGGCTGAAGCGGCTCAGATTGACCTGGCTCTCGTCGTCTTCGACCTGCGCGAAGTCGGTATTCCAGGTCACGTCGGCGGTCAGCCCATCGGTAACGCCGAACTTGAAGTCGCCGCCGATGTCGCCCGACCACTCGTTGTGTACGTCGTTCAAGGGAACGTGGCTCTGCGAGCCGATCGCGTACGGCTTCAGTTCCATCCGCCTCGATCCGGCGGGCGCCTCGAGACCCACGAGCGTCGCGGCGTTGGAGAGCCGCAGCAGCCCGTTGCGGCTATACGACTGGGGCGTCGGGGTGAAGAACACCTGTTCGTTCTTGTGCTTGATGAGGCGGCGGAAGTTGATCCCCCAGAGCTGGGGTCCGCCGGCCGCGTAGCGGAGCGAGCGGAACGGAATCCGGATCTCCACCGTCCACCCGTCCTCCAGTTGACGAGTCTTCACCCACCACACGGTGTTCCAGTCGCTGTTCGTGTTCCGCTCGTCGGTCACCTGGCCGTCGAACAGGGCGCCGAGGGAGTTCGTGTGGAACAAGAAGCCGTTCCGACGGTCGTAGAAGGTGTCGAGGATGACCGAAAAGCTGTCGTTCCAGCCGACGTTCCGGTGGTCCCGGCGCATCTCGCCGGCCGTCAGCCGCTCCGGGTGGTCCTCTTCCAGCTCGGCGGCGACGTAGAGGCTGTCCGCGTCGTAGAGCACCCAGACGCGCGTGGACTCCGACACCGGGACGCCCTCGTCGGGCTCCTGCTGCAGGAATCCTTCCGCTGCCGGCACCTGGTCGTACACCGGGTCGTCGAGCACCCCGTCCACCGTGAGCGGTTCGGCCAGCCGGAAGGCGCGGAGGGTCACCCCGCCTTCGGCGTCGCGGCTGACGGCTTCCCCAGCCGCGGGAGCGGGCGGCCCGAGGATGCGGCCGGCCAGAGCGGAACTGACGGAATCCTGCTGGATCTCGGCTAGCCGGCCCGCGCCGCGGGACGTTAAGGCGAGGTCATCCTGATCGTCCTGAGCGTCCTGAGTGTCCGGGACCCGCCGGTCCGAGGAATGCGGGGCGGGTTCCGCCGGCGTTCGTTCGGCGCCCGCGGCAACGAGGGAAGCGCCAGCCAGCAGGAAGAAAAACCCTGCGGCGGAGCCTCGCCATGCCTTGCGGGAACTCGGGGAAAAGCGAATCACGGGAGCCAGCGAACAGACTGATGCGAATTTAGAAACCAACGAACAGATTACCGGAAAGGTTCCGTCCCTTCCCAACGTCTTCCGCGGGCTGGGCGGAGGTCTCGCGGTTGCCGCAAAACGGATCCTTCGCCTGAACGAAGCGCGCCGCGGAACCGGGCGGAAGATGCGGGGGTCCGCGGAACCTGGAAGCCCGTCCGAGGGTCCGCGTCAGCAGCCCGTGGACAGGGTCGCGTGAGCGCCGAGGCCGGCAGTTCTCCCGGTGGGGGGGAGGCCCAGTTCTCCCGGTGGGGGTCCGGCTGACAAGGCGCGTGAGGGAGGAGCCCCCACCGGGAGAACTGGCCCGTGTGTATTTCGACCGAAACGCAACGCCGAGCGCCGCAAAGCGGCGCGGTTCAGCCGGGATGCATCGCCGCTCGAGCCCCCACCGGGAGAACTGGGCCGCCTGGGTTTCACCACAGGCTGCTAGAACCGGAACAGGCGGGTGAACTTGACGACGAGCGTCCGGTCGCTGAGCCCGGAGAGTCCGTCGCCTCCGTCGCGGTTCGTGCTGAAGACCACGAACAGGTCGCTGCCCGGCGAGTACTCCCAGCGGAAGCGAATGTTCGCGGACATCAGTTGCGCCGCCGAGTTGTACTGGACGAGCGCGCCCAGGAAGCTCCGGGGCGAGACGGTGTAGGTGGCGCGGAGCCGGCTGACCTGCGCCCGTACCTCGCCCTCCGGCACCTCGATCCAGTTGAAGCTGATGTTCGGCTCGAGGGAAAAGCGCTGGCTGACCTCGGCGCGTCCCATGTAACTCACTTCCTGCCGGGTGCCCTCGAAGAAATCGCCGAACTCGTAGCGCAGGAAGCCCGAGAGCCGGCGGTGGGATCCCATCCGCAACCGCACCCCGGTGCGGGCAAAACGGTAGTTGCCGGCGGGCACCCCGACCTCGCCTGAAAGGTCGAACCCCTCGAGCAGACGCTCCTCGGTCACGGTGTGATCGAGGAAGATGCGGTCGCTGCTTTCCAGGATGGCCCGCGCCTCGAACTTGTATTCCCGGGTCTCCATCTCGCCGTCGGGACGGTCGTAGTTGTTCGCGTCCACCTTGAACTCGAACTGGCGGATCGCCTTGATGCCGCGGGGGCGCGGCGAGAACTGGAGGCTTGCCCCGTTCTTGGTGAAATCCCGGCGGCGGACGAAACCCATCCCGGGGTTGAAGTCCTCACCGAGATAGAGCCGCTCGGCGGTGACATCGATCAGGTCGGTCTCGTAGCGGAACTGGCCCATGTAAGTGGCGGCCTGGTGCCCGGCCTCGACTCCGGGCTCGCTCGTTGCCATGTAGAAGGTGTTGATGCGGACGTTGTCGGTCGGGGCGAAGTTCCCGTCCATTCCGTAGAGCGAATTCGCCCCGGAGCCGTCGGCGCTCACGTTCCGATGGGTGGCGATGACTCCGATATTCGACCGGGAAAAGATGTCGCGCTTGATCCGGAAAGCGCTGAAGTTCGTGCTCTCCACGTCGAGCCCCCCCACCGCGCCGGTCTGGATGTTCATGAGGCCCATCTGGTAGGCGCCGGCGCGGCCGTGGAGCCGCGCACCACCCAGGATCGGCACCGCGCTGCCGCCCGCAATGCCGATGGACCGGCTGAAGAACGGGATCGGAGCGTCGGAGGAGTCGCCTCCGAACGGGCGGACGCGGGTTTGCCGGCCGCCGAAGTCGAAAACCCCCTGCCCTTCGAGGAAGAACTCGCGCTTTTCCGGGTAGAACAGGCTGAAGCGGCTCAGGTTGACCTGGGTCTCGTCGTCTTCCACCTGTGCGAAGTCGGTGTTCCAGGTGACGTCGGCGGTGAGCCCATCGGTGACGCCGAACTTGAAGTCCGCGCCGACGTCGCCGGCCCACTCGTTGTTGATGTCCCGCAGGGGAACGTGGCTCTGGGAACCGATCGCGTAGGGCTTCAGTTCCATTCGTCTCGAGCCGGGGGGCGCCTCGACGCCGACGAGCGTCGCCGCGTTGGAGAGACGGGTCAATCCGTCGCGGCTGTACGACTGGGGCGTCGGGGTGAAGAACACCTGTTCGTTTCGGTGCTTGATGCGGCGGCGGAAGTTGATCCCCCAGATCTGGGGTCCGCCGGCGGTATAACGGAGCGAGCGGAACGGGATCCGGATCTCCACGGTGTACCTGTCTTCGAGAAGATGGCTCTTCACCCACCAGACCGTGTTCCAGTCGCTGTTCGTGTTCCGTTCGTCGGTCACCTGCGCGTCGAACAGGGCGCCCAGCGCGTTCGTGTGGAACAAGAAGCCGTTCCGGCGGTCGTAGAAGGTGTCGATGATGACCGAGAAGCTGTCGCCCCAGTCGATGTTCCGCTGGTCGCGTCGCATCTCGTTGGCCATCAGGCGCTCCGGGTGGCCTTCTTCGAGTTCCGCGCTGATGTAGAGGCTGTCCGCGTCGTAGAGCACCCAGACACGGGTGCCCTCCGAGGCGGGCGCGCCTTCGCTGGGCTCCTGCTGGACAAACCCCTCGGCCGCCGGCACCTGTTCGTAGACCGGGTCGTCGAGAACCCCGTCCACGGTGATCGGTTCGGCGAGCCGGAAGGCGCGGAGCGTCACCCGGCCGTCGGCGTCCCGGCGGACCGCTTCGCCCGCAGCCGGGGCCGGCGGCCCGACAATGCGGCCCGCTATCTCCGAACTCAGGTCTTGCTGGCTGTCGGCGAGCCGGTGCGAAGGGGGATTTGGACAGCCCGGTTTTTCGGTGTTGCGCAAGTGCCTTGAAGGATGTTCAGCAGCGCGCGGTTCGCGGCCCTGCGGGCCGCGGTGCCGGTCTGAAGGCCCCGACCGGGAGAAACCCTCATTGATCAGGTCCTCCTGCACACCCCGCCGTCATGAAAGTGCAGTTCCCTGGATGGTTCAAGTCTCGGCCCCACGCCACCATGCAGAGTGACGCGCAGGCAAGGGAACGCCGACTTCCGGTCGGCACAGCCCGCCGCAGGCGGGCGGCAGGGAAGGACCGCGAGTTCGGGGGTCGTTCTCCTCTCGGCTGGGACCCCGGCGTTCAGCGTCATCCGGACGGCTGCGTGGTACACGCCTCTCGCTGCGCTTCGCCCGGCACCTCACGGCGCCTGGACTGCCACGGACGCGGGTCGAGCAGGCGCTAGCCGAGGTCGACCTCCGCGAGGCCCGGGGACCCGTTGGCGGGTTTTCCCGCGGCATGCTCCAGCGCCTGGGACTCGCGGCCTGTCTGGTCGGCGACCCCGCGCTGCTGATCCTCGACGAGCCGTGCTCCGCTCTCGACCCCGCGGGCCGACGTGAGGTGCTCGATCTGATCGGTCGGCTCGCGCGCACCGCGACAGTGGTCCTGTCGACCCATAGCTTGGCCGACGTGCAACAGGTCTGTGACACCGTGGCGGTGGTCGACCGCGGCCGGATACGTTTCGAGGGCGCGATCACCGACCTGACCGCTCAGTGCGCGGTGCAGGATTTGAACCTGCGACCACCTGCGTGTAAGGCAGGCGCTCTCCCACTGAGCTAACCGCGCATTCGCATCCATTGTCGCAGCAATGGGGTTGGAGGTCCACGCGGTGCGAGTCCCGGTCCCGGGCAGGTCCGGCAATGAAAGAATTCGGGGCGCGACCGCGTAATTCCCTTGTGAGAGCCCGAAGTGCGGAACTACCGGCCCGGGTGATCCGTTAGGAGAAACCATGAAGCGAACGCACTTTGTCCTGCTGGCAACCGCCGCGGTACTGGGCAGCGCGGCCGTCGTCGTCCCGCTGCTGCTGTCCGGGACCGAAACGAGTGAGGCGAGCGAGATCGACGTGGGCGCCGAAGAAACGGCCCCGACGCCGGTGAGCGTCGTCGAAGCCCGGCTCGGCCCGGTCGCCCTCCATCTCGCGACCACCTCGGCAGTAGAGGCGGAACGCACCGCCCAGGTGCTTTCCGAAACCTCGGGGGTCCTTACCGAGATTCGGGTCCGGGAGGGCGATTCGGTTACCCCGGGCCAGGTCCTGGCGCGGGTGGACGCCCGCGAGCGGCGGCTCGCCTTCCAGCAGGCCGAACTCCGGCTGTCGCGGGCCGATGCGGAGCTCTCCCGGCAGCAGCGCGCTTACGAACACGACCTGGTTTCCGAGTGGGACTATGAGAAAGCCCGCTTCGATCGGGACCTTGCCGCCTCCGAACTCGAAACCGCCCGGCTGGAGCTGGAGCGGACCGAGATCCGCGCCCCCTTCGCGGGCAAGGTCACCGAGGTCATGCTGGTTCAGGGCGGCCGGCTCGAGCCCGCGCAGCACCTGCTGACGCTGGCCGACTTCGACACGCTGGTGGCGCGGCTCTATATCCCGGAGCGGGACGTCATCGGTCTGGCGCCGGGTCTGCCGGCGGTGGTCCGGCCGGAGTCGGACGCGAGCGGGACCGGGATCACCGGGCGCATCAGGGAGGTCAGTCCGGTGGTGGACCGCAGCACGGGCACCGTGAAGGTGACCGTCGCACTGCCGAGGCCGGCGGGGACGGTGGTGCGTCCCGGCTCCTTCGCCCGCGTGGTCATCGAGACCGGCCGGCGCGAGAACGCGGTGCTGGCCCCCAAACGCGCCATCATCCAGAGCGAGACCGGCGCCCACGTCTTCGTGGTCGAGGAAGGCAAGGCCGTCCGTCGGGAGGTGACTGTCGGGGTGGAGATGGAGAGCCCCGAGGGGGCGCTCATCGAGCTCGCGGACGGGCTCGAGCCCGGGGCGCAGATTGTGGTCGCCGGCCATGGCGCG
This sequence comes from Candidatus Marinacidobacterium sp., assembly GCA_965250045.1. GTDB lineage: Bacteria > Acidobacteriota > Vicinamibacteria > Marinacidobacterales > Marinacidobacteraceae > Marinacidobacterium. The sequence continues at coordinate 313,228 of OZ252286.1, forward strand.
CTCGACCCCGGCACCTCGGTCGAAATCCTGAACAACTGATCCCCCGGACGGATTCTCCCCCGTGAAGTCCCTGATCGCCGCCTGCATCCGGCGCCCGGTGAGCGTCGCCATGTTCACCGTGGCCGCCTGCGTCTTCGGATTCGTGGCCCTCGGCCGGCTGCCGGTCAATCTGCTGCCGGAGATCTCCTATCCCACCCTGACGGTCGAGACCCGAATGACGGGCGCCGCGCCCATCGAGGTCGAAACGCTGGTGACCCGCCCCATCGAGGAGGCGGCCTCGGTCGTTCCCGGGCTCCGCCGGGTCACTTCCCGCTCCCGCGCCGGGGTGTCCGAGGTGACCCTGGAGTTCGTCTGGGACACGAACATGGACTTCGCCGGGCTCGACGTACGGGAAAAGCTCGACGGCGTCCTCCTTCCGGAAGACGCGGAGCGGCCTCGGCTCCTGCGCTTCGACCCGGCTTCGGACGCCATCTTCCGAATCGGCGTCTCCGGGGAACTTCCGCTCTCCGGCGTCCGGCAATGGACCGAAGAGGACCTCAAGAAGGACCTCGACGCGGTGGACGGGGTCGCCGCGGTCCGGATCGAGGGCGGCCTGGTCCGCGAGATCCAGGTGGATGTGGACGAGGGCCGGCTCGCCGCCTACGGCATCACCGTCGCGGAGGTCCGGACGGCGCTGGCGGAGAACAACGTGAACCTCGCCGGCGGCAGCGTGTACGAGGACGAGGCCCGCTATCTGGTCCGGACGCTGAACGAGCTGGACACGCTGGACCGCATCGGCGCGGTGATCGTGAAGGACGCCAGCGGGCGGCTTGTGCGGCTCGGCGACGTGGCGGAGGTCCGCTCCGGGTTCAAGGACCAGGAAGTGATCCTGCGGCAGGGGGGCGCCGAGGGCGTCGAGGTGAGGATCTTCAAGGAGGGAGACGCGAACGCGGTGCGGGTGGCCGAAGGCATCCGGGCGCAGCTCGAAGCGGTGGAGGACTCGGTTCCCGCCGGGGTGTCGCTGGCCGTCCTCTTCGATCAGTCGCAGTTCATCGAAGGCGCGATCTCGGAGGTGGTGCGGAACGCCTGGGAGGGCGGCCTGCTCGCCATCCTGGTGATCGCGCTGTTTCTCCGCGACCGGCGGGCGACGGCGGTGGTCGCGATGGCCATTCCCGTCTCGGTGATCGCCACCTTCTTCGTGATGCAGCAGATGGGGCTTTCCCTGAACATCATGTCGCTCGGCGGGCTCGCGCTCGGGGTCGGCATGCTGCTCGACGACTCCATCGTGGTGCTGGAGGCGATCCACCGCCGGCGCCACGGCGGCGAGCCGGTGCGGGACGCCGCGGTCGCCGGAACGGTGGAGGTCGCGGGTCCGGTGATCGCCTCGACCCTGACCACGGTCGCCGTGTTCTTGCCCATCGTCTTCGTGGAGGGAGTCGCCGGACAGCTCTTCCGCGACCAGGCGCTCACCGTCTCCATCTCCATCCTTGCCTCGCTGGGCTTTTCGCTGGCGCTCATCCCGGTCCTCGCCAGCCGGGGCGGGACCGTTTCCGGCATCGCCGGGGAGGCGAAGCCGAAGTTCACGGTGCGGGTGCTCCGCGCGGTCCGCACGGGTTTTCGCAAGGTCGGGCGGGTGCTCATCTTTCCGCTGCGGCCGGTGTTCCGGGCTTTCAGCGCGGCCGAAGCCGCGGTGGCGCGCGCCTACCCGCCGGTGCTGCGCGCCGCCCTCCGCCACCCGGTGATCGTCTTCGCGCTGGCGGCCGGGCTCTTCGCCGGATCGCTCGCCGTTGGAAGAGCCGGCATCGGCGTCGAACTCATCCCGTCCCTTTCCCAAGGCGAGTTCCACTTCGACGTCCACCTCCCGGAGGGGTCCGCGGTGACCGCGACCGATACGGTGGTCGGCGCCGTGGGAGCGACCGCCCTTGACGACCCGGGGGTGCTCCGGGTGACCACCGAAGCGGGCACCGCCGCGGGGGGAGGCTTCGCGGGCGGCTCGGGACGCGCCGAGCACCAGGGCCGGGTCCAGGTGGTGATGGAAGACCCTGGCGACAAGACCGCCGAGATGGCCGCGATCGAAAGGGTCCGGGCCGACCTCGCGAGAAGGCCCGGGATCCGCTACGAGTTCGGCCGGCCGTCCTACTTCAGCTTCCGCCAGCCGGTCGAGGTCGAGGTCTTTTCCGAAGACCGCTCGCTGCTGGTGCCGAGCGCCCGCCGGGTGCAAGCGGCCGTCGCCGAGGTCCCCGGGCTCGCTGACGTGCGCTCCACCGCCGAGGCGGGGAGTCCGGAGATCCGGGTGCGGTTCGCCGCCGACCGGCTGGCGAGCCTCGGCCTCACCGTGGACCAGGCGTCCGAAGGGCTCCGTTCGAAGCTGCGCGGCGAGGTCGCCACCCGGCTCGACGAGGGCGACCGGCGGATCGACATCGTGGTGCGGGGCAGCGAGAGCCTCCGCTCCCGGACCGCGGCGGTGCCGGAACTGATCGTGCACTCCGACGAGGCGCGCACCGTGCCGCTCCGGGCGCTCGGGACCGCCGAGGTCAGCGAGGGACCGGCCGAACTCCGCCGGGTGGGCCAGCGTCCCGCGGTGGTGATCTCGGGCAACCTCGACGGCGTGGACCTCGCCGGAGCCACCGAGGCCATCGGGACCCGCATTGCCGGGCTCGGACTCGCGCCGGGCGTCTCCACCCGCTTCGGGGGACAGCGCGAGGAGATGGAGCGTTCCTTCGCGAGCCTGGCGCTCGCCATTGGCCTCGCCATCTTTCTCGTCTATTTCGTGATGGCGAGCCAGTTCGAGTCGTTGCTCCACCCGTTCCTGATCCTGTTCACGATCCCGCTCGGGGCCATCGGGGTGGTCTGGGCGCTCCTGCTCTCGGGGTCCACGATCAGCGTCATCGTGCTCATCGGGGTGGTCATGCTGGCCGGGATCGTGGTCAAGAACGCCATTGTGCTGGTGGACTGCATCAACCGCCTGCGCCGCGACGGCATGGCGAAGGCGGAAGCGATCGTCGCCGCCGGGCAGATCCGGCTGCGGCCGATCCTGATGACCACCCTGACGACCATCCTCGCGCTGACCCCGATGGCGCTCGGACTCGGCGAAGGGGCCGAGATCCGGGGCCCGATGGCGATCACGGTCATCGGCGGGCTGGCGGTCTCCACGCTGTTGACCCTGGTGGTCATTCCGACGGCGTACGCGGTGTTCGACCGGAAGAGGTTTGCAGCATGAGGTGCAACCGGCAAAGCCGGAGTCTTTGCATCATGCAGGAAGTGACGAAGTGCGTTTCGCCCGCCTGTGGCGGGCGGTGCCGGTCTGAAGACCGGCGTTCCCTATGAGTCTTCCTCGCCTTGCGGTAAACAGGCCCGTCACCACGGCGATGGTGCTGCTCAGCCTGCTGGTGCTCGGCGGCATTTCGTTCACCCGAATCCCCCTCGCCTACCTGCCGGACGTGGACTTCCCCGGTGTCTTTGTCAACGTCCCCTATCCGAACGCGAGCCCCCGGCAGATCGAGCGGGAGATCGTCCAGCCGCTCGAGGAGGCGCTCGCCACGATTCCGGGTGCTCGCCGGATCCACTCGACCGCGAACGCCGACAGCGCCGACCTCCAGCTCGAGTTCACCTGGGGCGAAACGGTGGACGTGGCGCGAGCGAAGGTCTTCGAGGCCGTCGAGGACGCCCGCCGGGACCTTCCTTCCGACGTGAAGGAGATCTACGTCAACACCACCTCGACGACGCAGATCCCCATCGTCGAGGCGCGGATTTCCGCCCCCGGGATGGACCTGTCGGCGAACTACGACCGCCTCGACCGGCGGATCGCCGACCCGATCCGCCGGGTTCCGGGGGTCGCCCGCGTGGACCTCGGCGGCGTCGAGCCGCGCGAGGTGCGGATCAACCTGCGCCTCGATCGGCTCGCGGCCCACCGGGTGGACCTCGGCGAGGTTATGGAGCGCGTGTCCGGCATGAACCGCAACGTGTCGCTCGGACGCATCCGGGCGGATGGCGTGGTGACGCCGGTGCGCGGATTCGGCGCGCTTTCGGCGATCGACGAGATCGGCGGCCTTCCGTTGAACGACCGGGGGCTCACTGTCGCGGACATCGCCGAGGTGACCTACCAGGAGCCCCCGATTCCGTTCGGACGGCATCTGGACGACGAAACGGCCATCGGGTTGACCGTGTACAAGAGCGCCGAAGCCAACACGGTCGAGGTGGCCACCGCGGTCACCGAGTTGATCGAGGCGGAAATCGCCGCCGATCCGGCGCTCAGCGGCATCAACCTCTTCGTCTGGCAGGACCAGGCGGAGGAGATCACCGCGGGGCTCCGGGGCATCCGCACCGAGGGTCTCCTCGGGGCGCTCCTCGCGGTCCTGGTCCTGTTCGTGTTCCTCCGGCGCGTGGACACCACCTCGATCGTCAGCCTGACGATCCCGATGTCCATCATCGCGACCGCGATCGTCCTCTACTTCGCCGGCCGCTCGCTGAACGTGCTCTCGATGATGGGGATGATGCTCGGGATCGGGCTCCTCGTGGACGACGCCATCGTGGTCCTCGAGTCCGTGGTCCGGGAGCACGGCCGGGGCATCCCGGCCCGGATGGCGGCCATCTCGGGCGCCCAGGCGGTCTCGGGGGCGGTGATCGCCTCCACGGTCACCACCGCGGTGGTGTTCCTGCCGGCGGTGGTGGGATCGAAGAACGAGATGTCCATCTGGCTCGGGGAGATCGGCCTCGCCATCTCGCTGACCATCTTCTGTTCCCTGTTCATCTCGCTCACCCTGATCCCGCTGGTGAGCTCGCGCCTCCTCGCCAGAAAGCCGTCGGTGGCGCCACGGTGGACGGAACGCCTCGGCGATCTCTACCAGAGCGTCCTGCGGTTCACCCTGCGCCGCCGCTGGATCACGGCGGGGATCGCCGCCGCCTTCCTGGCCACCGCGATCCTGCCGTTCTTCCTCGGGCTCTCCACCGCGATGTTCTCCGGGCAGAACCGGAACCGGATCTTCCTCGACTACGAGTTCTCGGACTTCCACTACAAGGAGGATGCCCGGATCGCGGTACTGGCGGTCGAACGCGAACTCGCCGGACTCCGGGAGGAGCTCGGGATCGAATCGGTGTACAGCTTCTTCGGCGAGAACGAGGCGCAGACCGTGATCTCGTTCGGGAAGGAGCACATCTCGGACGCCGAAGGGAAGGAGATGCAGGAACGGGTCAAGGAGGCCCTGCCGACCCTTCCCGGCACCCGGATCGTGTTCGGGGACGACGATCAGGCAACCGGCGGGGACAGCATGTTCTTCCGCGTCCGGTTCTACGGGGAGGACTCCGAAAGGCTCGCGGAGTTCGCGAAGCGCGCCGAGACGCGAATCGCGGGCGTCGGGGGCGTCGCGGACATCCGGAGCACCGAGGACACCCCGCGGAAGGAAGTCGTGGTGCGGCCGCGGGTCGAGGAGGCCGCCCGGCTCGGCATCAGCCCGCAGGACCTCGCCGAGATCTTCGGCTTCACGCTCGGGGGGCGCCCGCTCCGGCGCTTCCAGACCGAGGACCGCGAGGCCGAGGTTCTCCTCACCATGTCCCAAAAGGACGTTTCCCGGGTGGAGGACCTCGAGAACTTCACCCTGATGTCCGACGGCGGCGTCCCGATCCTGCTGGGCGATCTCGCCGACTTCGAGATCATCGAACGGAGCCGGGCGATCCAGCGGGTGGACCGGAAGGCGGTGGCGACGCTTCGCGCCGCCTACGAGGGCGAGGCGTGGGACGACGCCCGCACCGCGATCGAGGAGGAGCTCGACGCCATGGCCCTCCCCGCGGGCTATTCGTGGTCGTTCGGCGACCGGATCAGCCGGCAGGACACCGACCTCCAGAACATGGCGGTGAACTACCTGCTCGCGCTCCTGCTCATCTACATCGTGATGGCCGCCCAGTTCGAATCGCTCATCCACCCCCTCGCGATCCTGATTTCGATCCCCTACGCGCTGTGGGGTGCGAGCTGGACGCTGCTCTTCACGGACAGCCCCTTCAACCTCATGGCCCAGATCGGGATGCTCATCCTGATGGGCATCGTGGTCAAGAACGGGATCGTGCTGATCGACCACGTGAACAAGTTGCGCCGCGCGGGCATGGACCGCAGCGAGGCGCTGCTCGTGGGCGGGCGCGACCGGCTGCGGCCGATCCTGATGACCGCGGGCGCCACCATGCTGGCCCTCCTCCCGATGGCGATCGGGCGGACCGGGCTCGACGGCCTCTACTACTTCCCGCTGGCGCGGGCGGTGATCGGCGGACTCGCCGCCTCCACGGTCCTCACGCTGGTGATCTTGCCGTTCTTCTACACGCTGCTGGATGATCTGGCGGTCCGGGCGCAGCGGGTCTGGCGGCTGAGCGGGGCGGAGACGACGGCAGCACAGGCCGCGACAGACCCGGTCACAGTTTCCTGACTCGGGGAAGCCGACCAAGTAAGCAGCACCACCGGTCAGGGACCGCCGGTGTTCACACCGGCACCGCGGCCCAGAGGGCCGCGAAACCGCGAATCGCCGACCGTGAAGCGTGGGGACGGCTTGGAGCGCCGGCCTCCGGCCGGCATCGCCCGCCGGAGGCGAGTGAAACCCGCGAATCGCTACTGGAGCGACTCGCTGGCGCCGCGGTCGATCCGGATTTATAGCGATATTAGCCGTCTTATCGAAATTGGATAATCTGGCTAAGATCGATATAATTCGCCAGAGGAGCCGCCCCGATCCATGGATCCGATTGCCAACCCGTTCGCGCCGGGCGCCGGGACCCCGCCCCCGGAGTTGGCCGGACGGGACGAACTCCGGGAAAGCGTGCGGATCTCCCTCGGGAGGATCCGTATTGGGCGCTCGGCCAAGAGCGTCATGATGGTTGGTCTGCGGGGCGTCGGCAAGACCGTGCTGCTCGCCCGGATGCGGAAGGAGGCGGAGGCGGCCGGGTTCCAGACGGTCTATGTCGAAGCGGTGAGGACCCGTTCCTTGCCCGCCATCCTGGCGCCTCAGCTTCGGGAAGCGCTACTGAGACTTTCGGGGCACGACACGGCGAAGGATCTGGCCAGACGAGCGCTTCGGGGACTGGCTGGCTTCGCGAGTGCTCTCAAGGTGCAGTACCAGGACATTCAGGTCGGCTTCGACTTCGATCCGGAGCCGGGGCTCGCCGATAACGGCGATCTCGAACAGGACCTGACGGCGCTTCTGCTGGCGGCTGCAGCGGCGGCTAAGAAAGCAGGAACGGCCCTGGTCCTGTTTCTGGACGAACTGCAGTACGTGAAGGAGGACGAACTTGCCGCCCTCATCACAGCCCTCCACTTTGCGAACCAGGAAGAGGCACCGGTCACGGTCGTGGGCGCCGGACTGCCGCAACTGCGAGCCCTCACCGGACAGGCAAAGTCCTACGCGGAGCGGTTGTTCGACTTTGTGTCTGTCGGAAGGCTGAATCAGGAGGCGGCCCGACGCGCGATCGAGAAGCCCGCACTGGATCAGGGAGTGGGAGTCACTGAGGAAGCCTTCCTCAGGATCTTCGAAGAGACGCGCGGTTACCCCTATTTCCTCCAGGAGTGGGGCAAACACGCCTGGGATGTCGCCGCCGAGTCGCCCATCGATCTCCCTGATGTGGAGCGGGCGTCCGCGCGAGCGGAGGCGGCGCTCGACGCGGGATTCTTCCGGGTTCGAATTGACCAGTTGACGCCGTCCCAACTCCAATACCTCCGGGCCATGGCCGCCTTGGGCGCGGGTCCGCATCGGTCGGGTGATATCGCGAGAGTCCTCGACAGGCCGGTCACCGCCCTCGGTCCGACCCGAAGCAAACTGATCGCGCAGGGGATGGTGTGGAGTCCCAGCCACGGAGACACCGCCTTCACCGTCCCGCTCTTCGAGGACTTCATGACCCGGTTCGTTCCCGACGCGGACTGGCGATCCTAGGTCCGGGGCTCCGTGCCGACGGGGCGCTTTGCGATGCCTGGAGCTCCGTGCATCTCCCCCCTCGGGATACAGCGTCCTCACGCCGAGTTTTCAACATCACCCGTGGCAGGTGAGAAGAAACGGGCCGGAATTCCGTCTATGGAGGTAGCGGAGGACATCGGGTTCTCCGCTGACCGTATTTTCCCGGAGGAGTTCCCCATGGCGCACGCTGCGCAGACCGAGACAGAGGCCGCGCGCAAGCCGCTCGACGTCGACCCAGATGTCGGCGGCACCGTGCCGCCGGACCATCCCAGCAAGCGGCCCCACGTGGTATCGCCCACCGCCGGCGAGCGATGGATGTACCATTTATGATACGCTCGTTGGTCGATGGTCCCTCGAAACGAGTCCCGGCGCGGTTCTACCGGTCCCCAAACGGGATCGAACCGGTTCGGGAATGGTTGCGACGGCTGGACGAACACGATCGCGCGATCATCGGTACCGACATCAAGACCGTGGAGTACGGCTGGCCAATCGGAATGCCCGTCTGCAGACCGCTCGGCAACGGGCTCTTCGAAACGAGAAGCAGCCTGCGAAACCGGATCGCCCGAGTCCTGTTCTGCATTCACGAGAACCAAATGATCCTTCTGCATGGCTTCTTCAAGAAAGCCGATCAAATGCCCAAGCGCGATCTCGATCTCGCTCGAACTCGGCGAGCTGACATGGCGTAACGCTTACTCAGCTCTGAAGATACCGAACCTGATACTCCTCCAGAAATGTCCCAGAACAACCCCCACATCGGCTCTTCACTCGATGAGCTCCTCGAAGAAGACGGCACGCTCGCGGAAGCCCGGGCCACCGCGGTCAAGCGGGTCCTGGCGTTTCAGATGAGGCGGGCCATTGACCAGAAGGGATTCACGAACTCCGAAATGGCAGCCCGAATGAGGACCAGCCGGGCGGCCCTCGACCGCCTCCTCAATCCGAAGAATCGCTCGGTCACCCTCCTCTCCATGAGCCGCGCGGCGGCGGCCCTCGACAAGGACCTCCGGATCGAATTGGTGGACCGCCCCGACAGCACCGACGGAGAAGAGGCTCAAGTCTCCGCCTGAGTCAGCGCGAGCAAAACCCGGCGCGCGTTTCAGCCGGGTCGGCAACGTGCGGTTTCGCGGCCCTGACGGGCCGCGGTGACGGTGTGAACACCGGCGTTCCCTCCCCGGCGCGCCACCAGGCGACCGGGGGGGCCGGCGTTCCCTTCGGTACCGAACTGGCGGAACGGGGTACGCTGCGCACCGTATAGGTAGCCGAACGACCAGAGCGCCGAATTGAACGGAAGCAGCAACGGAACCGCCGCCGCCCCGAACGGCTCCCTCGCCGTCTCCATGCGGAACGTCACCAAGGTGTACCAGATGGGCGAAGTCCAGGTGCACGCGCTCCGCGGCGTCAGCGTCGACCTCGCGGTCGGCGGGTTCACCGTTCTACTCGGGCCTTCGGGAAGCGGCAAATCCACGCTCCTGAACATCCTCGGGGGACTCGATGTCCCCACCTCCGGGCAGGTGTTCTACCGGGGCCAGGATCTGACCCGGGCGGACGAAAGGGAACTGACCCAGTACCGGCGGCGCCGGGTGGGGTTCGTGTTCCAGTTCTACAACCTGATCCCCTCGCTCACCGCGCGCGAGAACGTGGATCTCGTGACGGAGATCTCGGACGACCCGCTCCCCGCGGCGGAAGCGCTCGACATCGTCGGGCTCTCGGAACGGAGCGGCCACTTCCCCTCGCAAATGTCGGGGGGCGAGCAGCAGCGGGTGGCGATCGCCCGCGCCATCGCGAAGCGGCCCGACATCCTGCTCTGCGACGAACCGACCGGGGCGCTCGACATCACCACCGGGATCCAGGTGCTCGAAGCGCTCGAGCGAGTGAACCGCGAGTACGGCGCCACCACCGCGATCATCACCCACAACGCGGCGATCGCCACCATCGCCGATCGCGTCATTTCACTCGCCGACGGACGGATCTCGCAGGAACGCTTCAACGAGGTCCGGGCCGCCGCGTCGACGGTCCAGTGGTGAGGAAAGCCCGATGATCCGCGCGCTCGACCGCAAGCTGCTGCGCGACCTGTGGCGGGTCCGCTCGATGGCGCTCGCCATCTCGGTCGTGGTGGCGGCGGGCATCGCACTCCTGGTGGCGTCGCTGACCTGCTTCGATTCGCTGGAGTCCACCCGCGACCGCTATTACGCCCAGACCGAGTTCGCCGACGTGTTCGCCGGCACCAAGCGGGCGCCCCGGTGGCTCGCCGAGAGCTTCGAGGAGCTGCCCGGCGTCGAAAAGGTGTCCACCCGCGTGGTGGTGGGCGTCACGCTCGATGTGCCGGGGATGGCCGAGCCGGTGAACGGCCGCCTGATCTCGGTGCCGGACACCGGCCGCCCGGTTCTGAACGATGTGGTCGTGCGGAGCGGCCGCTGGCCCGACCCGGGCCGCGCCGAGGAAGCGCTGGTGAACGAGCGGTTCGCCAAGGCGCACGGCCTCCAACTCGGTGACGAGGTCGCCGCGGTGATCAACGGGCGCCGTCAAACGCTGGAGATCGTGGGCACCGTTTTGTCGCCGGAGTACGTCTACGCCATTTCGGGCGGCGACCTGCTGCCGGACCCGAAGCGCTTCGGGCTGTTCTGGCTGACGCGGCGTCACCTCGCCACCGCCTTCGACATGGAAGGCGGCTTCAACGACATCTCGCTTTCCCTCGTCGAGGGCGCGCCCGCCGAACCCGCGATCGCCGAACTGGACCGGCTTCTCGAGACCTACGGCGGCCTGGGAGCGATCCCCCGCGCCCTGCAGACCTCCCATTGGTACCTCCAGAACGAGATGATGGGACTCCGCGGCATGGCGCTGATGCTGCCCATGATCTTCTTGGGAATCGCCGCCTTCTTGCTGAACGTGGTGCTCCGGCGGATGATCGCGGTCCAGCGGGAACAGATCGCCGTGCTCAAGGCGGTCGGCTACTCCAACCTGCGCCTCGGAATGCACTTTGTCCAGTGGGCGGTGCTGGTGTCGCTCATCGGCGGGGCGCTCGGGATCGGGCTCGGGGCGCTCATGAGCGACGCGATGCTGACGCTCTATCTCGAGTACTACACCTTTCCCGCGCTCGTGGCCCATTGGAACTGGTCGAACATCCTGGCGGCGCTCTTCGCCTGCGGGGCGGCCGCGGTGCTGGGCGCGGCTTCCGCGGTGCGCAGCGTAGTGCGCCTGCCGCCCGCGGAGGCGATGCGTCCCGCCGCCCCGGAGAGCTTCCGGGTTTCGCTGCTCGAGCGCCTGGGACTCCGGCGTTTCCTCTCCCAGCCGCTCCGCATGGTCCTTCGGAACCTGTCGCGCCGGCCGCTCCGGGCCGCGATGTCCATCGTGGGGATCGCGTTTTCCGCCGCCATCATGGTGATGGCGAGCGCCTCCATGGACTCGTTCAGCGAACTCATGGACCTCCAGTTCAACGTGGTCCAGCGTCAGGACGTCACGGTGACCTTCGTCGAACCGGAAGGACGCGCCGCGTTTTACGAACTCGCCGCGGTCCCCGGCGTCCTCGAAGTCGAACCGATGCGCGGAGCGGCGGTCCGCCTGCGCAACGGGGCCCGGCACCGCCAAGTTGCGATCCAGGCGTTTCAACCCGACGCCCGTCTCCAGCGGGTGGTAGGCACCGACTACCAGCCTCTGGAACTCGACCGAGCCGGACTCATCCTGTCGCGGGTGCTCGCCAAGGCTCTCGACATCAATCCCGGAGAGACGATCCGGGTGGAAGCCCTCCAGGGAACGCGCCCCGAGCGGGACATGGTGGTGAGCGGGTTGGTGGACGACCTGATGGGCGTGTCCGCCTACCTCGAGCCCGAGGCGCTCCAGCGCTTCCTCGGCGACTCGGCGAACCTGGGCGGGGCCGCGCTCGGCATCGATCCGCTGGAACGCGAAGCGGTGTACGAGACGCTCAAGGGGATGCCGGTGGTGGCCGGCGTGGCGCTCCGGCACGCGATGCTCGAGAGCTTCGACACCTTCCTGGCCGAAAACATGAACTCCACGATGGCGATCAACCTCCTGTTCGCGCTCATCATCGCGTTCGGCGTGATCTACAACACCGCGCGCATCTCCTTGTCGGAGAGCAGCCGCGAACTCGCCAGCATGCGGGTGATGGGTTTCACCCGCGCGGAGATCGGCGTCGTGCTGTTCGGGGAACTCGGGATCCTGACGCTGGTGGCGATCCCGGTCGGTTTGGGGCTCGGCTACTCGATGCTCGCCGGGATGCTGGCCTCCTTCGAGACGGAGCTGTTCCGGCTCCCGATGGTCGCCGAGGCGAGTACCTTCGCGCTGGCGTCCGGCGCGGTGGTCGTTGCGATGGGGCTGTCCTTGCTCGTGGTTCGCCGTAAATTGAACCGCCTCGATCTGGTGGAAGTACTGAAGACCCGGGAGTAAAGCATGAAGAAGAGACGGCGTCTGATCCTCTGGAGCATCGCCCTGGTGGCGGCGGCGGCGCTGATCGCTGTCGCCTCCCGCCCCCGCCCGGTGCGGGTGGACATGGCCTCGGTGGTGCGGGGGACGCTCTCGGTGACGCTCGACGAAGAGGGAGAAACCCGGGTCCGGGACCGTTTCGAGATCTCGGCGCCGGTGGCCGGGCGGGTCCTCCGCATCGAGCTCGAGCCCGGCGATCCGGTGCTGGCCGGCGAGAGCGTGCTCGCCTCGTTCCTGCCGGCGTCCCCGGTGCCGCTCGACCCCCGCCAGCGGGCCGAAGCGCAGGCCGCGGCCGAGGCCGCGGAAGCCCTGGTGGGTCAGGCCGAGGCGCTCCATGAGCAGGCAGTGCAGGAGCGCGCGTTCGCCGAGTCCACGCTGAACCGCCTGCGCCGCCTCCAGGAAGAGGGCGTCACCTCCGAAGAACAGCTGGAGATCGCGCAGCTCGAGCTCGACACCCGCCAGGAGGCGCTGGAGGCCGCCGAATTCGCGGTCCGCGATGCGCGCGGCCAGCTGGCGGTCGCCCGGGCCCGGATGCAGCGCTTCCGTTTCCGCCCCGGAGATCCCGCGACCGGGAACCCGGAAGAGATCCAGATCTTTTCGCCGGTGGACGGCGTGGTGCTCAAGCGGCTTCGGGAGAGCGAAGCGGTGGTGCCCCCCGGCGAGCCGCTGCTCGAGGTCGGGGACCCGCGGGAACTCGAAGTCGTGACCGACTATCTCTCGAACGATGCGGTGCGGATGCGCGCCGGACAGTCCGCGCTCATCGACCGCTGGGGTGGCGACCGGCCCCTGCGCGGACGAGTGCTGCGGGTCGAACCCTCGGGATTCACCAAGATCTCGGCTCTCGGCGTCGAGGAGCAGCGCGTCAACGTGGTCATGGAACTCGAGGAGCCATACGAGGCGCGGGCCAGCCTGGGCGACGCCTACCGCGTCGAGACCCGGGTGGTGGTCTGGGAAGCGGAGGAGCAGGTCAAGGTGCCCATCGGAGCCCTCTTCCGCCGGGGAGAGAACTGGGCCGTCTTCGTGGTGGAGGACACAGTGGCCAGCGAGCGCGCGGTGGAGATCGGAGAGCGGAACCGGCAGGAGGCGCAGGTGCTCGGCGGGCTGGAAGTCGGCGACCAGGTCATCGTGTATCCGGGCGACAGCGTGGCCGACGGAGTCCGGGTGGCGCCGGCCGTGGCGACCGTGGCGTCCGGCTGAGGGAACCGCCGCGGGCGGCATGACCTCGGCCGAGACTCCCTCCGCTTTGGCGGAGGCCTTCCTCCGGGTCCGGCGGCAGACCACCGAACTCGCGGCGCCGCTGGCCATCGAGGACTACGTGGTGCAGTCCATGCCGGATGCGAGGCCGGCGAAGTGGCACCTTGGCCACACTTCGTGGTTCTTCGAGACGTTCGTGCTCACGCAGGAGAGCGTGCTCGGTCGGGACGGGACCGCGTATTCCCCACCTCATCCGGAGTACCAGGAGGTCTTTGGCGTATCCACCGCCGGCGGCGGCCGGCACCTCCGACGCGTGCGGGGCCTTCTGTCGCGGCCGACGGTGGCCGAGGTCTTCGACTACCGGCGCCAGGTGGACGACGCGATGGCCGCACTCCTCGAAGGGGAGCTTCCCGACGAGATCCGGGAGATCGTGCTGCTCGGGCTGCACCACGAACAGCAGCACCAGGAACGGTTGCTGATCGACCTGAAGCACCTGTTCTCGCGGAACCCGCTCTACCCGGCGTACCGCCAGGCGGAGGAGGAGACGCGCGGGGGAGGAGCGTCGCCGCTCCGGTTCGTTTCGTTCGCCGGAGGCACCCTGCCCTTCGGTCACCAGGGAACGGGGTTCGCCTACGACAACGAGAGGCCCCGCCACGAGCGGCTGGTGGAGCCGTTCCAGCTCGCCTCCCGGTTGATCACGAACGGGGAGTACCTCGAGTTCATCGAGGAGGGCGGCTACCGCGAGGCCTCGCTGTGGCTCTCGGACGGGTGGGACGCCCGGGTGGCGGGCGACTGGGAAGCTCCCCTCTACTGGGTGCGGCAGGGCGACGCTTTCGCCGAGTTCTCGCTTGGTGGACTCGTGTCGCTGGCGCCCGAAACCCCGGTGATCCATGTGAGCTATTTCGAAGCCGACGCCTTTGCGCGTTGGCGGGAAGCCCGGCTGCCCACCGAGTTCGAGTGGGAGTCGGCGGCGGCGGACCGGCCGGTCGAGGGGACGTTGCTCGAAAACGGCGGCCTGCGGCCGTCACCCGCGCCGAAAGGGACACGCCCCGGGGGATCCGGCCCCGGATCGGGCCCCGTCCAGCTCTTCGGGGACGCCTGGGAGTGGACGGCGAGCGCTTACCTCCCCTACCCGCGGTTCCGGCCGTCGGGGGTCTTCGGCCAATCCAGCGGCGAGTCCATGTCGGGCCGGATGGTGCTCCGCGGCGGGTCCTGTTTCACGCCGGCTTCCCACCTCCGCGCCACCTACCGCCACGTCCTCCGACCGGACGCCCGCTGGCACGGGGCGGGGATCCGGCTCGCCCGCGACGGGTAAGCCGAGCAACCGGTGGCGGACCTGGCCCTCGCCCGGACGGCTGCCTTCGCGGAGATCCGGAAAGGGCTGCTGGGCGATCCGCCGTCGATTTCGCCCAAGTTCTTCTACGACCGGGTGGGATCGGACCTCTTCGACCAGATCACCCGGTTGCCCGACTACTACCTGACCGCGACCGAGATCGGGATCCTCGAGGCGCGGCGCGCGGAGATCGCGCGCGGGATCGGGCCGCGCGCCGTGCTCGCGGAGCTTGCCAGCGGGAGCGCCCGGAAAGCGCGCATCGTGCTGAGCGCGCTCGAGGCGCCAGCCGCTTACGTGCCGGTGGACATTTCGGTGGAAATGCTCGCTGGACAGGCGGCCGCGGTGCGCCGCGACTTTCCGGACCTCCGGGTGATCCCGGTGGCCGTGGACTTCTCGCGCGACTTCGCTTTCCCGCCGTCCGATTTCGAGCACGGCCGCATCGCGATCTTCTACGCCGGCTCGTCGCTCGGGAACTTCGAACCCGAGGAAGCGGCGGAGTTCCTCGCCCGGGTGGGCCGCGCCGCCGGACCGGGATCCCGCCTCCTGCTCGGCGTGGACCGCAAGAAGGACAAGGCGATCCTCGACCGCGCCTACAACGATCCCGGGGGACTCAACGCCGCGTTCAATCGGAACATCCTGAACAACGTGAACGCGCTCGCGGACGGTAATTTCGACCCGGAGAAGTGGATCCACCGCACCTTCTACGACGAGCAATGCGGCCGCATCGAGCTGTGGCTCCTGAGCGCCGAAGCCCAGACGGTCCGGGTAGCGGGCGAGACCCTGCGCTTTACGGCGGGCGACCGGATCCACACCGAGAACTCCTACAAGTACGACATCGAGGAAGTTCTGGAACTCGCTGCGCCCACTTGGCGCCCGCTCCACCATTGGAGCGACCCGGCCGAGCGCTTCTCAGTCTTTTTGTTCGGCTGCTGATCCGCCGGACGGGGCCGTCGGCCGGGGACCGCCGACCTCCAGGCCAGTTCTCCGGGTGGGGGCCGGTATCGCCCCGTTCTCCCGGTGGGGGTGCCCAGCGCGGCGCAACCGCGTTCCGCCGCTCGCCCGGATAGCGCGGCGCGGTTTGAGCCGGCTTCGGGATCACCCGGCCGATTCAGGATGAGGCAGCGAGGCCCGCGATCCGGTCGTCGAGGACTGCCGTCCATTCGTCGCGCGACACCTCCCGATACGCCACCTCGCCGACGAAACCGCTGCTCATCACGATGTCCGGGCTGGTGTCGCGCAGTCTTGCCAGGCTCCGGGCGAGATCAGCCGCGCTGCCACCGGCATTCGGGAGCACCAATGTGGACCACTCTCCCTCCCATTGAAAGATCGTGTCGCCGCTGAAGAGATACGACTTGCCGTGCGGGGATCGGTAGAAGAAACAGATGCTGCCATTGGTATGTCCCGGCGTATGGATGACGTCGATATCCTCGATCCGGTCGTCGTTCGCGTCGAACAGCAGATCGGGTTTGCCGTGCACGCCGACGAACGGGGCTTCGATCGCGCTGCAGCCGAGCTTGCATCCGAAACGGTCCCTGAGGCGCGCCTGAGACGGGCCGGCCTCGTCCCGGTGGGTGAGGAGCTGGCAGGCAATGCCGCCCCGTTCGGACATCTGCCGCAGGTCGTCCTCGTTGCCGGTGTTGTAGAAGAGGATGTTGCCCGCCGGACGCTCGAGGAAATAGGCGTGGGTGTTGAGGATGCCGGAACGGTGGATCGTGGTCTGCCACAAGTCTTCCTGGAGCTGCTTCATGCGGGAATAATGGCTCCTGCGGCGCCTTCGCGGGTGGTTGGCGTACGCGGCAGCGCTCCCCGCTCGGGCCGCGATGCCGGTGTGAAGCCCCCACCGGGAGAACTGGCCGGCGTTCCCTCCTCACTCCCCGATAATCCACCCCCATGACCCGACTCGCCGCCCTTGTCTTCCTCGCTGCCTTCGCGGCCGAATCGTCCGCCCAGGAGACTCCCGGCGCCGCCGCCCGCGTCGAATGGCCGACCTGGGGTGGCGACCCGGGCTCGATGCACTACTCCCCGCTCGCCCAGGTGAATCGGGAGAACGTGGCCAACCTGAAGTTCGCCTGGGAGTGGGATACCGGCGAGGGACCGCTCAGCGGGCCCCGGCTGCCGGTGCCGGACAACCCGGTACGTCCGGGCAGTTTCGAGAACACCCCAGTCGTCCGTGACGGCGTGATGTACGTGAGCACCTCCTACAACAAGGTGGTCACCCTGAATCCGGACACCGGCGAGGTCCAATGGACCTACGACCCTCGGATCACCGAGTGGGGACAGGTCCCGAACGGCACCGGGTTCGTCCACCGGGGGGTCGCGCTTTGGGAGGACGGTGACGGGAAGCGGCGGGTTTTCCTGAACAGCCGCTGGCGGCTCATCTCCATCGACACCGTCACCGGGGAACCCGATCCCTCGTTCGGGGACGGCGGCGAGATCGACCTCACCGCCCAACTTCTGTGGCCCATCAACCGCCTCCACTACACGCAGACCTCGCCCCCGGTCGTCTTCGAGGACCTGGTCATCCTCGGGAACGGCGTCTGGGACCGCTTTGTCTACGAACGCGACCCGCCGGGCAACATTCAGGCGTTCAGCACCCGTACCGGCGAACTGGTCTGGTCCTTCAACCTGATCCCGCAGCCCGGCGAGTTCGGAAACGACACCTGGGAGGGCGGCGCCTGGGACCGGGTCGGCCACACGAACGTCTGGGCGCCGATGTCGCTCGACGCCGAACGGGGGCTGATCTACCTGCCGGTGGGGACGCCGAGCAACGACTACTACGGCGGGCAGCGCCTCGGCGACAACCTCTACGCCGAGGCCATCGTCTGTCTCGACGCCCGGACCGGCGAGCGGGTCTGGCACTTCCAGACGGTGCGCCACGGCCTTTGGGACTACGACCTGCCGGGCGCGCCCACCCTGCTCACCATCAACGTGGACGGGCGGGAGATCGACGCGGTCGCGGCCGCGGCGAAGACCGGGTTCGTCTATGTCTTCGACCGGGTGACCGGCGAACCGGTCTGGCCCATCGAGGACCGCGCGGTCCCGGCAAGCGACGTCCCCGGCGAGCGGGCGGCCGCGACCCAGCCCTTCCCCACCCGCCCGGCGCCCTTCGCGAAACAGGGTTTCACCGAGGAGGACGTGATCGCCTTCACCCCCGAGCTCCGGGAGGAGGCGCTCGAGATCGTCCGGAAGTACCGGATGGGGGGGCTCTACAACCCTCCGTCGATCGACGGGACGATCGCCAACCCCGGAATTCTCGGCGGTGCGAACTGGGGCGGAGCGGCGGCCGACCCCGAGACCGGGGTGATCTACATCAAGGCCAACGAGTTCCCCGCGCTGCTCGCCATCACCGAAGCCAACCCCGACCAGGCCGAAGGCCGCTACGGGCTGGACCGGGCACGCCGGTCGCTGAACCTCCCGAACGGGCTGCCGATCAACAAGCCGCCTTACGGCACGCTCACCGCCATCGATCTGAACACCGGGGAGCACCTCTTCCAGGTCCCCGCGGGGAACAATTCGCTCGTCCGGGGTCACCAGGCGCTCGAGGGCGTGGAACTCGGGGACGAACGGCTCGGGATCGTGGGCGCGCCGGGACCCATGGTCACCGGAGGCGGGCTCGTCTTCTTCACGGGAGGCGCCGACCACCTCTTCGCCATCGACAAGACCACCGGTGAAGAGCTGTGGGCCCACCCGCTCGGCGCCAGTTCCTACGCGAACCCCATGACCTACGAATCCCCCGGCGGAGTCCAGTTCGTGGTGGTCGCGGTGGGACGCGGCACGGGCAACAAACTGGTCGCGTTCGCGCTCGGGGAGCCGGCCGCCGCCGGCAACTGGGCGGGCGGTATCCTTCCGGGTCGCACCCATCAGGAGATTTCCCATGCCGCTTCCCCCTCTCTATGACCCCGACGCCGTTCGCCCCATGTGGGAGGAACTCTCCGACTGCCGGGTGACGCCTCTCCACCAGCCCGAAGCGGTGGACGCGCTGCTGGCGAAGCCCGGAACCGCCCTGGTGGTGGTCAACTCGGTCTGCGGCTGCGCCGCCGGCTCCGCACGGCCCGGCGTCACCATGGCGCTCCAGCACACCCGGATCCCGGACCAAATGGGGACGGTCTTCGCCGGGGTGGACCGCGATGCGACCGACCGCGCGCGCGGCTACATGACCGACGTCCCGCCGTCGTCCCCGGCCATCGCGCTCTTCAAGGACGGCCAGTTGATCCACATGCTCGAACGGCGGCACATCGAACGGATGGCGCCCGACATGATCGCCGGGAACCTGGCCGCCGCGTTCGATGCGCACTGCGAGGCCGAGGGACCGTCGGTGCCGCGCGAGGTCTGGGAGCGCTCCGCGCGCGAGCGGATGTGCGGCTCGAACGTCCCGATCTTCAACCCCACGTTCCGCTAGGGGCGCCTTCAGCCCCGTTTCGGGCTTTTCTTCGAATTTGTCGGGGAACGCGGGATCCGGGCTCCCGGATTCAGCGCTGTTCCTGACCGTCGAGGGGGTTGAGGGCGGCGGCAAGTCCACGTTGGCCCAGCGTCTCGGCGCGCGGCTGCGCCGCCAGGGGCGCTCGGTCACGCTGACCCGCGAACCGGGCGGCACCGCAGCCGGGAGGATCATCCGGCAACTGCTGCTGCACACCGACGGACCGCTCGCCCCCGAAACCGAACTCGCCCTCTTCTTCGCGGCCCGGGCCCAGAACATCGCCGAGGTGATCCGCCCGGCGCTATTGCGGGGCGAGGTGGTGATCTCCGATCGCTTCACCGATTCGACCATCGCTTACCAGGGCGGCGGCCGGGGTCTGCCGGTGGAACAGATCCTGGCGTTGGACCAGGCGGTCACCGGCGGCTTCCGCCCGCACCTGACGCTGGTGCTGGATCTGCCGGTCGCCGCCGGTTTTGCGCGCCTCAAGGGGACCGACCGGATCGAGCAGGAGGCCGAGCGGTTCCACGAACGGGTCCGCGAGGGTTTCCTCCGGATCGCGCGCGCGGAACCGGAACGGGTCGTCGTGATCCGGGCGGATCAGAGCCCCGGCGCGGTGTTCGAGGCGGCCTGGGCCGCCGTCGCCGCCCGATCGGAAATCAAGGGCTGACGCGATGCCCGGGTTTTCGATCCCCGCGCCGTTCCCGCGGCTGGCGGGGCTCGCCGCGAATGGCCGGCTGCCGCAGAGCCTCCTGCTGAGCGGGCCTTCCGGCGCCCCCACGGTGGAGGCGGCGATCGCGCTCTCGGCCATCGTGAACAGCTCCAACCGCGACCCGGAGTCCGAGGCCACCCGCGTGCTCCACCAGCGCATCCTGCAAACCGACTCGGCGTTCCGCGCGGGCGGCGGGGCCGGCGCGGCCGGCGAGTGGACCGGTCCGGCGGCCGGGCCCTACCCCGATGTTCGGATCCTGCGGCCCGAGAGCGGTAAGCCGATCCGGGTGGACGAGGTCCGCCAGGCCATCGCCGGGGTGCGGACCCATCCCTTCGAGGGGCGGCGGCGCGTCCTCGTGATCGAGGCCGCCGACACCATGAACCCCCCGGCCGCCAACGCGCTCCTGAAGACGCTCGAGGAGCCGCACCCGTGGCTCGGGCTGATTCTCTGCGCCACGCGGGAGGCGGCGCTCCTCCCCACGATCGTCTCCCGCTGCCAGCGCTGGCGCTTCGCCGCGCCGAAGACGCCGGAAGTTGCGGCCCGCTTGCAGGAGGCGCACGACTACCCGCCGGAAGAGGCGGTCGTCGCCGCGGCCGCCGCCCGCGGTGACCTCGCCCGGGCGCTCGCGCTGCCGCGCGACCGGCTGTTACCGCTCGCCGAGGAAGCCGAGCGCATGGCGGCGATCGTCGGTCGGGGGATCCCGCCGCCGGCCCGGATGGCGCTGACCGAACGGCTCATGAAAGCCTCTCCCCGCAGCCGGAAGGCGGGCCACATCGACGAACTGCAGACGGTTCTGGTGCTGCTCCGCGCCACGCTTCGCGATCTGGCGGCTTTGCGTTCCGAAGGCGCGGCGCTCTCCGGCGATGCCGGACGCCTGCGGGAGATCGCCGAGCTCGCGCCCGGGAGCGCCTTCGCCGAGGCGCTGCTCCTCACCGAGGAGACCGACCGCAACATGTACCGCTCCTACGGCAACAAGCGGATGCAGCTCGACGGGCTCCTCCTGGCGTTCAACGAGATCGCCCGCCCGCTGGTGATTGCGCGGCTGCGCGCCAAACGCGCGGCGGGGAGGTGAGGGGAGGACGCGGAACCTCGGAGACCGCCTCGCGCAAAACGCCGCTCTCGACTCCAAACCAGCACCCTACCTACCAGGAGACTCTCCATGATGACCGTCCTCTCGCTCTGGCTGCCGATCTTGATCGCCGCGGTCCTCATGTTCCTCGCCAGCTCGCTGATCCATATGGTGCTGGGAATTCACAAGAAGGATGTGGCGGGAATCCCCGATGAGCGCAAGGTTGCCGATGCCCTCCGCCCCTTCGCGATTCCGCCCGGTGACTACGTGATCCCCCACGCCTGCGATTCGAAGGAAATGGCGTCGCCGGAATTCATCGAGAAGACCAAGGCGGGACCGGTGGCGTTCCTGACTGTCTTGCCCAACGAACCCATGGCGATGGGTTCGAGCCTCGCGATGTGGTTCGGCTATGCGTTGGTGGTCAACGGGTTCGCCGCCTACGTGGCTGGTTCCACGCTGGGCGCCGGAGCGGAGTACGGCCAGGTGTTCCGGGTGGTCGCGGCGGTTTCCTTCGCCGGGTACTCCCTCGCGATCCTCCAGGCTTCCATCTGGTGGAGCCGGAGCTGGGGCTACACGCTCCGCACCATGGCGGACGGGCTGGTCTACGCGCTCCTCACCGGGGGCGTCTTCGGCTGGCTCTGGCCCTAGCAGCCTGTGGTGGAACCCAGGCGGCCCAGTTCTCCCGGTGGGGGCTCCTCCGGCGATCCATCCCGGCTGAACCGCGTCGCTTCGCGCCGCTCATCGTTGCGTTTCGGTCGAAATACACTCGGGCCAGTTCTCCCGGTGGGGGCTCCTCCCTCACGCGCCTTGTCAGCCGGGCGCCTCGCCCCCACCGGGAGGACTGGCCGGCCTCGGCGCTCACCCGGGTTCCACCACAGGCTGCTAACGGCCCTTCGCTCAAGAGATCCGCTGGCAGGATGAGGAAACACGCCTACGCGATCGTCACGACGCTGCTGACGCTGCTGGGTCTCGGGGCCCTGTTTTCCCTCCGTTTCGTCGGTCTCTACAGCCACCAGGCGCTCGCGCTCGTGCTGCTGCTCGGCTGCGTCTGGGCAGCCGGGAGCCGAATCTGGTTGGCGCGGAAGGGGCGTCTTCATCCGGGGCTGCTGCGGGGACTTCGTGGACCCGAGAATCGGCCCTACCTCGTCCAGGCGGTGGGGCGGGCGAGCTTCTGGGCGGCGGCCGCCGTCGCGTGCGTGGCGGTCTTCCCGCGGTCGGCGGAGTTGACAACCCTGCTCGCCGTAGCGATTGGCGTCGGCCTGCTGCGGGTCGCGGCATCCTTTCTCGTCCCGCGCCGGACCAACGCCGGGCCCACCCTCGTGATGGCGGCGGGCGCCTTGGTCCTGGCATTCGATCTTGGTCGCGCCGTTATTGGGGGACCGGCCGCCGCCGTGCGGATCGCCCCACCGTTCGAGGGGGAGTGGCTCGTGCTCCAGGGCGGTCGGAGTCCCCTCCAGAGCCACCATCTCGCCGCCTACAACCAGCGGTTCGCCCTCGACCTCGTCCGGTTGGAAGGCGGCCGGATTTTCACCGGCGGGCCGGGCGAGGCGAACGCGACCGTCCACAGCTGGGAGCAGCCGCTGGTGTCGCCCGCGGACGGTACGGTGGTCGTCGCCCGCGACGGGATGGAGGATTCCGACGGCACGAACTTCGTGACCGAGCTCGCCGACGCGGCGGGGAACGTCGTCGTCATCGAGCTCGACAGCGGTTTCTTCGTCGTGCTTGCGCACCTCCGGCACGGAACGCTCCGGGTCAACGAAGGCGACCGGGTTCGGAAAGGAGATCCGCTGGCGCTCGCCGGCAACTCGGGGAACACGACCATGCCGCACCTTCATCTCCAGGTGCAGACGCACTCCGACCTCTGGGATCCCGACAACCGCTCGGTGCCCTTCGCCTTCGGGCCCGGCGGCCGGGTCCTGGCGCGCAACGACCGCGTCGGCGCGCCAGGTCGCTAGTCCGACGTCAGTGGCGCCCGTCGCCGGCCGATGCCGATCCCGCCGGAATGATGGGCAGGATGACCTTCGAAGGATGCTCGGCGTCGTGGTAGATCGTGTTCTCCGCGACCACCACCGGCATGTCCTCGTCCATCTCCCTGCCGGTGTTCCCGTTGGGGTACCACTTCGGGAACGAGCTGCTCGACACCGTCAACCGGATGCGATGCCCCGCCTTGAAGAGGTTCGAGATGGGATACATCTCGATGGCGAACTTGTAGACCTCGCCAGGGGTCATCAGGACCGGCGCCTCGTCGCCTTCGCGATAGCGCGCGCGCAGGATGTTCTGACGGAGCGTCAGCGAGTAGCCGTCCGGGAACACGTCGGTTAGCGTCACTGTCCAGTCGGTGTCGACCGCGCTGGACGAGGCATAGAGCTCCACGGTCGGCAGACCCGTGACTTCGGTGTCTTCTTCAAGCACCGGCGTCGTGAAGGTCAGGCTCCGCCGGTCGGCCGGCCGGTTGTCCTGTGCCCCGTTGGGCCGGATGAACAGATCGCCGCCGATCGACGCCACCGGGTCGCGGGGGTCGTAGCTGAAGGTGTCGGCCGCCTCGTCTCCCGGCGGTTCGAGCGAGAGGGTTCCGTCGTTGAGCGAGTCGATCGAACTGGTCTTCTCGGCCCGGAAGAAGTAGTCCGTTCGCACCTCGCGGGCCAGCGGGTACTCGTGCTCGGCGCGCCAGGTGTTGGCGCCCATGATGAAGAGGCTCACCGCCGGCTCGTCCATGATGCCGTTGTCGATGCCCTTCAGGTGGTAGTCGAACCACCGGAGGCGCAACCCGTTGTAGTCGATGGCCGCTTCGGGGCCGAAGTCGAGTTCGCCGATCACCCGGGCGGTGATGAGACCGGCGCCGTGCAGCCAGGGCCCGGAGAACAGCTTCTGGCTGTCACGGGCGCGCGGCCCGCCCTGGGCCTTGATGCCGTTGAAGTGCTTGACCTGCGAGTGCGGATAGCGGTCGTACCAGCTTGCGTAGTGGAAGATCGGAACATCGATCTTGTCCCACTGCTCGTCAACCGCGTACTGCCGCCAGTAGTCGTTGTAGTACGGGTTGTCGATCATGTCCGTCATCATCGTCGTGATCATGCTGTTGGCCATCGGCGAGCGGGTCTCGAGACGCCGCTCGTGCCACCTCCGCCAGGCGTCGTCGCCGCCGACGTAGCCTGTCCGCCGTCCGGGCTCGTCGAGCGGCACCGGCTGGACCATCTCGTTCTGCGATAGCAGCCAGGTGGGCATGATCATGTGGAGCGCGCCGCCCGCCCAGTAGAGGTCCTTGTAGGCGTTCGACGCCGAGTGCGCGCAGAACATCGCGGACAGGTGCGGCGGCCGGGTCGGCGCCGTCAGGTAC
This sequence comes from Candidatus Marinacidobacterium sp., assembly GCA_965250045.1. Lineage (GTDB taxonomy): Bacteria > Acidobacteriota > Vicinamibacteria > Marinacidobacterales > Marinacidobacteraceae > Marinacidobacterium. Next base: position 337,619 of record OZ252286.1, read on the forward strand.
TGGTTGAAGCAGGTGAACGAGAGCCCCATCGTCCCGACCTTCCCGGTGGACCAGGGCTGGGTGCCCGCCCACTCGATCGTGTCGTAGCCGTCCTGGCGCTCGTGCCACGCCTCGTCGAGCAGCCAGTAGTAGACGCCCTCGGAGTTGTAACGGCCGCGCTCGTCCTGGACGATCGCGACGTAGCCGCGCTCGGCGAAATAGGGCGCGAACCGGTGCTCGCAGCCGCCCTTGTTGTACGGCGTCCGCTCGAGGATGACGGGGAACGGACCGTCGCCCTGGTTGACCGGCATATAGACGTCGGCGGCCAGCTTGGTCCCATCGCGCATCGGGACCATCACCTCTTCACAGGTGTAGGGCTGGGCCACGGCGGTGCCGGCGGCAAGCAGGGCGAGCATGAATACGCCCAGCAGGATCGCGATCGGGCGGTTATTTGACAGCATGGGTTTCCTCCACTCAGTCGAGTCGGTACCTGGTTCCGCAGCCTACGGGCAGTGTCCGAGCCTGTCAATCGGGGATGGCTCCGGACCGCCGGTGTTCACACCGGCACCGTCGCCCGAAGGCCCAGGAACGCCGGTCTTCAGACCGGCATCGCCCGCGCAGCGGGCGAAACTCCCATCGCTCCCCGAGAAGAAGCACGGGGACGGCTTGGAACGCCGACTCCAGTCGGCACCGCCAGCCAGGGCTCCGGAATTGACGCATGCCCGGATCAACCGGCTCCGAAATAGACGCATGCCGGGGTTCGCAGGCTCCGGAATTGACGCATGCCTGGGTTCGCAGGCTCCGAAATAGACGCATGCCTGGGTTCGCCGGCTCCGGAATTGACGCATGCCTGAGTTCGCCGGCTCCGGAATTGACGCATGCCTGAGTTCGCCGGCTCCGGAATTGACGCATGCCCGGGTCAACCGGCTCCGAAATTGACGCATGCCGGGTTCATCGGCTCCGGAATTGACGCATGCCTGAGTTCGCCGGCTCCGAAATAGACGCATGCCTGGGTTCGCCGGCTCCGGAATTGACGCATGCCCGGACCGACCGGCTCCGAAATTGACGCATGCTCGGGCTCGTTCGACTCCAAAATAGACAAAGCACCCCCGCCAGAGCGTGGAGTTCCCGTCCGCCGAACCCCCTCCAGCGTGGAGTTCCCGCCAACAGATCCCGCCACAGCGTGGAGTTCCGCGGCTACAGCGTGGAGTTCCGCCCAGCAGATCCCGCTTCAGCGTGGAGTTCCGCCGCTTCAGCGTGGAGTTCCGCGGCTACAGCGTGGAGTTCCACCCAACAGATCCCGCTACAGCGTGGAGTTCCGCGGCTACAGCGTGGAGTTCCCGTCCGCCGAACCCCCTCCAGCGTGGAGTCCCCGCCAACGGACCCCGCCGGAGCGTGGAGTTCCTATCCGCCTGTCAAGCGACAGATAAAACGGGGCCACCGGCGACAGATGAGACTGGGTCACCCCGAAGGGTCTGGGACGTTCATGGCGTTGTCGTACCGCATCCGCCGGGAGGACTCATCGGCCTCAGATCCGGACGCTGGTTAGCGAACCCGGCTCGCTCCGCGCCACGGTTGCTACCGGAGCGGCGAATGATTATTGTTGAATATCCGTCTTCTCTCAATGGATATTCAACAACAAATCCACCGCCCCGAACTCCAGCGAACCGTCCTGCAGGGCCTCTCCGAGGCTCCCGTCGTGGCTCTCCTCGGAGCGCGGCAGGTCGGCAAGACAACCCTCGCCCGACAGATCGCCTCGGATTGGCCAGGCCCCTCCACCATCCTCGATCTGGAACGGCCCAGCGTCCGCGAAGCCCTGTCCCGCTCTCCGGAGCGGATGCTGAGCGGCCGGGAAGGTCTCGTTGTCCTCGATGAAATCCAGCGGTTGCCCGCGCTGTTCGAAACGCTTCGGCCGATCTCCGACGACCCGGATCGCAAGGCCGTCTTTCTCCTCCTGGGCAGCGCCTCCTGGGATCTCGTAACGGGGATTTCCGAGACTCTCGCCGGGCGCATCCTGTTTGTGGACGTGACCGGCTTTTCGCTCGGGGAGGTCAGGCCCGCCCATCTGGACCGCCTCTGGATGCGCGGCGGCTTCCCCCGCGCCTGGCTCGCTCCTTCGCCGGCAGCGTGGACCCGATGGATGCGGTCCTTCACCCGCACCTTCCTGGAACGAGACATTCCGGGGCTCGGCTCCCGGGTCGCACCGGAAGCCCTCGGGCGGTTCTGGCGGATGCTCGCCCACTGGCACGGCCAGGTCTGGAACGCCAGCGAACTCGCGCGGTCCATGGACGTCAGTCCCACCGCGGTGAACCACTACCGCGACCTGCTCGCCGGGTCGTTCATGATCCGCGTATTGCCGCCCTGGTTCGAGAACCTGGGCAAGCGGCTCGTCAAATCGCCGAGGGTTTTCTTGCGCGACAGCGGCGTCCTTCACTTCTTGCTGAGTCTTGAAGACCCGGAACAGCTGCCCCTCCATCCACGCTACGGCGCCAGTTGGGAAGGCTTCGCGCTGGAGCAGACCCTCATCGCCCACGGCGGGCACGAGGCTTACTTCTACCGGACCCAGCGCGGCGCCGAGCTGGATCTCATGCTGCTGCGCGGCGGCAAGCGGTTCGGGTTCGAGTTCAAGTGCTCCGACGCCCCGAAGACCACGAAGTCGATGCACATCGTGGCCGAGGACCTCGGCCTCGAACGCCTGTGGGTGGTCTATCCAGGCGAGCTGGAGTATTCGTTGGGCGAACGGATCACCGCCCTGCCCCTCAGTAAGGTACGAGGCTTGTCACTGTCGAGATCGGGCGGATCATGAACCGAGAGGAGTTCCTCGCGGCGCTGGACAGCCTCAACGTGTGGAAACGCGGGGGCGTGCGAGCACCGCACAAACCGCTCCTTCTCCTCCTGGCGCTCGGCCGTCTTTCGCAGGATGAGAACCGGCTCGTTCGTTACGAAGACGTGGAAGCCCGGCTACGGCAACTGCTTGAAAGGTTCGGACCTCCGCGCAAGGCCACGCATCCGGAGTTCCCTTTCCGGCACCTGCAAACGGACGGCCTCTGGGAGATCCCGGAGAAGGACAACCTTCCGAAGAAGAAGAGTGGCCGCTCCGTTCCCGCCGCCGCATTGCGCAAGCTGGGTGTTCTCGGCGGCCTTCCGACCTCCGTTGATCAGCTGCTGCGGAGGGACCCGGAACTCATCGAGACAGCCGCGGTCGCGCTGCTGAGCGGCCACTTCCCTGAATCGTTCCACACCTCCATTCGGGACGCGGTCGGCCTCTCGGAACCGATGGCACTCGAGGCTCCACCCGCTTTCGGAGCGGCGCGCCGGCGCAAACGCGACCCGAACTTCCGGCGCGCCGTCCTCACCGCCTACGAGCGCCGCTGCGCGATCTGCGACTTCGACGTCCGGCTCGCTGACGACCTGCTTGGAATCGACGCCGCCCACATCAAGTGGCACGCCGCCGGCGGGCCGGACCGGGTTCCGAACGGACTCGCCCTGTGCAAGCTCCACCACCACGCTCTCGACCGCGGGGCCGTCGGACTTACCGCATCCGGCAGCCGCGGATTCAAGCTGCTCATCTCGCAGGAGCTCAGCGGGACCAGCGAGGCGTTTCGGCAACTCGTGGATGCGCGAGGCCGGCCGGTCCGCAAACCGCAGGAGAGCCCACAGCTTCCGGATCCGGCGTTTGTGAACTGGCATCGCCGGGAGGTCTTCCGGGGCGAACCCCGGACTTCCTGACCGGCGCCCCAGCCGTCAGTTCTCCCGTTCCCCCTCCCGGACCGTCGGGTACTCGATCCCCAGCTGCTCCAGATAGGTGTCATACCGCTCCGGGTCGTAGTAGAACGGCCGCATCGCCTCCCGAAAGGACTCCATCTTCTCGCGGTTGAGGTGGATCGCCGGCTGGTCGTCCGGGCCGATCAGCGGGGTGTACGTGTGCTCGGCGGTCTGTTCCGCGAAGTACTCCTTCGCCGCCGGGACGAGTTCCGGGTTCAGGAACAGGTCCATGAGGGTCATGGCGATCACCCGCGCCCCGGCGGCCGCCCCCTTGTGAGCGATGGGGGTCGCCATCGCCACCGCGTTCGCCCAGTGGTGGCCGGGACCGCCGGGGATGTTTGACGGGAAACGCATCGAGACCGTGGGAACCTTCCAGGAGATGTCCCCGATGTCATCGGAGAAGCCCCCGAGCCGGGGCTCGGGCGCCGGGCCGCCCATCTCGCCGAGTTCGGTGGCCAGGCCGCGTTCTTCGACTCCGAGCTCGCGCTGGAGGCCCCGGGCGAGCGCTTCGTCCGCCTCGCTCCACTCCGGGAGCCCCACCCGCTCGATGTTCGCCCAGATCGCTTCCGCCACCGGCTTGCTGAAGTGCCGCGGATAGGCGTGGCCCAGAATGCGCCACGAAGCCTCGGTCGAGGTCATGGCCGCCGCCGCCGTCGCCATCGTGTTCCCGAGTTCGTAGAGCTCCTTCATGTGCGGCTGGTCGAGTTCCCGGAAGTAGTACCAGACCGACGCGAGCTGGGGCACCACGTTGGGTTGGTCCCCGCCGTTCGAGATCACGTAGTGGGAGCGGTGCGGCAGCCGCAGATGCTCGCGCTTGACGTTCCAGGCCATGTTCATGATCTCCACCGCGTCGAGCGCGCTCCGGCCTCGCCACGGCGCCCCCGCCGAGTGCGCCGACTCGCCGCGGAAGGTGTACTCCACCGAGATCAGGCCGCTGCCTCTCCCCTGCCCCCAGCTCACCCCGAAGCCGGAGCCCACGTGGGTGAAGATGCAGATGTCCACATCGTCGAAGTGGCCCGCGCGGATGAACCAGGCCTTGGTGGCGAGCAACTCTTCAGCGACCCCCGGCCAGATGACGATGGTTCCCGGGATCCCCTCCCGTTCCATCACTTCCTTGGCGGCGAGCGCTCCCACGACGATCACCGCCTGCCCGGAGTTGTGCCCCTCGCCGTGGCCGGGGGCGCCCTCGACCAGCGGCTCGTGGTAGGCGACGCCGGGTTTCTGGGACGCCTTCGGGATGCCGTCGATGTCGCTGCCGAGCGCGATGACCGGAGAGCCGGAGCCCCAGCGCGCCATCCAGGCCGTCGGAATCCCCGCGATCCCCTCCTCGACCTCAAACCCGTTGTCCCGCAGGACGCCGGTGATGTAGCGGGAGGTCTCGACCTCCTGGAAGCCGAGTTCACCGAAGCTGAAGATGGAGTCCACCATCACCTGGGCCAGCTTGGCGCGCTCGGCGGCGCCCTGGTCGGCGACCGGGCGGAGAGTGTCTAGGTCCTGGGCGGTGGCGGGGGCTATTGCTAACGCCAGCAAGAGGCCCGACAGGGCGGCGGTTCGTGTGAATGGCGGCATGGAAAACCTCCCGTCTGGGGTGCAGCAAACCAATTCTACGGGGGTGCGTCAACCGGACCCTCCGAGTCACAACCAGTTCGCGCTTCCGGAGGGAGCGATGCCGGGGCGGCGTTCCGAACCGTCGCGCCGGCCCAGCGGGAGGCGGCCGTCAGCCGCCGCTGCGAGCCTCGGCGATGAGTTGCCTGAGCCGCGCGCCGTCCACCGCGCCCGGCACCAGCGTGTTCCCGATCACGAAGGCCGGGGTCCCCGTGATGCCCAGCTCGCGGGCAAGACGCTGCGTCTCTCCCAGATAGGCCGCGATCTCCGGATCGGCCATGTCCTGCTGCAGGCGCTCAATGTCGAGTCCGACCTGCTCCGCGATCACCATCACCGAGTCCTCGCTAAGGCGATCCCGCGCGCCCATGACCGCCTCGTGGAACGCCTGATACTTGCCCTGCTTGTGCGCCGCCATGGACGCGAGCGCGGCGAAACTCGAGACCGGCCCGAGCACCGGAAGATCCTTCCACACGATCCGCAGCCCCGGATCGCTCTTCAGCAGATCCATGACCGGCGCGAGCGAGCGCTTGCAGTGGCCGCACTGGTAGTCGAAGAACTCGACGAGCGTCACGTCGCCCTCGGGGTTGCCGGAAACCGGCGACATCGGATGGCCGACCAGCGCCGCGCGGTTCTTCATCAGCGCGTCCCGCGCCCTCGCCGCCTTTGCGGCCTGGCGTTTCGCGTTGAGCGAGAGGATCGCCTCTTCGATGACCTCCGGGTGCTCGAGCAGGTACTCCCGGACGATCTCCCGCACGGCCTCCTTGTCCGGGGGCGGCTGCGGCTCGGCCTGCGCCCAGCCGTCGCTGGCCAGCGCGGCGCACGCCAGCGCCGCCAAGAGCGCGAGCGACATCGTGGATCTCATGCGGAGTCTCCCTTGGACAGGCCGGGCGTCGCCGTGGCGCCGCGTTCTACGGACCTGACATCCCCCGATTCGGGGCAACGGGGGGAATTGTAGTTGCGCCTCCGGGTGTCCGGGCGGCGCGTCCGCCCGGCCTGGAGCTCCCCGCTCCCAGCCCACGGGCGACCGCGCGTGCGCAGTTCCGCCCGCTGCGCGGGCGGGTGCCGGCCCCCACCGGGAGAACTGGCCAGAGGTCGGCGTTCCAAGCCGTCTGCGCGCTTTTTCTCCGAACTGCTCGAGGTTCAGTGGGACACACCTTCGAGTTCCTCCAGATACCCGACCCCCGGCAGCTCGGTGTCCTTTCCCAGAAGATAGAAGTCGAAGAACGCCTTCATGTCGGCGAGCATCTCCATCCTGTTCTCGAAGCCTCTGACGTAGAAGTTCTCGCCTGCGTAGGCCTTGTAGCGGGCGGGCTTGTAGAGGCGCTGCAGCTCCCGGAAAAATTCGGTCATCTGCGGTGAGCCCGGATAGCGTCCCTCGCCGTGGAGCACGAAGACGGGCACCCGGGCATCGGCGAGGTGATAGTAGGGGGAGTTCGCGAGGTAGCGATCCCTGTGCTCCTCGAGCCGCCCCATCTCCTTGCGCAGCTGCTGCAGGTGGCGGAATTCGCCGTCCTCGAAGAAGGTGACCCGGTCGCAGTAGCCGGACGCCGCGATCACGGCCTGGAAGGTCTCGCCGCCGAAGCTCACCGCCGCACACGACATGAACCCTCCGTAGCTGGTTCCGGTGGTTCCGATGCGCTCCGGGTCGACGTACGGGAGGGTTCGGAGGTACTCCGCGGCCGCCACCGCATCTCGAAAGTCGCACTTGCCCCAGCAGCCGTCGTTGGCCTCCTCGAACGCGCGGCCATACCCGGAGCTTCCGCGCACGTTGGGCGCCAGTACCACGTAGCCACGCTGAACGAAGAACTGGACCTGAGGCTCGAAGCTGTCCTCCCATTGCGACGTGGGTCCGCCGTGGGTCCAGACGATCGCCGGATAGCGGCGATCTTCGTCGCCCCACCCGGCGCCGGGCCGGTAGAGATAGGAGGGGATCGCCACGCCGTCCCCGCTCGAGAACGCCAACTTCGCGGGCGTGACCAGGCGATTCTCGATCGCCTCCATCGGCATCGAATCGGTCAGCCTGGAGGACTTCCCCGATGCGAGGGCACGGACAACCAGATCCCCGGGGCGAGTCGGCGTCTCGAGGGTGTAGGAGATGCGGCTGCCGTCCGGAGACCACTGAGGCGCTGAGATGATTCCGGACTCGGGAGCCGCTATGACGCGCGGCTCTCCGCCACCCGCCGGCGCGATTCGGAGCTGGTAGGTGCCCCCGTGGTTCTCGACGTACGCGAACCCTCCGCCGTCGGGGGACCAAGCACCTTCCGTCTGGTCGGCCTCGGCCGCCACCAGCGGCCTGGGTTCTCCTCCCGACCGGGGCACGCCCCAGTAGTTGATCCACCCGGAGCGGTAGGACGGAAAGACCACCGTGGAGCCGTCCGGGGAGACCAGGGGATAGCCGAACGTGCCCCCCTCCCCGTAGTCGAAAAAGTCCTCGTCGCGCACGATGACCCGCTCTTCACCGCCGTCGACCGGGACTTCCACAATCGTGTGGTCCATCCATTCGCCATCGAGTCGGACGTACAGGACAGACTCGGAATCGGGGCTCCAAGCGGGATAGACCTCCAGTTCGGGTCCGTCGGTAAGCCGGCGAGCCTCCCCGGACGGGACCTCCACCGTCCACACGTCGTACTGCCCGTGACGATTGCCGGAGAACGCGATCCTGCGCCCGTCCGGCGACCAGGAGTAGCCCTTGATCAGCCGCCCGCCGTTCCCGGTGATGCGGAACGCTTCGCCTCCCTGAACGGACCAGAGCCAGATCTCCGGCGTGCCGCTCCTGTCCGATACATAGGAGATCCATTGTCCGTCCGGCGACCACTGCGGCTCGGCCGACGCCAGAAAATGACCGCTGCCTTCCGTAGGCACCGGCAATTCGCTGATCGCGCCACCTTCGGCACGGATTAGCCGCAGGTTCGAACCACCCAGGAGGATCCTGTCGCCTTCCGGGGCCCAGCGCGGCGTCTCGCCACCCACGGAAGAGGAGAGCGACAGGAGAGTCTCGACGGGAAGCGGTTCGGACGCGCTCTGGTCGGCAACCGGGCGGAGGGTTTCGAGATCCTGAGCGGCTGTGGGGGCGGCAAGGAGTGCGAGCGAGAGGGCTGAGAGTGCACTGATTCTCGTGACTGAGAGCATGGGGAACCTCCCGTTGAAGGTAGGGTGGCCGGTGACCGATTCTACGGGGGGATGCGCCGGTCCGAGACCGAACGAGCGGCCGGGCCTCGCGGCTGGCTCAGCGCCCTTTGCGCAGGTTACGAATCCGCGCCCGAACCGACGCAGCCTCCGACCCGCCGGCCCGGCTAAGCATGCCGTCCACCGCCTCGCGGTATTGCGGAAAACGCAGCGCCAACTCGCCCAATCCGCTGTAGGCCCACGCCCTGACGAACTTCTTGTCGCTCCTGACACACGCATCCAGAAACTGTTCGAGACCAACGCGGTCTTCGTCAGGAATGCTCAGATAGGGAAGGCACTGGAGGAGGTGTAGCTTGCTTTCCCAGTCTTGCTGGACGGAGAGACTGCCCAGAATGGAACGGCACTCGCGAGCGGAGAGGGGATTTCCGAGTTCCAGGTGTCGCTTCAACATCCAGGTGGCCGCCCGTTGGAAATTGGCATCAGCAACGAGCACCAGGGTTGTCGCAACAAAGTCGTCGTCAGCGCGATGGCGCAGATAGATGGACTGCAATGCGGCCGTGGACTTGCCGTCCCAGACGCCGAACTCCTCGGTTAGGTCCGTCACCTCGGGTTCGTTGGTTGCGCTCTCGTCCGGAGGGTACTTGGTCGGGGATCTCTGGCCGGAACGGTGGAGGCCGACTGTCACCCGCGCTTCTGCGCCCATAGCCATCCGCGGTTGCGCCCGCTGCGCGGGCGCGTGCCGACCGGAGGTCGGCGTTCCAAGCCGTCCCCGCGCTTTTTCTCCATCGGCGATACGCGCTCTCGCTGCGCTTCGCGCAACGGTGCCGGTCTGAAGGCCGGCGGTCCCGGGCTTTCTACCCCAGGGCCTCCCGGACTTCGCGGGCGGCTTCGCGCTGGCGGATGGTCTCGCGGCGGTCGCGGGTGCTCTTGCCCTTGGCGAGCGCGACCTGCACCTTGATCCAGCCGTTCCGGAGGTGGATGCGGAGTGGCACCAGGGTGAGCCCGGCCGTCGTGAGCTTCCCGGCGATCCGCCGCATCTCGTCCTCGTGGAGCAGTAGCTTCCGGTTCCGTTCCGGATTCCCCTGCTCCGGGGGGGCGTTCGCGTAGGGCGCGATATGGCAGTTCACGAGGAAGAGTTCGCCGTTCCGCTCGCGGCCGTAGGCGTCCTTCAGGTTCGCCCCGCCTGCCCGGCACGACTTCACCTCGGCCCCGGTGAGCGCGACTCCCGCCTCGAACTGCTCGAGGATCACGAAGTTCCGCCGCGCCCTCCGGTTCTCCGAAAGCACCTGCTCGTTGCGAAAGCCTCCCGAACGGGCTCCAGCCGCACGAAGCCGGCGTTTCTGCCTGGCGGTCTTCTTTCGACTCATGATTCGAGTGTAGCGGTCAGATGCCGGAAACAGCACAGCGCCGCCCCTCACGTTTACCATCCGGAAAACTCCCCGCATGCCCGAATTCCTCTGCCAGGTCGGCGAACCCGCGGGCGACCTGCGCCGGCTCCGGCTGACCGCCCGGGACGCCGACGCCGCCCGCCAGGAACTCCAGAGCCAGGGACTTCACGTCTTCGCGATCCACCGCACCTCGTCCCTCGCCGCGCTGGGCCGTCTCTTCGAAGCGGGAACTCCCCTTTTCCGCCGCCGGCGTCCGGTCCGGGGCCGCGAAGTCCTGCTCTTCAATCAGGAGCTCGCCGCCCTCCTCCACGCCGGCCTCCCGCTCGCCGAGTCGCTCGGGATCATGGTGGAGCGCATGGAGAACCCGACCTTTCGGGATGCGGTCCAGACGATCCTCTCCGAGGTTCGGTCCGGGGTGCCGATGAGCACCGCGGCGAGCCGCTATCCGTTCTTCCCGTCGGTGTATCCGGCGTGCCTCCAGGCGGGGGAGACCAGCGGCGACCTCCCAGGGATGCTCGTGCGGTTCACGGAGGCGATGCGGGTGGCGGTAAAGGCGCGGTCCAGTCTGACCGCCGCCCTGGTCTATCCCGCATTCCTGCTCGCCGCGCTCCTCGGGACCGCCGCCTACCTGCTCCTCGGGGTCGTGCCCAACTTCGTCCCCTTCTTCGCGGGCTTCAACCAGGAGTTGCCTCCCCTGACCACGGCGCTGCTGGCCGCCGCCGAGTTCGTCAGGGGCCAGCTCGTCTGGGTGACCTCTGGCCTGCTCGGCGCGCTCCTACTCTTCGCCGCCTGGTCGCGGACAGCAAGGGCCAAGCGCCTCCGGGACCGTTTTGTCCTGCGCCTCCCGGCCGTGGGACAGGTGCTGAGGCTCTACGCCGTATCCCAATTCTCGCGGGCGCTCGGGACCCTGCTCGCCGGGGGGATGCCGCTCGCGAACGCGATCCCGGTGGCGGCGCGGGCGGTAGGCAACCGCCACCTCAGGGGCGTTTTAGAACCCACGGCGGACCGGGTGCGCGAGGGCCGCTCCTTCGTGGAGACGCTCGCCGAGAGCGGTGAGATCCCCGGCTTCGCGCTCCAGATGGTCCGGGTGGGAGAGGGCACCGGCGACCTCGCCCGGATGGTTTCCTCGGTCGCCGATTTCAACGACGAGGTGATCGAGAACCGGGTGACCGTGCTCCTCAGTCTGCTGACCCCAATCGTGCTCCTCATCCTGGGCGGTCTTGTCGCGCTGGTGCTCCTTGCGATCTACCTCCCGCTCTTCAGCCTCGCCTCGGTGCCCCAATTCTGAGAATGCCAAGTTTGAGAATGCCAGTTCTGATGCGCCCCCTCCCGAAGACCGGACTTCCCCGGCCGGCGGGCCAGCGCGGCTTCACGCTCATCGAGCTGGTGGTAGCGGCCGGGATCCTCGCGGTGCTGGCGATGGCGATCATCCCGGTCGCGAAGGTCACCTCCGTGCGGGCCAAGGAGATCGAACTCCGCCGCAACCTCCGCACCGTCCGGATGGCGATCGACGCCTACCGGGAGGCCGCTGAGGCCGGCGAAATCGACCCCGACTTCATCGAGCCCGACCACGAGAACTATCCGCCGAGCCTCGAAGCCCTCGTGGAGGGAGTCCCCGGCCCCCGCGGGCCGGACGGGAGGACGCCGGTCATCCGCTTCCTGCGCCGCCTCCCGACAGACCCGCTGACCGGGCGCGCCGATTGGCTGTTGCGCTCCTACCAGGACGACCCCGGGCGGCTCTCCTGGGGCGGCCAGAACGTCTACGACCTCCGCTCCGCCTCGCCCCGCCTCGCCCTCGACGGCACTCCGTATCGGTCATGGTGACCAGGACCCTCCGCGCTCCGCGGGCCGGAAAAACGGCCGGGTTCAGCTTCATCGAGATGGTGCTGGTGCTGCTCGTTCTGGGGATCCTGTTCGCCATCGCGGTGCCCCGCTACCAGGCGCAGATCGCCAAGGCGAAGGAGGCGGTCCTGGAACACAACCTCGCGACGCTCCGGGAGCGGCTCGACCAGTACCGGGCCGACCACGACGAGTTCCCGGCCAACCTGGCGGATCTGGTCGTCTCCGGGTACCTCCGCGAAGTCCCCGAAGATCCCATGACCCAGTCCATCCTCTGGGAGGAGGTGCGGGACGGCTACGACCCCATGTTCCCCGAGGCGCCGGCCGGCGTCTCCGACGTGCGCAGCCGCTCGGAGCAGGTCGGCAGCGACGGACGCCCCTATCGTGAGTGGTAGGAACTCCCCCCGGGACTCTGCCGGCTACGTCCTCTTCGGGGTGTTGATCGGCATCACGCTGCTGGGCGTCGGGCTATCGGCGGCGGTGACCCTCTGGAGCCAGGTCCTCCAGCGCGAGCGGGAAGCGGAACTGCTCTTCCGGGGCGAGGCGGTCGTCCGCGCCCTCGAGCGTTTCGGGCAGGACCGCCCCGGCACGCTGCCGGAGACCCTCGATGAGCTGGTGGAGGGCAAGTACCTGCGCCGCGCCTGGCTGGACCCCATGACCGGGCGGAGCTTCCGCATTCTCCGCGCCGAGGACGCGCTCGCGACCGGCGCTTCCGGGCCCGGACCTGAGCGAGGAGGCCGGCCGGGCAGCGGTCCGGCGCCCACCAACCCGGCGGGAGAAGCGGAGCCCCGGCGGACGGCCGGCCGCGCGGGACGTGAGGAACCGGGCGAAGCGGGGGCCGCCGCCGAGTCCGCGACCGGGATCACCGGGGTGGTGAGCACCAGCGACCTGCTCAGTTTCCGGGCCTACGAGGGCGCCCGCCGCTACCGCGAGTGGCGGTTCGAGGCGCAGGTGGGAACCGCGGCCGGCGGGTCATCGACCGTGGAGAGGCCCGGCCGGGCGGGCGAAAGAGAACGCTGAACCGCGAGGGCCGGCGCGCGTCTATCCGCGCCGCGCGAACGCCTCGAGCCCCGCCCGCGGGCAGGTGTTCCGCTCGACGTACGCGAGAAGGTTGCCCGCCAGCTTGCGGGTCCGGCCCTCCACGGCCTCGTCGAGGCAATTCCCCTCCGCGTCGAAGACCCGGTGGACGCCCGCGATCGACACCGGACCGGGAAGGACGATCGCCCCGACGTGCGAGAGAACGCTCCGCAGGTGTTCGAGCGCCTTGACGGCACCGATCGCGCCCGAAGCCGCGCCGATGAGCGCCACCGGTTTACCGGCGAGGACCGACGGAAATCCGAGATTCTCGATCACCAATTTCAGCGCCGCCGCGAAGCTGCCGTGGTATTCGGGGGTGGCGAACAGCACCGCGTCGGCATCGCGGACAGTGGCCTGGAGACGATCCCGGTCGGGGAACTCTCCGGATCGGCCCGGAAACGGTAGATCCATCTCCGCCGGATCGAGCCGGGTCACGAGGACCTGGGGGTTTTGCGCCAGCTCGTCGACGGCGAGGGCGAGCGCCTTCGAGGTGAGGTTGCCGGGACGGCTGGTCCCCAGGATGGCCGCGATGCGGACGCTGTCTGGTGCCATGAATGGTTTCTTCTCCAGTTTCTTCGGGGTACGCGGGCGGTGCGCCGCAGGGTTTCGCGGAAGCGTGGGCGAGTCGGGGAGCCTACGTCTCCCGGCGGCTCCCACTCCCCGAGAGACGCCGAGTCACCGCGCGCCAGTCGGCGATGTAGTCGTCGATCGGACGCCGGCGCGCGAGGTCGGTGTCCGCGGCGCGGAGGCAGCGTCGCATAGTGCGCGCGGCGTACACGCCACCGAGGACATTGGCGAGCGAGACCGCGGCGAAGAGGCCCGTGGCGCCGAAGAGCGCGCCGAGCGAGGCGAGCGGCGCCGTGAAGGCGAACGTCTTCACCATGAGGATGCGAAGGGACTCTCCCGGTATCTGCACTCCGTTGAAGATGGACGAGGTCACCGCAAGGAGCCCCGCCGGGGCGTAAGAGATTGCGACTATCCGGAAGTACAGGGTCACGTAGTGCTGGACCGTTTCGTCGCCGCTGAACATCCGGGCCACGGGCCCGGCGCCGAGGACGAGCGCCACGAACAACAAGCCGCCCCAGTAGAACGACGCCTTCCCCGCGAAGACGATCGCTTCGTCCACGCGGGCGCGGTTCCGGGCGCCGAAGTTCTGCGCGACAAAAGGAACGAGTGCGACGCTCACGCTCGATATCCCCACGAGTCCCAGAAGTTCGATCCGCGTCGCGATCCCCAGCGCCGCCACGACCTCGGCCCCGGACTTCGCGGCCAGGAAAGTGACGAACGCGGCGGTCAGCGGGGTGAGCACCTGGGTAGCGACCGTGGGCGCGGAGAGCCGCAGAATTGGGGGCAGGACGGCGCTTCGGGGTGAGCCGCCCTCCACCCGCTGCCGCCGGAGCAGACGCGCCCGTACGAGCAGCACTACCGTCGAAACGGCCACGAACCCCCATGAGATGACGGTGGCGAGCGCCGCGCCCTGGATCTCGAGGCGCGGGAACGGACCGGCGCCGAAGATCAACAGGTAGTCGAGGACGAGGTTGATCACCCCCGCCGCACCCATCAGGACCTCGGGAGCCCTTACCCGACCCGTCGCCCGGACCGCGGCGTTTCCGACGAGCGCGACGGCGAGGAGCGGCATGCCGAGGTAGAGGACCTCCATGTACTCGGCGATGAGCGGGAGGATGGCGGCGTCCGCGCCGAGCAGGCCGAAAACCGGCCCGATGGTGAGCAGGCCGATCAGCGAGAGGAGAGCGGCGAGCCCGCCGGCGAGGACCACCGACGTCCGCGCGAAGCGCGCCGCGCGGGACGCGTCCCCCTCGCCGAGCGCGCGGGCGACGAGCGACGACGCGCCGACCGACAGCCCGATGAACAGCCCGGCCAGCAGGAAGAAGAGCACCGAGGAGAAGCTGAGGGCGGCGAGCTCAGCCGTGCCGAGCCTGCCGACGAACCAGGTGTCCACCACCTGGAACAGGAAGGTCGAGAGCATGCCCAGACTGATGGGCGCCGACATCGCGAATAGGGCGCGATGCACCGGGGCGACCGCGAGACGGCGGCCGGGATCGGTGGCGCTTTGCTCGGGACCCGGGGTTGTCAACGGCCGGAACAACGGTGTCTCCAACCGGAAGGTTCCGCACCGAAGCCCGGAGGGCGTTCCCGGCCGATGGGAGTCGAAGCCGGCCCGAGGCCTTACCAGCCTGTGGCAAAACCCACGCGGCCCAGTTCTCCCGGTGGGGGCTCCTCCCTCGCGCGCCTTGTCAGCCGGGCGCCTCGCCCGTCTCGGCGCTCACGTGGGTTTCACCACAGGCTGTTACCGCAGCGCCGTCCGGCCGCCGTCAGATCTCCGGGTCCGGGCCGCCCCCGTCGGCCAGGTACTGCGCGATGTATTCCGCCGGGTGGATCGCGTAGCGGTTCGTCGCATCGAGCACCTGATGCCGGCAGGAGGTGCCGGCCGCGACCAGCGCATCCTCCGTCGCCAGACTCCGCACCGCCGGAAAGAGCCGTCGCTCGCCGATCGCAAGCGACAACTCGTAGTGGTCGGAGGTGTAGCCGAAGCTCCCGGCCATGCCGCAGCAACCCGAATCGACCACCGTAACCTGGGCGCCGGTGGTGGAGAGGAGACCGGCCAGTGGTCCGGTCCCGCAAAACGTCTTCTGGTGGCAGTGGCCGTGGGCGAGAACGTGGGAGCCTTCGCCCCGGCCGCCGGTGAGGCGGGAAAGCTCCTCCCGGTGATCGGCCAGGAACTCGTCGAAGAGAACCGCGCGCTTGGCGACCCCCTCGGCGGCGGGACGGTCATCCTCGGGAACCAGATCCGGGATCTCGTCGCGGAAGCTGAAGAGACATGACGGCTCGAGCCCGACGATGGGGGTGCCCTCGCCCGCGATGCCGCCGAGCGCCCGAACGCTCTCCCGCGCGAGCCGCCGGGCCCGGCCAAGCAGCCCCCGGGAGATGGCCGGCCGGCCACAACAGACCGCGGGGGTCAACACGACCCGGTAGCCGAGCGCCCAGAGCACCCGGCAGGCGGCAATCCCGATTCGCGGTTCGAAGTAGTTCGTGAAGGTGTCGGGAAAGAGCGCCACTTCCCCGCGCGGGGACTGCGGCTGGGAGGCCGCCTCGATCCTGCGGAACCAGCTCACGAAGGATTGGCGCGCCAGTTTGGGAAGACTCCGGCGCCGGTCGAAGCCGATCGTGCGAGCCAGCAGCGAGGCCGCCCAACCCCGCCGGTCGGCCCAGCGCGCGAGCGGCCCCAGCCGGCTCCCCCAGCGGGCCAGGACGTCCGGCGCGCCGAACAGCCGGTCGGCGAGCGGCCGCCGCCGGTTCCGGTAGTAGCGGTACAGGAAGTCGGACTTGAGCCGGGCCATGTCCACCCCGGACGGACACTCGGCCTTGCAGGCCTTGCAGGCCAGGCAGAGGTCGAGTGCCTGGAGGACGCGGTCTTCCGACTCCCGCTCCGGCGGCAGCCGCCCGTCGAGCAGCGCGCGCAGCAGGTTCGCCCGGCCCCGGGTCGAGTGCTCCTCCTCCTTGGTCGCCATGAACGAGGGACACATCGTCCCCACCAGTTCCTTGCGGCAGACCCCGGCTCCGTTACAAAGCTCGACCGCGCCAGCAAAACCGCCGTGGCGTTTGTACGGATAGACCACCGGGAGTTCCGCTGCCCGGTAGTTCTCGCCGTAGCGCAGGTTGTCGGTCATGGCGGGCGCGTTCACCACCTTCCCCGGATTCATGATGCCCGCCGGGTCGAACGCCGCCTTCAGACGCCGGAACGCCTGGTACACGCGCGGCCCGAAGACCTTCTCGTTGAAGTGGCTGCGCGCGAGCCCGTCGCCATGCTCGCCGCTCATGGCGCCCCCGAAGTCGAGCACCAGGTCGCAGACTTCCTGGGCCAGCGTGTCCATCTTCCTGATCTCGGCGGGATCTTTCAGGTTGATCAGGGGCCGGATGTGGAGGCATCCGGCGCCGGCGTGCGCGTAGAAGCTGCCCTCGGTGTTCCGGCCGGACAGGATTTCCTCGAACCTGCGGATGAACTCCGGCAGCCGGGATGGCTCGACCGCGGTGTCCTCGACGAAGGCGATGGGTTTCTTGTCGCCCGGAAGGCTCAGGAGGAGTGGAAGCGCCGCCTTTCGCACCGCCCAGACGTTTTGCTGATCCGCGGGGTCGAGCATGCGGAGATGGGGACGGCCGCGCTTTCCGAGGCGGCGTTCGAGGTCGGCCAGCTTCGCGGCCACTTCGCCGCGGCTCCCTCCCGCGAACTCGACCAGGATGAGCGCCCCGGGTTCGCCCTCCACGAAGTGGAGGCGCCGCGAATACTCGAGCGACTCGCGGGCGAGTTCCAGCACCATCCGGTCCACGAGTTCCACCGCGGTGGGGTGCAGGTCGAGCGCCACCACTCCCGCCTCGAGCGCCGGGAGCAGCCCGTCGAAATGCAGCACGGCGAGTCCGACCGCGGGTGGAAGCTGGTGCAGCTTCACCCGGGCCTCGACCACGGTCCCGAGCGTTCCTTCGGACCCGACGATCAGGTGCGCCAGGTTCACCCCGCCCGGATCGAGCAGCACGTCCAGGTTGTAGCCGGAGACCCGGCGTGGGATGCGCGGGAACCGTTCCCGGATGTCTTCCGAGTACTCGTCCCGAAGCGCCAGCAGTTCACGAAGCAGCGGAGCGAGCGTCCCGTTGCCCCGCGCCCGGCGCCGGATGTCCTCCCAACTCAGCCACGAAAGCCGCTCGCAGCTTCCGTCGGGGAGCACCACGGTCGCGTCGAGAACATTGTCCACGGTCTTGCCGTAGACCAGCGAGCGGGCGCCGGCCGAGTTGTTGCCGATCATTCCGCCGAGGTTGGCGCGGTTCGAGGTCGAGGTCTCGGGACCGAACCGGAGACCGTGCGGAACGAGCGCGGCGCTGAAGGCGTCCTGCACCACGCCCGGCTGCACCCGGGCCCAGAGTTCTTCCCGGTTGATCTCCAGGATGCTGCGGAAGTGCACCGACAGGTCCAGCACCACCGCCTCGCCGACCGCCTGCCCGGCGAGGGAGGTGCCCCCGCCGCGCGGGAGCACCGGGGCGCCCGCCTCCGCGGCCACCCGGACCGCCTCCGCCACGTCCGCCGTGTGGCGGGGGATCACCACTCCCAGGGGCTCGATCTGGTAAATGCTGGCGTCGTTCGAGTAGAGGATCCGGCTCGCGCGGTCGAATCGCACGTCCCCCTCGATGCGCGCCGCGAGCTCGCGCGCCAGTTCGCCCATGGGGGATGGAGGGTACATGGAGCGCGGGAGCGCCGGCCTTCAGATCGGACCGGCCGGCGCTACCGGCGATAGCGGCAGATCAGGCGGGGAGCAGGAGCGGCCCGCTCGTCGGACTATCTCGAATGCGAGCTCGCGTAATGCTCCGCGAGAAGGTCCCTGCCGAAGTCTCCGCTCAGATCGCGCCAGACCGAGTGGACGTGGTTCGCGTCGTTTTGCGTGTTGTCGTATTCGATGAGGAAGGTCGGGCCGTGTATCCGGTAGTAGTGCGGCTCGCCGGGCTCGGCGCTGCCGGCCCACGCGAAGTGAACACCAGGGAGACCGGCCGCCGTGACCTTGTCGAACTCGTCCTTGGCGAGCTCGGCCCGCAGCCGGCCGGTATAGACCTGCAGGAGCTCGACGACCTTGTCGGCCTGCTCGTCCGTCATGTCGCCCATCGCGAGCCCGAGCGGTTCACCGGCCTCGGCGATCCGCGTATTGCCCGTGAGGATGTCGGGCGGCGCCTCGGCGTCGAAGATGACCGTGTCACGCGCCGGACCATCGAAGAGCGCGAGCAGCTCCCTCGCTACCGTCTGCTCCGCCGCGAGCACCTCGAGACCCGCGTGCTTGCCTTCCCCGGCGATCGCCGGATTGCTGCCCATGAATGCCGGTGAGGTCGCGACGACCTCGCCGTCGTTGAGCGTGAGGTTGAGCGACAGGTGATGCCCCTCGACGCGCCAACCCCAGGCACCCGAGTCCGATGGCTCATCGAACACCGTGAAGTAGTAGCGGTCGGAATCACGAATGTCGCGGCCTTCGCGCTCGTAGAGAATCTGCTCGAGATACATGATGCCGAGCGCCTTGCTGATCCCCTCGTGGCTCAATGCCGTGCCGAGCAGACGATCGGCGAGCCGGCGCTGGGGCGGTGTGAACTCCCCGTACGGCAGTCCCTCGCGGTCCCGCGGGATGAAGTGCCAGTTGAGCCGCTCCTCGTCGCTGAATGCGAACGTCGCCCGGGCCCTCTGGTCGGGATCGAGCGAGACCAGAAAATGCCGCGCCCGATCGATCATCTCTCCGGCAGTATCCTGAGTTGCGGCGGCCCAGCCGATCGACACGGCGAGCGCGGGGCATGCGAACAACGCAATCCTGATCTTCATTATCGGTCCCTCTTCCTTTGACCGATTCTAGAGAACCGATCGTGCGAGCGCCATGCCGATCCTACGATGGCAAGGGCCGATGGCTGCCTCGAGCCTCCGCCATGAAGCTGTTGGGTTCGATGGCGCCGCCGGGAAGGGAACGCCGGTGTTCACACCGGCACCGCCCCGCGCAGCGGGGCGAGA
The DNA here is from genome assembly GCA_965250045.1 of Candidatus Marinacidobacterium sp. Taxonomy (GTDB): domain Bacteria; phylum Acidobacteriota; class Vicinamibacteria; order Marinacidobacterales; family Marinacidobacteraceae; genus Marinacidobacterium. The sequence continues at coordinate 356,945 of OZ252286.1, forward strand.
GGGCGTACTCCCCAGTCCCGGGATGGCGCACGTCTCAGCACGGACCCTACCGGGTAGAGCGGCGCGCCGGCCAGGGAACGCCGACCTCCGGTCGGCACAGCCCGCCGCAGGCGGGCGGCAGGGAAGGACCCCGAGTTCGGAGGTGGCTCCGCTCTCGGCCCGGAACCCGGCGTGCAGCGTCATCCGGGCGGCTGCGTGGTTTCACGCCTTTCGCTGCGCTTCGCGCAGCGGTGCCGGCTCCCACCGGGAGAACTGGCCAGAGGTCGGCCCAGTTCTCCCGGTGGGGGCTCCCTTGCCAGCGGCGCCATCTCGATGGTTGGCATCATGCCCAGCTCTCCCCGCGCCCCGACCGGGAGCGGCGGCTAACCCGCCAACGCGTTCAGAGTCAGTGTCGCAATCGCGAGATCCTGGACGCCCATGCCGGTCAGATCGACGACCGAAATGCCGTCCCGCGCCATCCTTGGGTCCGGGGTGGCGAGCGAGAGCAGTTCCCCAAAGGAGCAGTCGCTGTCTTCGGCGACCGCGCCGGCTCTCACCGCGGCGCCGAAATCGCTGTGATGCAGACACTCCCGATGGTCGTCGGTGACGATGGTGTGGGCCCTTCCCAGGATGCGCGGATCCAGCTCTGTCTTCCCCGGGGTGTCGGCGCCGACGGCGACGATGTGGAGCGTTTCGGGAACGTCTTCCAGCTGGACGATCGGTTTCGTCACGGGGGTGGTGGTGACCAGAATGGCGCTGGAATGACAGACATCGCGGACCGTGTCCATCGCGGTTGCCGCCAGTCCTCCGGCCTCCAGCTTTTGGCAGAGGGTTGCCGCCTTTGCGGCGGAACGCCCCCAAACGGATACCGACGCCAGTCCCAGATGGGAGCAGATCATGGTGGCTTCTATCTCTGCCTGGGTCCCGGTGCCGATCACGCCGAGAGTCGCGTCGTTCGGCACCGGTTTCAGGCCGGCGGCCAAGGCCCCGGCAGCGGCAGTGCGGACATTGGTGAGCCAGCACTCGTCGTGGAGAATGGCCACCGGAAGGCCGGTGTCGGTAGCGATCATGATGATCATGCCGCCGGCGCCGGGCAGGCCGCGCGCCGCATTCCGGTAGGACCCCGATGCGATCTTGACCGCAGCGTACGGACGGCCGCTCCAGATGGCGGACTTGACGTGACATTCGCCATGCTGTTCCTGCTGGTCGTCGCGGAACACGATCTGGACGGGCTCGGGGCAGTTCACCAGCCCCCTCGCATGGGCGATGAATCCAGCCTTCACGGCCTCGATGGCGGCTGGTGCGGTGATAACCGACTGAATGTCAGCAAGGGGAACGATGCGCATCCGGGATGTCCTTTGGTTGAGGGAATGCAGGAGTTCAGAGGTCACCGCTCAGGGAAACCAGGTCTGAACAGCCTGTAGACAAAGTCACGCGGCATTCGACCGGCGATGCATCCCGGCTGAACCGCGCCGCTTCGCGGCGCTCTGCGTTGCGCTTCGGTCGAAATACGCTCGGGCCAGTTCTCCCGGTGGGGGCTCCTCCCTCGCGCGCCTTGTCCGCCGGGCGCCTCACCGGTCTCGGTACTCACGTCACTTTGTCCACAGGCTGTTTAGCTTCTCTTCGGCCTTTTGTTTGTGTTCCGGTTTGATGTGGAACGCTACGGTGGCCAGCGCGAGAGCGAGCACCCCTAGGTCGTCGGAGAACCCGGCCACCGGAACGACATCGGGAATGGCATCCAACGGGAAGATGAAGTAGCCGAGCGCCCCAATGATGCGCGCCCGGGCCCATTTCGGAGTGTTCGGGTCACGCAGGCAGCGGTACAGGACAAGCGCCCCCCGAATCACCTCCCTGCCTGCCGCCGGGGCGTACGCGGCGACCTTCTTCCGAAACGACTGCTTGCTGTATGCCTCGTCATAGTTGGGGTCGGGCGAGGGATTCGTCGCGTTGCCCCGCGCGGCGTCAATCAAACGACGTCCCTTTGGCAAACGATGTCCCTCCGGCAAACGATGTCCCTTTGGACCAGAGCGGGACCGCGGTTACCGGATCCGGCTCCTTCCCGCAGTCGACCCGGCCCGTCCCCCCGTCAAGCCGCCTGCCGGCGCGCCATCACCCCGAAAACGGCCGCGATCAGGATCAGCGCCAGCGGAACCAGGGCGGTGACGAGGCCGAGGCCGATGCCCAGCACCGGAAGCCGAAGCAGGATCACCAGCGTGTTCACCAGGCTGGCCGCCAGCAGGAGGCGGAACAGCCGGCTCCGCCGCCGGTACGGACCCCACGCGATCCCGAACACCAAGATCCCGTAGGAGAGGCCGAACGCGGCGGCCGTGCCCCGCCGGGCGGAGAGCGCCGCGGCGAGTTCCGGGTCCCCGTCGGCGACCTGCGCCGGGGTGAACCGGCCGCCGATCAGGTCGGCATCCGGGTTCAGGTAGGCGGCGCTGAGCGAGATCAGGGAAACCAGGATGGTGATGGCTCCCAGCAGGGCGAAGACCGCCCAACTGATGGTGTGTGCGTGCTTCATCGTGGCTAGCGCTACTGGCTCCCGACCCAGCCGGCGCTCAGTCCGGCCCGGTCCAGTTCCTCGCCCCGGAGGTACACCGACTCGATGCCCCGGATATTCGTGATGTCCTCGAGCGGATTCGCTTCGAGGACCACGAAGTCGGCGCTCTTGCCGGCCTCGATGGTGCCGGTGTCGGACATCTTGAGGAACTCGGCAGCGGCGCCGGTGGAGGCGACGATCACCTCGTGCGGGGTCATCCCCGACTCCACCATGTCCAGCATCTCGATGTGCGGCCGCCAGCCGGCGTTCCCGTCGGTGCCCATGGCGATCTTCATGCCCGCCTCGTTCAGCCGGGCGAGGTTCCGGGCCTGGATCCCGAAGGACTCGTGGGCCTCCGGCCGGTCTAGGTGGGCCGCTTGCGCCTGCTCGAGCGCTTCGCCGGTCAGGGTGCCGGAGAGCCAGCTCACATCGTCATGAACGCCGCGGCCGCCGAGGTTGGGAACCAGGACCACGTTGGGACGCTCCTGAACCATCGCCACGAACTCGTCGTCCACGTCCATGTCCCGGACGCTGTGGGCGAAGGCGTCCACCCCGGCCTCCAGCAATCCCTTCGCGTCCTCGAGCGAGAAGATGTGGGCGGTGACCCGCAGGCCGTGCTGGTGCGCCTCGTCGATGACGGCGCCGTAGAGTTCCGGGGTCAGCTTGTCGTACTGGCCGCCGCGGTCGTCCACCCAGATCTTGACGAAGTCCACGTTTGCGCCAGCGAGTTCCTGGACCGCCGCCCGCGCCTCCTCCGGGGTGTTGATCCAGTAGGGGACTTCCGAGCGTCCGGGCTCGTGCCGGGTGATTCCCCGGCCCGCGGTCATCGCGCGCGCGGCGCCCGCGACCGGGGCATCCCGGACCGCGGCCGTCGCCTCGCCATCGTCATGCCCGAGGCTCACCGCAGCCCCGACGCCGTAGTAGGCGCGCCGCTGGAGATCGTCGATCAGGGCCTCGCGCGGGACCGAGAGGTGCACATGCGTGTCGATGAGCGCGGGGATCACCGTCCGGCCGGAGAGATCCACATGAGCGGCGCCCTCCGGCGCCATGACCTCGTCGGATGCGCCCGCGGCGACGAAGCGACCGTCCTCCACGACAAAGGTGGCGTTTTCGATCGGGTCGCTTCCGTCACCGACGATGACCGTCGCCCCCTCGAACACGGTGGCGTTCGATTGGGGCATCTCCTCCGCCGGCGGCCCGCAAGCCGCAAGCAGCGGCAGGGCAATGCTGAGAGCTGCGCCAGACGCGCTCATCCTGTTTCGAAACATGCTGTCTCCTCCTGGTCTTGCGGCCGGGCCGACGGCCCTCCCGCACGTACGCTCGGTGAAGAGGGGAGACTACCTGCTCGGAGCGGGAGGATGCGATTCTCCAATCCGGTGGCGGAACGCCCCGCCAACCGGACCGCTCGACCTACTGCGGCTCGCCCAGGTTCACCGGCTCCGGATCCACCAACTTGACAGCCCAGAGCCCCGAATGGTGGTCGGCGACGAAGATGTGGTCCTTGTAGGGCTGCGGTCCCCAGACCATCGGCGCGTTCGGGATGAAGCTCTCCGGATCCTGCGGCCGGAAGACCGCGATCTCGCGGCCCTGTCGATAGAGGTCGCCGCGGAGTTCGCCGGAGATGTCCACCACCCGCAGGCCACCGTTGTAGTAGCCGATGTAGAGGATGTCGTCCTCGACCCACAGGTTGTGGGTTCCGGCCTCCGGCACCTGGTAGCGCGCCACCTCCCGGGCCTCCTCCCACTCGTCCCACTCGAAGATGTGGATCCAGCCGGCAGCCCGATCCGGCGTCCCTTCCTCCCCCATGGTCTGGTACGGGAACGCCTCGTCGCCGCCGATCATCAGGAACTTCCCGGTGGACTGGCTCTGGTAGGGATAGGCGGCATGGTTCCAGCCGCTCGGGTAGGGGGTGCTGCCGAGCAGCACCGGGTTGTTCGGGGCGCCGCCCTTGCCGCCGCCCCCCACATCCACCGCAACGATTCCGTCATCCCAGTTCGAGGAATACGCGATCCCGTCCACCACCCAGACGTCGTGGATGGAGTGGCCCGGCGTATCCAGCTCGAAACGCCCGACCCGGTAGGGGTTTTCCGGATCCTCGGCGTTCAGGATGTCGAAACGCCGGCCCGCGGAGAGTGCGTAGATGTGCTCCTCGGCAATGAACACGTTGTGGACCCCGCCGGTGAGCTGGTCGTCGTAGCGGGCGATCACCTCGATCCCGTTCTGCGGGTCGCTCACGTCCAGGATCACGAGCCCGTTCTTCCGGTTCGAAGCGCCCTCCCGGCTGATCACGCAGAACTTCCCGTCTTCGGAGACCTTGACGTCGTTGACGGTCCGGGCGTCCACCCGCACCGTGTCGATGAGCGACATCGCGGAGGGATCCGTGACGTCCCAGAAGTAGGCGTGGCCGTCGGCGCCCCAGGTGCCGGTGACCGCGTAGTCCCGGCCGTCGATGCCCTCCCAGACCCAGAGGTCCGAGGTGTACCGGTCGCGCACCGGAGCCTGCCCCACGATCTCCACGTCTTTCCGCACGTTGCGCGCCACTACGGCGACAGTGGCGCTCGTCGAGGTCGTGAACCCGTCGGCGATTACCGTGTGGGTGCCCGAACGCTCCGCCACGAACGCGCCGGACTCGTCCACCTGACCGATGGCACCCGGCGCCACGATGCCGTCCGCCGGGATCCCGAGGGTCGCGAACTGGACCGGGTAGTCCGGCACCGCGTTGCCGGAAGCGTCGGTGACCTTCGCCTCGAAGAACACGACGTCACCCGTGCGCACCGCCTCCGCCGGAGTCCCGGCCAGGGTGATCGAGGCGACCGGATTCGGGAGCACCTCGATCGCGACATCGCCCGAAGCCTCCTCGGCGGAGACCGTGAGGGTCGTCTGGCCGGCGCCCGCCAGAGTGAGCACCCCGAGGGCGTCCACCCCCGCCACCGACGGATCGGCGGTGCTCCAGCGGACCTCCACGTCGTTCCGGATAGCGCCCGAGGTGTCCGTAACCAGTGGACGGAGCCCAACCTCGGTCCCTGCGTAGACGTGGCCGGGCAGATTCGCGACCTCCACGCTGGCCACCGGCGGGTTCGGGATGGTCACCGGGATCTCCAGCATGACGGCGGGCTCGGCGCGCCGGTCGGTGTGCTCCGGATCCTTCGGCACCATGGCGATCAGCGTGTGCTCGCCGGGCCGAAAGGCCTCCACGATCCCGGCGGGGTTCACGCCGACCGAGCGGCGGCTCCGCGAAAAGAACACCACGGTGCGGTCCATGGCGTTGCCGTCGGCGTCGCGGACCTCGGCCTCGAGGGTGGCGTTCGCTCCCACCTCCAGCGTCAGTTCGCTCGGGGTGATGACGAGTTCGGTGGGCTCGGGGCCGCTGGCCTCCTCGGCTTCCTCCTGCGCGAACGCAGGGGGGGCGAGGAGGAGCAGCGCGACGGCCGCGACGGGAATCGAGTGGGGGTGGAGTGTTCGGGTCATGGTGCAGCGAGGGCCGGAATGCGGTCCCCCATGACCGGGGAATATACGCGCCTGCGAGCGCGACACCGCACGTGTACGGTGGAGGTGCAAGCAGGTTTCGTCGGTGGTGGCGCTGGTTCAGCCAATGACCCAAAATGCAGCCATGAGAACGGATCTGCCGAACTTCGCCACCAAACAGGACCTGGCCGATCTGCGGCTGGAGATTGCCGAGCGCGACGCGAGCATCTACCGGTGGATGGTGTATGGAGCGCTGTTTGTTAACGCAGCACTCATCGCCATTTTCGTGAAGTTGTTGTCCTGACGGGCGCGATCGGGCTCCGAGCACCGAGCGCACGCCCGCCTCAGGCGCGCGATGCCGACCTGGATGTCGGCCCCAGTTCTCCCGCTGGGGACCCTTGCCGGTGGTGCCATCCAGCCCGCCCGACAGCGGGCCGCGCTCCGCGGCCCTGCGGCCGCTGTGCCGGGCCCCACCGGGAGAACTGCCCAGAGGTCGGCGTTCCCTGTCCGGTGCGCCACCCGTTTGAGGCGCGGCGCGCAAGCATCACCCGCCGCGCGGCGGGCGATGCCGGCCTGATTCCTTCCCCTACTGGGGTTCGCCCATGTTCACCGGTTCGGCGTCCACGAGCTTGACGGCCCAGAGCCCCGAGGTGTTGTCGGCGAGGAAAATGTGGCCCTTGTAGGGCTGCGGTCCCCAGACGAACGGTGCGTTCGGCTTTAGGGTTTCGGGGTCGAACGGGCGGAACATCGCGATCTCGCGGCCCTGCCGGTAGAGGTCACCCCGCATCTCGCCGGAAATGTCCACCACCCGCAGGCCGCCGTTGTAGTAGGCGATGTAGAGAATGTCGTCCTCGACCCACAGGTTGTGGGTTCCGGCCTCCGGCACCTGGTAGCGGGCCACCTCGCGGGGGCTCTCCCACTCGTCCCACTCGAAGATGTGGATCCAGCCGGCCGCCCGGCGCGGGGCCCGCGCGTCCTCCATCAACTGGTACGGGAACGCCTCGTCGCCCCCGATCATCAGGAACTTGCCGGTGGACTTGCTGCGGTAGGGATAGGCGGCGTGATTCCAGCCGCTCGGATACGGGGTTTTCCCGAGCATGACCGGATTGTTGGGCGCCCCGCCCTTGCCGCCGCCGCCCACGTCAACCGCAACGACCCCGTCGTTCCAGTTGGACGAATAGGCGATCCCCTCGTGGACCCACACGTCGTGGATCGAATGCCCGGGGGTGTCCATCTCGAAGCGCCCCACCCGATACGGGTTCGTCGGATCCTCGGCGTTCAGGATGTCGTAGCGGCGCCCCGCCGAAAGCGCGTAGATGTGGTCTTCCGCGATGAAGACGTTGTGGACCCCGCCGGTGAGTTGGTCGTCATAGCGGGCGATCACCTCGATGCCGTTCTGCAGGTCGCTGACGTCGAGGATCACCAGACCGTTCTTCCGGTTCGAGGCGCCTTCCCGGCTGATCACGCAGAACTTCGCGTCCGCCGAAACCTTCACGTCGTTTACCGTCCGGGCGTCCACCCGAACCGTGTCGACGAGCGAGATCGCCGAGGGATCGGTGACATCCCAGAAATAGGCATGGCCGTCGGCGCTGTGGGTCCCGGTCACGGCATAGTCCCGGCCGTCGGTGCCCTCCCAGACCCAGAGGTCCGAGGTGCGGCGATCGCGGACCGGGCCCCGTCCCACGACCTCGACGTCCTTCCTCACGTTCCTGGACACGACTGCGACCGTCGCGCTCGCCGAATCGGTGAACCCGTCCACGATCACCGTGTGGGTTCCCGACCGCTCCGCCACGAAGGCGCCCTCTTCATCGACCTGGCCGATGGCCCCGGGCGCCACGATCCCATCCGCCGGAATCCCGAAAGTGGCGAACTGCACCGGGTAGTCCGGCACCTCGTTCCCGGAGGCATCCGTGACCTTGGCCTCGAAGAACACCACGTCCCCGGTCCGCACCGCCTCGTCCGGCGCCCCGCTCAGCGTGATCGAGGCGACCGGGTTCGCGAGCACTTCGATCGTCGTGTCGCTCGAAGCCTCCTCGGCGGAGGCCGTCAGGGTCGTCCGCCCGGCGCCCACCAGGGTGAGCACCCCGAGGGCGTCCACGCCGGCCACCGACGGATCCGCGCTGCTCCAGCCCACCTCCACGTCGTTGCGCACGGCGCCCGAGATGTCGGTGACCAGGGAGCGCAGGCCGATCTCGGTTCCCGCATAGAGGTGGCCGGGAAGATTCGCGACCTCCACCGAAGCCACCGGCGGGTTGGGGATCATCACCGGGATCTCGACCATGACCGCGGGCTCGGCGCGGCGATCGATGTCCTCCGGATCCTTGGGCACCATGGCGATCAGGGTGTGCTCGCCGGGCCGGTAGGCCTCGACGATACCCGCCGGGTTGACGCCGACCGAACGGCGGCGGCGGGAGTAAAACACCACCGTGCGGTCCATCGGGTTGCCGTCGCTGTCCCGGACTGCTGCCTGGAGCGTCAGCTTGTCCCCGACCTCGAGTTCGAGCTCGGACGGGGTGATGATGAGTTCTGCGGGTTGCGGGCCGGTTTCCACCTCCGCTTCCTCCTGCGCGAACGCGGGGAGGGCGAGAAGGAGCAGGGCGACGGCCGCAACCGGAATCGAGTGGAGGCGGAATGTTCGGGTCATGGTTACGGGATCCCTCCGTGCACGGGAATATACGTCCGCGTGGAAAGGGTCCACTTTCGCGCCGACTTTTCCACACAACCCTGCCGTAGCGGGAAGACCAGGGCGGGAATTCCGTCTATGGGAGTAACGGAAGACGCCCCGGTCTTCCGGACGCCGCTTCCGCCCGGAGGAGTCCCGATGCCCTAGCCTGCACCCCAACCACCCGGTCCCGAACCGAAACCGTCCCAGCCGCCGGTGGACTCGCCGCCCAAGCCGGCGCCAAGGAACGCCCTTTTTCACACGCTGCTGGAAGCCGGCTTCGATCCGCCGATTGCCGAGCAGCCTGTGGACAAAGTGACGTGAGCGCCGAGGCCGGCGAGGCGCCCGGCTGACAAGGCGCGCGAGGGAGGAATACCGAGTGTATTCCGACTGAAGCGCAACGATGAGCGACGCGCAGCGGCGCGGTTCAGCCGGGATGGATCGCCGGCCGAACGCCGCATGACTCTGTCCACAGGTTGCTAGACTGCGGAAACGCAGATGAACGCCATGACTTCGGAGACCGTCGCCGCACATGTGCAGCCGCTCGTCACGGAGTTGCGGCAGTTGCGCGAAAACATGGTCACGAAAGCGGACTTGGCCGACTTCGCCACGAAAGCGGATCTAGCTGGCCTGGAAACGCGGATGACCAAGTGGATGTTCGGAGCGCTGACGGCTCAGGCGGCGCTCATCATCGCCATCATCAAGCTGTTGCCCTAGCGGCCGTCGCCGGAACGGCGCGCAGGCGGGCACCGTAGGAGCAGCGCAATCGGCGCTGGTTTCGCGCTCCCGCGCGATGCCGGCCGGAGGCCGGCGTTCCAAGCCGTCCCCGCGCTTTTTCGCGGTTGGCGATGCGCGATCTCGCTGCGCTTTGCGCAACGGTGCTGGCCAGTTCTCCCGGTGGGGGCGTGAACACCGGCGCTCCCTCTACCGCGCTGCCAGGTGGCTGAGCCGCAGCACGCGGGGATCACCCGCCTGACGGCGGGCGATCCCAGTCTGAGCTTTTCCCCTACTCCGGCTCTCCCATGTTCACCGGTTCGGGGTCCACGAGCTTCACCGCCCAGAGTCCCGAGTTCATGTCGGCGACGAAGATGTGGCCCTTGTAGGGCTGCGGTCCCCAGACCATCGGCGCGTTCGGGACCCGGCTTTCGGGGTCGAACGGACGGAACATCGCGATCTCGCGGCCCTGCCGGTAGAGGTCGCCCCGCAGCTCGCCGGAGATGTCCACCACCCGCAGGCCGCCGTTGTAGTAGCCGATATAGAGGATGTCGTCCTCGACCCACAGGTTGTGGGTCCCGGCCTCGGGCACCTGGTAGCGGGCCACCTCGCGGGCGTTCTCCCACTCGTCCCATTCGAAGACGTGGATCCAGCCGGCCGCCCGCCCCGGGGTGCGCTCCTCGCGCATCGTCTGGTACGGGAACGCCTCGTCGCCGCCGATCATCAGGAACTTGCCCGTGGACTTGCTCCGGTAGGGATAGGCGGCGTGGTTCCAGCCGCTCGGATAGGGGGTGTTCCCCAGCAGCACCGGGTTGTTCGGGGAGCCGCCCTTGCCGCCGCCGCCAACGTCCACCGCCACGACTCCGTCGTTCCAGTTGGACGAATAGGCGATCCCCTCGTGGACCCACACGTCGTGGATCGAATGGCCCGGGGTGTCCATTTCGAAACGCCCGACCCGGTAGGGATTCGTCGGATCCTCGGCGTTCAGGATGTCGTAGCGCCGTCCCGCCGAGAGCGCGTAGATGTGGTCCTCGGCGACGAAGACGTTGTGGACCCCGCCGGTGAGCTGGTCGTCGTAGCGGGCGATCACCTCGATCCCGTTCTGCGGGTCGCTCACGTCGAGGATCACGAGCCCGTTCTTCCGGTTCGAAGCGCCCTCGCGGCTGATCACGCAGAACTTTCCGTCCTCGGAGACCTTCACGTCGTTCACCGTCCGGGCGTCCACTCGCACCGTGTCGATGAGGCTGATCGCCGAAGGATCGGTGACGTCCCAGAAGTAGGCATGTCCGTCGGCGCTGTGGGTGCCGGTGACCGCGTAATCCCGGCCGTCAACGCCCTCCCAGACCCAGAGGTCCGAGGTGCGCCGGTCGCGGACGGGGCCCTGCCCCACGACCTCGACATCCTTCCGCACCTTCCGCGCGACCACCGCCACCGTGGCGCTCGCCGACTGCGTGAATCCGTCGGCGATCACGGTGTGGGTGCCCGAACGCTCCGCCACGAAGGCACCCGCCTCGTCCACCTGGCCGATGGCGCCCGGCGCCACGATGCCGTCCGTCGGGACCCCGAAGGTCGCGAACTGCACCGGGTAATCCGGCACCTCGTTTCCGGAAGCGTCCATCACGCTCGCCTCCAGGAACACCACGTCCCCGGTCCGCACCGCGTCATCCGGCGCCCCGCTCAGGGTGATCGAGGCCACCGGGTTGGCGAGCACCTCGATCGCGGCGTCGCTCGACGCCTCCTCGGCGGAGACCGTGAGGGTCGTCCGGCCGGCGCCCACCAGGGTGAGCACTCCCAGGGAATCCACGCTCGCCACCGACGGATCGGCGGTCGTCCAGCCCACTTCCACGTCGTTCCGGACGGCGCCCGAGATGTCGGTGACCACCGGGCGGAGCCCGATCTCGGTCCCCGTGTAGAGGTGGCCCGGCATGTTTGCTACCTCGACGGTAGCCACCGGAGGGTTGGGAATGGTTACCGGGATCTCCACCGTGACCGCGGGCTCGGCGCGCCGGTCGGTGTCCTCCGGATCCTTCGGCACCATGGCGATCAGGGTGTGTTCGCCGGGCTGGTAGGCCTCGACCATCCCCGCGGGGTTCACGCCCACCGACCGGCGGCGGCGCGAATAAAACACCACGGCGCGGTCCATCGGGTTGCCTTCGGCGTCCCGGACCTCGGACTGGAGCGTCAGGGTGTCCCCGACCTCGAGCTCGACCTCGGACGGCGTGATGATGAGTTCAGCGGGCTGCGGGCCAACCTCGGTTTCTTCTTCTTCCTGGGCGAGCGCGAATCCGGGCGCCACCAGGATACAAAGAAGGACGGCGGACAGCCGCCGCCATGAGTTCGAATTCCTGAGAGTCATCGTTTCCTCTCCTCCTCGGCGAGACCTTACGGCTCGCCCTTCCAGTAGATGATGCCGCCGGCCTGCTTGCCGACGTCGATCCGGGAGACGCGCTGAGCGGTTCCGATGTCATAGACCTCCACGGTTCCCGGTTCGCCCCCGACCCCTTCCAGGGTCACGATGGCATAGCGGTCGTCGTCGGTCACCGCCACCCCGTGGGGAATCCGCCGCGAGGTCTCGGGCGCGGCGATCAGCTCGCCGCGCTCGAGATCCCAGAAGCCGACCTTCTTGCCGGACTTGTAGGTGGCGATCAGCACCGAGCCGTCTGAGGTGATCTCGAGGTTGTAGGGGTTCTGGCCGGGGCCGGCGTCGAACCGGCGGGAGACCTTCCACTCTTCGAGGTCCACCTCGTAGATGGCGCTGTCGCCGTTCCCCGCCACGTACACCTTCCCGGCGGGGGAGGGGCTGGTGGCCCAGGTCGGCTTGACCGCCGGCATCCGCATGGCGTCCATGTCGGACATGTCGCCGTGGTCCATTTGCGCGTGGGCCCCGGGGTCGGTGCCGAGCGACAGCCGCCGGGAGATTTCGAAGCGCATGGCGTCCACTTCGACGAGTTCGTCGTCCATCATGTTGACCGAGTAGAGGCGGGTGCCGGCGTCGTTCATCCGCGCTCCGTGCGGCATGACCCCGGTGTCGATCGTGGCCACCTCGATCATGGTCCCCGTTTCCACCACCGAGATGGTGCTCGGGACCATGTCGCCGTGGAGGTTGAAGTTGACGATGTAAAGCAGCCCGGTGCTCGGCGAGATGTCCATGGTCGCCGGGAACATCCCGAGCGTGGCGTCTCCGATCCATTCGTTGGTTCCGGTCGCGTACTTGTGCACCGCACCGAAGGGCATCCCGTGGGCGATGGACAGGAACCAGTAGCGCCCGTCGGGCGAGATGTTGATCCCGTGCGGGCCCTCGGTCTCCGTCGGAAAGCTGCCGACCGCAATCTCGTCGATCTCCTCGAGCCCGCCAGGGCCGTAGCGGAGCAGATGGACGGTGTCATCCGACTCCGCGCATACATAGACGAAGTAGTTGCGCTTCGGCGGCTCCGGGTCCTCGGCGGCGGCCGTAAGGGGAAGCAGGCCGAGCGTGAGGAGCAGGAGGGCGCCGGCGATGCGCCGGGAGCGACGGGAAGACATCAGTTGGGTTCTCCCATGTTGCGCGGAGTCTCCGGGTCGACGAGCTTTACCGCCCACAGCCCCGAGTTGAAGTCGGTGAAGAAGATGGTGTCCTTGAAGGGCTGGGGACCCCAGGTGAAGGGAGCGTTTCGTTTGTAGCCGTCGGGATCGGTCGGCTCGAAGAAGGCGATCTCCCGGCCCTGCTGATACAGGTCGCCGCGCAGGTCGCCCGAAACGTCCACCACCCGGAGGCCGCCGTTGTAGTAGCCGACGTAGAGGACGTCGTCCTCCACCCAGAGGTTGTGGCTGCCGGCCTCGGGCACCTGGTAGCGGGCCACTTCCCGGCCTTCCCCACCGGTCTCATCCCACTCGGCGATATGGATCCAGCCGGCGGCCCGGTCGGGAAGCTTCCCGTCGGGGTCGAAGCTCCAAGGGAAGCTTTCGTCCCCGGCGAACACCAGCAGCTTGCCGGTGGACTCGCTCCGGTAGGGGAAGCCCGCGTGGTTCCAGCCGTTCGGGTACTTGAAGCTCCCCATCATCACCGGGTTGTTGGGGGCGCCGCCCTGGCCGCCGCCGCCGATGTCCACCGCGACCACTCCGTCGGTCCAGTTCGAGGACCAGGCGATGCCGTCCTGCACCCAGACGTCGTGGATGCCGTGACCCGGGGTGTCCATCTCGAAGCGTCCGACCCGGTAGGGGTTCGTCGGATCCTCGGCGTTCAGGATGTCGTAGCGGCGTCCGGCGGACAGCGCCAGGATGTGGTTCTCAGCCACGAACACGTTGTGGACGCCCCCGCTCAACTGATCGTCGTAGCGCGCGATGATCTTCACCCCGTCCGTGGGGTTCTCGACGTCGAGCACGACCAGCCCGTTCTTCCGGTTCGAGGCTCCCTCGCGGCTGAGGACCGCGAACTTCCCGTCGGGCGAGACCTTGACGTCGTTGACGGTGCGGGCGTCCACCCGCACGGTGTCCACCAGGTGGATGCTGGACGGATCGGTCACGTCCCAGAAGTAGGCGTGCCCGTCGGCTCCCCAGGTTCCGGTGATCGCGTAATCCCGGCCGTCGACGCCTTCCCAGACCCAAAGATCCGAAGTGTGCCGGTCGCGGACCGGCCCGCGGCCCACGACCTCCCAGTCCTTCTTCACGTTGCGGGGAGTAGCCCGGATCGTCTCCCGCGCGGTGAGGGATCCCCCGGAGACCACCACCGTGTGGAGCCCCGGACGCTCGGCCACGAAGGCGCCGTCCGGCTCCACGAAGGCGGCCGCACCGGGCGCCACCAGGGTGTCGGGCGTGCGGGTGGAGACCGCGTACTGCAGGGGATAGTCCGGGACTTCGTTGCCGCTCGCGTCGAGGGCGCGGGCGCTGAACCGGACCACGTCGCCGGTCCGCACCTCGTCTTCGCCCGCGGAGACGTCGAGACGGACCGCCGGGTTGGCGCTCACCGAGATCGCCGCCTCGCCGCTCACCGATTCGGCGCTCGCCGAGATCGTCGCGGAGCCTTCGCCGTGCAGCATGAGCACTCCGTGCTCGCTGACGGTCGCCACCGAAGCGTCGCTCGAGGACCACTCGAAGCCGGGCTTGCGCTCAGCGCCGGAAGTGTCCTGGGCGAGAGCGCTGACCCGGAACGAAGTGCCGGCGTAGAGGTTTGCCGGAAGCGCCGCGATCTCGACGCTCGCGAGGGGCGGCCACGGCACCCGCACCGGGATCTCGACCATGAGCGCCGGTTCGGCGCGCCGGTCCATGGCGTCCGGGTTCGCCGGCACCATCGCGATCAGGGTCTGGTCCCCCGGCCGGTGGGCTTCCACCATCCCCGCGGGGTTCACTCCCACGAACCGCCGGGCGCGGGAGAAAAAGACGACGCCGCGCTCGAGCGTGTTTCCGCCGGCATCCTTGACGGTGGCGGTGAGCTGGGCGGTCTTCCCGACCTCAAGGGTCAGTTCCGGCGGATCCACGACGAGCTCCGCGGGTTCCTGCGCCGCGGCGGACCCGGCGAGCACCGTCCCGGCGCACACCAGCGCACCAAGGAACAGGGGCCGGTCAGAAAGCCTGCCGGCGGAGAAACGAATCATCTTTACCATGGCCGTGGAGGACCCTCCTGCTACTACCCCGATGGGGTAACCGGCGATTGTATTCGTCGAGCGGTTCGGAAGGGGGGCAACCGGCGGGAAGGGTGCCGGGAAACCGGGTCCTCAGGAAGTTGGCCCCCCTGCCGAAACGCGGGCAGCGAACAGAGTTCGCTGCCATCAGCGATATCAGGCAGAGCGGTCCGCGCCTGATCTCCCCAGGGTCACCGAAGTCAACGGCCGCCGGAGGCTCAAGACACCGGGTTCGCCCCGCATCCGGCAAGCGGCGCCGCCGCCGCGCAGCGCTCCCCCCTACCAGATATCCCCGACGGTGAATCCCTCCGGGAAGGGATCCGACGGATCCACGGAGTACTGGGCGATTCCGGTAATCCAAGCGGTCCCGCTGATCGTCGGGACCACTGCCGGGACCCCGCCTACCGTGGTGGTCCGGATCAGGCGCCCCACGAACTCGGTCCCCACCGGACCAAAGTGATGGAAATCCTCGCCGATCCCGAGCAGGCCCCGCGCATGGAGCGCCGCCATCCGGGCGGAAGTCCCCGTCCCGCAGGGGGAGCGGTCGAGCGCTCCGGTCCAGGTCTCGGGACGATTCCAGTCGAGGTCGCCGACGGCAACCGCCACCGCGTTCGCGGCAGTGCAGGTTTCCGGATCGAAGGGCCCGGTGAGCTGCCCGATGCTCGCCTGACGGATCTCGGGGTTTTCCGGATGGATCGCTTCGAGCTGTTCGCGCGCGGCCTGCTTCACCATCGTCCCGACCCGGGCCAGTTCGCGCCCGTGTTCCGGAGCGATGCGGAGTCCGAAGCGCGCAGCGTCGGCGATCGCGTAGAACATGCCACCCCAACAAACGTCCACTTCGAACTCGCCCAGCGTCGGCGCCTCGACCTTCGCTCCGAGGTGGACGGGGAAGGCGGGCACGTTCTCGAAGGTCACCCGGGTCACCTTGCCGCCCTCGACGCTCGCCTGCACCTGGATCAGTCCCGCCGGGGTCTCCAGGGTGAGTTCGGTGACCGGCTCGACCGCGGGCACCATGCCGGTCTCGATGAGCGCGGTGACGGTGCAGATGGTGTTCGTCCCCGACATGGGCGGGTACTCGGTCTGCTCCATGATCACGAAGCCGGCATCGGCATCGGGATGCGTGGGAGGCAGCACCAGGTTGCAGTTGGCCGCCGGATAGCCCCGGGGCTCCCGGAGCATGAGTTTGCGGAGGCCGTCGGCGTGGCGCTCCAGGTACTGCATCTTCCGGAACATCGTCTCGCCGGGCACGTCGAGGACACCTCCGACGATCACCCGGCCGGGCTCGCCGGCGGCGTGCAGATCCACCGCCTGAATCAGTCGTTCCGAGCGCATGGTGGCAGCTCCCTCAGGTTCGGGTCCCGCGAACGCCGCCCGGTCCGCCGAGGCTTTCGAGCTTCGCGATCCACGCGCCGAAGAGCGGGCAGGCCGCTTTCATGCGTTCGATGCCTATCTCCTGCGCGATCGCGATCCCGGTCGTCGTTTTCTTGAACCGAGGGTTCCAACCGGCCAGCCGCTTCGACGGGGCGCCGTCCGGAGAATCATCGATCTTCTCCGGCTCCCCGTAGCGGCGCACAATGTCCGCTACCACGTCGGCCCCCACACCCAGAGAGCGGGCGAGCACTTCGGGTTCGCTGAAATGCAGCGACTCGAACTCGAACATGGAAACGTACGGAATGAACCGATGTGCGTGGTCCTTTTCCGCACGTCGGACTGACTCGAGAGTGGCGGCGTTCAGGATCTCCGCCTTGCGGGCGGGGTCGGCGACCTGCTTCGATTCCCCGAGCCCGGGCCAGTCCTTCCCGATGGCGTAGTAGTCCACCATCACCGTGACCCACGTGTCGTGCCGCTGGCGGAGATGTGTCCGAATGTCGCGGCTCGCCCGCTGAAACTGCACGTTGCCCCCTTTGCGGCCGGGCTTGCCGAGGAGGGGTGCTTGCAGGACGACTCCGGAAGACCACAGATAAGGCGCCAGTATGGACTTGACGAAGGTCTGCTCGGTGGAGCCCTCCACGATCGCAACGACCTGCGCCGGTTCAGTCATAGACGGGTCCGCCGTCCACCACGTTCTTGGCCCATAGTTCGCCGATCCGGTATTCCTTGAGCCACTCGCCGTAGTCGCTCTCACAGAGTCGCTCGAACCGGGATTCGCCCCGCTGATTCCTGACGACGACGACGTCCGCGGCAGCGAACTGATCCACGAGCAGTGGCGATTGCGTGGCGACGATGATCTGGGTCCGGGTGGACGCACTTCCGAGGAGTTCCCCGAGAACCGCCAGGGCGTGCGGATGGAGACCGAGTTCCGGTTCGTCCAGCACAACTGTCGAGGGAGCATCCGGCTGGAGCAGCGCCGCGGCCAGACAGATGAATCGCAGGCTGCCGTCCGAGAGGTGATACGGCTGCATCGGGAAGTCGGAACCCCGGGCGCGCCACGACAGCCGCACCTTGGTCTTCGGTCCGAGACGTTCCTCGTGGAGGAGAAAGTCGTCGAGCCACGGCGCCACGAGCCGGCAGGCTCGCAGGATTTCGAGGTACGCATCGCGGTTCCGGCTGCGCAAGCTCCACAGGAACGGCGCGACGTTGCTGCCGTCCATCCGCAAGAACTCGCTATCCTCGACGATCTGGGCGTGGCGGGCGCCGGCGGTGGCGCTGGTGTCGTGGAACTGGTAGAAGATCCAACGGCTTACCGCTTCGAAGACCGGCCGGCTGAGCCATGCCTCGGGCCCTCCGTCCGCCACCTCCCGCACGATCTCGGGGGTGGTCGCGGAACCACCGCGCAATTCCCACCAACCCCGCTGCCTGAGGCCGCTCTTGGTCGCCCCCTCGTAAAACCGCGCCTCATCGGCGAGGATAAAACCCTCGGAGACTGTTGGGCGGAGGCGAAAGCGATAGCCCCGCTCCCCGAAGCGGGTCTCGAAGTACATCCCGCTCGTCCCCTTCCGCCCACCGAACAGGAGATCCGAAATCCCGCCCTGCTCCTGGATCCAGCGTTCCAACCGGTTCTGCATCAGGGCGCGCAGAAGCAGGAAAAAGGAAACGAGGTTGCTCTTTCCGGCGCCATTCGCTCCGATCAACACATTCAGGCGCGTCAACTCGAAGTTCTCGAGTGCGCGGATGGACTTGAATCCCCGAATGGTGAGGTGATCGAGAGCCGGAAACCCGCCGGTTCCGGCCGCCGAAGAGGGGTCGGCGGCCCGAGTCATGCCGCCATCCTACCGGGTCATTCGGGCGACTGCCGGATCACCGTCCGCGCTCCGATTCAGGAGCGCGCTGCTCCACGACGCGGAACCCGCCCGGCCCTGCGACGGCCACGAGCTGCTCGACACCCGTTGGCCAGCGCACCCTGACCGAGTCGGGCATTCCCGGGGCAAGACCGATCCAGACCTCCCGCGCACTCGACGACAGGTAGCTCGAACCCGCGGTCACCACCGTGCGCCGGAATCGCCCGCCCCGCTCCACCACCACCTCGGCGCCGACCCCGTCGCGGTTGGATGTCCGTCCCACCAGCCGCAGCACGGCCCGCGGAGCCGGGGCCGCGCCATTTTGGAGGAGCGCGGCGCGGCCGCCCGAGCGGGAGGCCGCGAGATCGAGCAGGCCGTCCGCGTTGAAGTCCGCGGCCACCAGGCCCCGGCCCACCGCCGGCGGCAGCCCGAGCGCCACCGGTTCGAACGAACCGCCCACGTTTCGGAAGCAAATGTCCCGCTGGCGGTATTCCGTTCCCGGGTAGAGAAGCGGCGCGTTGTCGAGGACGTGCCCGTTCGTGATGCAGAGATCCGGCGCGGCGTCGTTGTCGAGGTCCGCGAACACCGCGCCGAAGCCCAGCCAGTCGAGCGACGGCCGCCCCACTCCGGAAAGAAAGGAAACGTCGCGGAACACCCCGTGCCGGTCGGAAACGTAGAGGTTGTTCGCCTCGCCCTGGAAGTTCGTGACAAATAGATCGAGGTCCCCGTCGGACTCGATGTCCGCCGCCGCGATCCCCATCCCGGCGAGGGCGTTCCCGTCTCCGTCGTAGGCGAGGCCGGCGGGAAGACCCCGTTCCCGGAAACGGAGTCCACCCAGGTTTTCGAAGAGGAAGTTGGGGACCGTGTCGTTCGCGACGTAGAGGTCGGGAAGCGGATCACCGATGAGGTCGGCGGCGAGAACGCCGAGTCCCTTCCCGGTCAGGAGCGCCACGCCGGCCGCCTCGGAGACGTCGCGGAACGAGCCGTCGCCGCGGTTCTCGTAGAGCAGATCCGGCACCCCGGAGAAGGCGTCGGGGAGGCAGTAGGACCGGACCCGCTCCCCGGACACCGTCCGGGCGCACACCGGGTTGTTCGCCGGGGACCAGGCGAGGTAGTGCGTCACGAAGAGATCGAGGTCGCCGTCCCCGTCGAGATCGGAAAAGGCGGCGCTCGCGCTCCAGCCCGCCGCCTTGAGCCCGGCGCCCTCGAGCCCGAAGGTCCCGTCTCCCCGATTCTCGTAGAGCAGGTCCGTTCCAACGCGGGTGACCAGCAGGTCGGCGTCTCCGTCGTTGTCGTAGTCGGCGGCGACCGCGCCCATGCCGAATCCCTCGGCGGGAGCGGGGGTTCCGAACCCGGCAGGTTCGCTTACATCCCGAAAACGTCCGTCGCCTTCATTCCGATACAGCGCGCCTACCGGTCCCGGCGGCTGGCCCGTTCCCGGCACTTCCCCGCCCTGGACGAAGAAGAGGTCCGGGGCGCCGTCACCGTCGTAGTCGAGTACCGCCACCCCCGACCCCATGGTCTCGACCGGATGCCAGTCGCCCCGGGCGCCCCGCTGGTGCTGGAAGTTGATTCCGGCCTCCGTTGCCACGTCCACAAGCACTATTTGGGCGGGCGCGGGCGAGGCGGAAAGCAGCACTACGAGGAATACGTCCGCCCCGAGACATACGGCGTACCGAAACGAGTTCGGCGTGAAGAAGTGAGCCGCCGAGGGCAGGGCGTCAGGCCGTGAAGGCCGTCGTTTCATATTTCACAGCCAGACGCGGCTCGGAAGAAAGACCGAGGCGCGTCAACTCGTCGCGATCAAGATGAAGCTTCAGAGCGTCTCTGAGGTTGGTGAGTGTTTCGTCCAGCGTCCTGCCCTGCGTGACGACGGCAACCTCCAGGCACTCCGCGACGAACAAGGCGTCGCTGTCCAGGATCACGGCGTGAATTGCCGGGCTATTTCTCTTGTTGCCGGTCATCGGAGCCAGCAGTTTTCCACGTGCCAGCCGGACGTTGCAAGCAGCGCCACTGTCCCAATCAGCCCTGGAGCCCCGAGTCCGCGCACGCCGCCGAGCAAAACGTCCGACCGTCCCGCACCACGGCGCGCTCTTCGGGGACGTGCAGATCGCAACGCTCGCATCCCACCACCCGGCCGCGGAGCTCGGCCCCGCCCGCACTTGTCGGAGGCGGGCTCGCAGGCGGGCTCGCCGGCCGGCTGAACAACGCCCGTGCGACCCTCCACACCACGCGCACCGCGATGACGGCGAGGAGGATCTGGAGGAAACGAACCATGCCCGAGCCCTGATCTTAGTGGCGGCCGGTGCGACGCCCCACCGCGAGGTTACGCCGGGCCGGGCGCCCCACCGGGAGGACCGGGGCGGCCTACGGGTGCGCTGTCCGGAGGGACTCGATCTGAGCCCGGAGGGCCGCGGCCTCGGGCGAATCGGGCGCGGCGGCGATCGCGCGCTCCCAGAACTCGATGCCGGCTTCCAGATCCTGTTCGGCAAAGAGGCGCACCTGGCCGAGGGCGACCAGGCTCTCGAAGTGTTCCGGGTCTTCTTCCAGCACGCGCTCGTAGGCAGTGACGGCCGCGGCCACGTCTCCGAGCCCGAGCTGGGCAAAGGCCAGACGGCTCCGGATGTCGAGGTCGGATGGATCGAGATTGCGCGCCTGCTGGAGCCAGTAGACCGCTTCGCCGAAGTCCCGTGCCTCGAGGTGCAGTTCTCCGACTGCGGCGCGCGCCGCCGGATCCTCGGGCCGCGCCTCGACCGCGTCGAGCAGGGCCTGGCGAGCCTCCGGGTCCACCGGCCGTATCTCGGGCGCCGGGACGGAGGCCGCGTCCCGCATGGGCTCCGGCGCCGGAGGCGGCGCCCGAGGCGGCTGCGGTCCGGAGGACCCGGAAACCAGGAACCCGACCAGAACCCCGAACACCAGGCCGGCCCCGAAGAAGAGGGCGCGCTCGGACAGGGCGTTCATCCGGTCACCGGAACCTTGTCCGGGTCGGAACGGCGCGACTCGAGGAGCGAGCGCCCTCCGACATAGAGATAGCCCGACGCAAACAACAGGAGGAAGGGCGCGGAGGCCGCCACTCCTTCGACGACGGCGTAGAGGGTGGCGCCCGCCATCACGAGTCCCAGACCGAACTCCAGCGCCGGGATGGCGCCGGCGGACATCCGGTAGGACTTGCCGCGCCAGCGGTCACCCGTCTGGGCAATGCCGTATTTCGGCGTCCGGACGAAAGGGGTTCGCCGGCCCAGCACGCCCGACAGCACCGCGGCGGCGTTGCTGAACGAGATGCCGATGCCCACGGCGAGGGCCACGGGAATTCCCCGCACCCGGCGCCAGAGTCCCTCCCTTTCGCCGGGCGGCTGGAGCCGCAGCAGCCGGCGCTGGGAGACGGTGTAGAAGGACACTACCGAGAGGGTGGCGGCGGCGAAGATCGGAATGTCGAGGAGCGCCATTTCCCGGAGTCCGGTACTCACGCGGGCGAAAAGCACCGGCGCCATGAGCAGGCTCAGCACCGCCATCAACGGATAGGAAAGGTTGCTCGTGAGGTGAAAGAACGCCTCCGCCCGGATATGCAGGGGCAGCCGGGAGGCCAGGATCTGCGGCAGCAATTTCCGCGCGGTCTGGAGCGATCCCTGGGCCCAGCGGCGCTGCTGCGACTTGAAGGCGTTCATGGAGACCGGGAGCTCGGCGGGGGCTGCGATCTCGGGCACGAACACGAAACGCCATCCCCGCAGCTGGGCGCGGTAGGAGAGGTCGAGATCCTCGGTCAGCGTGTCCCCTTCCCAGCCTCCGGCGTCTTCGATCGCCGCCCGCCGCCAGATTCCGGCCGTGCCGTTGAAGTTGAAGAAACATCCCGAGACGTAGCGCCCGCCGTGCTCGGCGATGAAGTGCCCGTCCAGGAGAATGGCCTGGACATCGGTCAGAAGCGAGTAGTCGCGGTTCAGATGGTCCCAGCGGGCCTGGACGAGGCCGGTCCGCTCGTCGGCGAGCAGATACGGGAGCGCCTCCTGCAGGAAGTCGGGTTTGGGAACGAAATCGGCGTCGAAGATCGCGACGAACGGCGCCTCCGACGCGTCGAGGCCGACCTGAAGGGCCCCGGCCTTGAAGCCTCGGCGGTCGGTCCGGTGGATGCGGCGGATATCGAGCCCGGCGGCCGCGCATTCCGCCACCACCCGGTCGGCGATCGTCCCGGTGTCATCCGTTGAATCGTCGAGCACCTGCACGCTGAGGCGCGATCGCGGATAGTCGAGGGCCGCCACCGCGCGGATCAACCGCTCGACAACGTAGCGCTCGTTGAACACCGGAAGTTGGATGAGCACCGCCGGCGGCTCACGCTCGAGAAGCGGAGTTCCGCGCATCCGCATCCGTTCGGCGTCCGCTCCCGCCCGGGCGGCGTACCGGCTCAGCCGGTACACGAGCACGTAGCGATGAGAGCCGTAGATCGAGAGCAGCAGCAGGACGACGAAATAGGTCGTCAGGACGGCGTCGGCGAGGGACAAGGGAGTGCATTGTGACTCCGCGCGCCGATTGGCGCCCCCTGGGTTCGCGGTCCCACGGAGCGGTAGGTACACACTCCCCGCGCCGTGAACTCCCGATGGCTCGTCGCGCTCGGCGGGACCCAGGTCCTGCTGGCCGGCGCCCTCGCGGCGGTGCTCGAGAGCGCCGCCGGATTTTGGTGGCACTTCGGAGTCCACGCCCTGCTGTTCGTCCCGCTGGCGCTCGTGGTCGGCTCAGCACTCCGCGGGGAGGGCTCTCCCGGACGACGGCAGCTCCTGATCGTCCTGGTCGCGGCGGCGCTGAGCCGCGCGTTGCTCCTGCCCACGACCCCCACCCTCTCGGGCGACGTGTACCGGATGGCCTGGGAAGCGCAGGTGGTGCTCGACGGCAAAGACCCCTGGGCGCAACCGCCGAATCACCCGGCGCTGGCCGAGATCGCGGCGGCGCACCCGGAGCTCCGGGAGCGGGTCGGGTACTGGAAGCTGCCCGCCATTTATCCACCGTTCGCCCAGCTCTTCGCCGCCGGGATGGGCTGGATTTCGCCCAGCGTGAGCGCCCTGAAGGCAGCCCTCCTCCTCGCGGAGGCGGCGCTGATCGTGGCCCTGATCGCACTTCTCCGGCGACGCCGGTTGAATCCCCTGTTGGTTGCGGCCTACGCCTGGAATCCGCTTGCGCTCACCGAGATCGCCGGTAGCGGACACGGCGACGCCCTCGCGGTAGCCCTCCTCGCGCTGGCCGTCCTGGCCCTCGAACGGGGCCGGGCGGCGGGCGGCGCCGCCCTCGCCGCGCTTTCGGGAATGACCAAGTTCGCGGGGTTCGTGCTCATCCCCTTCGTGCTGCGCGAAGCCGGGGAGCGCCGCCGCCAGTTGGCCGCGCTGGGGGTCGCCGGCGGCGTCGTTCTCCTCGCCCTGCTCCCCTTCCTGACTCCGGAGCGGTTGGCGGACGGCATCGCCTCGAGGTTTCAGGAGTTCGGGTCGAGCCTCTGGCACTACGCCCGCCACTGGCGCTTCAACGACAGCCTGTTCTCCCCGTTGGAAGCCGCTCTCGGGGACGTCGCGCGCCCCGCGGTGTTCGCGGCCCTGCTGGTGCTGGGGGCGGTCCTGGTGCACCGGCGCTGCCCTCCGGGGCTCGCGATCGGCAGCCTGGCGGGGGCCGCCTTCCTGCTCTCCCCGGTAGCCCACCCCTGGTACCTGCTGTGGGCGCTCCCCTTCCTCGTCCTCCATCCGGAGCGGCGCGGCCTGCTGGCCGCCGGGCTGACGCTCACGCTGACCGTGGCGCTCAGCTACCACGCCTTCTGGAACATCCCGGCGGGGCTCGACTGGACGCTGCCCGCGTGGGTCCGGATCGCGGAATACCTTCCGGTTCCGGTGGCCGCCTTCCTTTGCAGCCGGCAACGCCGGCCGCTGTCGCCCTAACCCTCCCGCTCCGCCTCCAGACGGCGGAAATGAGCGACCGCCAGGGCGGCGGCGTAACCACCGCCGAAGCCGTTGTCGATGTTGACGACGGTGACCCCCGGAGCGCAACTGTTGAGCAGCGAGAGCAGCGCGGTGAGGCCGCCCCACGAGGCTCCGTACCCGGTTGAAGTGGGGACGGCGATGATCGGGCATGGAGCCAGACCCGCAACCACCGGAGCCAGCGCCGCTTCCATGCCGGCGACCACCACTAACGCGTGAAGCGAGCGGAACGACGAGGCTTCGGCGAGAAGCCGCTGGATGCCGGCGACGCCGATGTCGAAGGTCCGCCGAACCTCGGCGCCCATGAGCTCCGC
This sequence comes from Candidatus Marinacidobacterium sp., assembly GCA_965250045.1. Classification (GTDB taxonomy): domain Bacteria; phylum Acidobacteriota; class Vicinamibacteria; order Marinacidobacterales; family Marinacidobacteraceae; genus Marinacidobacterium. The sequence goes on from OZ252286.1 coordinate 381,378, forward strand.
GGTGAGGGCCGCCTCCTCGGCGACCGGGATGTCCGAAGTCCCCGCCGAAACCACCCCGATGCGGGCGCCGGTCGGCGAGGGCGAAGTGCGGGAAACCACCACGGCCCGGGCCTCCGCCCGCCAGACCGCTTCCGGGATGTCCGTCAGGACGGCCCGCGCCGTTTCCGGCGAAACCCGGGTCACGAGGGTCTGCCCGGCCGTTTCCGAGAGCGCTCGAGCGATCGCCACGACCTGATCCGCGGTCTTTCCCTCGGCCAGCACCACTTCGGGGAAACCCCGACGGAGTTCCCGGTTGTGGTCGAGACGCGCGAAAGGCGTGTTGCCGTCCTCGCTGACCGTTTCGAAAGGAAAGCGCAGCCGCTCCTCCGCTTCCTGAGGCGTGACCTCGCCGGCAGCGATGTCGTTCAGGAGGCGGCGCAGGGATTCGTCATTCATCGGCCGGGGAGTGTGGCACGTCGCTGGGGGGGAGATGCGGGCGCTCGCTTCGCCGTATTCTGGGTGACTCGATGGGACGAGGCAGCATTCTCATACTCATCGCTGCCTGACGAAAGCGCCGCCGAAATGGTCCATCTTGAGGGTGGAAGACCAGTCCGGTGGAACCACGGTAGCGGCTGGGAGACGAACGAGTCTTGAGCCTTGATCGTGGCTCGGTTGTGCTGGTGGACCTTGGTCCGACGCTGGGACCTGAACAGCGGGGAGTCCGGCCCTCGGTCCTGGTGAGTGATGCCGAGGTGGTGGCGGACCAGCGCTTCCCCCTGGTCGCCGTGGTGCCCGTTTCTCGAAAGGCTGGCGAGGGCGCCCTCTACCCGTTGCTCCGCCCGGGCGCCAGCGGTCTCCTCCAGGTGTCCTGGGCGTTGACGGACCAGGTGCGATCCGTGGACAAACGCCGCGTTCGCCGGCTCTTCGGAAAAGTCTCCCCCGACGAGATTCGGGCCATTGACGAGGGTCTGCAACTGTTCCTCGGGCTCTGTTAGCACCGACCTCGGCTTCCTCACCGCTCGGGGGCAACCCTCGGAACCGGGCATCGCCAGCCGAAGGCAGCGTAATGTCGTGTCCGCGACCACCTTGGGATTCTGAATCGCTCTGGAAGAGAATCCTATGGGCGGCTATATTTGCCTCATGAAGACGACGATTGATATTCCTAATGGCGAACTAGAGGATGCCATGCGCTTCAGCGGCGCGAAGACCAAGCGGGAGGCGGTGGTGACGGCGCTCGCGGATTTCAATCGACGGCGCCGCATGGCGGAACTCATCGCCTACGCAGGCACGTGCCCCGATCTGATGACCGTGGAGGAGCTACGGGCGGATCGGCGCCGCCGGGAGGATTCCGTTGATCCTGATTGACACGTCGTCATGGATTCATTTGCTGCGGCCGGCCGGAGATCCGGGGGCACGGCGCCGGGTCGAGGCCGCGTTGTCCGCCGGAGAGGCCTGCTGGTGTCCGATCGTGCAACTGGAATTATGGAACGGGGCTCGCGGCCGACACGAGCAGCGGGTGCTGCGCCGGTTCGAAGCGGCACTCCCCTCCCTTCCGATGGACGAGGAGGTCTGGTCCACCGCGTGTGATCTCGCCCGCCGCGCCCGTTCCCGAGGCCTGACGATCTCCGCAGCCGACATCGCGATCCTGGCCTGCGCCCGCCGGCACGGCGCCGGGCTTGAATCGGCGGACACGGACTTCGAACGGCTGGTCGGCCCCACCGGGGTTGTCTGATCCCCGGTAGGAAAAGCCCGCCCCCACCGGGGCTGTCTGACCCCCGGCAAGAAATAGCCCCATCGGCGACCCGTCCGCCCTCGGTATCCTGACCCGATGGCCGAGCGGGAGGCATTTCGGGAACAGGTTCGCGAATCGAACGACATCGTCGAGGTAATCGGCGAGAACGTGGCGCTTCGCCCGGCGGGGTCCGGGCGTTACACCGGGCTGTGTCCGTTCCACAACGAGACGGCCCCGTCCTTCCACGTCAACGCGGAACGCGGCTTCTTCCACTGTTTCGGCTGCAAGGAGAGCGGCGATGTCTTCGGCTTCTTGATGAAGCGCGAAGGCCTCTCCTTTCCCGAGGCTCTCCACCAACTGGCGCGGCGCGCCGGGATCCCGATTCCGGAGGCCGACCCCAAAAAGGCGTCCCGCGACGAAAAGCTCCGGGCCGCCAACCGGAAGGCGCTCGACTACTACCAGCGCGCCCTGCGGAGCGAGTCCGGCGTCCGGGCGCGCGCCTATCTCAAGAAACGCGGCATCACCCAAAGCACGATCACCGAGTACGGCCTGGGATTCGCCCCGGACCGCTGGGACGACCTCACGACCACCCTCGAGAAGTCCGGTATCACCCGCGCGACCCTGATCGAAGCGGGACTCACCCGGGAGGCCTCCCGCGGCGGCCACCGGGACTTCTTCCGGAACCGCCTCATCGTTCCCATTCTTGACGGCCAGGGGCGCGCCGCCGGCTTCGCCGGCCGGAGCCTCGACGGGTCCGAGCCGAAGTACATCAACAGTCCCGACACCCCGGTGTATCGGAAGCGTTCGATCCTCTACGGCCTGCATCGGGCGCGGAGCGCCATCCGCCGCGAGCGCACCGCCATCCTGTTCGAGGGGTATTTCGATTGCCTGTCGGCCTGGCAGGCGGGAATCGCGGGCGCCGTGGCCGTTTGCGGCACCGCCCTCACCGCGGACCACGCGAAGCTGTTGGCGTCCCAGGCGCGCGACATCGTGCTCGCCTTCGACGCCGACGCCGGAGGAAGACGCGCCACTCTCTCGAGCCTGCCGATCCTTCTCGAGGCGCAGCTCCGGGTGCGGGTGGCTCCCCTTTCCGGAGGGCGGGACCCTGACGATGTCATCCGCGAAGAAGGCGCCGCCAACTTTCGGGAGGCGATCCGGAAGGCTCCGGCGTTCGTGGAGTTCCTCGTCCAGGAGGCGCTCCAGCGGGCCCGTTCCGCCGCCGGAGGCGGCCGGGCGGACGCGGCCCGGGCGGTCCTTGAAATCATCGCGCGGGCGCCAAGCCCCCTCGACCGGGAGGAATGGCTCGGCGAGGCGGCCGGGCCGCTCGGGTTCTCGCTGGAGAGCGCCCGGGAAGAGATGGCGCGGCTCCGGGGCCGGGCCCGGGGCGGGAGGCCCCGGTCCCAAGGCGCCGGGCCGCCCGGCAGTCCGCCCCCTCCGGCCCCGCCCAGGAGGTCACCCACCCCCGCCGAGCGGGACCTGATCCGCTGGGCGGATACCGAACCCGACCGGGTCGCGGACCTTCTCCGGCAAACGGCGCCGGGGGCACTCGAGGGCTTCGCGAGTTCGTCGATCCTGCTGGATCTGAAGCAGGCCGCGGACGGCGGCGGGGTCCGGCTCGCCGACCGGCTCAAGGAACTGGCCGCCGAAGCATCCGACCGGCAGCGCCTCCTGATCGAAATCCAGATGGAGCGGGTGGGCCTCAACACGGAGAAGCAGAGTCCGAAGGACTGCCTCGATGCGATGAGGGTGTCCAGCCTCCGGCAAAGGCAGCCGGACCTCCGGGCCGCCGCTCGCCGCGGTGGCGACGAAGCCCTGGAAGCCCTGTCGGAATTGCAAAGCGTCAGCGAGGAGATGGACCGGCTTCAGGAAGCCTTGCCGCCGGAAAGCAACCAGAGCTGACCGCCCGCGCCGGTTCGGCCCTGACGGGTTAACAGCCGGTGGTGAAACCTAGGCGGCCCAGTTCTCCCGGTGGGGGCTCGAGCGGCGATGCATCCCGCCTGAACCGCCCCCCCACCGGGAGAACTGGCGCTTTGCGGCGCTCGGCGTTGCGTTTCGGTCGAAATACGCTCGGTATTCCTCCCTCACGCGCCTTGTCAGCCGGGCGCCTCCCCGCTCTCGGCGCTCACGTGGGTTTCACCACCGGCTGTCACGGCTTTGTACATGCTAGAGTGCCGGGTTGCTGTTTGGCGTCGCCCGGCCGGCAGTCGCGCGGGCTAAAACGCCGGACTGACTGAACCTTGCGCGCGCCTGCTGTCCGTTCCTGCCAGGAATCGCCTGTCCAGAGAGTGGGCGGAGTCTCTTCGTCCGAGAGCGCGACAGGCCCGATGCGAAGGCCGGCGAACCCCGATGCGCCGGCCTCACCCCACATTGCCCGTGCGGAGCCGGTCTGAGGATCGAGATCGCCCGGAGGATCAACAATGGAACACGCGGAAACCCCCGGGTACGATCTGGCCCTGCTCCGTGATTTCGGAGCCGAAGCCCAGACCGACGAGGTCAAGGCGCTCGTCGCGCTCGGAAAAGACCGCGGCTATCTGCTCACCGAAGAGGTTCAGGAAGCCTGGGGCGACGACCCTCCCGAGGAATTTCTCGAGAGCCTCACCGAATGGGGCATCCCGATCTACGAGTCCGAAGCGGAATACGAGAAATCAAAGGACGAAAGCGGCGTCACCCTCGACCTGACCCCGAGCGCCATCGAGCGCACCAACGACCCGGTGCGGATGTATCTCCGCGAAATGGGCGTGGTTCCCCTGCTCGACCGGGAGGGCGAAGTACGGATCTCGAAGCGCATCGAGCGCGGAAAGAACCGTTCCAAGCGGGCGATCACCAGACGGCTCTACATCATCAATCAATTGCTCGAAGGATTCCGGCCACAGATCGAGGCCGACACCATGCAGCTTCGGGAAAACTTCGAGGTTGCCGAGGGCGGGACCACGATCCGCCACGACCAGCATCGCGAACGGATCCTCGCGGCGATCTCCCGGCTCGAAGCGCTCTACAAGTTGTATCGAAGGCGCGTGTCGCTTCTTCGAAATGTGGCCCGCCGCACCCGTGCCTATCGGCGGCGGGCGAACGCCGCCGCGCACACGCGTATCGAGATGACCCATGTCATCTGGACCATGCGTCCGACCGACGGCCTGTTCAGCCGCTGGATGGAGGAACTCAAGGGCCTTTGCGAAGACGCGGGCCGGGCGACGTGTGAAATCGATGTCTGCGCCGCTCTCCGGAGGGAGATCGACGCTTCCGAAGACGCGACGGCCGAAGACAAGACCGCACTCCGCCGCGACGTGATGCGGCGACAGCGCGAATCCCAGCAAACGCTCGACCGGGCTGGCCACGTCATGCCCGAATTCGGCACCGCGAAGAAGCTCAAGTCGGCGCGGCTGGAAGTGCTGCCCGAGCTCGAGGCCGCCGTCGCCAACATCAGCCTGGGAGAGGAACGCGCCCAACTGGCAAAGCAGGACCTCGTGCAGGCCAACCTGCGGCTCGTCGTTTCCATCGCCAAGAAGTACACGAACCGCGGGCTCCAGTTCCTGGATCTCATCCAGGAAGGCAACATCGGCCTCATGAAGGCGGTGGACAAGTTCGAGTACCGCCGCGGCTACAAGTTTTCGACCTACGCCACCTGGTGGATCCGCCAGGCCATCACCCGCGCGATCGCGGACCAGGCCCGGACGATCCGAATCCCGGTGCACATGCACGAGACCATCAACAAGTTGCACCGGACCCAGCGCAGCCTGGTACAGGAGCTCGGTCGCGAACCGCGTCAGGAGGAGATCGCGGACCGGATGGGCATGACGCCGTCCAAGGTGCGGAAGGTCATGAAGATCGCCCAGGAACCGATCTCGCTCGAAACCCCGATCGGTGAGGACGACGACGGCCATCTCGGCGACTTCATCAAGGATCCGAACGCCCCCTCGCCGCAGGACCTCGTCATCAACAAGCGCCTTCAGGAAACCATCGAAGCCGTGTTGAAGACCCTCACCCCGCGCGAAGAAGCCGTCCTCGAAAGCCGCTTCGGCCTCGGAGGACTCCAGGAAAAGACTCTCGAAGAGGTCGGGAAGCAGTTCGAGGTAACCCGCGAGCGCATTCGGCAGATCGAGACGAAGTCCATCCGCAAACTGCGTCACCCGGCGCGCGCCCGCAAGCTGCGGCAGTTCTCGGAATGAGTGGCGGCGGGCCCCTTCGATCGGCCGGGCCCATAGCTCAGTGGTTAGAGCGGCCGGCTCATAACCGGTTGGTCCCAGGTTCGAGTCCTGGTGGGCCCACCGGCCGCAGTTTCGCCAGAGTTCGCGGGTCGTCCCTCCGCGTCCTCCGAGTCGCGCGCAGCGCGCCTCCACGTAGGGCCGCATAGGGGTTGACGCTGTGCTTCCCGAGCTGGCGACGCTCCGGGAGGTACAGGGCTTCGATATCCGGCTCGGCGCCTATGATCGTGAACTCGCGCAGGTTCCAGGCACTTTGGAGAGCATTGATGGTGAGATCGAGACGGCGGGATCCCACGTGCGCGCGGTGGATGAGGAGCTCAAGGAGACGGGGGCCGAACGTCGCCACGCCGAAACCGAACTCGAAGAGGCCGAGGCGAACCTCGACAAGTACGAAGACCAATTGCTCGGAGCGCGCACCAACGACGAATACAAGGGAATGCAACAACAGATTGCCAGCACGAAGACGAGAATCGGAACGGTCGAAGACCGGATCCTCGAGCTCATGGAGAAGGCCGACGAGTTGGAAGAGAAGCTGGCCGACCGCAAGCGGACGTTTCGTGACCGGAGTACCGTGCTGGAAGTGGAAAAGACCGAGATCCGGTCCCATGCCCGGCAACAGGAAGGCAAACGCGATCAGCTTCGCAAGCGGCGCGCCGAGGCCTTTACCGGTCTTTCCGAAGTGATCGCGTCCCGCTACGAGCGAATCCGCGGGGCACGCAGCGGTATTGCGGTGGCGCCCGTAAGGGCTGAGCGCTGCACCGGGTGCAACGTGCGCCTCCGGCCCCAGCTCCTTGAGGAAATGCACGTGGGACACTCGATCCTGGCCTGCGAGAACTGCGCCCGCATCCTGTTCCTGGAACAGCCACCGGCCCCACCGGCCCCTGCATGAGCCGGCTTCTGAGGGAGCGGGCCGAAAAAAGGCGCGCTCGGGAAACCTGGCTTGAAGACGCGGACGCCGGCCTGCCGGTTCCGCCTGCCGGCGATACGCCCCGGGGACTCCGGGTCGCCGTCGGCTACCCCAATCGTTACGCGCTCGGAATGTCCAACGTGGGCTTTCAGGCCGTCCATCGCTTCTTTCATCTGTTGCCGGACACCGCGAGCGAGCGGTTCTTCCTTCCCGACCGGGCCGAAATGGACGAATACCGGAGGACCGGGCTTCCTCTGCGTACGCTTGAGAGCGGGAGTCCCGTACGGGGCTTCGATGTGGTGGCGTTTTCGATCACCTTCGAACCCGACCTCATCCACCTCGTCGAGATGCTGCAGCTCGCCGGCATCCCCCCGCTGGCGGCGGATCGCAGCGCCCGGGACCCGCTGGTCATAGCCGGCGGGCCGGTCACGTTCCTGAACCCCGAGCCCCTCGCCCCGTTCGTCGACGCCTTCGGAGTCGGAGAGGCGGAGGCGCTCCTTCCGACCCTCACCGGGATCCTGCAGGCGGAGACCCGGGACCAGCGCCTCCGGGGTCTTGCCGCAGAGTCCGGGTTCTACGTACCGGCCACCCACGAGGTCGAGTACGCGCCGGAAGGGCAAGTACTCCACCGCCGCGTCGAGGGCGCGCCGCGGGTGGTGCGGGCCCGCATGGGCAAGGATGCGCGGTTCCCGCCTCCGGCCACTTACATCCTCACCCGGGACACCGAGATGTCGGACAAGTTCCTCGTCGAGGTGTCGCGCGGCTGCCCCACGCTCTGCCGGTTCTGCTGGGCCGGCTACAACTATCTGCCGAAGCGTTCCTTCGACGTGGAGCGTCTGCTGGCGCTGGCCCGCATGGCTCGCCCTCACACCGACCGGATCGGCCTGGTTTCCACCGCGGTGGGCGCGCACCGCGAAATCGTCCCGCTGGTTTCGGATCTCCGGGATCAGGGATTTCGGGTCAGCGTTTCCTCCATTCGCTTCGAAGATGTCCGCGACGAGTTCGTCCGGCCGCTCGCCGAGAGCGGGGAACGGACCGTCGCCATCGCCCCCGAGGTCGGCACCGACCGGCTGCGGAAAGCGATCCACAAGCGGGTCACGAACGACGAGATCCTGGACAAGACGAAGACCTTGCTCGAAGCGGGAATCGAGAATCTGAAGCTCTACCTGATGGTGGGGCTGCCGGGGGAAACCGACACGGATGTGGAAGCCATCGTCCCGCTGGTGCGCCGAATCCGCGACCTCGTGCGGGCGAAACGGCGGGGCGGCCGCACCATCGCGAGCGTCAACCCCTTCATCCCGAAGCCGGGCACTCCCTTCCAGTGGCGCCCCATGGCGCCGCTCCCGCTGCTGACGGCGCGGATCCGGTATCTGCAACGCGAGCTCGGCGCTCTCGCCGGGGTCGAAGCGCACTGCAAGTCCCCGCGCATGGAACGCCTCCAGGCGCTCCTGGCCCTGGGCGATCGCCGCCTCGCTCCGGTGATCCTCGCTCTCGCCAACGGACGGGGTCTGAACCGAAGCCTCAAGGAGGCCGGACTCTCGCTCGACGCCTACCTCTACCGGCAGCGGGGACTCGACGAGGAACTCCCCTGGAGTTTCCTCGACACCGGGATGAAGGACAGCCTGCTCAAGGACCAACTCGCGAAAGCAGACCAACTCGTGGCGTAGGACTCAGGGAACGCCGGCCAGTTCTCCCGGTGGGGGTTTACACCGGCACCGCGGCCCGGCGGGCCGCGAAACCGCGTACCGCCGATTGTGAAGAAGCGCGGGGACGGCTTGGAACGCCGGCCTCCGGCCGGCATCGCGCGAGAGCGCGAAACCAGCGCCGATGACACCGCGCCATGCCAACGTGAGTGCCGCACCCACTCCCAGCACCGGATGCCGCGATCGCTCACCGCTCCCCAGCGCAGAACCACGCCTTCCCAAATCCGCCGGCGAAATCACCGCGGTGCGCCGAGCGACGGATGATGTTGGGTCGAGCCAGGCAACGCGCGAACTTGGCTGCTAACAGCCTGTGGTGGAACCCGGGTGAGCGCCGAGAGCGGTGAGGCGCCCGGCTGACAAGGCGCGTGAGGGAGGAATACCGGGTGTATTGCGACCGAAACGCAACGCAGAACGGAGCGAAGCGGAGTGGTTCAGCCGGGATGCATCGCCGCTCGAACGCCGCCTGGGTTTCACTACAGGCTGCTAACCACCCGCCACCACCACCGACCAGTTCCGACCCACCCCGGGCCCCTCGCGCCGGTAGGAACGAAACGCCGGGTGGCACCGGGTGCAGAGTGCGGCATCCTGAATGGCGTCTTCCCGAAGTCCCGCCGCAAGCAGCTGCAGGCGGTTGGCGAGCGGCAGATCCAGATGCGGCCGCCCGCGGGACGGTTGGGTCGCGATTCCGTCCACATCGTGCCCGTTCTCGGAAAAGGCGGACACCACCTCGGGGCCTACCTCGAAGCAACAGACGCGGATCGCGGGGCCGATGACCGCCGCCAGTCGCGAGGGGCGGGCGCCGACCTCCGCGGCCAGCGCTTGAGCGGCCTTTTCGACCACCCGCACCACCGTGCCGCGCCAGCCCGCGTGAGCTCCCGCCACCGCGCCGGAAACGGGGTCCGCGAGCAGCACCGGAACGCAATCGGCGGCCTTGATAGCGACGCCGGAGCCGGCGGCGCCGACCACCAGTGCATCTCCGGGAGGCGGAGTCGGGTACCGCGCCTGATCGGCCGCTACGTGCGCGCGGTCCCCGTGGACCTGCCGCAGGGAGTGCAGGACATGCGCGCCGGTGGCGCGTTCAAGGAGTTCGAGATCTGCGGCGGCCTCGTCCCGGACTCCGAGAGACGGGGCGTCCGGCTGCCGGTTCCGAACCCGGCAGGTGAAGCCGTGAAGGGCGGGGAAGCGCTCGGACGCGAGTGCCTCGATCGGCTCGTCCGAAGTGGACGCGTTCGCGGCGCCGGACCCGAACTCCCGCCAACGGAAGCCGTCCGGAGGATCGGGGAGGGCGAAGGGCGCCGGCGGGGCGTTTGCGCGAGACGTCATGTCCCTCAACGCCGAGCTGGATGGCCCGCGGCAGACGCATCCTTCATCGTGGGGAACTCGGGCCTGAGGGCCATCCGTGCAATCCAGACCGAGTCTTTCCCTCGCCTCCGCGCCACCGTGCCCCTGGGGGTACTACCGGCGGCGGTGGAGGTAGGCAGGCGTCTCGAGGTCGCCCCACCGGTCGTCCCCCGCGTCCTCGGGAAGGGACATGGGCTCATCGCTGACCAGCCGTGAGCCGCTGGCGCCCGGAGCGCTGGCCCCGGCACTTTCCTGGCCCGCCCCGGTGTCGGCCCCCATCGCTTCTACGCGGTTTGTCCCGGAATCGGCGATAGTGGGACGGCTATCCAGCTTCGGGCTGGTCCGGCCGACTCTCGCGGCCGGAGCCGCATCGGCCTCGGCCACCGGCGCGGCGCGGCCGGACGCGGGGGTCGCTCCCCGCGCTCCAAACGTACCGGTCGCGCGGTTCGTGAAGCGGGCGAAGTCGTGCGGGGTCGCTCCCGCTCGGCTTCGGTTGGGGAAGCCGGTGGCAACCACCGTGACCTTGATCTCGCCCGTCTTGTCCATCGTCGGGTCGAGCGCGGTCCCGATCAGGATGTTGTCTCCCGGTTCCGCATCCACGGATCCGTAGATTCCCGTCCCTTCGGGAGCCACCGCGTCGCGGACCACCTTCACGGCGCGCTGGACCTCGTTCAGGGTGAGGCTCTCGCCGCCCGTTACGTTGACGATGATGCTCGCCGCTCCCTGGATCGAGGTGTCCTCGAGCAACGGCGAAGAAATCGCCGCTTCAGTCGCTTCCTCGACGCGATTGTCGCCCGAGGCCTGTCCGATGCCCATCACGGCGTCTCCGCGGAGCCGCATGGCGGAACGAACGTCGGCAAAGTCCAGGTTGATCTCGCCCGGCACCTGGATCAGGTCGGAAATTCCCTGAACGGCCTGGCGCACCACGTCGTCGGCACACCGGAAGGCCTCCCGGATCTTGAGGTTCCCGTACACCTCCACGACCCGGTCGTTCGGGACGCAGATGAGGGTGTCCACAAACTCGCGGAGTTCCCGGATGCCGTCGTTGGCGGTCGACGTCCGGCGCTTGCCCTCGACGGTCATCGGCTTGGTCGCCACCGCGACGCAGAGCGCCTTGATCTCCTGGGCGACGCAGGCGACCACCGGCGCCGCGCCGGTGCCGGTGCCGCCTCCCTCACCCACGGTGATGAAGATCATGTCGGCGCCCGCAAGCACGTCGATGAGGCGGTTGATGTCGTCGCGCGCCGCCGACCGCCCCACTTCCGGATCGCCGCCGCAGCCGAGCCCGCCGGTGCGCTCGCTTCCCAACTGAATCTTGACCGGGGCCTTTGACAGTTCGAGCACCTGAGCGTCGGTGTTCGCGGCAATGAAGTCCACTCCGCTTACCCCGGCCTCGATCATCCGGTTGACGGCGTTGCCACCGCCGCCGCCAACGCCAATGACCTTGATGACGGCCCGTTTTTCCTGCACGTCTTCGGGCGCCGCGGAGGGCGGTTCCGCCGTCATGGCCGGCGGGGCGTCGGTCGTGGATACGACTTCCTCCGCCTCGATTGGTGGCTCCCCGTTCGTGGCGGCCGGCTCCTCCACCGCCACGGATGGCTCGTCAGCCTCCGAAGCCGTGGCTTCCGGCGTCGCCGCCTGCTGGTCCGCGGACTCGTCCTTGGGGGCAGCGTCCGCGCTGGCAAAGAGCGCCGGCTGCACGGCGGGCGGTGACTCCGCGGCCGCCTTCGGCCGAGAGTCCTCGGGCGGCGAGGATTTCTCCGTCTTCGGGACCCCGGCTTCGGGGTCGCTGGGCTTGGGCGTCGTTTCTTCGGCGAAGAAGATCATGGATTCGCTCCTGGTCCTTGGGGTGGCTGCGGGGCGCCCCCGAAGGGGGCTGGGAAAGTGTTCATTGCGGCTTCTTGAGTTTTCCCGCGACCCGCCTCAGGCCGTCGCCGATCGCGCGGCGAAGAGAACGGGTCGCGGGTGTTCGCTGGCGCTGGACCAGGCCGTAGCGGCAAAGGCCCATGGCGCAGGCGAAGTGGGGACGCGTCGCCAGATCGCGCCGCCCGGTCAGCTCCCGGGGACCACGGCTCTCGACGTCGGCACCGAATACCAGTCGGGCCACGTCGCTCAGCCCGTCGAGGTTGGCTCCGCCCCCGGTGAGCACCAAGGTGCCCGGGATCTCCCGAAGCACGCGGCGCAACTGGTCGCGGATCTTGTTGAGATCGCTCTCCGCGCGGCGCTGCAGCACGTCGGCGAGCAGCCGGCGGCGCCACTGCTTGGGGTAGCCGCCACCCGAAACCTGGATTTCGAAGTACTCGTCTTCCGGAACCTTGTCCACGAGGGCAACCCCGTGGCGGCGCTTCGCGTGCTCGGCGTGGGCGTGCGATGTCTTCAATCCATAGGCGAGATCGCGCGTGTAGGCTCGCCCGCCACTCGGCATCAGGTCCGAATGCCACAGCACGCCGCGCCGGAATACCGCGATGTCGGTGGTCATGGCTCCGATGTCGAGGAGGACGACCCCTTCCTGCCGTTCTTCCGCGGCCAAGACCCCGTATCCGGTCGCCAGCGGGGCGGCCACCAGGCGCTCGACCCGGATACCGGCCCCGTTCACCGCCTCTTCGATGTTGTGGAGCGTGGCGCGCGGGCAACTGACCAGATGGACAAAGGACTCGATCTTCTCTCCGGTCCAACCCGTCGGGTCGTCGGTGGGATCGAGGTCGTCCACCCAGAACTCCTGGGGCAACGCGTGCAGAAGCTCGTACGGCGGCCGGAGCCAGGCCGTGCCGCCGTCCCGGGGCACCGCCGCCATGACGGCCCGGTACACATCGGCCTCCCCGATCCGGTGACGCGGCTCCAGAATGGAAATCGCGCCAGACGAGTTGATGCTGCGCCGGGTCCTGCTGCCCACCGAGACGAAGGCCGACCCGACCTCCACACCCGCGGTCTGTTCGACCTCCTCGACCGCCTGACGCACGGCTTCGGTGGCCCCTCCCTGCCGCACGACTTCCCCGTACTGGACGGAATTCCGTGACTCCGCCTGCCCGACCGCCAACACCTCGAGCTGCGTTGCCTCCTCCGCGTCGGAGGAGTTCTCGGGCGCGCGCGCGAGCACGGTCCGCACCTGATCGGATCCGATATCAATGCCGCAGAGCAGATCCATTGTCTTCGTCGTCACGTCTGTCCTCCAACAGGATGGGCCGGCTGCTGAGGGGCGGCGTCCGGCGCGCCGGTGCGGAGGAGAAACCGATCGGGGACCCGGGCGTCAACCCGCGAAATCCCCGGCCAGCGCTCGACCAGATCCGGCAGGAACCCGGCGGTGCGCTCCAGGCCTTCCAAAAAGCCCTGTTCCGTCAACAGGACGGGCAGCGCCGGTGATCGGAAGACCACCCGCAGCCGGTATGGACCGCCACTCACGTCCAGTTCCGAAACAAGGCGGTCCAACTCGGGCCGGCGCGACAACGCCGCCGCCAACCGGCCGGCCAACGAGGCGCGCGCCTCGAAGTCGCGGTGGGTCCGGTCCGCACCGCTGACGAGCACCAGATCGGCCGCACCCGCCCACGCCAGGTCGGCAACCGTCGCCGGTCCGAGGACCGTCCCGTCTTCGGCGAGGGCTTCGGGCGGCTCCCAGTCGAGGAGGGCCACGGCCCGTTTTTCCTCGACGTCCACCAGGACACCTCCCGTCAGCGCCCGCTCCACGGACACGTTCTTCGCAACGCCGGTGGCGAGGAGACGCTCCCGGATCGCGGCGGCGTCGGCGAGCAGGCCGCCCGCTCCCAAAACCTCGGGATCGGAGAGGGCGTTCAGGTGCCCCGCCCCCCGGATCCGCAGTTCGGCCGGGGCGTTCTCGGACACGGGGCCGGCGCCTTCGACGGCCGTCAGCCGGCCGACCGCGACGCCGGCGGCAAGCGCGAGCCCGATGGATCCGACGGCAATGCGGAGGGCGAGTCGCGGCAGCGGGGTCCGCGGCGCGGGCGGGGCAACGAGCCGGGGTTCGGGATCCGCCGTGCGGGGGTGGGTGTGCGCATCGGTCCCCGGCGGAAGCTCGACGGGCAACATGTCCTGCCGGCCACTCCCTCTCCCGCTACGCCACCCGTTCACGGAGCACCTCCCGCAACATGTCCGGAAGCTGGGCGATGGTCCCCGCACCCATGGTCATGACGACATCGCCGGCACGGAGATCGGGCGCCAACCGGTTCGCGACATCGTCCAGGCGGGCGATGAAACGCGCGTCGGGATGTCCCGTGCTCCGGATTCCGGCGGCGAGCCCTTCACCGTCCACACCGGGAATCGGCGCCTCGCCCGCCGGGTAGATGTCCGTGACCACCACGACGTCCGCCGCGCCGAACGCCCGGCAGAACTCCTCGAAGAGGGCCCGCACCCGGCTATAGCGATGGGGCTGGAAGACAGCCACCGTCCGCGCGGAAAACGCCGCTCGGGCGGCGTCGAGAGTCTCTCGAATCTCGGTCGGATGGTGGGCGTAGTCGTCCACGATGCGGATGCCGCCCACCGTGCCGCGCCGCTGGAAGCGGCGTTCGACTCCGGCAAACGCCTCGAGTCCCTCGCGGATGGCGGGGGTCCCGAGCCCGAACTCGAGCCCGACGGCGGCGGCGGCCAGGCTGTTGAGGACGGCGGTCCGGCCCGGCTGCCGGAGATGGACCGTGCCGGCGAGCCCGCCGCGGATCCGCAGCTCGTAGCGGCTGCCGTCCTCGGAGATCAAGATCCCTTCGGCCGAAACATCGGCCTCTGGGGAAAGCCCATAGGTGATGACCCGGCGGCGGATGCGCGGCAGCAGCGACCGCACGTTCTCGCAGTCGAGGCAGACGACCGCCCCTCCGTAGAAGGGGGTCATGTTGATGAAGCGCACGAAGGAATCCACGAGATCGTCCATCCCTTCGTAAGCGTCGAGATGCTCGCGGTCGATCCCCGTAACCACCGCCAGCACCGGGAGCAGCCTGAGGAAGGTGCGGTCCGATTCGTCGGCCTCCGCCACCAGGATTTCCGACTTCCCGACGCGGGCTCCGCCACCGATCGTGGCGACCCGGCCGCCGATCACCGTCGTCGGGTCGAGCCCGGCGTGGTCGAGCAGGACCGAGGTCATCGAGGTCGTCGTGGTCTTGCCGTGCGACCCCGCGACGGCCACCGCGAACTTCATCCGCATCAGCTCGGCGAGCATTTCGGCCCGCGGGATGATGGGGAGCTGACGCTCCCGCGCCGCGACCACCTCGGGGTTGTCGGCTGGAACGGCCGAGGACGTGACCACCACATCGGCGGACTCCACCTGCGCCGCCTCATGTCCCTCGAACACGATGGCGCCGAGTTCCGCCAGCCGCCGTACGCTGGCGCCAAACCGGAGGTCGGAGCCGCTCACCCGGTACCCGAGGTTCAGCAGCACCTCCGCGATGCCGCTCATCCCCACTCCGCCGATGCCGACGAAGTGCACCCGGGTCCGTTTCGAAAAAAGCAGCCCGCTCCCCGTCCCGGAGGAGGAAAGTCCCGGTCCGCGGCCGTTCATCGCGCCCCTCCCGCGAGGTCGTGAAGACGCGTGGCGAGCCGCACCGCCGGACGGTCGCGCACCAGTTGGCGCGCCGCGTTCGACATGTCCGTGCGCCGGGACGGATCGTCCAGCAGGGAGCAGAGCGCGTTCGCGAACTCCGCTCCCGAAGCGCTTTCGTCCAGCGTGAGCGCCGCCCCGGCGTCGGCGAGAGCGGCGGCATTGTGCCGCTGGTGTCCGCCCGCGACCGGCGCCGGCACCAGGATGCCCGGCCGCCCGGCGGCGCTGAGTTCGGCGCAGGTGATGGCCCCCGCGCGGCCAACCACCAGATCGGCCTTCTCCATGGCCTGGGGCATGTCGTCGAGGTAGGCCACTACCCGGGCGCCCAGTCCGGCTTCGCGATACGCGTCGCGAACCTGCGCTTCCTCCGCGGGACCGGTCTGATGGGTGATCCGCAGCTGGCCGCCTCGCTCGCGGAGCGCCGGCAGCGAATCCACCACCAACCGGTTCAGGCCCGAAGCGCCCTGGCTTCCGCCGGTGACGAGCACGGATACAGTCCCGTTGTTGCCCGGCGGGGGCGCCACCCCGAAGAACTCGGAACGCACCGGAATGCCGGCAACCACGGTTGGCCGGCGGAAGAACCGCCGGGTGGGCTCCCAGGCGACCGCGACCTCGCTCGCGAAGGGTGCGCTCCAGCGGGTCGCGAAGCCGGGCTCGGCGTTGGGTTCGAGAATCAGCGACGGAATCCGGAGCAGCCGGGCGGTGAACACCGCGACGCCGGACACCGACCCCCCGGTTCCGAACACTGCGTCGGGACGAAACTCCTGCAGCAGCCGGCGCATCCCGCTGAGGGACCGGAGCAGCCGGAGCGAAGTCCGGGGCAGCGCGAGCGGCGAACGGCCGCGGATGGGCGGAACCTCCACAAGTTCGAGCCGGAACCCGTGCTGCGGAACGAGGCGTCCCTCGAGCCCCTTCGCGGTGCCCACGAAACGAATCTCGGCCGGCCCCAGCTCCGCGAAGGCGCGCGCCACCGCGAGTCCCGGATAGATGTGTCCGCCGCTGCCGGCGGCCGCGACCAGAAGACGTGTAGCAGCCTGTGGACAAGGTCTCGCGGCCCAGTTCTCCCGGTGGGGGCTCGGCTGGCGATGCATCCCGGCTGAACCGCCACGCTCTGCGTTGCGATCCGGTCGGAATACACTCGGTATGCGTCCCGAATCGCGCCTTGTCAGCCGGGCGCCTCCCCAGCCTCGGCGCTCGCGCCACCTTATCCACAGGCTGCTGGTCATGGAACCCTCTGCGAAACCGACAGCACCAGCCCCGCCGCCAGCAAGCTGGTGACGAGCGCGGAACCCCCGGCGGACACGAACGGGAGCGGCAACCCGGCGGTGGGAAGGATCGCGGTCGCGACGCTGAAGTTCAAAAACGCCTGCAACGCGATGGTCAGGGTGGCGCCCACCCCGAGCAGCATGCCGAAGCGGTCCGGAGCCCGGCAGGAAACGATCAGCCCGCGGATGGTGAACAGGAGGAAAAAGATCACCACCAGCCCGGCCCCGATGAAGCCCAGTTCTTCGCCGACGACCGAGAAGACGAAGTCGGAGTGGGGCTCGGGAAGGTAGAGAAGTTTCTGGCGACTGGCGGCGAAACCCACGCCGGTGACGCCCCCGCTGCCGAGCGCGATGAGTGATTGGCTCAATTGGAATCCGTCGCCGAGCGGATCCGCGAAGGGATCGAGAAAGGTGAGGATCCGGGCGACCCGGTAGTCGGCGGCCAGCACTCCGGCCACGAAGAGGGGAACCGAGACCGCAGTCAGAACGGCGAGATGGCTGAGACGCGCCCCGCCCACGAAGATCACCGCCACCCCGACGAGCACGAGCAGGGTCGCCGTGCCGAGATCGGGCTGGAGATAGATCAGGCTGGCGAGAAAACCCGTACCGGCGAGCGGCAACAACAAGGTACGGAAGGAGTCGGCGCGCCGGACGGCGAGCAGATGGGCAAGCGCTATCACCAGCCCGAGCCGCGCCGGCTCGGAGGGCTGGAGGGTGAAACCCGCGACCTGCACCCAGCGGTGCACCCCGTTGATCGAAGGAGACAGCAGCGCGGCGAAGAGGGACACGATGACCGCCCCGTACACCGCCCACACCACGGCCGGACGATTCAGCAGCCGGTAGTCCGAACGGGCCACCGCAATCATCGCCAGGCAGCCGAGTGCGGCCCAGACCGACTGGCGGCCCAGGAAGTAGGAGGGGCTGCGGTCGCTGGCGTCCGCCACGATGGCCGAGGCGCTGTAAAGCATGACCAGCCCGAAGACGAGAAGCCCGAGCGTGAGGAGGAAGAGCGGCAGGTCGGGAGCCATCCGCCGCCCCTTCATCGCCGGCCCCCTTCGGCGCCTTCCAGGCGTGAAACGGCAGCGCGGAATCGGGTGCCCCGGTCAGCGTAGTTCTCGAACAGGTCGAAGCTGGAGCAGCCGGGCGAAAGCAGGACGATCCCGCCGGGACGGGAACGCGCGAAGGCGGCCTCCACGGCTCCGTCCAGGGTTTCCTGGATCTCCACCGGAACGCTGCTGATTTCGGTTGCGATCCGGGTCCTGGTCCGCCCGATCGCCTGGATCCCCTCTACCCGGCCGAGCGAGCCCTCCAGATCGGAAAACCGGCCGCCCTTGAGGATCCCTCCCAAAATGAGCTGGATTCCGCCGCCGGCCGTGCCGGATAGAGCTTCGACGGCCGCCCGGGTCGCCTGCAGGTTCGTCGCCCGGGAGTCGTTGATGAACCGGATCCCGGCCACCGAACCGGCTTCCTCGAGGGCATGGGGCAGGCCCGAAAAGCGGGCCGCCGCCGTTTCGATGGCGTCCGGGCGAACCCCCAGCAGACTGGCTGCCGCGGCCGCGGCGGCCAGGTTCTTCGCCTGGTGGCGGCCTGGGAGCCGGAGCGCGGACAGCCGCGCGAGGACCTGTGTTTTTCTCCCGTCACGCCTGAGGACGCATTCGGAATCCAGGACGACTTCGGGATCGTGCGCGCCGGCCGGCCCGGCGAACGGCAGCCAGCGCGCGCCGCTCGCCCGGATGCCGGCGGCTGCGAGATCGTGAGCCACGGGGTCACCGCCGTCGAAGACGACCCAGTCGGTGGCTGTCTGGTTCTCGAGGAGCCGGGCCTTGGACCGGCGGTAGTCGGCGAGATCCGGGTGCCAGTCGAGATGGTCCTGACCCACCTCCAGCATCACGGCGACGCGCGCCCGGAAGCGGGCGACCGTCGCCAACTGGAAACTCGATGTTTCGACCACCGCGATCTGATCGGGGCCGAACGATCCGGCGAGCGCGGTAAGGGGTTCGCCGAGGTTCCCGCAGGCCCGGACCGGGGTCCCCTGAGCCCGGAGCGCTTTCGCCAGCAGAGTCACGACGCTGGACTTTCCCTTGGTCCCCGTCACCGCCACGATCCGGTCCCAGGGCTCGCCCAGCGCTCGGTATCCCAGCTCGAGTTCGCCCCAGACCGGGATTCCCTCCCGCTTGGCCGCTCGCAGGATGTCCGCCCGCGGCGGGACTCCGGGGCTCGTCACCAGCAGCGCCATCCCGGCCAGCAAGGACGGGGGATGGCCCCCGAAGTGAACGCGCGCTCCCAGCGACCGGAACGCGGAGGCCGCCGGAATCGCCGGTTCCGGACGGGAGTCCGCCACCAGCACCTGCCGCCCGATCCGGCAGAGATAGCGCGCCGCCGCCTGGCCGCTCGCGCCAGCACCGAGCACCAGTACGTCCGGCCCCGGGACGGTGTCTGGAAGCTCCGTCATTGGTCATCGCAGCTTCAGGGTGGTGAGGGTGGCGAGCGCACAGAGGACGGCCAGGATCCAGAACCGGACGCTCACCTGGGTCTCCGGCCAGCCGGCGAGTTCGAAATGGTGGTGCAGGGGGGCCATCCTGAAAAGCCGCCGTCCGGTGAGCTTGAAGCTGGCCACCTGCAGGATCACGGAGGCGGTTTCGAGGACGAACACCCCGCCCACCAGCACGAGCAGCATTTCCTGCCGGATCAGAATCGCCTGCATCCCGATTGCCGCGCCGAGAGCGAGCGATCCCACGTCGCCCATGAAGACGCGTGCGGGGTGGGCGTTGAACCACAGGAAACCCAGCGCGGCGCCGGTGATCGCCGCTCCGAAGATGGTCACCTCGGAGGCGCCCGGCAGGTACAGGATGTCGAGATAGGCCGAGAACTCGGCGTGCCCGGCGAGGTAGGTGAGGGCGGTATACACGGCGGCCGCGATCAGCACGCAGCCGGCGGCGAGACCGTCGAGGCCGTCGGTCAGGTTCACCGCGTTCGAGGAGGCAAGGAGGACCACCATGACCGCGGGTACGAACAACAGCGCCAGCTCCGGCTGGAACTCCTTCCAGAAGGGGAAGACGACGCGGGTGGTGAAGCCGCCGGTGCCGGAGTACCAGAGCAGGAAGCTTCCGACCGCCAACCCGAGCAGGAGCTGGACCCCGAACTTCGTCCGGGCGCTCAGTCCGATCCCGTCCCCGCGCCGCAGTTTCTTCCAGTCGTCGACGAAGCCCAGCGTCCCGTAGGCCGCCATGGCCACGACCGCCACCCAAACGAGCACGTTCCCCAGATCGGCCCAGAGCAGCGTGGAAAGGATCACACAACCCACGATCAGGACTCCGCCCATCGTCGGAGTGCCGGCCTTGTGGTGGTGCGCCGGGCCGTCGGCGCGGATCCCCTCACCCACCCGGAGGCGGGACAGACGCGAGATCACAAAGGGCCCAAGACCGAGCGAGAGGATGATGGCGGTGGCGGCCGCCGCCGCGGTGCGCACCGACACGTACCGGAACACGTTGAAGGCGCTGATCTCGTCCGCAAACGAGAAGAGCAGCTCGCCGAGCATCAGGCGTCTCCCCCGCTCCCCGTCACCGGGGCTTCGAGCCGGCGGAGCGAAGCATCGAGTCCGACCGCCCGGGAGGCCTTGAACAGCACCAGATCGCCCTCGCGCAGCACGCCCTCAAGCAACGCTGCGGCCTCATCCGGATCATCCGCGGCGAGGGTGTTCGATCCGAGGGCGGCGGCCGCCTCGGCGAGCACCCGCCCCAGGGGTCCGACCCCAACGACCAGATCGAGCGCCAACTCGTTCGCGAGCTCTCCGCAGGCGCGATGCATCGGCTCGGCGTGTTCGCCGAGTTCGAGCATGTCGCCCGCCACCAGAATGCGCCGCGCCGCAGACTGGGCCGGGAATTCGCGCAGGACGGCGCGCAGCGCGTGGGGGCTGGAGTTGTACGTCTCGTCCAGGGCGACCGCTCCACTGCGAAGCCGCAGCCTCGTTCCTCTGCCCGGGAGCGGCGCCAGCTCCGCCACCCCCTCGGCGGCGCATTCAAGGGGCACGTCGAGGACGGTGGCCGCGGCGAGGCCAGCGAGCACATTGCCCGCGTTGTGCCGGCCGGCGAGCCCGCATGACACCGACATGACGGGACCGCCGAAGGCGCTGACCTCGAAAGCAAGGCCGGAAGGACGCGCCGCGTAGGCCGTGCCCCGGACATCCACTCCCTCGGAAAACCCGTAGGTCACGCGCCGTCCCGAAAAGCGGTGCGCCTGCCCTCGGACGCGCTCGTCGTCGGCGTTCACGACCGCGGTCGCCCCGGGGGGCAGAGCCTCGAAGAGCTCCCCCTTTGCCGCGGCGATGGCGCTGATGGACCCGAAGTACTCCAGATGCGCTTCGGCGATGGTGGTCAGGACGCCGCAGTCGGGCACTGCGATCTCGGTAAGGGTCCGGATCTCGCCCGGAGCCGACATCCCAAGCTCCACGACCCCCACTTCTTCGTCTTCGCGGGCGAGCAGCGAGAGGGGAAGCCCCCACTGGTTGTTCAGGTTCCCTCGGGAACGAAAAACGGACCGTCCGGCGCCGATGGCGGCCGCCGCCGCTTCCTTGGTGGTGGTCTTGCCGAGGCTTCCGGTGATCGCGACGATCCGGACGCCGCTCTTCAACCGCTCTTCCCGGGCGAGCGCCCCGAGCGCCTCCGTTGGATTCGCAACCCGGATCAGGAAACGGCCCGTTATCGTTTCCGGCAGGGCTTCCGGCAGGTCCCGGTATCCACTCTCGACCACCGCGCCCGGAGCGCCCCGGCGGAACGCGTCGGCGACGAAGGCGTGGCCGTCATGACGGGGCCCCCGGATCGCGAAGAAGAGATCGCCCGGAGCGAGCGTGCGGGAGTCGATCGAAACGCCGGTAGCCACCCCCGCCGCGCCTTCGAGAGCGCCCGCCATCGCCCGGGCTGCCTCGTCGCCGTGGAGTCTCACGAGAGCGCGAGCTCCAGCGCGCCTGCGGCGACCTGCCGGTCATCGAAGGGGATCCGCGTGTTTCCCAACTGCTGGTGTGTCTCGTGGCCCTTGCCCGCGACGAGGACCAGGTCGCGCGGTCCGGCCACCGACACCGCGCTCTCGATGGCGCGCCGCCGATCCGGTTCCAGGAGCACCTCGGCGCCGAGGGCGGGGTTCTCGGCGCCGACCCGGATCTCGGCGATGATGGCGTCGGGCTCCTCCCCGCGGGGGTTGTCCGAGGTGAGGATCACCCGGTCGGCGAGCCGGGCCGCGGCGTCTCCCATGAGCGGTCGATTGCCCCGGTCGCGTTCGCCCCCGCAGCCGAAGACCACGAGCAGGCGGCCCTCGCCCACCAGGCAGCGGGCGGCCGCCAGGGCCCGGGCCAGCGCGTCCGGGGTGTGCGCGTAGTCCACCAGGACCGCCGGCTCCCGCTCCCGCCGACGCCCTCCACCGGGTACTCCGATCCGCTCCATGCGACCGGGAGGCGGGGGGATGGCCGAAAGGACCTCGGCGACGCGGGCTCCGTCGAACCCCATGGCAGTGAGCGCCCCCCACGCCGCCGCCAGGTTCAGCCCGCTGAAGTGCCCGAGCATCGGGCTTGCGAGTTGGTGAGACCCCGCCGGACCGTCCACCGCCACCCGGGTGCCGTCGAGGTCGGAACGGATCGCACCGAGGCGGATCGTGGCCCCGGGCGCGTTCCCGAAGCCCACGACGCTCACGTCAGGACGAAGCTCCCGAAGGTCTTCGGCGAGCCGAACGCCATAGGGATCATCCCAGCCGACGACCGCCGTCCCGCCTGGACGGAGCAGCTCCGTGAAGAGTTCCCGCTTGGCGTGGAAGTAGGAGTCGAACCCCCCGTGAAAATCGAGATGGTCGCGGGTGAGGTTCGTGAAGATCGCCGCCTCGAAGACGGTCCCTCCGAGCCTCCCCTGCCGGAGGCCGTGCGAGGAACACTCGACCGCTCCGGCGCGACAGCCGGAGGCGAGGGCGGCGGCCAACAGGGACTGAAACTCGGGAGCCTCGCGGGTGGTGAGACCCGAAGCGGTGGGCTCCAGGAGACGGCCGCCGACCCGCGCGCGGTGCCCCACCGTGCCGCAGTAGAGGCTTCCCGCCGTTTCCCGATGAAAGAACCCGTCGAGCAGCCAGGCCACGGTCGTTTTGCCGTTCGTCCCGGTGACTCCCACGAGCCGCATCCGCTCCGAAGGGCGGCCGTGGAACGCGGCGGCGACCGGGCCGGCAGCGCGGCGGGAATCCTCGACCTGGGCAAAGGGAATCTGCGACTTCGGTGGCGCTTCCACGACCGCGGCCACGGCCCCCGCGGCGGCGGCCGCCGGCACGAAGTCGTGACCGTCGAAGCGCTCTCCCCGGGTGGCGATGAAGAGGCTTCCGCGCCCGACGCGCCGCGAATCGCAGGTGACGCCCCGCACCTCCTGCTCGCCGGCGCCTTTCGAAAGTTCCGCGTCCAGGCCTTCGAGGAGTTCTCGCAGGCGGCAGGATCGGGCTCCTCCGGCCATCCGCCCAGAGGCGTCGAGAACAGACGCGTCGGGAACTCCGGCGTTCGTTGGACGGCAGGGCACTCCCTCGGCGGTCATTCCGGATGGCTCCCGCGGTTTCCCACGGACGGTTCCGGCGTGGACTCCACTGCCGCCGCCGGATCCGCTCCGGCCGCCGGATCCTCCGGGCCGCCTCGGGATTCGGTCGCGGCGTCCGGGAGCGAGGCCGGGATCAGCCACCCGGCCGTGGGCGCCGGGGATCGGATGTCGTCCGCCACGGCCCGCAGACGCCCCGTGGCCGGCGCGGCGGTCCCCGCGATCAGAGTGCTTTTCGGTGTTCCCGGCCCCGCGGCGTCGGCGCTGCGCAGCCGCCGGGCAACAAGGTCGCGCGCCGCGAGGCTCCCATCGGTCGGCGTTTCGTAGCGCCAGGAAGCGGGCGCCACCCGGCCGGCCCGATCTCTCCCGAGCTGGGGAATACCCCGGCCGGAACTAACCAGACGCTCGGTCCCCCATCCGGTCTTCCGATAACGCCAAAGCACGCGGTCCGCGATCCTTCCGAACACGCGCGCCGCGTTCGCCCCGCTGTGGTTGGGCTTTTGGACGTCGAGGATCACCACCCCGGTGAACAGGGGGTCGCGAGCAGGCGCAAAGCCGGCGAACGAGGCGGTGTAGTCGGTCGCCGAGTAGCCTCCCGGCTCCGCCTTCTGAGCGGTCCCGGTCTTCCCGGCGATGGAAAAGCCGTCCACGCCCGCGTTGCCGCCGGTTCCATCCTGGACGACCCCGACCAGAAGCTGGCCCACCCGGGCCGCAGTCATCGGGGTCACGACCCGGTGGCCGGTTGCGAAGGGTTGCGCCTCCCCCTCGATCCCGCGGATGAGACGGAGGGGCAGGCGGATGCCGCCCGTCGCGATCGTGTTGACGCCCTGGACGAGCTGGACGGGAGTCACGGCGATCCCCTGGCCGAAGGACACGGTCGCCAGCCGGATCCGTCGCCAGACACCCCTGCCCGGCACGATTCCGCGACTCTCCGCGCCGAGCGGCAGCCCCGTCGGTTCTCCGAATCCGAAGGCGTCCAGATAGGCGCGGAGGGTTTCGGAACCGAGGCGCGATGCAACCTGAAGGGTGCCGATGTTGGAGGAGCGCTGGATCACGCCGGCAAAGGTCAGAGACCCGAGCGGTTGCCAGTCGCGGACGACCCGCGCGCCGATGCGGTAGCTGCCCCCGAACGTGTCGAACTGCTCTTCCTCATTCGTCACTCCCTCCTCGAGAGCGGCAGCCGCGGTGAAGATCTTGAAGACCGATCCGGGCTCGTACGGATCGGTGATCGACCGATTGGCGAGCGTCGCCGGGGGATACGCCTCTGCGTGGTTCGGGTCGAACGACGGAGCGCTGGCCATCGCCAGCACCTCGCCCGTCTGGGGCTCAACCAGAATGACGGCGCCCGCCGTTGCCGAAAACTCGGCAATGGCCCGCTCGAGTTCTTCCTCGGCAACAGCCTGCAGGTAGGAATCGATCGTCAGTTCGATGTCGGCCCCCGGGCGCGACTCCCGCACCACGCGGCTTCCCCGGCCCGTCCGTCGGCCGTCGGTCCAGACGGTGCGGCGTCCGGGTTCTCCCCGCAGCACCCCGTCAAGAGCGAACTCGATGCCGCCCAGGCCATCGTTGTCCGCCCCCACGAAACCCAGAACGTGGGCGGCGAGCTCGGCGCCGGGATAGAAGCGGCCGTATTCCTCGATGGTTCCCACCGGGAAACCGGTTTCGGCGGCGCACGCGACCTGATCCGCCGTGGCCTTGCGCTTGAGCCAGGAGAACCGGGAGGCGCGCCGCAGTCGTCGCTCGACCAGGGCGCTCGGCACCTCGAGACACGCTGCGAGACGACGCGCCGCTGCCGGGATCGCCGCCGCTGAATAATCGGGCGGGACCACATACACCGAGTCCACCGCGACGGTGATCGCCAGTGGCCTCCCGTTGCGGTCGTAGATGCTCCCTCGGAACGGCGGAATGGTGAGTTCGTGATGATGTTGACTGGCGGCGCGCCGCACCATCGTTTCGTGATCGAGAACCTGGATCTGGACCAGTTGGCCGAGGATCAGAGCTGCCCATACCGCGATCAGGACCGCGCCCACCGCCGCCCGCCGCCGCAGCGCCGCTCCCCCGCCGTTTGCCGACGACCCGGCGCCGATTTCCGGGGACGGCGGCGGGAATCGCGGAGCGGCGGCAGGTGAAGGTGCGCGCCGGCGCTTCGGCCGGCGGGACGCCTTCCGGGCCGCCGCTGGAAGGAGCGGCGCCGGGATATCGGGGAACAGGCTGTTCGGAGGACGTTTCCACCCACCTGGGCCCGGGTTCGGTCGCCGGGGGCTCATTGCGGGTCCGAACTCCCTGGATCCAGAAGCACCCCGGCGGCGGCCGGGGCTTCGAGCACCACCCGCTCCCCGGCGGGTTCCAACCCATATGTTTCCCGGGCGATCCGCTCAACGGACCGCGGGTCGGTGAGTTCGGTCAGCTCGAGTTGGTACCGCGCGATGTCTTTTTCGAGCTGCTCCCGCTCCAGGCGCAGTTCTTCCACCCGGTAGCCGAGCCGGATGGCTTCGAGGTGCGGCCAGGTGGCAGCGACCGCCGCCGCCAGGGCAAAGATGCCGATGGCGAGATAGAGGAGAAGCTGCGCGTACCGGGTGCGGTCGAGTTTCCGGTGCAGCCACTGGTTGTCCGGGCGGTACGTCACCTCGAAGCGTTCCGGAGTCATCGTCCATCCCCCTCCGGGCGCGCAACCTCCCCCGGGGCCTCTTCGATGCGACGCAAGATGCGGAGGCACGCACTCCGCGACCGGCGGTTCGCGCTGGACTCGTCTTCGTCCGGACGAATGGGCCGCCGCGTGCCCAGCTCGAACCGGGACTGCTCGGCCAGTCGCCGGAAAGTGTGCTTTACGGGGCGATCCTCCCCGGAGTGATAGGAGATCACGGCCAGGACGCCTTCCCTCCGGAGCCGGTCGGGGGCCTGGTGCAGTGCGGCCGAGAGAACCTGCGGCTCGCGATTCACCGCGGAACGGACCGCGAGGAAGGTCCGGGTGGCGGGATCGATGCGCCCCCGCCGAGGACCGACGGCGGCGATCACCGCCGCGCGCAGATCTCCGGTCGTGCGGAGCGGCCGGCGCCCCACGATGCGCCAGGCAATGGCGCGGGACCGCCGCTCCCCCATCCCGAACAGCAGATCGGCGATCTCCCGCTCCTCGAGCCGGTCGAGCAGTTCGGCCGCCGTCTCCCCGGAGCCAGGGTCGAACCGCATGTCCAGCGGGCCGTCGTGCCGGAGCGAAAAACCGCGTCCCGGCGTTTCGAGCTGCGGGCTGGAAAGCCCGAGATCGAGAAGGATCCCGTCCACCAGGTCCCACCCCGCGCGGTCGAGCGCGGAACCAAGCTCGGAAAAGTCCCCCGCGAGGAAGCGGAAGCGCGGCTCCCCGGCGGCCAGCGCGGCCGCGGCCTGCGCGGCCTCCGGATCCTTGTCGAGACCCAGCACCTGAGCACCGGGGGCGGTCTCGAGGATGGCTTTGGTGTGTCCGCCGCGCCCGAAGGTGGCGTCGACATAACGTCCGCCGGAGCGCGGGGCCAGCCAGCGCATCACGGTGTCCCGGAGCACCGGCACGTGCGCCGGCGGATCCGGTGTCGTCGGCGCGCTCATTTCAGGCCGAGCCCCAAAGGAGAGACCGCCCCGGAAGGCCGGGAGCGGGAACCGAGCCGGCGCCGGACGGGGAGCGAAGGGGAGCTGAGCAAGCATGCCGGCCGGAATCCAGAATCAGATTCCCTCCTGGGCCAGGACGGCCAGGTCGTCTTCACTGAGCGGATCGCCCTCGACGCGGGCCAGCAGGGTCTCGTGATCCCATGCCTCGAGGTAGCGCCCGTGCCCCAGGACATCCACCTTGCCCACGGTGTTCACGCGGGTCCGCAGATGCTGGGGAATGAGGAGCCGTTTCTGGGCGTCCAGTTCAGCGACCTGCCCGTAGAAGTTGGTGGTCAGACGGAATTTCCGCCGTGTCGGATCCAGTTCCCCGCGGCTCTTCGTCCGGGACTCGATCTCTTCCCAGACCGGCATCGGATAGATGGAGACACACTCCCCGTCGAGGCTGGTGATGAAGACCCGGGTGCCGAACTGCTTCAGCGATTCAAGGAAAGCGGCCGGAACCTTCAGTCTCCCCTTCGGGTCCACAGTGGCGGGGTGGTTGCCGCGAAACACGAGGTCGGAGGGGGCTTTGAGCGGTGCGTGGGCTCCTCCCCGCCCACTCCGAGACCTGAGTCTGGATTTGATCGTTGAATGAGAAGGAAGGTCTCCCTATTATTACCACTTCTAGCCATAATTTGCCACCAGAAGAACCTTCGTAGCCCAATAACCGGAGTCGCGTCCCACCGCCGGGCTCCACCGGACCCGGAACACCGGTCCCACCCCGCATCAGGGCGCGCACGCACGGGAACGCCGACCTCTGGGCAGTTCTCCCGGTGAGGCCCGGCACCGCGGCGCGACAGCGCAGCGAACGGCGGGGACGCCGACCGAGAAAAAGCGCGGGGACGGCTTGGAACGCCGACCTCCGGTCGGCACAGCGGCCCGCAGGGCCGCGGCGGCGCAGGCCCCAACCGTCGGGACGGCTCCCGTCTCGGCCCGTACCCCATCAGGAGCAGTGGCGCGCCGGCCCGGGAACGCCGGCCAGTTCTCCCGGTGGGGGCCTTCAGACCGGCACTCGCGGCCCGCAGGGCCGCGAAACCACGTACTCCCGACCTGCGGAACGGTTCGTCCGCCAGCCCTCAGCCCACGTGGAACCGGATCACCAGCACGTCTCCGTCCTGGACCGGGTAGTCCTTCCCCTCCAGCCGCAGCGCCCCCCGTTTCCGCGCGGTGTCCCAGGACCCGCACTCCACCAGCCTGTCGTAGGAAACAACCTCCGCCCGGATGAATCCCCGCTCCATGTCGGAGTGGATCGCTCCTGCCACCTCCTGGGCACGTGTATTCCTGCGGATGAGCCACGCCCGCGCTTCGTTATCCGCAGCGGTGTAGAAGGTGGCGCGGTCCATCAACTCGAAGATGGCCCGGACGATCCGCTCGGCGGCGCCCGCCTCAACCCCGATGTCCCGTCGGAACTCGGCGGCGTCTTCCTCCGGAAGCTCCGCGATTTCCGCCTCGATCCGGGCTGATACCGCCGCGAGCCGGGTCTCCGGACGCCGGGCGATCTCTTCGAGTCCCGGCCAGCTCGCGGGGTCCCGCGCCGCCTCGGTTTCATCGGCGTTCACGACCAGCAACTGCGGCTTCGCGCTCATCAATCCGTAGCCGACGAGGCGCTTCCGGTCGGCCGCGCTCAACGCTTCGCGCAGGGGAATCTCCCGCTCCACCTCCTGGCGCGCGCGGTCGAGCAGATCCCGCTCTCCGCGCACCGCTTCCGGCTTGCCCCGAGCCCGGTCCGCGTCGAGCCGCTTAATCCGCTTCTCCAGGACCGCGAGATCGGTCAGCAGTAGTTCGAGTTCCAGATTCGCCGCATCTCGGCCGGGATCCACCGACTCGAACGGCGAGGGGACGGTCGGATCCTCGAAGGCGCGCACGACGTGGACGATCGTGTCCACCTCCCGTAACGCGGCCAGGTTCTCCGTCTGCCCCGAAGCCCCCCGCCGGAGAGCGGGGACGAGTACCACCTCGACGGTGGCGGGAGTCGTCTTCTTCGACTTGTGGAGCCGCGTCAGGGTTTCGAGTCGCTCGTCGGGAACCGCCAGCGCGCCGCGCTTCGCGCCGGCCGCAAAGCCAGCCTGAGCCACCTGGGTCAGGAGCGAAAAGAGGGTCTTCTTGCCGGAAGCGGCAAAACCGACGATTCCGGCGCGCACGAGGCGGTGATGGTAGCCGCCCGGACCCGCGCCGTCAGGTCGTTCGGCCGCGTCGGTTTCGCCCGCCCGTGGCGGGCGGTGCCGGTCTGGAGGCCCCCACCGGGAGAACTGGCCGGCGGTCCCTCCCGTCCCCGCCGCCTGAGCCTTACAAATCCAGCGCGGCGGGGTCCGGGGCGCCGTCCCGGATGAGGAGTCGGCGCTCGGCGGGGTCCTTGCCCATCAGCTTCATGACAAAGGTGTCCGCGGTCTTTCGGTCGAGGATTTCCACCCGGAGCAGACTCCGGGTCTCGGGGTTCAGCGTCGTGTCCCAGAGCACCTTCGGCTGCATCTCTCCGAGTCCCTTGAACCGGGTGATCGTCGGGTTCTTCGCGCCCGCCTTTCGGAGGATTGCCTCCTTGTCCGCCTCGTCCCGCGCCCAGTGGGTGCTGCCACCGATCTCGAGCCGATAGAGCGGCGGTTGCGCGACAAAGATCCGTCCCGCTTCGAGCAGCTTCCACATGAACTTGACGAAGTAGGCGAGCAGCAGGGTCGTGATGTGGTTCCCGTCGGCATCGGCATCGGCCAACAACACCACCCTCCGGTAGCGGAGTTTTTCCGGGTCGCAGGCGTCGCCGGTTCCGCAGCCCAGCGCGAGCGCGATGTCCCTCAGCTCGGCGTTCTCGGCGACCTTCGCCCGGGTAGCCTGCGCGGCGTTCAGGATCTTGCCCCGGAGAGGGAGGACGGCCTGGCGCATACGGTCCCGCCCCTGTTTCGCGGACCCTCCGGCCGAGTCTCCCTCGACGATGAAGATCTCGGTCTCGCCGGCGTTCCTCGAGGCGCAGTCGCTCAGCTTGCCCGGCAGGACGCTGCGGGTCCTGGTCTCGGTTCTTCGGGAGACCGCCGCCGACGCGGCGCGCGACGCCTCGCGGGCCCGGGCGGCGAGCACCACCCGGTTCGCGATCCGCTCCGCCGCAGTCGGCGACTGGTTGAGCCAGCGCTCGAGTTCGAGGCGCACGGCCGAGTCCACCGGCGCCCGCAGCTCGGGATTGTTGAGCCGGTCCTTGGTCTGACCCTGGAACTGCGGCTCCGGCAGGAACACGCTGAGGATCGCGAGCACCCCCTCCCGCACGTCCTCGGCCGCGATGGTAAGCGCCTTCGGAATCAGGGAATGAGTCTCCAGATAGTTCCGGACCGCCTTGGAGAGTCCGTCGCGGAGACCCGTCTCATGCGATCCGCCGGACCCCGTCGGGATCCCGTTGACGTAGCTGCGGAACTCCTCGCGCGGAGCCTCGGTCCAGCCAAGCACCAATTCCAGACGGCCTTCACCGTCGAGCGGATCCCGCGAAAGCTCGAACGCCGCCTCGTGGGCCAGGGTCAGCTTCCGCTCCCGAACCACGGCGTCGAAGTAGTCGGGCAGGCCGCGCGCCGCCTTCCAGTCGTGCGCTTCCCCGGACGTTTCGTCCGAGAAGGTCAGGTGGAGACCACGGTGGAGGTAGCTGGTCTGGAGCATCCGGACGGCGATCCGTTTTCCGTCGAGCTTCGGATCCGGAAAGATCTCGCGGTCGGGCAGGAAGGTGATCTCCGTGCCGGTCCCCTTGCCCGTCCCGGTCTCCTTCAGTTTCCCGAGGGGCTTGCCGCGCCGGAAACGCATTTCCCACTGCCGGCGGTTGCGCCGGACCTTCGCCGTCAGCGAGGAGCTCAGCGCGTTCACCACCGACGCCCCGACGCCGTGGAGGCCGCCGGAAGCGTGGTACGCCCCCCGATCGAACTTCCCGCCCGCGTGGAGCGTCGTGAGGATCACCTCGATGGCGGGCTTTCCGGAGGGTTTGTGGACATCCACCGGGATCCCGCGGCCGTTGTCCGTGACACAAAGCTCGCCGCTCTTCTTGAGGGTCACGTCAATCCGGGACGCGTGCCCATTCATGGCTTCGTCCACGCTGTTGTCCAGGATTTCCCACACCAGGTGGTGGAGTCCCTCGAGGTCCGTTCCCCCGATGTACATCGCCGGGCGTTTCCTCACCGGCGCGAGGCCCTCGAGGACGGTGATGTCGCGGGCGGTGTAGTCGTCCCGGGAGCTCACGGCGGTCCCTTCAGCGGCTCGGGCAGCCGGATGTCGGGCCTTACCTTTTCGAAGCCTGCCTTGTTGACGAGCTGGCCCCGACGGCCACGCGCCCCAACCCGGAATTTGTCCCCGGCGGCGATCAGGCGCCTCCCTCCCCCGCGGGTCTCCACGGCGAGCGGTTCCCTGCGGCGCGCCACCCGGAAACCGATCACCTGATCTCCGGGGCCGAGATTGATCGCCCTCACCCCAAGCCCGGCGCCCGAGAGGACGTTGATCTCCTCGACATCGCACAGGAGCGCGCGACCGTCGCGGGTAGCCAGGATGAGGGTTTCCTCACCGGTGGTGAGCACGGCTCCGAGGACTTCGTCGCCCTCCTTCAACCGGGCGAAGCGCCGGCCGTTCCGGTTCGACGGCTGCTGAAATCCGTCCAGGCTGAAGCGCAGCGCATAGCCGCTCCGGGTCAGCGCGATCGCGTGGAGCTCCGGAAGACCCCCATCGGCCGCGGAGATCGGCCCCCCGAGAGCGCGGGAGTCCAGGCACGCCACGCTCACGATCCGTTCTCCGTCCCGAAGCGCGAACATCTTCTGAACCGGATCCCCGTACCCGGTGGTCGCCGGGATGTCGGTGATCCGGGCGGTGAACGCCGTGCCCAATGACGAGAAGAGGATGAACGGCGCGCGCGTGCTGCCGGGCTCGAGCGCGAGCACCTCGTCCCCCTCGCGAAGCCGCAGCTTGTCCAGTTCCCGGACCTCGCGCTGACGCTTGATCCAGCCGTCGCGCGTGAGGACGAGGGTCGTGTCCTCGGCCAGGATGAAGTCCTCTTCCGCAAAATCGACCACTTCGGCGGACTCCGGGAATTGCGTGCGGCGCTCCTGCCCGGGCCACGGCCGGTCGCGGATTTCGACCAGCTCCTCGCGTACCAGCACGGTGATCGCTTCCTCGCTCGCCAGGAGCTCCTTCACTTCGCCGAGCCGTTTCTTCCGCCGCTTCATCTCCTCGAGGATCACCTGAATCTCGAGACGCGCAAGGCGGTAGATCTTGAGTTCGAGCACCGCCTCCGTCTGCTCCCGGTCAAGCGGCAGCTCGGCCATGATCTTGGCGGCGGCATCGGCTTTTCCGTCGGAAGCGCGCACGATCTTCAGGATCCGGTCGAGAACGTCGAAGACCTTGGCGAACCCCTCGAGGATGTGGAGCCTGCCGAGGAGCTTCCGGCGCTCGTCCTCGAGCCGCCGGCGCACCACTTCGCGGCGGAAGTCGAGAAAATCCTGAAGGAGGGTGCGAAGGCCCACTCTTTCGGGCGCCCCGCCGGCGGACCGCTCGAAACGCAGGCAGGTGAGGTCCATCGCCACCGAGGACTGGAGCGGCGTGCGCTTGTAGAGGAAAGCGAAGATCTTTTCCGGGTCGACGTCCTTCCTCACCTCGAGCCGGATCTGGACGTCGTCGGTCGAGAGATCGCTGACGTCCAGCAGCGCGGGAAGCGACCGGTCGGCCACGATCTCGCCGAGGCGCTGGACGAGCTGGGCCTTGTTCACTCCGTACGGGACCGAGGTGATGAAGAGCGTCCTGATGTGACGCCGCACCCCCCCGTCGGTAACCGTGCCGCGCACCTGGATGGATCCCCGCCCCTCTTCGTAGATCTGGGCGAGCCGCTCGGGGGGATCCAGGATCTCCCCTCCCGTCGGAAAGTCCGGTCCCCGAACCGTCTCCGCCAGCTCGCGGGAGCCGAGCGCCGGATCGCCGAGAAGCCGGATGAGCGCCCGAACCACCTCGAAGAGGTTGTGGGGCGGGATGTTGGTGGCGACTCCGACCGCGATCCCGGTGGATCCGTTGACCAACAGCAGCGGCAGCCGGGTGGGAAGGACGACCGGTTCGGTGCGGGTCCCGTCATACGTTGGACGATGGGGAACCGTGTCCAGCCCGATCTCGCCGAGCACATCCTCGGCGGCCTCCGCCAGCCGGCATTCGGTGTAACGCATCGCCGCCGCCGAATCGCCGTCGAGGGAGCCGAAGTTGCCCGCGCCCTCGATCAGGCGCAACCGGGACGCAAACGGCTGCGCCATCCGTACGAGAGCTTCGTAGATGGCCGCGTCGCCGTGCGGGTGGTAGCCACCCATCACATCTCCCACCACCTTCGCGCACTTGCGGAAGCGACCCTCCGCGCGGAGCCCCTGACGCCACATGGTGGTGAGGATCCGGCGCTGCACCGGTTTGAGACCGTCGCGCACGTCGGGCAGCGCCCGGCTGCCGATGACCGAAAGCGCGTATGTCCGGTACCGATCCTGAACGACCTCCCCCAGGGCGGCCGAAACCCCGTTCGTGCCGTTATCCGTCCCGAGCGGGAGGGGGCGCTGCTTCGATCGCGCCACGGGTTAACAGCCTGTGGTGGAACCCGGGTGAGCGCCGAGCCCGGTGAGGCGCCCGGCTGACAAGGCGCGTGAGGGAGGAATACCGGGTGTATTTCGACCGAAACGCAACGAAGAACGGAGCGAAGCGGAGTGGTTCAGCCGGGATGGATCGCCGGGCGAACGCCGCCTGGGTTTCACCACCGGTTGTTAACAGCCTGAGGACGGAGTGACGTGAGCGCCGAGGCCAGTGAGCTGCCCGGCTGACAAGGCGCGCGAGAGAGGAGCCCCCACCGGGAGAACTGGGCCGAGTGTATTTCGAGCGAGGCGCAACGATGAGCGACGCGAAGCGGCGCGGCCAGTTCTCCCGGTGGGGGCCAGCCGGAGTACATCGCTGGCCGAGCCCCCACCGGGAGAACTGGGCCGCATTACTCCGTTCTCCGGCTGTTCGGTGCGTACCGGGCAGCAGCCGGCGCCGGAATGGAGAGAATGAACGCCGTGCTCAGCAGCCGGCATCAGGGACTTGCGCTCCTCGCGCTGTCGGCGATCAGCCTGGGCGTCTCCGTCCTGCTCCAGGACCTGGCCGGGGACGTGACCCTGTGCGGCGTGAAGGCCCTCTCGGGCCTGCCCTGCCCGTTCTGCGGTGGCGTCCGCGCCACCGCGGCGCTCGGGCGCGGCGCACCCCTTGAGGCGTTCGTCTGGAATCCGGCGCTCACCCTGCTCCACGCGGGGATGGCCACGAGCGGGGTGGCGCTAGTCCTGGGATTGACGCCGCCGTGGTTCGCTCCGGGCCGCCAGCGGTTCGTGTTCCGGGCCGCGATGGTCATCCTGCTGGTGAACTGGCTCTATCTGGTGGTAGCGGGCCGCTGAGAGCTTCCGGCGGGTGGAGGCCGGGCGCAAACGGTTTACCAGGCGGCTTCGACATATACCCGCACTTTCAGACGCGTCGCTCTCCGCGAGCCGTTGGACCGGATGGTGAGCCAGCGCTCGAGCACGCCCCGGTAGCGCCGGGTTTCGAGGGTCACCCGGAGCGTCGCCGCCTCCCCCGGAGGGATCACCGTGCGGTCGGTCACCGCCGCCGCGCAGGCGCACGCCGACGCAATGCGGCCGATCTCCAGATCCCGGCGTCCGGTGTTCTTCAAGGCGAACTCGTGCACGAGCACCTCACCGGGGGCCGCCCGCCCGAAATCCCACTCGCCGGGCTCGATCTCGAGGCGCGGCCCCCGCTGGAGAGCGTTCCCGGAAGCGGCCGCGAAACCTCCGCAGAGCGCCGCGCCGAGAAGGCAGGCCAGGGCTGGAAGACTTCGTTTCAACCGATCAGTCCTCGTGGTCAGAGGTTTCGACCATCCTGAGAAACGCCGCGAGCCGCTCGTTCTCATAGCGGACGACGTTCAGGAACAGGCTTTCTATCAGGTAGCTGCGGCGCTCGCCGGCGTCCATCTCGTCCACGAGGTGGCTGATCTCCCGGGTCATGGCCTCGTAGGTGTTGCGGAACTCGCTCCGCACCGAGACCTCGCGGTACAGCGCCTCAAGAATCGCGAGTAGGTCGCCGTCGAGCTCGATTTCGCGGCCGCCCCGCATTCGAATGGACCGCATCATTCATTCCCCCCGGAGCTTCCCACGAGGGCGCGAACCGCCTCCTCGGTCGATCCATGGATCGGAATGAACTCGTGGGCTCCCGTCATCCTGAGCATTCTCTCCACCCGCTCCATGACCCCCGAGAGGGCGATCCGGCCCTGGTTTGCCGAGGCCCGCCGGTAGAGGTCCATGAGGCACCCTATCGCCGCCGAATCCAGATAGTTCACCGGCGAGAGATCGAAGACCACCACCGGCCGGTCGGTTTCGAGGTGGGCGCCAACCTGCTCCACAAAGGAATCGAGGGTGGAATAGACAAGACGAGCGACTTCGACGCGAACCACTACGGCGCTGCCGTCGGTGCGAGTGCTGAGTTTCATGATGTGAATCTCCGTGGGGTCGTTAAACCGGGCGGCCGGCCGGGCGCGCTCCTGGCGGCGATGAGGAGACGCTTCAACTCGGCGCGCCCCCGGTGGATGCGGCTCTTGACGGTTCCCGCGGGGATGCCGAGGCGGTCGCAGATCTCCTCGTATGGCATCTCCTGGAAGAACCGGAGTTGCACCACTTCCCGAAGCTTGGGGGACAGCCCATCCAGTGCCGCCAGCAGACCGGCGCGCATTTCGCGCGCTTCCAGGACGCGGTCCGGGCCCAGGAGCGCATTCCCGGGAGTCCGTTCCAGCCGAGCCTCATCGGGGAGCAGCCGCTGCCGCTCGCGGACCTTCGTCCGGTAGTGGTCTATGCAGTGGTTCCGGGCGACAGAGTTCAGCCACACGGCGAAATGCGCCCGCGGGTCGAAGCGGTCCAGTTGGTGGTAGACCCGGACGATGATCTCCTGGGTCAGTTCTTCGGCCTCCTGGTACTGGCCGGTAAAGCGGTAGGCGAGCGAGAGGAGGCGCCGGCGATGCCGTCCGATGAGGTCGGTCCACGCGGTATCGGGGTCCAGCTCACCAGTCCGGAGCGCCCGGATGGTTGCAATGTCCTGTGAATTGCGAAGGTCACCCGTTCCAGGTCCATCGTGGGCGCCGGCGGAGACTGGTGTCGGGTCGATGGTGGTGAGCTCGGTCAGGATGAACGGTCGACGGGACTAGCAGCCTGTGGTGGAACCCGCGTGAGCGCCGAGGCCGGTGAGGCCCAGTTCTCCCGGTGGGGCCAGTTCTCCCGGTGGGGGCCCGGCTGACAAGGCGCGTGAGGGAGGAATACCTGGTGTATTTCGACCGAAACGCAACGATGAGCGGCGCGAAGCGACGCGGTGAACAGCCTGTGGTGGAACCCGCGTGAGCGCCGAGGCCGGCGAGGCCCAGTTCTCCTGGTGGGGCCAGTTCTCCCGGTGGGGGCCCGGCTGACAAGGCGCGTGAGGGAGGAATACCTGGTGTATTTCGACCGAAACGCAACGATGAGCGGCGCGAAGCGACGCGGTCAGCCGGGATGGATCGCCGGCCGAACGCCGCGTGGGTTTCGCCACCGGCTGCTAGGTCTCGGGAACCTCGGGGCGTCCTGCCGCCACCCAGGCGGTGTACCAGAGACTCGCGGTGTCGCGCGCCGCGTCGGTCGTCAACGCTCCGACCAACCCACCGAGCTCGTTCCACATGCCGTCCATGTAGAACCGGTCATAGTCGGCGACCCCCCGTCGCGACATCAAGTCCGTGAAGATGATGTTGTCCACCCAGATGTACGCCCTGAGCGGCAGCGAGCGGATGAACTCGTGCGGCCGGTCGATATACAGGGCCGCCGAGTCGCGCACCCGCAGCTTGTCGCCAAAGATCTCGAGGAGCTGGGTGTCGAAGCGGCGGGCGAGACCGTCCTGCTGAGTGGCCTGTCCGTCTCCGGCGGCGGAGATGTTCGGCGGAACGCCGACCTCGCCGACGAGCCAGGCCACGTCGCAGGCTCGTTCCAGCACGAGATTCCAGTCCGCTTCTTCGAAGACCTGCACCAGGTGGTCGTAAGCCTCCAGAAGACGCCAGAGCGCGTCACCGTTTTCGGCAATCTGCTCCTCGGAAAAACGCCTGAGCGCCAACTCGCGCGTCGCCGGCACGTCGTAGAAGGGGAACTCGTCGTAGCGCTCGAGGAAGAAATGGGCGGCTTCCTGGCTCTGCGCGGCATCGTCGAGCAGCTCGTAGAGCGCCTCCTCGCGATCCTCGAAGAACTCCTTCAGGGGATCGCGAAGGGATTCGATCGCCTTCTCTCCGATCTCCCGGTGGCCCTCGGGTCCCCAGGACATGGCTGGAGCGGCCCATACGGCCAGGCAAGTGAAGACCGTGAGCGCGCGGACCCGGCGCCGCGTGGTTCCCATGAGCAGTGAAGGCGACTGTCGCGTGGACGGCCGGAGGGATTCTAGCCAGAGGCGGGCGCCGGTGGATTTTGCGGGGACGCGCCTCGCGCCCGGCTGCCGGCGCCGGCGCGCCATCCCGTCCCCCGGGCTGGGGGGCCGGTAGAGCAGCGTGGGCGCCTCGGACGGGTCGGTCAGGCCCCACCCGGACCCACGCTCCGGGCCACCGTCAAGACATCCACCGGCCCGGCGCCGGCCCGGATCAGGGTCCGCACGGCCGCCTCCACGGTGCTCCCGGTAGTGAACACATCGTCAACCAGGAGGAGGGGCCGGCCAACCAGTGGTTCGGGAAGCCGCCCTGCGTGAAAAGCCCCCCGGACATTGCGGCGGCGAGCGCTCGGGCTCACCAGGGTCTGTGGAGGCCGCGCCCGCCGGCGCAGCACACTCCGAACCAGCGGAATCCCGAGCGCCCGGGCGACCGGCCCGGCGAGTAGCTCCGACTGGTTGAACCCTCGGCGCCGGCGGCGCCAGAACGCCAGGGGAACCGGGACGACGGCGACGGGAAGCATCTCCTCGCCGCCAGCTTCGGGGTCCCTGGGAGCGTGACGGAAGGCGTGAACGGCAGGCCCGGCCAGAAGTTCGGCGAGCATCTCCCGACGCCGGAACTTCAGCTCAACCAGGGCCCTCTGAAACACACCCTCGTAGGGCGCCGCCGCCACCGCCATCCGGAAAGGCCGCTTGCGCACCCGGCATTCACCGCAAAGCCCCCGCGCCGCCGAAGGAGCGAAGAACAGACCGCATTTCGGACACGTGGGGGCCGTCAGGGAACGGAGACGGTCCACGCACTCCGGGCAGACCGGGCTGAGCAGGGGATCCTCGAGAAATCCTTCACAGAGGCAACAGCCCCGAGGGAAGAGGAGTTGACCGAGGGAACGCCTCCACCGCCCGGTTGGCAGCCGGTGGACAAAGTCACGCGGCTTCGGGGCCGTGGAACTCAAGAGGGTTCAGCGAGAGGGGCCAGGAGCCGCGCCAGCCGGTGGACTCCGCCCCACTCTGCCGACAGGCTGCTAGCAGCCTGTGGTGGAACCCGGGTGAGCGCCGAGAGCGGCGAGGCGCCCGGCTGACAAGGCGCGTGAGGGAGGAATGTAGACGTTCCACGGTTTCCCCACCGTGCAGGAGGCCGGACTCGCCCAGAAAGCCTTGTAGTACGAGCCGCGGTAGTAGTAGCAGGTCAGCCGCAGCCCCGCCGGCGCCCAGAACAGGAAGACACCGGGCGCCCAGGGCAGGAGAGCCGGCCACACCGCGGGTTTCGGTCCGAACCAGGCGTGGGCAGTGTCACCGAAGAGCATCGGCACGTGGATCGGCGAAACGTAGTTGCCGAACTCCGCCCCGTGATGGGCGAAGACCGCCCAAGTCGAATAGACGACGAAGGCGCTCAGGCCAACGAAAATGGCCGTCGGCGTGATCCACCAGGGATCGCGGCGCCTCGTGGCCCCGAAACGCTGCGGAACGGGCAGAACACCGCGGAGTCGGGGGAGCAATCGAGCCACGCGGGGTCTAATGTAGCCTTGGCAGCGCCGCCTCGTAACTAGATTGGCGGCCTAAGGAGCCTGTGGTGAAACCCAGGCGGCGTTCGAGCGGCGATGCATCCCGGCTGAACCGCCCCCCACCGGGAGAACTGGCGTTTTGCGGCGCTCTGCGTTGCGTTTCGGTCGAAATACACTCGGTATTCCTCCCTCACGCGCCTTGTCAGCCGGGCGCCTCACCGCTCTCGGCGCTCACCCGGGTTCCACCACAGGCTGCCAAGGAGCGCCGGCCTCCGGCCGGCATCGCGGCCAAAGGCCGCGAAACGCACACCCCTAGCCGCACTAACCGCCCCGACGCAACCAGGGACGGCGAGGATGTCCCTAGCCTCGGAGCGCCGGCCGCAGACCGGCATCGCCGTCAACGGCCGCGAAGCTCACGACGCTACCCGCCCTCCTCGCCCAGACCCAGTCGGGGACCGCGGAAACACAACCCGGAGTCCCGGGGCCGAGCCAGAAGCGTCGCCGCCGCTACCCGGAAGGGTCAGACGACCGGGGGTGGGGATCCTTCTGGTTCGCCGACCGGTACCGGGCGTCCTTCCTGGACATCGAGACGCACTCCGCCGTACGTCCCGCACTCCGGGCAGGCGTCGCTCCAGTCCGGGCTGCGGGTTCCGCAGGCGGAACAGGAGTACTCGGCGGAAAGCGCCGGGGCGGCGGAAATGACCTCGCGGGCCCGGATCACCGCTTCGGCAAGATCGCCGCGGCCCTCCAGGATGCGGGAGAGGCGGGCGGCAAGCGCCGGGGCAGCCGAGCGTGGCAAGTTGGCGAACGTCTTGAGGGCATCGTCCAGCATGTAGAGGCGGTCGTACAGCTTTCCGAGCAGGTACTGGCTCTCCGCCGGGTTCTCGGCGGCGGAGATCGCGCGCTTCCAGACCGAGATCGCATCCTCGGGACAGGTCCGGTCCAGGTAGTAGTCCTGGAGCGCAGAGAGGGGCGCAGTGGCCCCGGTCAGATCGAAAGCCTTCTGCCAGGTCTCGACGGCGGCCCTTTCGTTTCCTCCAGCCAGATACGCCTCCCCGAGACGCACCCAGGCCGGCACGGCCTCGGAATCCTCCTCGAGGATGGCCCGGAAAATCCGCGCCGCCTCGGCCGGCTCGCCGTTTTGGAGCAGTTCCTTGCCGTACGCCTGCCGGAGCGCCAGCGTCCGCCGCTCCTCCGCCGTGCGGGCCGACGGCGGCACGTGAGAGACGAGCTGCTGCTGGACCGAAAGGGCTAGCCGGTTCTCACCCAGCTCCACCAGGAGGTCCCGCAACCGCGCGAGAGCCGTAATCGGAGCCTCGGGATCCTCGGAGATCGTTTTCTCGAGCAGCGCGCGCGCCTGCTCCCGTTCTCCCATCGCCTCCCGGGCCTCGGCCAGCGCGTACGACACCTCGCGGTTCCCGCGATCCTCGGACGCCGCCTGCTCCAGCGCCTCCGCCGCTTCTCCCGGCCGGTCGAGGTGCATGAGGCAATCGGCCTTGCGGCGGAGCGTCTTGACGTCGGCGCCTCCGTACTCCTGCGCCGCCTCGAAGCTCAGCAGGGCCTCCGGCCACCGCCCGGACGCCATCTCGTCGAGCCCGTCGAGATACAGCCGCTCGCCCTCCTCGAGATCCTGACGCCCGCGGCGGAGACGCCGCTCTCGTACCAACCGCCGAACCCGGCCCGCGAGATCGAAAGCCAGGGCGACGGCTGCCCCGAGGCCCACACCTCCGAACATGACCTTCCAGAGTTCCACCTGAATCGGAAGAAACAGCGGCAGGGTGACGGTCACGAACTGTGCGTTCGAAACCACCACCACCAACACGAGGCCCGCCGTCAGCAGGACCGCGGCCAAAAACAGCAGGGTGCGAATGCCCATCGGATTTATTTCTTTGGGTCGGATTCTAAGGGGTGTCCGCGGTGTCGGCGGCGGCCGCAACCGCGGCCGGCGGCTCCGGAGACCAGCGCTCGGCATCGCCCCAGAGCCTTTCCAACTTATACAGCTCGCGGCTCTCCGGCGAGAAGACATGGACCACGAAATCCACGTAGTCCGCGAGCAGCCAGCTGGCGGCCGGATACCCCTCGAGGTGGATGGGCTTTCGGCCGGCGCGCTCCCGGAGCCGACGCCCGACGGCGTCCACGATCGTCGTGCGGCGCCGCTCGCTGCGCGCGGTGGCGATCACGAAGAAATCGGTGAAGCCCGCGAGACCCCGGAGGTCGAGCACCAGCACTTCTTCGGCCTTTTCGAGTAGCGCGACCTCGGCCGAGAGCCGGGCGCACGACTCCGCGGTGACGCTGGGAACGGATTCGCTCAACGGTAAAGCCCCTGTTCGGCGATGCGGGAAACGACCCGGGAAGGCAGGAGATCGGAAACGGAAACCTGCGCACGGAGGAGTTCCCGAATCCGCTGGGACTCGGGATCAGGAAGGGGAATATCCATGGTGAAGACTCGCGGCGGCGTCAGGGGCAGCGCAAGATCATCGGTGATCCGGGCGCGGAAGCGGGCGGGCAGAACGCCGACTGCCTCCGCAACGGAACATCCCGACCGGCGATGCACGAGGACCGGATGCCGGTCCAGCAACTGCTCGTATCGGCTCCAGGTGCGAATTTCCCGGAACGCGTCCGTCCCGACCACGAACAGCACCGAAGCGCCGGCGCCGCTCGTCCGGGGCCGCGCGGCCGCCAGCGTATCGAGGGTGTCGATTGTGAACGAAGGACCCTCGCGCTCGAGTTCGATGGGACTCGCCAGCAGGCGATCCCGGCCGAAGACCGCTTCTTCCACGAGCTGGAGCCGCTCCCGGCCCGAAAGGCCCGGCGGCTCGGGGCGGTGCGGAGGAATCCTCGCCGGCACCAGCCAGACGGCGTCGACTCCCAGGCGGTCGCGAACGGCTTCGGCCGCGCGGACATGCCCCCAATGCGGGGGATCGAAAATCCCGCCGAACACCGCGATCACCCCCGGGCGCCGGACGGCAACGTCCTTCACGCCTCGGTCCGCCCTGCGTTGATTGCCGCCACCCGGGCGCCAAGTTCGGCCACGAGGGCGGCGCAGCCCTCGCCGGTCGCCGCCGAGATTGCGAAGAAGGGAAGGCCGCCAGCCGCCGCCGCTCCGGAGAGCGCCTCGAGGCGGGCTGCGTCGGCCAGGATGTCGGTCTTGTTGCCCACGACCAGGGCCGGTTTTCCCGGGAGGTTTCCACCGTAGAGGGTCACCTCCTGCTGCAGCACGCCGAGGTCGGCCGCCGGGGTGCGTCCCGAAGACTCCGAGAGGTCCACGAAATAGACCAGGAACGCGGTTCGCGACAGGTGTTTCAGAAACCGCGTGCCCAACCCGGCGCCCTGGCTCGCCCCGGGAATGAGGCCGGGGAGGTCCGCGACCACGAATTCGGCGTCGTCCCCGAGCCGCACGAGCCCCAGATTGGGGGTCAGGGTCGTGAACGGGTAGTCCCCGATGCGCGGCTTGGCAGCGCTCACCCGGGCGATGAACGAGGACTTTCCGGCATTCGGAAAACCCACCAGGCCCACGTCCGCAAGCAGCCGCAACTCGAGCCGGACCGTGCGGGCAATCCCCGCTTCGCCGGGCTCGGTGCGGCGGGGCGCCTGGTTGGTGGGTGTCCGGAAAACGGCGTTCCCTCGTCCTCCCCGACCACCGGGAGCCACCGGAAGGGAGCTTCCGTCCTCCACGAGATCCCCCAGCAGCACGCCGGTTTCCTGGTCGAAGGCCGCCGTGCCGGCAGGTACCCGCAGGAGGAGATCCTGTCCCGAACGTCCCTGCCGATTGTTGCCCGACCCATGCCCTCCGGCTTCGGCCCGGTAGCTGGGCCGGTAGCGATACGCGGCCAGCGTGTGACGTCCCCGATCCGCCACCAGCAACACGCTACCCCCGCGTCCCCCGTTACCGCCGTCGGGACCGCCCCGGGGGACAAACTTTTCCCGGCGAAAGCTCAGCACGCCGTTCCCGCCCCGCCCTCCGGACAGCTTCAGGACGACCTCGTCAACCAGCATTCGATCGTCGAGCGGTCCGGAAGGGGGGCGCCGGACTGGGCAGCGAAGCGAGTTCGCTGCCGTAAATGCTTGCGCGCTCGGCGGTACGCGGCACCCAACCCCGGCGTTCCCACCGGCAGCGGCGCCCGACCAAGTGCCCACCCGGGTGCCCACCCGGGTGCCCACCCGGAAGAACCCGCGGTGCACTCATGTCAGTTGCACCACGGCTTCACCACGGCATCCTGACGGTCCGACGCGTCGGTCGGGGTTCGGCCGTTCGGGAATCCGGCCGTGGGGAATCAGTCCGAAGGGAATCAGTCCGCCGCGACCGAAATGAACCGCCCGAGCCGGCCGCGATTCCAGAACTGAACGACCCCGCCGACCTTGGCGAACAAGGTGTCGTCGTTGCCGCGCCCGACGTTCGCGCCCGGCTTGAACAGGGTGCCCCGCTGCCGAACCAGGATGGTCCCGCCCAACACGCGTTCTCCGGCGAAGCGCTTGACGCCAAGCCGCTTCGAGTGGCTGTCGCGCCCGTTTCTGGAGCTTCCTTGTCCCTTCTTGTGCGCCACGGTGACCTCCCGAGTGTTTCAGCCGCTTCTTCCGTCGTGACTTTTCCTGGAGTGCGCCCGACCCGCAACGAACCGATCTACTCCGCTGCGGGCGATCCGTCTTCGCCTGCCGCGTCCGGAGTTTCCTCGTGAATGGCCTCCACGAGAACCTGAACGCGAGCCTGCCGGTGTCCCTGCTTTTTCCGGTAGCCCTTGCGCCGCTTGCGCTTGAACACCAGCACCTTGGGGTCCCGGTAGTGCGCGAGGACAGTTGCCGAAACCGTCGTATCCGACAGGTAGGGACTGCCGATGCGGCACTCGCCGCCCTCCGGATCCCGCACCATGAGCACGCGGTCAAACGAAACGGTGTCGCCATTCGCGGCGTCGAGCTTTTCCAGCGCAAGGCGCTGGCCGGGCTCGGCGCGGTGCTGTTTGCCGCCGCTTTCGATGATTGCGTACATGAAGTATCTGCCCGGAGAAACGCGGGATTCTAACAGTCGAGATGGTTTCCCGGGCCGCGCCCAATTCCTGACGTCAGGAGACCCGGATCGACGACAGCATGTCGGCGTTGTTCTTCGTTCGTTCCATCCGGCCGAGCAGCAGGGACATGGCCTCCATCGGCTTCAGGCCGGCGAGCGCGCGGCGAAGCAGGTGGGTCTTCGGCAGTTCTTCCGCGGAAAGCAGGAGCTCTTCGCGCCGGGTTCCTGACTGGTGAATGTCAATGGCCGGAAAGATCCTCGACTCCGCCAGCTTGCGGTCCAGGACGAGTTCCATGTTGCCGGTGCCCTTGAACTCCTGGAAGATGACCTCGTCCATCTGGCTTCCGGTGTCCACCAGCGCCGTTCCGAGGATGGTCAGGCTGCCGCCGTCTTCGATCTTGCGCGCGGCTCCAAAGAACTGGCGCGGGAACTCGAGCGCCCGGGAGTCGATGCCACCACTCATGGTGCGGCCCTTCCCGCGCATCTCCCGGTTCGCGGCCCGGCCCAGCCGGGTGATCGAATCGAGCAGGATGACCACGTCTTCCTTCATCTCGACGAGCCGGCGCGCCTTCTCCAGCACGATCCTGGCGATCCGGACATGGTCCGCGCTGCCGCTGTCCGCGGTCGAGGCAACGACCTCGGCCTCCGGAACCGAACGCCGCATGTGCGTCACCTCTTCCGGGCGCTCGTCGATGAGCAGGATGATGAGGTGGATTCCCGGATAGTGCCGCGCGATGGCAGTCCCGATCTGTTCAAGCAGGATCGTCTTGCCCGTCTTCGGGGAGGCGACGATGAGGCCGCGCTGACCTCGTCCGACGGGCGCGATCAGATCCACCACCCTGAGAGACAGCGAAGCGGGCTCG
The DNA here is from genome assembly GCA_965250045.1 of Candidatus Marinacidobacterium sp. Lineage (GTDB taxonomy): Bacteria > Acidobacteriota > Vicinamibacteria > Marinacidobacterales > Marinacidobacteraceae > Marinacidobacterium. The sequence continues at coordinate 425,986 of OZ252286.1, forward strand.
GTGCGCGCGAGCTCGATGCGGGGAGCCGGATGCTCGCTGATCAGATCGGCGTAGTTTCGACGGGGCGGTAATGCCTCGACCGGGTACCCGTTGACCTCGAGAACCGTGTGGAGTTCCGCGCGCGGCGGTCCGCCGCGCCGGCGGCCCCGTCGTGGCGGTCCGTGGTAGCCGAGGATCATGTGCCCCTCGCGGAGCTTGTAGCGATCGATCAGACCGAACGGAACCCGGACGTCCGCGGCCCGCGGCAGGAAATTGTTGGCGAGGAGCCGCAAGTGGCCGCTATCGCGAGGTCCGATGTCCAACAGGCCGGTGATCTCGACGCGGGAGATTTCAGGTTCCCTGACTTGTCGTTCGGGATCCTTCTCGCCAACCTGGGATATCGGTTCCGTCACCGCGAAGTCCTCGTTCGCGGCGGGGACGGGCAAGTCGGGCATGGGCGTTTCCTGAGGGGTGTGGGGCGTCTTCGCCCGGGAGGAGGTCTTTCGGTTAGGTGTGGTCTGCATGGACGGCGCCGCCGGGTGCGGAACCGGAATAGGCAGGGCTCGATGATTCGACGGCTCCGGGAACGCGGACGGCGCCGGTACTGGTGAGGGCCGCCGGGCGGCAAGCCTCAAGAGCGAGATCGGATCAGCGCGCCTTCAGGCGCACGGAACCGGGTCCGCCGATCCGCGGATCGGAGTCCTCTGGAACGCCGGTCGTTCTAGTGGGGAAAACCCTCCGTCGGTTGAGACCGGGTCACTCTGGGTGGGGTGCGCACCGTCAATGAAGCCGCGTCATCCCCCAGCGAATCCGAGTAGCAAGTCTAGCACGCAAGCGGCCGCTCGCCTCGGGATCGGGGCAGCAGCCCGGATGCGGCGGGCGCCCTCGCGGGTCCCCTACCGGGCCGCGATGGAGTGGACGGTCACCGTGGTGTTGTCCTCGCTGAGAACACCCGTAACCATGACATCGGTGCCGGCGAACTCCTCCACCTTCTGCTGGTCGTCTACGGCGTACACGGCATCGTCCGCCGGCACGTAGAGCTGGAGCGCCGCCCCCATCTCCACACAGGCGATCGCGCATTCCGGATGGGTCATCCCGTCCATCATGTGCTCCTTGCCGCACATCTCGTCGGTGACGTGGGCCTCCCAGGTCTGCTCCTCCATGGTTCCGGCGAAAACGAAGGCGGACGCCGCCAGGACGAGGGCCACGGAAACGGAAATGGATGCAAGGGTTCGAATCAGGCGCATGATGCCCTCCCGCCGGCAATTGTGCCGACTCTCATCCGGGATTGTGGCGCACTCCAGCAGTCTGTGGATAACGTGACGTGAGCGCCGAGAGCGGCCAGTCCTCCCGGTGGGGGCGAGGCGCCCGGCTGACAAGGCGCGCGAGGGAGGAGCCCCCACCGGGAGAACTGGCCCGAGCGTATTTCGACCGAAGCGCAACGCCGAGCGACGCGCGGAGTGTTCAGCCGGGATGCATCGCCGCTCGAGCCCCCACCGGGAGAACTGGGCCGCGTGACGTTATCTACAGGCTGCTCGGGGCCCGCCAGACCAATCACTTGGGTCAGTATGCTCCGCCCGGTTCATGGGGAAAGTACCCACCAAGCCGGTCAGCGGAATGCGGGACCACCTGCCCGCTCAAGCCCTGAAGCGCCGCGAGGCGTTTCGCCGGGTCGAGAGCGCCTTCGCGACGCATGGATTCGTCCCCCTTGAGACACCGGCGATGGAACGGCTCTCGACCCTGCTCGGGAAGTACGGCGAAGCGGGCGATCAACTCATCTATCGCGTGCTCCACCGGGGCGAGAGGCTGTCCCGAGCGCTCGGCCGGGAGCGGGTGGAGGCGGCGGATCTCTCCGAGCTCGGCCTGCGCTACGACCTCACGGTGCCGCTCGCGCGGGTCACCGCCGAGTACCGCGCCGACCTGCCGGCGGTGTTCCGTCGCTACCAGATCCAATCGGTATGGCGCGCGGACCGCGCCCAACGCGGGCGTTTTCGTGAATTCACCCAGTGTGACGCCGACATCGTGGGGAGCAGCTCCCTGGTCGCCGATGCGGAGGCGCTGGTGGTCCTGCACGCGGCACTCTCCGCCCTCGGTTTTTCGGATTTCACGATCCTGTTGAACCACCGGGAGTTGCTCCGGGCACTGATTGCGGCAAGCGGAATCTCCGCGCACTGTGAACAGGAAACGCTGGTCGTGCTCGACAAGATGGGCAAGATCGGCCGCGACGCGGTCGAAAACGAACTCGGCAGCCTCTCCGAAGTGGGACCGGACCGGGCGCGGCGACTCCTGGATTTCGTGCCGGGCGAGGCCCAGGACCGGGAGGGCGATCTCGAGAGGCTTCGTCGCCTCGGCGAGTCACTGCCCGCCGGGCCGGGCCAAGACGCCGCCGCCGATCTCGTCGCGCTCCTCGATGCACTCGACGGAGCCCTGGGAGAAGCCGCTCCGGTCCGGTTCTCAGCGAGCCTCGCCCGCGGCCTGAGCTACTACACGGGGCCCATTTTCGAGGTGGTCACCGCGGGAGGCGCGGGTTCGCTCGCGGGGGGAGGCCGCTACGACGGACTCGTGGGGATGTTCAGCGGGAGGGAGACCCCGGCGGTGGGGTTTTCGTTGGGAATGGAGCGCATCCTGATGCTGCTCGAGGAAGGCGGAGCCTTTTCCGCGGAAGGCGCGGCGCCGCAGGCGATGCTCTGCCCGCTCCCGCTCATCGCCGTGCCGGACATTCTCCGGGTAGCTCGAACGCTGCGCGCCGCCGGAGTGCGGCTCGACGTTCAGGTGGATTCGCTGAAAATCGGGAAACAGCTCGGGCGCGCGGTGGCCGCCGGCGTTCCCTTCGCGCTGATCCTCGGTCCGGACGAACTCGCGGACGGCCACTGCACGGTCCGGAATCTGGAAACCGGCGAGCAATGCACCGTCCCGCTCGCGGAGGTTCCGGAGAAACTTCGGACCTGAATTCCCTTCAGGCCACCGGCGTCAACAGGACCCGGCTGCGGTCCCGTATCCGGGGATTCAAGGGATCGGCTCTCCCCCCTCTCGGGTCCGGCAGCCGCTCCGCGCGAAACCGGACGTCCGCGGCGAAGTACTCCGGCGCCTGCATCGAGGGAAGGGGCCGCGCCGGGTCCCGCACGTACAGCCCCTCCTCCGTCTCGCGCATCGCTCCCACGAACAGGATTTCCCGCCATTTCAGGACCGGAACGCTGAAGGCCCCCCGGTCTCCGACCGGTGTCAGATCGTGGAAAGGGCCGGGGTCAGGCATTCGGGAGGGGAACGAGGTCTCGTCCTAGGAGTCTGTCCCGGTAATGTTGTGAGCACCGAGGCCCCCACCGGGAGAACTGGGGTCGAGGCGCCCGGCTGACAAGGCGCGCGAGGGAGGAAGAGCAGCGTTCTTTCGACCGACGCGCAACGCAGAGCGAAGCGGTTCAGCCGGGATGCATCGGCCGTCGAATGCCACGAGATTACCGGGAGAGGCTCCTACGATAGGCAAGGTCCCATGGCGCAGGTACATGTCGTTCTCGTCCGGCCCCGCCGGCCGGAGAACATCGGCGCGGTGGCCCGGGTCGTCGCCAACACCGGGCTCGCCGGGTTGCGCCTTGTCCAACCGGGAGACTGGCGCACCGTCGAAGCGTTCCGGATGGCCTGGCAGGCGGAAGAAGTACTCGAGGACGCGGCGGTGTTCCCGACGCTGGCCGAAGCCGTCGGCGGTTGCCGTCTGGTGGCCGGACTCAGCGGCCGCGGCCGGAACGCGATCCAGCATCTGACCCCGCGGGAACTCGCCGGCGAAATCGGCGCGATCGAAGCCGACGGAGGGGTAGCGGTGGTCTTCGGGAACGAATCGAGCGGGCTCACCCTCGAAGAGCGCTCGCTCTGTCAGCGGCAGGTTCGGATTCCTGCTTCACCTCGCCAGCCATCGCTGAACCTCGCCCAGGCGGTGATGATCGCGGCTTACGAGATTTTCCTGGCGGACATCCCTCCACCCGAGGACCCCATCCGCCGGGCGACGGCAAAAGAGGCCGAGCGCGCCCTCCTCACCCTGCGCGATGCGATGCTGTCGGTGGGATTCCTCCCCCCCGAGAAACCGGAATCCCGCTTCGCCGAGTGGCGGGAACTCTTCGGGCGCGCCGGGCTCACCGAGCGCGAGACCCGCATGCTGATGGCCTTCACCCGCCGCGTCAAGGACGCCGGGAAAGCCGCACCCAAGGGACGCGAACGCTAGCAGCCTGTGGTGGAACCCGGGTGAGTGCCGAGAGCGGTGAGGCCCAGTTCTCCCGGTGGGGCCAGTTCTCCCGGTGGGGGCCCGGCTGACAAGGCGCGTGAGCGAGGAATACCGGGTGTATTTCGACCGAAACGCAACGCAGAACGGAGCGAAGCGGAGTGGTTCAGCCGGGATGGATCGCCGCTCGAGCCCCCACCGGGAGAACTGGGCCGCCTGGGTTTCACCACAGGCTGCTAGCCCAGGTTCTCCCGGAACAGACGGATCACGCGCTGCCAGGCGTCCGCCGAGGCATCGGCGTCGTACACCTCCGGACGGCCGTCGTTGAAGAACGCGTGATCGGTTCCCGGATAGGTGTGGAACTCGTGCGCGACCCCGGCCGCTGCGAGCGACGCTCCCAGCTTGCCGACCGCCTCGGCGTTGACGAAACCGTCGTTCTCGGCGAAGAGCCCAAGGACCGGACAACGGACCGCCCCGTAGTCGGGGTGGACGTTCGGGTGGACGCCGTAAAAGTCCACGCACGCCCCGATGCGGGGCGATTTGCTGGCGGCGTAGAGCGCGAGTTGGCCGCCCATGCAGAAACCGACTACTCCGACCGAATCTCCGGAAGCGACGGTCGAAAGGTGGTCCGCGGCGCCGCGCAGATCCTGCTCGGCCCGGTCCACTTCGAGCGCCATGAACAGTTTGCCGGCCGCATCCGGCGAAGTCGTCTGTTCACCGCGGAAGAGGTCGGGAGCCAGCGCAGTGAATCCGGCCTGCGCGAAACGGTCGGCTACTTCCTTGATGTGTCCCACGAGACCCCACCATTCCTGAATCACCAGGACGCCGGGCCCCGGTTGATCCGGCACCGCCAGATAGCCGTCCGCAGAACCGCCGTTCGCGGCAAAGGAAACCATTTCGCTGCGCATCGTGATCCTCCTTCGCGGGGAAACGATGCTACCAGTCGAACGCGCCCGGAAACCGAAATTCCTTCCGGGAAGGGCATCCCTTTTGTTATCGTCGGCCGGTTGCTCCGGGCGGAGCGAAAGGAAGAAAGCCGATGAGCCCTTTGTTCGCGACGCTGGTGTGCTTCGGGCTCTACTTCGTCGGCTACCGCTTCTACGGCCGGTACATCGGACGGCGCGCCTTTGCGCTGGACGATTCCCGCCCCACCCCGGCGCACGAGTTCGAGGACGGGCAGGACTACGTCCCGACCCGCAAGGCGGTGCTGTTCGGTCATCACTACGCCTCGATCGCCGGCCTCGCCCCCATGCTGGGACCTGCCATCGCCGTAATCTGGGGATGGGTTCCCGCCATGATCTGGGTGGTGCTCGGCACCCTGCTGGTCGGCGCGGTGCACGACTTTTCCGCGCTCTGCATCAGCATCCGGGCCAAAGGCAAATCCATCGGGCGAATCGCTGAGGACATCATCGGCCGCCGCGCCAAGTACCTCTTCCACATACTCATCGTCTTCCTCATCGGACTGGCGATGGGCGTCTTCGTCCAGGTCGTCGCGCAGCTCTTCTCGAGCATCTTCTATCCCCAGGCGGTCACCCCGAGCGCCGCGGTGATGGTGCTCGCGATCGCCATCGGGTATCTCTCCTACCGGAAGGGCGTGCCGCTCAGGTACCTCGTGCCGGTGGGCGCCGCCCTCCTGTTCGGGAGCATCTGGCTCGGCATGGTGCTGCCGGCCCCGGATCTGTCGACGACCACCTGGAGCTTCCTGCTGCTGGCCTACGCCTTCTGCGCCTCGGTGCTTCCGGTGTGGCTGCTGCTCCAACCCCGGGACTTCCTGAACTCGATCCTTCTCTATATCGGGCTCATCGGCATCTTCGTTTCCTTCGTCATCCTGAATCCCGAGTTCGCGGCCCCCGCCTACAACCCCGCACCCGCTGGCGCGCCGCCGATCTACCCGTTCGTGTTCATCGTCATCGCCTGCGGCGCGGTCTCGGGATTCCACGCCCTGGTGTCGTCGGGCACGACGGCGAAACAGCTCGACAAGGAGAGCGACGCCCCGTTCATCGGCTACGGGGGCATGATCGGCGAGAGCCTGCTCGGACTCTCTGCGGTGCTCGCCACCACCGCCGGCTTCGCGAGCACCGAGGCGTGGCACCAGCACTTCTCGAGCTGGAACAGCGCTAACGGCCTCGCCGAGAAGCTGAATGCCTACATCACCGGCGCGGCAAACTTCCTCACCACTCTCGGGATTCCGGTGGAGGCCGGGAAAGCCTTCATGGCGCTGGTGGCCGTTTCCTTCGCGCTCACCACCCTCGATTCGGCGACCCGTATCCTCCGCTACAACATCGAGGAGATCTCGGACAGCATCAAGGCGCCCTTCCTCGGGAACCGCCACGTGGCCTCGCTGCTGGCCGTGTTGATCATCGGCTTCTTCGCACTGATGAAGGTTCCGGGCCCCGACGGGGCCATGATCCCCGCGGGCACGGCGCTCTGGGCGCTCTTCGGCACCACCAACCAGATCATGGCGGGCCTCACCCTCCTGTCGGTGACCCTCTATCTCTACTTCCGCAAGAAGCCGTTCGCCTTCGCGCTCATCCCCATGGTGTTCATGGTGGTGACCACCATCGCCGCCATGCTCTACAACATTCGAGAGTATGCCCAGTCGGGGAACGTCCTCCTGCTGGTCGTGGGCGGGGCGATCATGGCCCTTGCGATCGGCCTGGTCGTCGAGGGCATCCTCCGGGTCACGAAAGGTAGAGCGGCCGCGGTGGAGGGAATCCGCCGCGCCTTCGGCGACTGAGCGAGCCGGCACCCGCACCCACGGCGAGCGGGCGGCGAACGTCCCCCTTCGCGCAACCCGGCGCCAAGGCAGATAGGATCGCTTGGCGGCGCCCGGACTCGTGGTCAGGGACGGCAAGGTGTACCGGCGCGACTAGCAGACCGTGAACAAGTCACTCGGCGTGGTCCGAAGGAGACAACCATGAACACTCTCGGTTTCCGATCCGGGATCGCGCCCGGACGAAAGATTGCGCCCGCGCTGGCCGTTCTTCTGGGCCTCGTGGCGCCTTCCTTCGCACAGGAAAGCGCCCACCCGATCCAGGTCGGCGAGCTACGGAGTCAGAACCGCCCCGAAATTCCCGGGGTCCACGGCCTCGTGACCGCGGGACACCCACTCGCGTCCATGGCGGGGGTCCAGACGCTCATGAAGGGCGGCAACGCGATCGACGCTTCGGTCGCAGTTCTCGCCGTCCTGAACGTCGTCCGCCCCCAGATGTCGGGCGCGGCGGGGAACGGATTCCTGACGTATTTCGACAAGGCCTCGGGCACCGTTCACTCGCTGAGCGCCACCGGGGCGGCTCCGAAGGCGCTCCGCGCCCAGGACCTGACCCCCGACCAGTTGAACAAGGGCATCAACGCCGGGGTAGTCCCGGGCCTCTTCGGCGCCTGGATTTCGATGCTCGAGCGCCACGGGACGATGAGCCTGGAAGAGGTGCTCGGTCCCGCCATCGATTACGCGAAGAACGGGCATCCCATCGAGGACTCGGTGTCGCGGGCGATCCGCGCCTCGCAGGAGGTGTTCGAGCGCTTCCCGACGAGTGTCCGGATGTTCCTGCCCGAGGGCCGTCCGCCGGAGACCGGCGAGCTCTACAAGATGCCCGACCTGGCCCGGACGCTCGAAAAGCTGGTCGAGGCGGAACAGGCCGCCCGGCGCACCGGGAAGAGCCGTTCGGAGGCGCTCGGCGCCGCTTTCGACCGCTTCTACCGCGGCGACATCGCGGAGGAGATGGCCCGCTTTTACGAGGAAAACGACGGACCGTTCACGCTTGAGGACTTTGCGGCGTACGAGCCCATGTGGAAAGAGCCCCTCCACACCAACTATCGGGGCTACGACGTGTATTCCAACCCGCCCACCTCGCGCGGCGGGCTCGAGGTCCTGATGCAGCTCAACCTCATCGAGGGTTTCAACCTCGCGGAACTGGGCCAGAACTCGCCGGAGGCGATGCATCTGGTGATCGAGTCGATCAAGGTGGCCAAGTCGGACGTGTACCGCTACGTGGCCGATCAGGCGAAGTTCGAGGTTCCGCTGGAAGGCCTCCTGTCGAAGGAATACGCGGTGAAGCGCCGCGCGCTCATGAACGAGCGGACGGCGATTTCCTATCCCCCGGGCGGCGTCCCGCCCGGGGCGACCATCACGGACGCCCCGCCGGGAGTTCTCTCCTCGACCGATCCCGCCGGCAGCCGGTCCTACGCCGGCAGCACCACCAGCTTCTCGGTGGTTGATGGGGCCGGCAACGCGGTGGCTTGCACCCCGACGCACGGCGGCATGTTCGGCACCGCGGTGGTGGTCGGCAACACCGGCCTGACCTTCAACAACGGAACCCGCATCGGCTCGACGGCCCCCCACCCGGATCACCCGAACTACGCGCGCGGCGGCCAGATCCCGATCCTGAACAACTCGCCAATCATCGTCCTCAAGGACGGCGAACTCCTGCTCGCACTGGGGACCCCCGGCGGCGAGACCATCGGGCAGACGCAGTTCCAGGTGCTGTTGAACGTCCTCGACTTCGGGATGGGCATTCAGGAGGCGGTGGCGGCTCCGCGCCTCAGCCTCTTCGCGGACCCGAACTTCTACACGCCGGGCTCCGGCATCCTGGTACGGGTGGAGAACCGGGTCATGCCGGGAGTGATCGAAGCACTCCTCGGGATGGGCCACCGTGCCGAACTCACCGGCGGCTTCGCGCTCGGCAGCAACAACGGCATCCTCATGGATCTCGCCGCCGGCACCATGACGGCGGGCGCCGACCCCCGCCGCGCCGCCTACGCCATCGGCTACTGATGCCCGCGCCAGGGGCCCAACACCCAATCCTCCCTTCCCGGATGGCACCGCCGGGGAGGGAACGCCGGCCAGTTCTCCCGGTGGGGGCCTTCAGACCGGCACCGCTGCCCGCAGGGCAGCGAAACGCACTGCGTTCCTTACCCGGATGGCACCGCCCGCACGGGAACGCCGACCTCCGGTCGGCACCGCCGCGCGGAGCGCGGCGAAACCGCACAAACTCAATACTGGACATGATCAGAACCACGCGTAACCCCCAGCTCCCAGCGGCATTCGCCGCCCTTCTCGCAATCGCCCTCCCGGCCACCGCGCCCGCCCAGGACTTCCCCGCCCCCGAAATGGTGGAAATCAAGGGCGGCGTCTTCTTCATGGGCTCGCAAACCGGCCCGCCCCAGGAGAAGCCGATCCACGCCGTCCAGGTCTCCGACTTCTGGATCTCGAAGTACGAGGTGACCCACGCCCAGTTCGCGGCCTTCGTCGAGGACACCGGCTACGTCACCGAAGCGGAGAAATTCGGCACGGGGCGGATCCTCCGGGACGGCAGCTTCGGCTATTACCCCGGCTTCATCTGGAAGGAACCCCACGGCCCCGGCTCGACGGTCGAAGAGCCCGACAAGTACCCCGTCGTCCAGGTGAGCTGGAACGACGGGGTGGCCTACACCCGCTGGCTGAGCCGCAGGACGGGGCAGGCGTACCGGCTACCGACGGAAGCGGAATGGGAGTACGCCTGCCGCGGCGGCACCCAGACGACCTACTGGTGGGGCGACGAGTTCGATCCCACGATGCTGAACAGCTCGGTGACCTGGCGGCAGGGCGATGCGCCCTGGCCGCGGGACGAGCACACCCTGATCACGCGCGTGGATCGCTACCCGGCGAACGCGTTCGGCCTCCACGACATCCTCGGCAACAACTGGGAGTGGGTCCAGGACTACGCCTCCGCCGACCACTACGCCACGGAAGTTCGCCGGCCGGAGTCCCCCGTGGTGGACCCCCAGGGCCCCGCCTCCGGACACGAGCGCGTCCTCCGGGGTGGCGGCTGGAACGGAACCGCCGCCCGTTCGACCTGTTCTTTCCGCTTCCTCGCCGATCCGCCGGTGTACCGCAGCGACCACGTCAGCCTGCGGGTCGTCCGGAACCCCTGACGCGCGGGCGGGCACGGCCGGTGAGGGAACGCCGGTGTTCACACCGGCATCGCCCGCCAGACGCGGGCGAAACGCGAAACTTGGTCTACTCATGTGGCCCGAAGTGCCGGGGCGGGCGCGTTCCTGTGGTCAGACCTCTCCGGTAGACAAGATCCCGCTTTGACCTCTGCGCTGCAACTGCATCCGGCGGAACAGCACTGGCTGGACGCCTACCGTCGGGAGCTCAAGAAGCGCCATCCGGACGCCGTGAAGGTCATGGTCATATACGGCTCCAGGGCTCGCGGCGATGGAGGCGAAGACAGCGACCTCGATGTCCTGCTCGTGGTCCGGAACGAGGCCGCCGGGTTGAAACGGGATCTACGTCGAATCGGTTATCGGCTGTCTGCGGCGTCGTACGCCGTACCGTCCATCCTCGCCTATACCGAAGGCGAGTGGGAGCATCGTAGGCGCGTCCGGTCGCCGTTTCTGGAAGCCGTCGAACGGGACGCCGTGAGGGTTCTGTGAATCGCGAAGCCGTCATCGGTGAATGGCGGCGATCACAGGAATCCCTCTGTTCTTTCCGCTTCCTCGCCGATCCGCCGGTGTACCGCAGCGACCACGTGAGTCTCCGGGTGGTCCGGAACCCCTGATCCCAAACCGCGGAAGACGCGCCACGCCCTCCGCTGTGTCTTGCTACCGGGCGCAGGTGAGGTGGCGTCCCCCGTCCACCGGAATCGTGACCCCGGTGCAAAAGCTCGCGTCGTCCGATAGCAAGAAGAGCGCGAGGTCGGCCACTTCCTCCGGAGTACCGATCCGGCCGATCGGGTGGGTGGTCTTGCTGTGCTCGACGAAGGCCGCGTAGCGCTCGGCGTCGAGCCCTCCGGCGGTATGGAGTTCCGTGCGGGTGACTCCAGGGTTCACCGAGTTGATTCGAACGCCTTTGGCGGCGAGTTCGAGGGCCGAGCAGCGCGTCAACTGATCAAGAGCTGACTTGCTCGAGTTGTAGGCCAGCACTCCCGGGAACGACCGGATCCCGTTCACGCTGGACACGTTCACGATGCTGCCCTGCCGCTCGAGCAGGTGGGGTACCGAAAGCCGCATCAGATCGAAGACCGCCTCCACGTTGAGGGCGAACATCCGCTGCCAGGCGTCGAGTCCGGTGTTCTCGATCGTGCCGAAGGCGATCACCCCGGCGGAGTTCACCAGATGGTCCAGCCCGCCGAAGCGGCTCACGGTCTCGCTGACGACCCGGGAGCGGAAGTCGGCATCGGTCACATCCCCGGCCAGGGGCAGCGCCGCCCCGCCTGCCAACTCGATTTCGCGGGCCACGGCTCCGAGACGTTCGGGACGGCGAGCAGTGACGGTGACCTTTGCTCCCTCAGCGCCGAGCGCGAGGGCGGTGGCCCGCCCTATCCCGCTGGAAGCTCCGGTCACGACGGCGACTCTGTTCTGAAAGCGTTTCTGCGCGCGATTCGGCACCGTTGTTCTCCTCTGGCTGGCAGCGGCGCCTCCACGCCACCCGCTGGACATCCCCAAACCCCGAGCGGGAGACTATCGCCGGTCCCCGAGAATCCCGTGCCCGAATATCCCGATGTCGAGCTCTACCGCTGGGCGGTTGGGGACCGGATCGTCGGGGCGCGCCTCTCGTGCTTCCGGATCGCCTCACCGCATCTCCTCGCTTCGGTCGAGCCGGCGCCCGAGGCACTGGTCGGCCGCCTCGCCACCGGGGTGCAGCGGATCGGCAAGCAGCTCGTAATGGAGTTCGAAGAGGACCTGTTCTGCGCCGTCCACCTGGCGGTGGCGGGGCGGTTCCACTGGACCGCGAGTTCCGGCTCCGTGAAACCGGTGCGTGTGTCTCCGCGCGGCAATCTGGCCGTGTGGACTTTCGAATCCGGCCCGGTGGAAGGCGGGCACCTCCGGCTCGTCGAGAGGAGTCCCAAGAAACGGGCCTCCATCCGGGTCGGTCGCGGAGAAGAGCAGCTTCGGGCGCTCGATCGGGGCGGCCTGGAGATCCCCGGTTCCACCCGGGAGGCGTTCGCGGCCCGGCTCGCGGGTCTGACCAGCACCATCAAGCGCGTACTGACCGAACCGGCCCGCTTCGCGGGAATCGGAAACGCCTATTCCGACGAGATCCTGCATCGCGCCCACCTGTCGCCTTCGAAGCGCGCCGGCAGCCTCAACGACGGGGAGGTCGGACGGCTGCACGGGGCGGCCGAGTCCGTGCTCACTCAATGGGCGGCAAAGCTCCAGGACGAGTGCGGGAGGGCTTTTCCCACCGGCGTCACTGCTTTCCGCGAGGGAATGGCCGTTCACGGCCGCTTCGGCAAGCCGTGTCCCGACTGCGGCTCCCCGGTGCAGCGGGTTCGACGCGCCGAGAACGAGTTCAACTACTGCGCGACGTGCCAGACCGGCGGACGACTGCTCGCCGACCGTGCGATGTCGCGGCTGCTGCGGAAGAAGTGGCCGCGGACGCTCAAGGCGGCCGAGGAACGTCGGCGGCGAGTGAGGGGTACAACTTCTGAGCCGCCATCCGAGCAGGAGCCCGAATCAGCTTGAGCAAGGCGGAGCCCCCGGGAGCTCAGGTCCTGGGAATGGTTGACACTTGCACATTCGGCACGAACAGACTAGTCTCCTGTCTAGTCAGCATGACGAAGAACACCATGAGCAACCGATGGCAGGTTCAGACCGCCAAGGCCCGATTCAGCGAGTTTCTGGAACGAAGCCTGGACGAAGGACCCCAGATTGTTACCCGGCGCGGAGTCGAGACCGCGGTACTCGTGCCTATTGAGCAATGGCGTCGCCTCGAGCGCATGACCAAACCCGATTTGAAGCAACTACTTCTCTCACCGGACGCTCGCACCGACTCCTTGACGCCACCTCGACGTCGATTCTCCCGGCGCCCGCCTCCGGATCTCGACTAGCTCCGTGTATCTCCTCGACACGAATGTCGTCTCGGAACTCCGTCGCCAAAGACCTCATCCCGCGGTCGAGGAATGGATTCGACCAATACCCACAGAAAAGCTCCTTCTCTCGGCCATGACGGTCGGCGAAATCCAGGCCGGAATCGAGATCACCCGGGAACAGGACCGTTCCAAAGCCAAGGAACTCGAGGTGTGGCTTGATCAGGTGATCGCCAGGCACCAGATTCTGGTCCTTGATGCCCCGGTGATGCGGGAGTGGGCTCGCCTCATGCACCGGACATCGGACACGCTGATTCAGGATGCATTGATTGCCGCAACCGCCGCAGTGCACCGATTGACCGTGGTAACCCGGAATGTCCGGGATTTCGAACCGTTCGGTGTCGGGACACTCAATCCGTTTCGTCATCAGGCATAGCTGTCACCCCCGCGAACGTCGGCGGCCGTGTCATCCGGGGTTGGCAGGGGGTGCGGCACTCACGTTGGCAGGGCGCAGCGTCCTCGGCGCTGGTTTCGCGCTCCCGCGCGTGCCGGGCCCCTATAGGATCGCGGGCGTCATGTGGGAGTTGGTTTTCCAGTTCCCGCGACCTCAAGTGAGGTTGGCCTATCCGCCGGGAGTATCAGCCGGCCCCGGTGCTGCGAGCACCTGCGGTGGACCCCGTACCCCGACGGATGGCCGTGATGGCACACCCTGTGGAGAGTTTGCGCCAATCGAGCGCCCATATAGGGCTTGGCTGCCATCGCGGCAAGGCGGACCTTTTTACGGAGCGGAAGCTCAAGGGAACACCCGCGATGGAAGAGAAGGTTTTTTCCTGTTTCGTTGGGATCGACTGGGGCGAGAAGAAGCACCAGGTGTGCATATTGGATGGTGCGGGGAGGGAGCTGGGAAGCCGCTCCTTTTCGCACCAGGGCAAGGGCCTGAAGGCGCTGGTCAAGTGGCTGCTGGAGAAGGCGGACGCGGGGCCGGAGTCGGTGGCGGTAGCGATCGAGCGGCCTGACGGGCCGGTGGTGGCGACGCTGCTGGCGGCGGGGTTCGCGGTGCATGTGATCAACCCGCGGCAGTCGAGCAATCTGCGGAAGTTCGTTTCCCATGCGGGGCACAAGGACGACCATCGGGACGCGGGGATGCTGGCGGGGGCGGCGAGGACCCACCGTCAGGTGATGCGTCGGCTGCGGCCGCATCCGGAGTTGATCGAGCGGCTGCGGGAGCGGACGAAGACGGCGGACCGTCTGCTCCGGGAACAGCTGCGGCAGTGCCAGCGGATTCGGAACGCGCTGGTGGACTTCTTCCCGCAGATGCTGGAAGTGGCGAGCAAGCTGAAGCATCTGGGGCAGCCCTTGTTCTTTGAGATCTGGGAGAAGGCTCCGACGCCGGCCGCGGCGCGGAAGGTGCGGCGGTCGACCTGGGCGTCGCTGCTGCAGCGCTACGGGGTGAAGCGGATCTCGGCGGAGCGGGTGTTCGAGCTGTTCCGAGAGGAGCCTCTGACGGTGGCGCCGGGGGCGACCGCGGCGGCGGTGGAGACGATTCGGACGGCGCTGACGCTGTTGCGGGTGGTGAACGCGGAGGTCGCGCGGGCGGAGGAGCAGATGACGCAGTTGCTGGATGCGCTGTCGGAGACGGAGGAGGTTGGGGGCGGCCCGGCGGCGCCGGGTCCGGATCTGGTCACCATCCTGCGGTCTCGGAAGGGGCTGGGAGACAAGTCGCTGGCGCGGCTGTTCGCCTGGGCGTTCGAGGCGGTGTGCGGCGGCGACTACCGCCGCCTGCGAGCGGCGTCGGGGGTGGCTCCGGTGGGGGAGCAGTCCGGGACGGTGACCCGAGCTCGTATCCGGCGCTCGGTGCCCTACTCTTTGCAGCAGGCGGCCTACATTCTGGCGCGGGGGGTGTTGCGGTGGGACGAGGAGGCAAAGGCGTACAACCGGAAGCTGAAGGAGGCGGGGAAGACGACGGCGCGGCGGCAGCGCGGGATCGCGGACAAGCAGTTTCGGGTCTTGTGCGCGATGGTGCGCACCCGCACCCTCTTCGACCCGAACTTCCGTGGCCGGAGCGGGAGGGCCGCCGCCTGACGGCGCGCTGACGCTCCGCCCGGCGGAACCGTTTCCTCAGACCGGCCTTTTGCTCCAGGTGTTGGTGTGGGAAGGGTGGGAAGGGCGCACGCGCTGCCCCCGCGTTGCGGGCTACCGCTCCCCGTCCTGGCGGGAGGCGTGCGCGCTTTCCACGCTTTCCACACCCGCCGCCGCCACTCGTTCCTTGCCTGTGGGAAGGGTGGGAAGGGCGTCCGCGCCCTCACCCACGCACCGCACCGGCCCCCAGCGCGCTTGCCGAGCACGCGGGCGCGCTTTCCACGCTTTCCACAGGACCCCGCCGCCATTCCTGTCGCACTGCCCCGCCGCAGAACAGGCACGCTCTCCCACCCCGCCCCAGCCCCTCCGCCGCCAGCCGCCGGAAAAAACAAAATGGCCGCAAACTCAACGGGTTTGCGGCCCTGCCGCATGACCCACGGCCCTCTGTTTACCCCCTTGCATTCTCATGGAGAGTCCACCGGGAGAACTGGCCGGCGGTCCCTGAGCTGATCCGCGGTCAGGCGACTCCCGGCTCCACGCGGACGCCCATCAGCCGTCCGGTGTGGCCCACCGCCGCTCCGGCGGCCGTGATCCCCCAGAAGTGGCCCGGGATCGCGCCGATCAGGCACAGGAGGAAGGTGAGGTCCGAAACGATCGCGAACAGGATCAGGGTCAGCAGCATCACGACGTAGGTGCCGAAACTGCCGCGAATCCACGCGATGTTCTCGTTCAGCCGGAAAGCCGCGGTGAAGCGGCCCGTCGCCGCCAGTTGCATGATGCCCGCCGGGATCAGCGCCTTGGCGATCAGTGCCGCGAACACGAGGAAAAAGACGGAGGTGATGCTGCCCAGGATCGAGGTCACTACCACCGCGGGTGAGCCCATGGACTGCCCGATCACCGCCCACAGGATCCCGATCCCCACGACAGCCACACCCATCGCGATGACGGCCAGCGAATACCCGAGGACCACCCCCAGCGCCTTGAGCCCGTCGGCCAGCAGGCCGCCGAAATCATCCCAATCGGGCATCGGGTGCTCGTCACCCCGCAGGGTTCCCCGGGCCGTCCGCACGGCGAAGCCGAGGAGCGCGAGCAGCCCAAGGCCGAACAGGGGAATGAGGAGAACCATGAGGCTGCCGATCAGGAACTTCGACAGCGCCTTCGGGTCCCGAAAGGCAAAGCCGAACAGCTGGCCGATGTCGAATCGCTCCGGCGCCGGGGGAGTCGGCGGTGGAGGTGGAGGCGGCGTCTGCTCGCCGGTAGTCGGAACTGGCTGGTCTTCGGTCATCGTTTTCCTTCCGGGGATACCAGGGTCATTTCCCTTCCCCGAATCCAGTTAACGAATACGACTCGCGAAAGTTCTTGGGCGCTGGGGACGACGCGGGGTGCTGTCTCCACGGGCCGCTAGATCCCCATCAGGCGGGCGACGCGGCCGAGAGCCACTCCCGAGGCGGCGTGACCCCAGAAGATGCCCGGGATCAGCCCGATCCCGCAGAGCGCGGAACTGGCGGTCGACAACACCTCGATCAGGATCACGATCAACAGGAAGATGACGTAGGTCCCGAGGTGGGCCTGGATCAGGCGGAGGTTTTCCTGGAACCCGAACGCCGATCGGATCTCGTTACTGGCGACCATCCGCGCCACGGCCACCGGCATGAGCGCGTAGGCGAGCAGGCTCAGCAGCAGAGTCAACGGACCGAGGACCACGTTCGCGAGCGCGCCCAGCACCGGGATGAAGCCGAGGATGCCGATGACTACCGTCAAGGCGAGCACCGGCAGGAGATAGCCGAGAATCACGCCGAGCACGCGCAGCCCGTCACCCAGTATCTGGCCGAGATCTCCCCACTCCGGCATCGGGTGCTCCTCGCCATTGCGGGCGCGCTGCGCCGTTTGGAACAAGAAGCCGAGGAGAGCGAGCAGACCAAGTCCGAAGAACAAGATGCCGATCACCGCGAGGCACCCGCCGAGGAACTTCGGCAAGGCTCGCGGATCCCGGAAGGAGCCTCCGAGAATGTCTCCGAGATCCAGGGTTCCGGACGCGGCGGCCCTGCCGTTCGGGGTGGGCTGTTCTTGGGTCATGTTGTTCTCCCTGTTCACCCGTAACGACTCTTAGTCGGCAGCGGTTTCCGCGGTTTCCGCGGCCTCCACCTCGATCCCCATGATGCGGCCGGCCTGGCCGATCGCGGCGCCGGAAGCCGCGAAGGCCCAGAAGAGGCCGGGCACCAGGCCCACCAGGAAGAGCGACAACGAGGCGCTGGCGAGGATCGCGAACAGAACGAGGATCAGCAGGAGCAGGATGTACGTCCCGGGGTGGACGCGGATCCGCCGCAGACTGTTGACCCAACCGAGCGCCGGCCGGATCCGGCCGGTGGCCGCCAACTGCATGAACCCCGCAGGGAGGAGCGCCTTGGCGAAGCCGGCCAGCAACACCACGAACCAGCCGGTGACCACCAGACCGAAGACGGCGGACGCTCCGATGAGGCCGGCTCCCGCGACCGGGACCGCAACCAACTCGGGAAGGATTTCGCCAAAGACATCGGGGCCGACCCCGATCTCCGTCACGGCGCCGACGACCCCGGCCAGGACCCCGCCGGCAATCCCGACCGCGATCATCCCGATCAGGAAGCTCACCAGGAAGAGCCCGCCCCCGATTACCGCCACCACGGCGCCATAGACGAGGGCGACTGCCAGCGCCCGAAGACCGTCGGCGAGCTGGCTGGCCCACGCATTCCAGCCCGGCATCGGGTGTTCGTCGCCGCGCAGCGCGCCGCGCGCCGTCTGGACGGCGAACCCGAGCAGCAGCAGCAGCCCGAACCCCAAAAACGGGATCAGCAGAACCGCAACACAACCGATCCCCCACTTGCGGAACGCCATCGGGTCTCGGAAGGCGAACCCGAACAGGAAGCCGAGGTCGATTCGTGCCCGCGGCGTGCCGGCAGCGGTGGTTGCGTCGTCGTTCATCGTGGCCCCCGGAGGGGCCGCTCGCCGTTATCCTTACCGCCCCTCACTGGCCGATGTTACCTAACCCCTTCGGATCCCTGGAAAAACACCGCACCGCAAGCGGGGACGTGCATATCTTCGCCCTCGAGGCGGTGGAGCGGGAAGGACTCGGCGCCATCTCCCGACTCCCGTTCTCGATCCGGGTGCTGCTCGAATCGCTGCTCCGGGGGGTGGACGGACGAACGGTTCGCGAAGCGGACGTGGCCGCGCTCGCCGCCTGGGACGGCGCCGCACCCGCCAGGCGCGAAGTGCCCTTCCGGCCGTCCCGGGTGATCCTGCAGGACTTCACGGGAGTCCCGGCCCTCGTGGACCTGGCCGCCATGCGGTCCGCGCTCGCCCGGATGGGGGGCGACCCCTCGCGCATCAACCCGAAGGCTCCGGTGGATCTCGTCATCGATCACTCCGTGGTGGTGGACTCCTTCGGAACTCCCATGGCGGCCCGCCAAAACGCGGTGATCGAGTTCGAGCGGAACCAGGAGCGCTACCGCTTCCTGCGCTGGGGGCAGAAGGCCTTCTCCCGCTTCCGGGTCGTCCCGCCGGCCACCGGCATCGTGCACCAGGTGAACCTCGAACTGCTCGCCAAAGTGGTGATGGAAGACGGCGAGGGCGACGAGCGCGTGCTCCTGCCCGACACTCTGGTCGGAACCGACTCCCACACCACGATGATCAACGGTCTGGGAGTCCTCGGCTGGGGCGTCGGGGGCATCGAGGCCGAAGCAGCGATGCTCGGCCAGCCGTGCTACCTCATGACCCCGAAGGTGTTCGGCTTCCGCCTGAGCGGCGCGCTGCGGGAGGGCGTCACCGCGACCGACCTCGTGCTGACCATTACCGAGCGCCTGCGCGCCCACGGGGTGGTGGAGAGCTTCGTGGAGTTCTTCGGCGAAGGGCTCTCGCAAATCTCGCTTTCGGACCGCGCCACGGTGGCGAACATGGCTCCCGAGTACGGCGCCACGATGGGCTTTTTCCCGGTGGACGCGGAAACTCTTGCCTATCTCCGCCGTACCGGCCGGACGGATGAGGAAGTGGACCGGGTGGAGGCATACACCAAGCGTCAGGGGCTCTTCCGCACCGACGAGACTCCCGATCCTGAATACACCGACGTGCTCGAGCTGGATCTCGAAACGGTGGTGCCAAGCCTCGCGGGTCCCAAGCGCCCGCAGGACCGGGTCGCGCTCTCCGACATGCAGCGCACCTTCCGCACGTCACTGACGGCGCCGATCACAGATCTGGGATTCGCGCTCGGACCCGATCAACTCGCCCGCACGGCGAAGGCCGGGAACGGCCGGAACCTGGGTCATGGCGCGGTGGTGATCGCAGCGATCACCTCCTGCACGAACACGTCGAATCCGGGGGTCATGCTGGCCGCCGGTCTGCTGGCGCAGCGTGCAGTGGCGCGCGGCCTTGCGACGCCCGACCACGTCAAGACTTCCCTCGCGCCGGGTTCGAAGGTAGTCACCGAGTATCTGCGGGACGCGGGGCTCCTGGGCCCGCTCGCGGACCTCGGGTTCCATCTGGTGGGCTACGGGTGCACTACCTGCATCGGGAACAGCGGGCCGCTGCCGGAGGCCGTGGACCGCGCCATCGAGAGCGCCGACCTCGTCGCGGCGTCGGTCCTTTCCGGCAACCGCAACTTCGAGGGCCGCGTACACCCGAACGTGCGGGCCAACTACCTCGCCTCCCCACCACTGGTGGTCGCCTACGCGCTTGCCGGCACCGTG
The DNA here is from genome assembly GCA_965250045.1 of Candidatus Marinacidobacterium sp. Lineage (GTDB taxonomy): Bacteria > Acidobacteriota > Vicinamibacteria > Marinacidobacterales > Marinacidobacteraceae > Marinacidobacterium. The sequence continues at coordinate 445,758 of OZ252286.1, forward strand.
GACATCGATCTGGACGAAGAACCGCTCGGAACCGGCGCCGACGGGAATCCGGTGTTCCTGCGCGACATCTGGCCGAGTAGCGAGCAGGTCCGAGAGGCCCTCGACCGGGCGCTCCGACCGGAGACCTTCCGCCGGATGTACGGCAACGTCTGGGACGGGAACCCGACGTGGAACGAAATCCCGGTGGACTCCTCCGAGATCTACCCCTGGGACGAAGCGTCCACCTACATCCAGGAGCCGCCGTTCTTCTCCGAGATGAGCGCCGAGCCGGCGCCGCTCGCCGATATCCGGGGAGCGCGGGTGCTGGTCCGCTGCGGCGATTCGGTCACCACCGATCACATCTCACCCGCCGGAACGATCGCCTTCGATTCGCCGGCGGGGAGTTGGCTGCGCGAGCGCGGGATCGAGCGCGGGGATTTCAACTCCTACGGTTCCCGGCGCGGCAACGACCGGATCATGCTCCGGGGCACCTTCGCCAACATCCGCTTCCGGAACCAGCTCGCCGGCGGCGCCGAGGGCGGATTCACCGTGCACCACCCGTCCGGGGATCACACCACGATCTTCGACGCGGCCCGCCGCTATCGAGAGGAAGGAATCCCATTGGTGATCCTCGCCGGCAAGGAGTATGGAACCGGGTCCTCCCGCGATTGGGCCGCCAAGGGAACGCTGCTGTTGGGCGTCAAAGCCGTGATCGCCGAGAGCTTCGAGCGGATCCACCGCAGCAACCTGGTCGGCATGGGCGTCCTGCCGCTGGAGTTCCCTCCGGGAGAGAGCGCGGACTCGCTTGGGCTGGTCGGCGACGAGATGCTGAACATCGAGGGCGTCAGTAACGGCCTCGGGCCTGGCGCCCGGGTCAAAGTGACCGCAACCCGAAACGGGGAATCACGCTCGTTCGAGGCGCGCTGCCGGCTCGACTCGGTGGTCGAGGTGGATTACTACCGAAACGGCGGCATCCTCCAGACGGTCATGCGCGACCTGGCCCGGGAGGCCGCAGCGGCGCCGACCGCCTGATCGCCACCCCGGCTGGTTCCGGCGCGATCAGCGGGCCGAAGTCGGAGTCTCGCCGGCGAGGATCCGCCGGAAGACGCCCATTTCGATATTCCCGCCGGAAACGACGCAGACGATCCGGCGCTTTCGGCCTTCTTCGCCCGGACGGATCGGCACCCGGCCGGCCACCGCCACCGCCACCGGGCTCGCGCCGGCGCCCTCCGCCACGATCCGGCTCCGCCCCGCCAGAATGCGAACCGCGTCTGCGATCTCGTCGGGGGACGCGAGCAGCGGCTCGTCGAGAAGCTCCTGGACCAGCGGCCACATCGGCTCCAATACGGTGTTCCCGCCGATCCCGTCCACGAAGCTGGGCTCGGTGTCGATCCATTGAGGAGACCCGTGTTCAACCGCGGCCACCACCTTGGCTGAGGTAGTGACTTCCACGGGATGCACGCGCGCCGCCGAGCCCTTCTGCCGGAGGGCGCTAGAAATGCCGCAGCTAAGCCCGCCGCCTCCGAAGGGCACCAGTACGGCGTCCACGTTCGGCAGATCTTCGAGAATCTCCAGTCCGGCGGTGCCGTTGCCGGCCATCACCGGATCCCCTTCCACCGGGTGAACGAAGCGGGCGTCGGATCCCGGGTGGGTGTGGGTGACGATCGCCTTCCACCACTCGGCGAACGGCTCCACCACGACCTCCGCCCCGAGGGCCGCGATGGCCTGACGCTTGTTCTCCGGGGACGTCTCGGGCACAACCACAGTGCAGGGGACTCCCCGCTCCCGCGCCATGAAGGCAGCCGCCTGTGCCCAGTTCCCGGCGCTCGCGGTCACCACCCCGCGCGAGAGTTCCGCGTCGTCAAAGGACGCGAAGAGGTTGGCGGCAGCGCGGATCTTGAAACAGGCGAAGGGCTGGAGGTTCTCCAGCTTCAGCCAGATCTCGTCCGGGCCGTCCACCGGCAGCCGGACCAGCGGCGTCCGGACCGCGTAGGGGGCGATCCGCGAACGAGCCGCTTCGATTTGTTCCAGGGGGATCATGGGCGCGGGAGTCTAAGCGCGGACGCCGGTGGCGGCCCGGAGGCCGCCTGCCGCCCGGAGGCCGCCTGCCGCCCGGAGGCCGCCTGCCGCCCGGAGGCCAACTGCCGCCCGGAGGCCGACTGCCGCCGCGAGCGCGGCCGGACCATGCGCTACAAGTCGGGCGCTACGAGCCGGGCGCTAGTCCGCAGCCTGTCGGGAGTACACGATTCGGATCCCCTCCAGCGTCAGGCGTTCGTTCACGACGTCCACCACTCCGCTCCAGTCGGCCACCTGCTGAGCGAGCCCGCCGGTGGCAATCACCGTGTAGTTCCCGCCGAGTTCCTCCTTCAGCAGCCGGACCATCTCGCGCACCATTCCGGTCCAGCCGAGGACGAGCCCGGACTGCATGGCGGCGACGGTGTGCGTCCCGACGACGCGCTTCGGCGGCCGGAGTTCCACCCGTGGCAGGGCGGCCGTCCGCCGGACCAGCGCTTCGGCGGAAACCCCGAGTCCGGGCGCGATGGCCCCGCCCCGGTATTCCCCTTCCTCGGACACCACATCGAAGGTGAGCGCGGTACCCGCATCCAGGACGATGGCCGCGACTCCGTAGAGGTGATGGACCGCCGCGGTGTTGGCGATGCGGTCCGGACCGGTCTCCTCGGGAGTGTCCACCGCCAGGCGAATCCCGCGGGCGGTCTTGTGGTTCAGGACGAAGAGGCGGTTCCCGAAGTGACGCTCCGCGAGGTTTCGCAGAATCTCGGTGGCCGAGGGGACCACGCTGGCGGCGGCCAGCCCGTGAATGTCCTCCCGCGAAACCCCTGCCCCGGTGAGGAAGCTGTCGAGCAGCGCCGCGGTCTCGTCGGCCAGCCGCTCGGCCTGGGTGGAAATCCGCCAGTCGCAGACCCAGCGCTCGCCGTCATGGAGGCCGATGGCGGTCTTGGTGTTGCCGACGTCGAAGACGAGGAGCATGGTTACCCGCTGAATGCTACGGGAATGGTCAGCCCGTCTCCGGATCGCCGGATGGGGGGCGCGCGGCGGTTGCGCGCCAGATCCCCGCGAGCACACTCCCGATGAGCGAATGGAAGAGGCTCGAAATGGCGCTCGGAACCGCAACCAGGGGGCTCGTGAAGTTCTGTCCGGCAAGGACCACCCCGAGCCCGGAGTTCTGCATTCCGACTTCGATCGAAACCGTGCGCGCCGTCGCGACCCGGCGCGAAACGAGCCGGGTGAGCGCATAGCCGAAGAAGAAACCTCCCGCGTGGAGCGCAAACACCGCCACGATCAGCAGGTCGCCCGACTCGAGGATGATCTCCCGGCTGGAGCCGATGATGGAAGCCACGATCAGCGTGATCAGCACCACGGACGTGAAGGGACCGAAGGGGAGGAGTACCCGGGTGACACCCCGGGCGTAGCGTCTCAGGAAGAGACCCGCCGCGATGGGAAGGATGACCACCTGAACCGTGCTGAGGAGCAGTCCGGCGGCCGGCACGTCAATCCGGCTGCTCGCGAGCATGGAGGTCATCGCCGGGGTCATGAGCACCGAGAGGCTCGTCGAGACCGCCGTCATGGATACCGAGAGGGGCACGTCGGCGAGGGCGAGATAGGAAATGACGTTCGAAGCCACCCCGCCGGGGCAACAGGAAACAAGGATCAGACCCACCGCGAACTCCCGTGGAAGATCCAGCGCCCAGGCCACCGTCCATCCCATCAGGGGCATCACCAGGTACTGAAGCACCACTCCGAGCCCGATGGGCGCCGGCCGTCGCAGGACACGCCGGAAGTCGTCCACTTCCAGCGTCAGTCCCATCCCCAGCATGATGAGACCCAGCCCGTAGGTGATCAGGTCGCCGCTGAACCAGGTGAAGATCTCCGGCCGCCACAGCGCCAGCAGGCTGGCCAGCAGAACCCAGACCGGAAACGCGAAGGTGCCGATCCGGAGAGCCCGGTGAAGCATCGGGTGAGCTTAGTGGGGGGACGCTCGGCCGGAACGGTGCCGGGCGGCCGGACCTGTCGACTCCCGGCGCCGCACGTTCGCTGTGAGAATGCCGGCGCGCGGGACGCCGACAGCCCGGATGGCGCGCTGGCCAGGGAACGTCGGCCAGTTCTCCCGGTGGGGGCGTTCACACCGGCACCGCCCCGCGGAGCGGGGCGAGAGGGCGTAACGCCAACCGCGAAGAAGCGCGGGGACGGCTTGGAACGCCGACCTCCGGTCGGCACCCGCTGGCCTCCGGCCAGCGCACGGCGCATCGGTAAGTGGCGGTGTGGTTCCCCTCTCGGCACGTGCCCCACCGGGAGAACTGCCCAGAGGTCGGCCTTCCCTCGCCGGCAGCGCCATCAGCAGGGCTGGGGTACCAGGGGAACCTCCCCTTGCACCGCAACTGGGCTGGCGTTCCCTCCCGGTTTCCGCCTACCGCCGTCTGGCGGTGAGGGTCAGCGACGGACGGTCGCCGCCGGCGTGAACGAAATCCAGAACGAGGCGGCCTTCGGCGTCCCGGTGGGGCAGCGCCGGCTGGTCCAGGGAAGTCAAAGCCCAACCGGGGGGCAGCACGATCCGCGTCCGGGGACGGGCCAGGAAACGGAGCAGCCGGAGGTCCCCGTCCTCGAGCAGTTCAAGACCCGGATTGATCGCGGTCTGGTAAAGCCGGACGCGCGCGCTCCCGCCCTCTGGAACCGGGTAGCCCAGATCGGCCACCAGGACCTTCACATCGGCGGGGAGGGGCTCCGGGGCATGCGGGATCGCGGCGGCCTCCTCCACAGACACGATTCGGGTCGGCAACTCGACCCCGCGATCCACGTCGAGGGTCACGGGGTCGAGGATCTCGTCGGTGGGAATCAGCACCGAGAACACGTGAGCCTGACCCGGGGTGTCCAAGAGCAGTTCCAGAGCGAGGCGCAGCCGGTGTTCGGCGGGATCCTCGAGCCAGTAGATGATGTTCTTCTCGTCTTCCGCCCGGAAGTCCCCCTCGCTGGGGCGGACTGCTCCCGGGTCTCCGGGTTCGAAATCGAGCCGGACCGGGAGGGGCTCCGGACCGGGATTCAGGATGCCCAATTTGAGCCGGCCGTCCTCCACGGCGGTCTGCACCGGAACCGTCGAACTCCGGAGGACCGTGCCCGGGGGCAGCACCACCGTGATCCGTCCCGGCGGTGCGGCGTGCTCGAAGATCAGCCCGGCGGCGTGGGGCCGGACGTAGTGGGGCCGGTCGGCGGTCTCCTCGATGCGGAGACGCCGTTCCGCCCGTTCTCCGAGCGTCGTCCCGAGCGCAATCCGGAGGGCCTCCCCCGTCGCCGTGGTCGAAAGGACGGTGCCGGCGGCCCGGTCCGTAGCCACGGCTCGTTCGGGGACGCTCCCGTGCGACAGGAGGAACACATGTTCCTCGACCCCGGCGCCTTCCACGATGCGGTCCGAGACGATCCGGATCTCGCTTCCGTCGCCGATCTCGTAGCGAGTCGCCAGCGCCAGGCTACGGAACGGGTCATCCGCGGTGACCAGAGCTGCGACCGGAACCGACACCAGCAGCGCGACGAGGGTTTTCTTCATGACGCGGCCAGCCTCCCGAACCAGCCTCGGGTAGTGTTGTGCCTCTTGTCCGCACCCCGCAAATCCGCCCCCAGCGGGCAGGGCTTCCGGTAATGAGGGAGTCATGAACGGCGGGACGGCGAACGAGAAAGAACACCAGAGCTCCATCGCCGCATGGCGCGACCACATGTTGCGGGCCGGCGAAGTCCCCGGCCCCGAACTGGACGAGTTGGAGCGAGCGCTTTCGGAGGAATTCGGCTCACTCCGGGAAGCGGGGCTCGACGACGACGACGAAGCGTTCCTCGTCGCCCTGAAGCGGCTGGGCGAACGGCATGCCCCAACCCGCGAGTTCGCTCTCCCGTACGCCCGGAATCTCCTCGACCGGCCCGCGGAGACGGCAGATTCCGGCCGGCGCTCCCGGACCGAACCGATGGTGGTCTTCGGACTCGCCGCGCTCGCCGCCATCGCGATCAGGCTCCCGGAGCTGTTCGGCTTTCCGCTTGAGGACGGCGGCGGGGTCTATGTGCGGAACCTGAGCCTCTTCGTCTTTCCGTGTCTCGCGGGCTATTTCGGGTGGAAGCGCCGGCTCGAAGTCCCGAGCGCGATCCGGGTCGGCCTCGCCTTCGTCGCGGCCGCTGTCCTGGTCAACGCCTTTCCGTTTGCCTCGGAAGGAGCGACCGAGTCGCTCGCCGCGCTGCATCTCCCGATCGCCCTGTGGATGGCCGTCGGGGTGGCCTACGCCGGCGGGCGCTGGAACAGCACCTCGCACCGCTTGAAGTTCGTGAGATTTTCCGGCGAACTGTTCATCCACTGCGTGCTGATCGGGCTCGGCGGCGTGGTGCTCATCGGGCTGACCATGATCACCTTCCGCGCGATCGGGGTGGACGCCGAACGGCTTGTGGAGGAGTGGGTGCTTCCCTCGGGAGCCCTGGGGGCGATCGTCGTCTCGGGTTGGCTCGCCGATACGAAAGCGAACGTGGCCGGGAACATGGCGCCGATGCTGACCCGCATCTTCACCCCGCTCTTCGCTGCGGTCCTGATCACGTTCCTCCTGACGATGGCCTGGGCGGGAACCGGCATCCGAATGGAGCGTGAGGTGCTCATCGGCTTCGATCTGCTCCTCGTGGTGGTCGTCGGGCTGGTTCTCTACGCAGTGGCGGCGCGGGCACCGGCCGCCCCGCCCGGCGCCTTCGATGGCCTTCAGCTCGTTCTCGTGATTTCCGCGCTCGCCGCGGACGCGCTGGCGCTCGGAGCGATCGGCGCCCGGATCTCCGAGTTCGGCTTCACCGCCAACCGGACCGCGGCCCTCGGCGTAAACCTGATCCTGTTCGCCAACCTTGCCGGATCGGCCTGGCTCACCCTCCAGTTTCTCCGGAGGCGCGGTTCGGGCGCCGCGCTCGAGCGCTGGCAGACCGCCTTCCTGCCGGTGTACGCCGGTTGGGCGGCGGTAGTCGTCGCCCTGTTTCCACCGCTGTTCGGCTACCGCTAGCAGCCGGTGGCAGCACGGCCCATGAGAACCTCGTCCCCGGCGCGATCGCCCGGATCATCAATGCGTCCCCCTGACCCGCGCCGCTACCGCGCCCGGCGCCCGGTCATCGCGGTCGCGGGGTTCGTCTGCGCCCTGCTCCTGGAAAGCAGTCCCGGCTGGGGGTACCGCTTCTACCCTTCGCGCGACGAGGACTCCGTCGTCCCGCGCAGCGATGCGGCGAGGCGCTGGCAGTCGACCGTCTGGGGACCGGGAGATACCCTGGTCTGGCACTTGCTGGACGATCCGCTGTGGCTGGCCCATTTCTCGGGACCGGAGGAAGCGCTTCCCCTTGTTGAGGAATCGCTGGACGCGTGGGGGCGAATCCCGAGCACCGACGTGCGCTGGCGAGTTGACGGGATCATCGTGGGAGAGCAGGTTCGGGGCGATGGCCGCAACACCGTGTCGGTGGAGGAAACGGAGGACTTCGCCGGGCAGGCACGACGGTGGAGTAGAAGGCGGCTAGGCGGACCTTGGGAAAGGGTGGAGTGTGATGTCGTGCTCGGTACCGTCTATCTTGAGAAGTTGGCGGGTACCGACGACAATCGCCTCAGCACGCTCCTCCACGAGCTCGGGCACTGCCTTGGCCTGGCGCATGCGGCGGTGACCCCGACAGTCCGCTGGAATCGGAGCTGGACCGATTCGTCGGTCTGGCAAAAGGATCCCCAGATGTCCTATGGCAGGGACATTGACAACACCCTGGCCGAGGACGAGGCGATCGGCGCCTCGCTGTTACGTCCGGTGCGCGGATGGCTGCGAACCACTGGAAGCATCTCGGGACGGGTTCTGTCCGACAGCGGTCCGGCGGCCTTCGTCTCGGTCCATGTCCTGCGTAACAACGGCGGCAGGGCGCGGCCCGCCGTTCAGGTGTTCAGCAACGAAACCGGTGAATTCCTCACCGAGGGTCTCGCCCCCGGCGAGTACCTCCTCTGGATCCATCCGATGATCGCCCAGAGCGCCCATGGTCGCCTTCTCCAACGGGGTGACCCCCTGTCGGACCTGAACGACTCCCTCGAATTGCAGCTGCTCGTCGTGCGCGCCGGGCGGGAAACCCGGGCGGGCGAGTTGACCCTCTCGCACGGACGGGTCGTCCCGTGAGCCGCGCGGCGAGACTCCTGGGAGCACTTGGGGCGCTACTGGGGGCAGCCTGCGGCGGCGACAGCAGCGGGGCCGCGCCAAGTGTCGTCGCGCCGGTACCTCCGGCCGTGACCGTCTCCTTTGCCCGGGACGCCGTCACCGTTGGAGAAGGGGAGACCGCAGAAATCGAGGTGCGGTATCGCATCAACAGCCTCGCCAGTCCTCTCTCGCTCGTGGTCTCCCCACTCGACCAGGGCGCGGCACCGGAAGACTACGAGCTGTCTGCGACCAGCTTCGAGATCCCCGCCGGGCAGAGAGTGAGCGGAACCGCTGGGCTGGCGCTGACCGCGCTCCCGGACGGCCAGATCTCGGAAGGGGAAGAAGTCGTGGCTCTGCGCCTGGTGCCGCCGGGGAGCATCCGGGCGCAGCTCGATGACAACCTTGAGGTCACCATCGCCGATCGGCCGGGGGTTCCCTGTCCGGGAGTTGGGGTGCTGGCGTCCCCGATCGTCCCGCTGGACTCCGCCCCACAGTGGCTGACCACAACACTCGCGCTCCAGCGGGAACCGAGCGCCGGACGCATCCAGTTCGACTGGGAAGGACCGTACCTCCACGACCGGGAAAACTGTGACGATGATGCGTGCCGTGAGTGGTGGGAGGCCCGATCTCCCTATCTCGAACTCAATGTGGTGGAGTGGCGGGTCGAGTCATCGTCTCGCGGAACGCATCACTCGATGGACATCGAGTGGTTCCAGTCCAAGACCGCCCACCTCCGGTTCCGTTCCCCGGACGGGGCCTGCGAAGGCGCACCGACGGTTGTCTGCAACGACTCCGGCTGCGAACTGCACCGGTAGCTGGTTCCGGGCGCACCGCGATGTCCACTTGACATCAACATGGAGGCATATGTTGCTGCCATGATGCTCCTGTGCGGACGACACTGACGATCGAGCCGGATGTCGCGATCGAGATCGACAGACGGCGACGGGCCTCCGGAAGCTCGCTGAAGCGGGTCATCAATGGCCTGTTGCGGAAGGGGCTGCGGGCCGAGGCGGAAGCTCCGACTCCGTCACCCTATCGGTCGGAGACTTTCGATCTGCAGTTCCGCCCCGGAATAGATTCACTGAAACTGAACCAGCTCGTGGACGAGCTGGAAGTGGAATCGTTTGTGGAACGGGAAGCACCGAATCGTCCGTGATCGTTCCGGACGTCAACCTGCTGAGCTACGCGATCAACCGCAACAGCCCGTTCCACGATCAGGCCCGCGAGTGGTGGGACGCTGCGGTCTCCGCAGGGATCGTCGCGCTGTGTTGGCCGACCGTGGTCGGATTCCTGCGCCTCGCGACGAATCGCCGCGTCCTGGTGGACCCCCTGCCGGTGGAGAAGGCGACGGGCATCGTGGACACCTGGCTCGCACAGCCCGACGTCCATCTGTTGGTCCCGACTTCCGCGCACTGGGGCATCCTGGCCAGACTGCTGCGAGCCACCCAGGTCGGCGGGAATCTGGCCACGGACGCCCACCTCGCCGCCTACGCCATCGAGCACGGCCGCACCCTCGCCTCGAACGACGCGGACTTCGGCCGGTTTCCGGGGCTACGCTGGCGGAATCCGGTCAGGGCTTCCTGACTCACGGCCGGAGGACCGGCACCGCGGAAAGGAATGCGGATTCGGTCGCCGGCAAAAACCGGACATCGAGTGGCACGACTCAAGAGCCGCCCACCTCCGTTTCCGTTCCCCGGACGGGGTCTCTGCCGGAGAACCGACGGTTGCCGGGAACGACGCCGGTTGCGAACTGACCGGGTAACCGCTCTCTGCCGCCGGACCGAACGCCGGGGTGCGGCGGCCGGTCAAGACCGCGTTTTCAGGATCGGTGATGCGCGTTTGCCGTGAAGATGCAGCCCCGCGCGGGAACCCCAACGGTCCAGATGGTGCCGGCCGCAAGGGAACGCCGACCTCCGGCCAGTTGCTGTGAAAATGCAGTCGTGACCGGGACGCCGACAGTCCAGATGGCGCATGGGCAAGGGAACGCCGACCTCCGGGCAATTCTCCCGGTGGGGCCCGGCACCGCTGCGCGTAGCGCAGCGAACGGTGTCTTCACTCAGCTGTAGGGATGACGCCGCACGCCGCGGTTCCCGCCGGAAGCAGGACCACCCCCGAACTGGACGGAGGTTCTTCCCTGCCGCCCGCCTTCGGCGGGCTGTGCCGACCGGAGGTCGGCGTTCCCTTGCCTGCGCGTCGCTCTACATGGTGGCCTGGGTGCCGAGACGTACACCATCTCGGAACTGCATTTTCATGCCCGGCGGGGTGGGCAGGCGGAGCCGATCATGGGGGTTCCTAGCTCTGCGGGCGGCGATGCCGGCCGGAGGTCGGCGATCCCTTTCGGCGTCACACCAACGGGGAACAGAGGCGGCCCTTAACAAGCCTGTGGTGAAACCCAGGCGGCCCAGTTCTCCCGGTGGGTGCTCCTCCCTCACGCGCCTTGTCAGCCGGACCCCCACCGGGAGAACTGGGCCTCACCGCTCTCGGCGCTCACCCGGGTTCCACCACCGGCTGCTATCGGATCAGTTCGAAATCCGGGGCCTCCGGCACCACCCCCGCGCGTTCCGCCATCGAGAAGAGCACCCGAAGGGCCGCTTCTCCGGAATCTCCCATGTCCCGCGTGAGCGCCGAGACGTACATCTTCACGAACCGCCGGCCGAGCTCGCGTTCGAGGCCGCGGCCGAACAGGAGGGCGTAGTCGAGCGCCTCGTCCTCGTTCGCGTAGGCCCAGTCGATGCTCGCCCGCATCGCGCGGTTCACTTCGATCGCCAGATCGCGGCCCAGGTCGCGCCGCACCACGTCGAGCCCGAGCGGCAACGGGAGTCCGTGCTCCTCCTCAAACCGGACGCCGAAATCCGAGAGCAGGTGGAACCCGCGCGACGCGTAGGTCAACTGTCCCTCGTGGATGACGACCCCCGCTTCGGCGCGGCCCTCTTCCACCGTCTCGAAAACCTGGTCGAAGGGCACCATGACCGGTTCGAACTCCCCGATGTAGCACCGGGCGAGCAGGGCCGCGGTGGTGCGAGGGCCGGGGATCGCCACCCGGCGTCCCTGCAGATCCTCAAGGTTTCCGGCCTTCCGGCTTACCACCACCGGGCCGTACCCCTCCCCCATGCTGGCCCCGCTCGCCATGATCCAGTAGCGGTCCGCCACCGACAGGTAGGCGTGCGCCGAGATCGCGGTGATCGGAAGCTCGCCGGCGAGCGCCCGGTCGTTCAGGCTCTCGATGTCCTCGAGGACGTGTTCCACCCGGTAGTCGCGGATGCGCACCGCGCCCTTTGCGAGGGCGCAGAACATGAAGGCGTCGTCAGGATCGGGGCTGTGCCCGATGCGCAGGATGGGAGGAGGGGTCACGGACTCGTTCCTTTCTCTGGGGTTGCCGAGGGAAGGACAGAAGTATCCACCCCCAGGCAAGCCGCGGCGCGGGCCACGCACTCATCGCCCCAATCCATCGCAAGAATGAGATCCGCGACCCCGGCGGCCCCGGCCAGGTAGCGCCGCTGCGCCGGGATCACCATCGTCTCGAACCGGTCCCGGACCTCAGCCGCCGAATAGCAGCGTTCCGCGCCATCCCTCCGGATGCGCCTTCGGAGAAGCTCATCGAGATCCCCCTCCAGCAGAATCCGGAGGGCGGCCGCCTCCCGGATCCGCGAATCCCAGAGGGCGAAGACCCCCTCCGCGACCACCAACCGCGTCGGGCCGAGCGAGCCGGCGCTTCGGCGCGCGCCGGTGCCGAAGTCGTACCCGAAGCGTGGGACGGACCCACCGGAGCGGAGTGTTTCCAGATGCGCGGCGAAGACGTCGAGATCGTAGGACTCCGGCTCGTCGTAGTTCACGTCGGTACGCCGGCTCCGTGACAGATGGGAGGTGTCGCGGTAGTAGTCGTCCTGGGACAGCACCACCGGCTTCAGGGATGGGAACCGCTTGGCCAGCGCCCGCGCGAAACGGGTCTTCCCGGTACAGGTCCAGCCCGCGACCGCGACGACCCGGACGTTCGCCACGAGGGGATTCAGGATCCGGCGCGATCGGCGTCCAGCGCGCGCTCGAGTGCGGCCCGCGCCTCGCGGGCGTCCGCCTTCCCCCGGAGTTCCCGCATCGCCAGACCCACGAAGAAGCCGATCACCTTCTTCTTGCCTGCCCGGTAGGCATCCCGGTCCGCAGGGTGTTCGGCCACCAGCCGGACGGCGATCTCGTCCAACCGGGAGCCGCCGGCCATCTCGGCAAATCCCATGTCCGTCATGAGTTCGCGGGCGGTGCGTCTGCTGTCACCCATCGCGGCGAAGACTTCCCGCGCGGCGTTCCGCGGCAACTCGTTCGCCACGAGCAGATGCACCAGTTCGCCGAGCCGTTCCGGCGCTGTCGCCCGCTTCCCGTCCTGTTTCTCGCGGGACGCAACCTCGGTGGTGATCCAGCCCGCCGCTACCGGCGCGGCGTCCTCGAGCGGCGATCCGGCGGAGGTGGCGGCCGCCAGCGTCGCCTCGTAGTAATCCGCCAATTCACGGCGCGCGGCGATCCGCTCGGCCTGATCGGCGGCGATCCCGTGCTCGCTCAGGTAGCGGGCCGCGCGAGCGGCCGGGAACTCGGGAAGCCGGAGACGCGACGCAGCGAGCAGCCCCTCCGGTAGTCGAAGCGGGGGAAGGTCGGGATCCGGGAAGTACCGATAGTCCTCGGCCTCTTCTTTGCTCCGCATGGGCTGCGTGACCCCGCGCGCCTCGTCGTAGAGGCGGGTTTCCTGAACCGCGGTCCGCCCGGCGGAGAGGAGTTCGCGGTGCCGGCGCTCTTCGTATTCGAGGGCCCGTTGGAGAAACCGGAACGAGTTCAGGTTCTTGAGCTCCACTTTGACGCCCAGCTTTGGATCCCCCCGACGCCGGACCGAGATGTTCCCATCCATCCGAAGATTGCCCTTCTCCATGTCCGCGTCGGAAACGCCGCAATAGACAACCCGGCTCCGCAACTCGCGCGCGTAGGCGACCGCCTCGGCAGCCGAGCGCATGTCCGGGTCGCTCACGATCTCGATGAGCGGCACGCCGGCCCGATTGAAATCCACTCCGCTTCGCCGGTCGGAGCCCGCAAAGCCTTCGTGGACCAGCTTGCCCGCGTCCTCTTCGATCTGGATCCGGTGGATCCCGACCGAGCGGTCTACCGCCGAGGAACCCGACTCGGCTTCCAGCCGGATGCGGATGGTGCCGGCCATCGCCAGTGGGTGCTCGTACTGGGTGATCTGGTAGCCCTTGGGGAGATCCGGATAGAAGTAGTGCTTCCGTTCGAAGACCGACTCTTCATTGATTTCGCAGTCCAGGGCGAGCCCAGCGAGAACCGCGAGTTCCACGGCTCTCCGATTGGGCACCGGCAACGCTCCCGGGAGGCCGTAGCACACCGGACACAGGTGGGTGTTCGGCGGCGCACCGAATTCATTCCGGCAGCCGCAGAACAGCTTGGTCCGGGTGTCGAGCTGAACGTGCACCTCCAGCCCGATGACGGTCTCAAAGGCGCCGGTCATCGAGCCGGGCTCGCAACCGCGCGCCGGTGACGTGCCCGTACGCCCGAGAGTCGCACTAACCCGCGTACAAGGCTTCGATCAGGTCGGCGTACCGCTCGGCCACCACCCGACGCTTCACCTTCATCGTGGGCGTCAGCTCCCCACTCTCGATCGAGAAGGCCGCCGCTACCACGGCGATCTTCTTGATTCGTTCGAAGGACGCGAGCCCTTCGCTCAACCGGTCGATTTCGGACATGAGGTGCTCCCGCACCCGGTTGTCGCGGGCCATTGCCTCCGGGCCATCGGCAGGAATTCCCTCGCCTTCGCACCACCTCCCGAGCTGCTCGAAGTCGGGCGCCACCAGCGCCGAGAGGTACGGCTTGCCGTCCCCGACCATCACCAGTTCCGCGATGTACACACTCGACTTGAGCTTCCCCTCGATCGGCTGCGGCGCCACGTTCTTGCCGCTGGCGGTGACGAGCAGATCCTTCTTGCGGTCCGTGATTCGCAAGAAGCCGTCTTCGTCAAACGCTCCGACGTCTCCGGTGTGGAACCAGCCGTCCACGATCGCCTCGCGCGTGGCTGCGGGGTTGCCGAAGTACCCCTTCATCACGTTGTGGCCGCTGCAGAGGATTTCCCCGTCATCGGCGATCTTCACGTCCACCCCGCGAATGGGAACCCCCACCGTGCCGAAACGGAACCGGTCGAGACGGTTCACGGTAATCACCGGCGAGGTCTCGGTCAGGCCGTAGCCCTCGATGACGACCCAGCCGGCAGCCAGGAAGAACTCCGCAACGTCGGCGGGAAGCGCCGCCCCTCCGGAGATGAAGAGCCGCATGCGCCCGCCCATCCGGGCGTGGAGCTTGCTGAAGACCAGTTTGGTGGCCAGCCCGTAGCGGATCCTGAGTCCCAGGGACGCCGTGGTTCCTTCCTGGCGATGACGGCCGATTTCATAGCCGGTCGCGAACGCCCAGTTGAAGATCTTCTGCTTCAGGGGACTTCCGGCGGCGGCTGATTCGAGGACCCGGTCCCGCATCTTCTCGTAAAACCGCGGCACACACGCCATCACGGTGGGATGGATCTCCCCGATGTTCTGCACCAGGGTGTCCATGCTTTCGGCGATGGCGATCGTGACCCCGGCGTGCGGATAGAGGTAGTGAGCCACCATGCGGGCAAATACGTGGCTGTACGGCAGCACCGAAATCGCCCGATCCTCCGTGGAAAGGGTCAGCGCTTCGTGGGACGCCACGGTGTTCTGGAGGAGATTCTGCTGGCTGAGCATCACCCCCTTCGGGTTCCCCGTCGTTCCCGAGGTGTAGATGATGGTGGCGATGTCATCGCCGGAAACCGCCGCGGCGAGGCGCTCGGCCGCCCCGGAATCCACGCCGCGAGATCCCTTCCCGGCATCCGTCACAACCGACCACGACCGTGCTCCCGAGCCCGCCACTGGAGCGTCGAGAGTGAAGATCATCTCGACGTCGGGCAGCGAATCCCGGACCTCGGCGATCTTCGCCTGCTGTTCGGCAGAAGAGGCGATCACCGCCCTCGCCCCCGAGTCCCGAATGATGTAGGCGGCCTGCGGCGCGGTGAGCGTGGGATAGATCGGCACCGTGACGGCGCCCAGGATCTGGAGCCCCGCCTCGATGGTGAACCACTCCAGCCGGTTCTCCGAAAGGAGCACCACCCGGTCTCCCTTCTGCACTCCCCGCATCGAAAGACCCACTGCCGCATCCCGTGCGGCGTCGAGCCAGGCCGCGGAAGAGAGCTTCTTCCACTCCCCCCCCACCTTGTGGAGGATGGCGTCGTCCTTGTTGTGCCGGGCACAGGCGGCGGCAAAAAGCTGGTTGAGAGTCTGCGCTTCCATGGGACCCCTCCCGGCGTTGATCTTATTCAACCGCTCGTGTTCCCGCACCGGGGCCGGCCCGGAGAGTCAGCGAAACGGGCGAAGATTCCCGCGGCTCGGTCTCCACTCCATGTTCGAACTCGTCTTTCCCGTGGCGCTGTTCGCGGTTTCCATGTCCATCACCCCCGGACCCAACAACGTCATGGTGACCGCTTCGGGGGCTAACTTCGGATACCGGCGAACGATCCCGCATCTCCTGGGAATCGGCCTGGGATACCCGGCAATGGTCGCCGGAGTCGGTTTCGGGCTCGGGGGCGTATTCGACGCGGTCCCCGAGCTGCATGCCGTCCTCAAGTACGCGGGCTCCGGCTACATCCTCTGGATGGCCTGGAAGATCGCGACGGCCAGCGGGATCAGCCAGCTGACGGAACAACCAGGGCGTCCCCTCACCTTCCTCCAAGCCGCCGCCTTCCAGTGGGTCAACCCGAAGGGGTGGGTGGTGGCCGTCGGGGCGATCAGCACGTTCACCAGCCTCCAGGGAGACCTCTTGCTCGAGGTCGGGGCGATCACGCTGACCTTCGCGTGCGTGAACTACCCCTGCGCCTCGGTATGGACCCTCTTCGGGGTAGCGATCGGGCGGCTCCTGAAGCGCGGGAGATGGCTCCGAATCTTCAATATGGCGATGGGACTGCTGCTCGTCACCTCCATCGCACCGCTCTTCGCCGGCTGACCCGAAAGGGCCGCCAGGAGCGGGGGTCCAACGCGGACATCCGTTCTCCTCCGGGCCCCCGGTCGCCCTCCCTCGGGGACATCTCCCCGTCGGGGGGCGCAACGCCCCGTCTGTTAGGATGCCGGGCTCATATGAGCATGCCGGACGGGCGCGGGAATTCGGGCGTGAGCCCCGACAACCGTCCTGGCCCTCAGGTCCCCAAGGGCCTGTTCGTTCGCTGCGACGGGTGCTCGGAGATCGTCTACGGGCGGGCGCTTCGCGAGAACCTCGAGGTCTGTCCGCGCTGTGACTTCCACATGCGGCTCGGGGCGCGCGACCGCCTCGAGATGCTCGTGGACGAGGGTGTGTACCGGGAGATCTCCGGCGGCATCCGATCCAACGATCCACTCCGCTTCCGGGACCGGGTGGACTACCGCGACCGGCTCCGCAAGGGCGCCGAAATTACCGGCCTGGACGACGCCATTATCGTGGTGCGCGCCGAGATCGAGCGGACTCCGGTGGTCCTCGCGGTCATGGAATACGCCTTCATCGGCGGCAGCATGGGCGTCGTGGTCGGCGAAGAGATCACCCGGGCGGTGGAAACCGCGTGCGACGCGCGCATTCCGCTGATCGTGGTCTCCTGTTCGGGCGGCGCCCGGATGCAGGAAGGCGCGCTTTCGCTGATGCAGATGGCGAAGATTGCGTCGGCGCTCGCCGTACTCGACGACGCGGGAGTGCCTTTCGTCTCGTTGCTCACCCATCCCACCACCGGGGGAGTCACGGCCAGTTACGCGATGCTCGGCGATGTGAACCTCGCCGAGCCGGGAGCCCTGATCGGTTTCGCCGGCCCCCGGGTGATCCAGCAGACGATCCGCGGCGAATTGCCTCCGGGCTTCCAGCGTTCGGAATTCCTGCTCCGCCACGGGATGCTCGACCGGGTAGTCCACCGCCGTGAGCTTCGCGGCGTGCTGGGCGGCCTCTTGCGATTCATGTACGAGCCCGCCGGAGCGACGGCTTCAGCGGAGGAGGACGCCGCCGCCCAGGTGCAGACCGCACCCGAGCCGGCGCTCGTCCGCGCCGTCCGGTAGAGCGGGCGCTCGATCCCGCTCCGAACAGCCGGTGGACAGAGTCGCGTGGCGTTCGGCCGGCGATCCATCCCGGCTGAACCACGCCGCTTCGCGTTGTTCATCGTTCCGCTGCGGTCGAAATACTCCCGGGCCAGTTCTCCCGGTGGGGGCTCCTCCCTCGCGCGCCTTGTCAGCCGGGCGCCTCACCGGCCTCGGCACTCACGCCACTTTGCCCACCGGCTGTTAAAGCCTGGATCGGTACCATGCAATACGAGGACGCGCTCGCGTTCCTGCGGGAACGCGAACAGTTCCACGTCAAGGTCGGAACCCGGAACATCCGGCTGCTCGCCAAGGCGCTCGGCCACCCCGAACACCGGTTCCCTTCCGTGGTGGTCGCCGGGACGAACGGAAAGGGCTCGACGGTCGCCATTCTGGACTCGATCCTGCGCGCCCACGGACTCCGGGTGGGGCGTTTCACCTCCCCGCATCTCGTATCCATCAACGAGCGCATCCTGGTGAACGGCCGTCAGCTTCCGAATGAGGAGTTCGCCGACCTGGTGGGGGCGATCGCCTCGGCGTCGCGCGGCCTGCTGCCGGACCAGCAGCCATCGTTCTTCGAGACGATCACCGGAGCCGCCTTCCTGGTGTTCGCCCGGCACGGGCTCGACGCCGCGGTCTTCGAGGTGGGCATGGGCGGCCGCTGGGACGCCACCACCGCGACCGACGCCCGGCTCGGCCTGGTGACGCGCATCGCGCTCGATCACGAGCGCTATCTCGGTCGCACCGTCGCCGAGATCGCCGGCGAAAAAGGGGCGGTGGCCCGTCCCGGGGGAGAACTGCTGATCGCCGGGCAGGAGCCGGAGGCCGCCGCGGTGCTCCACGAGAGCGCCCGGGCGCGCGGCGCCCGTTCCCGGGATCTGGCCGTCGAGACCGAGACCGACTTCACGATCCTCCGTGCCGGAGCGACGGGTCGGCTCGTTACCCCCGAAGCGACGTACGAGGATCTCTGGCTCCCGCTCCCGGGCCGCCACCAACTCGATAATCTGGCGCTTGCGGTCCGGGGGGCGGAGCGGTTCTTCGCGCGCGAGGACCTGGGAGCGCTCGACCCCGTGCGGGTCCGTCAGGGCGTCTCCGCGGTCCGCTGGCCGGGCCGGCTCGAATGGTTGCCTCGAGAGGGCGCTCGTCCACGCGTGCTCCTCGACGCCGCCCACAATCCGAGCGGCGCCGAGCGCCTGGCCGACTACCTGGGTTCCCTCGGCCGGAACGGCCGGCGCGTACTGGTCTTCGGGGCGATGCGCGACAAACGCGTCGAGGGGATGTTGCCCCCCCTCGCGCCGCACTTCGAGCGGGTGGTGTTGACTGCCGCCGCCAGCCGCCGGGCCCTCTCCGCCGCTGACCTGCGCGCAACCGGCGAAGCGGTGTTTTCCGGGAACGGAACCCGCTGCGAGGCCGTGGAGCAGGTTCCGGACGCGCTCGCGCGTGCCTTCCGGCTCGCCGGTGAGTCAGGCGAGGTTGTTATCGCCGGATCCATCTACCTGCTCGGGGACGCTCTCAAGACGCTGCGATCCGAGGACGGCGACGGCCTCGAAGCGAGCGTGATCGAGATGCCGGCTGTCCCGACGGAGCCGGTCAGGCCGACGGGAACCGCTCGGCAGACCTCAGCGGCCTGACCGCCGTACACTCCCCCGCGCCTGAGCGGCCCCTGTTCTCCAACTGATGCGCCTTTCCCACCATTTCGGCCTCACTCTCCGTGAAGCGCCGGCCGGCATTGAAGCCGAAAGCCATCGGTTCCTGCTGCGGGCCGGTTTCATCCGGCAACTCGGCCAGGGCCTTTATTCCTACCTGCCGCTCGCGCACCGGTCCATCACCCGGATCGAAAACATCCTGCGCGAGGAAATGAACCGGATCGGCGGGCAGGAAATGACCATGCCGGTCGTCCACCCGGCAGAGATCTGGCGCCGGTCGGGTCGCTACGACGCCGTCGGGCCCGAAATGGCGCGGTTCAAGGATCGGAAAAACAGCGACCTCGTCCTCGCCATGACCCACGAGGAAGTGGTGGCCGACCTCTGCCGGACCGAAATCCAATCCCACCGGCAGCTTCCGCAGCTCGTCTACCACATCCAGACCAAGTTCCGGGACGACCCCCGCCCCCGGGCCGGACTCATCCGCGTGCGCGAGTTCACGATGAAGGACTCCTACACCCTCGACCACGATGCCGAGGGTCTGGCTCGGCAGTACCGCGCCCACTACGAGGCGTACTTCCGCATCTTCGGCCGGTGCGGACTGCCCACGATCGCCGTCGGCTCGGACGTCGGGATGATGGGTGGCAGCCAAGCGCACGAGTTCATGTACCTCACGCCGGTGGGCGAGGACACCCTGGTGCTCTGCGACGCCTGCGGCTACGCCGCCAACCGGCAGATCGCCCGCTTCTCGAAGGCGCCGGCGGAGCCCGAGGCGCCGCTCCCCCTCGAACGGGTCGCGACACCCGGAGCGCAGACGATCCGCGAGCTGGCGGAGTTCCTCGGGATCCCGGCCGCGCGGACCGCGAAGGCGGTGTTCCTCACCGCCGGCCTCGACGGTGGCGCCCGCGAGGAACTGGTGGTCGCGATCGTCCGCGGCGACATGGACGTCAACGAGACGAAGCTCGCGAACGCGGTCGGGGCTTCCTGGCTCCGCCCGGCGGAGGAAGAGGCGATCCGGAGCGCCGGCGCTACCCCGGGATACGCCTCCCCGATCGGGCTCACCTCGGGCACGGTGGTGGTGGACGATTCGATCCCGGAGTCACCGAACCTGGTGGCGGGCGCGAACGAGCAGGACGTGCACTTCCGGAACGTGAACCCGGGACGGGACTACGACCCCGGACTGGTCACCGACATCGCGGTGGCGGAGGACGGCCATTCCTGCGTGGAATGCGGAGAGCCGGTCCGCACTTCCCGCGGCGTCGAGGTGGGCAACATCTTCCAGCTCGGCACCCGCTACGGGGACGCCGCCGGGGCTCGCTTCCTCGACGAATCGGGAGTCGAACGCCCCATCTGGATGGGCTCCTACGGGATCGGCTCGGGACGCCTGCTGGCCTGCGTCGCGGAGCAACACCACGACGAAAACGGCCTCTGCTGGCCGATGAGCGTCTCCCCCTACGACGTTCACCTCATTCCGCTGGTCGGGCGCTCCGGTGCGGATGACGAGGCGGGAAAGGAGGCGGAACGCCTGCACGACAGCCTTGAAGAAGCGGGTCTCGAAGTGCTGCTCGACGACCGGGATGAACGCGCGGGGGTGAAGTTCGCCGACGCCGACCTGATCGGGATTCCCCTGCGGGTGGTGATCTCCCGCCGTTCGCTGGACCGGGGCGGCGTGGAAGTTCGGGTGCGGGGCGAGGAATCCGCGGAAATCGTGCCGCTGGAGCACCTCGCGGAAACCCTCGCGTCCCGCCGGGCCGAACTTCTGGGCCGCATCGAGGCAGCGGTCCGGATCCCGGAATTCGGCTGACGCGCGGAGGGCAAACAGCCTGTGGCAAAACCCACGCGGCGTTTGCCCGGCGATCCATCCCGGCTGAACCACTCCGCTTCGCTCCGTTCTGTGTTGCGTTTCGGTCGAAATACACTCGGGCCAGTTCTCCCGGTGGGGGCTCCTCCCTCACGCGTCTTGTCAGCCGGACCCCCACCGGGAGAACTGGGCCTCACCGGGCTCGGCGCTCACGTGGGTTTCACCACAGGCTGTTAGCAGCGAGTGCTCCAACCCGTTTCCGTCCCGCTGATCCTCCTCGCGTTGCTTGCGGCCGGGTGCCTCTACGGACTGATCGTTCGACCTCTCTGGCAGCGGCGCCGCGAGCAGCGGAATACCCACGCTTTCCACGAGGCGCAGGGCCGGCTGGCCATCCAGCCTTCCGCGTTCCAGCTCCTGAAACCAACGAGCACCGCGGACCTGCTGATGGTGGACCCGCTCGTTCAGGACGCAATCCTCAAGGAGACCGAGCGGAGCGATACCGACCAGTGCGACGCCCTGGTGCAGGCGCGGGAATACGCCCGGGAGATCGTTCCCTCGCTGAGCGCCGGCTTCTACTTCCGCCTCATCCACGGACCTCTCAAGCGGTGGATGCTCCAGCTCTTCCGGGTCCGGGTGCGGTACCTGGACGAGGATGCGATCGTGCGGGCGGCCAGGACCTCAACGCCGGTTTTCGTTCTGAATCACCGCAGCAATCTCGACTACGTGATCGCCGCCACTTCGCT
This sequence comes from Candidatus Marinacidobacterium sp., assembly GCA_965250045.1. Lineage (GTDB taxonomy): Bacteria > Acidobacteriota > Vicinamibacteria > Marinacidobacterales > Marinacidobacteraceae > Marinacidobacterium. The sequence continues at coordinate 467,235 of OZ252286.1, forward strand.
CGCCGACCGGGCCATCCTCTCGTTCGCGGTGGGCGAATGGGCGCGTTACTGGCCCCTCGAAGGGCTGCTCCGCGCCCTCGGCGGCTTCTTCGTCCGACGAGGATCGGGCAATCCGCTCTACCGGGCCGTCCTTGCCGCCCACGTCAAGATCGCAACCCGGGCCGGAGTCCCGCAGGCGTTCTTCATCGAGGGCCGCTTTTCCGTTGACGGGAAGCTGGGCAGTCCGCGTCTCGGTCTTCTCGACTATGCGGTCCGGGCCTTCGATCCGGAGACGCGGCGCGATGTGGCGTTCATCCCGGTGGCGGTGAACTACGACCGGGTCATCGAGGACAAGAACCTCCAGATCATGAAGGCCCAGGGGAAACGTGCGACCCGGACCGGATCCTGGCGAGCCTCCGCCGCCTTTCTCGGCCACCAGTTCTGGCTGCGCCTCAACCGCCGCTGGCGGCCCTTCGGCTACGCCACCCTCAGCGTTGGCAAACCGGTATCGCTCCGGGATTGGCTCGCGAGCCGGGGCTTCGATCCCCGGAAAGCCGACCGCGAAACGCGGTTCGCCGAGGTAGGCCAACTCGCTGACGAACTCATGCAGCGCATCGCGGACATCATGCCGGTGCTACCGGTCCCGCTGATGGCAGCGGTCATCCGGGACGGGGGAGAGGAGGGAATCACGCGAGCAGACGCACGCGCCGCTGCTTTCGAAATCCTCGAGACTCTCGCGGCGCGCCCGGGCGAGCCGGACATCCCTCCCGAGGACTGGGAGCCGGCGGTCGAACTCGGGGTACAGCTCCTGTTGCAGCGCCGGATGGTGAAAGCCGAGCGGGAAAGGCTCATCATCCTCGAGCCGCGCCGCCACTTCGTGAACTACTACGCGAACTCGATCGGCCACCTGGTGCCGGAGCGATCCGGTCCGTCGTAGGGCTACCGAGTCGGAGAAGGCGGTCCGCCGGAAAGGGACCGCCGGTCTCCAGACCGGCATCGCCCGCTAGCAGCCTGTGGCGGAACCCGGGTGAGCGCCGAGACCGGCCAGTCCTCCCGGTGGGGGCGAGGCACCCGGCTGACAAGGCGCGTGAGGGAGGAGCCCCCACCGGGAGAACTGGCCCTGGTGTATTTCGACCGAAACGCAACGATGAGCGGCGCGAAGCGACGCGGTTCAGCCGGGATGGATCGCCGGCCGAACGCCGCCTGGGTTTCACCACAGGCTGCTAGAGCTAGAGGCGGGCGAAACACGCACGTCGCTCCTCAACTCATAACACTCCAAGCCGTAAATGCTCCTGCCGTGAGCATTGGCGCTCAGACCATCGTCGTAGCTGTCGCTCGGCGCGTTCAGGCTGCCAACCGCCCGTAGGTGAGCGTCCGCCAGACCCACTCGAGCGGCCCGTAGGAGAAGCGCCGCAGCCAGATCGGGGACAGCCACAACTGGAACGCCCACACCGCGACGACGATCAGGAGCTGCTGGTACCTCTCCACGCGGCCGTAGAAACCCAGCCCGTGGCCGTAGAAGATCGAGGTGCAGAGCACCGTCTGGAGCAGGTAGTTCGTGAAGGCCATCCGTCCGACCGCGGCCAGCCGCGCCTGGAAGCCCGGGAGGAACCCCCGCCGGACGGCGAGCATCACCAGGCCGATGTATCCGATCGCCATCGGGACACATCCCCACATGTTGAACAGCCCACCGAAGAACATTGAGCGCTGCCAACTCCAGCCGCCGGAAAAGTTCCACCAGATCCCGAAAGCGACTACCGGCGCACCGGCGAGCAGTCCAACCCCGGCGAGCCGCCGGTAGAAGCGGTCGTCCTTCGCCGCACTCAGGACTCCCCATTTGTAGAGGGCCATGCCGATCAGCATCAGGCCGCCGCAGAACCAGAGGACGAAGAACGGCACGGTGCCGAGGTGGATGCCGAGCGCCTGCTCCACCCGGAGCGGCTGCTGCTGCCTCCACCCGGCTCCGTAGGCGGCGATCTCGGCGTCGAGTGCGGAGGGATCCGGCGCCCACTCGTTCTCGATCTCCTGGGTTACCTCCTCCGGGACGCCCGGGACCAGGAGGGCGGCGCCGACGAGCAGAACCAGCAGGCTCGTGACCGAAAAGAGCGCCAATCCGGTGACCAGCAGGGTCCGCGGCCGCCAGCGGCGCACCAGATACACGAGACAACCGCAGATCATACGGCGCCAGGATGTCGCCGACCCAGAGGAGATAGGCGTGGGCCAGGCCGAACGCCAGCAACCAACCCATGCGGCGGTAGTGCCACCCCGCGGGCCGCCCGCCCCGGGCCTCGATCCGGTCGGCGAAAAGACAGATTCCGGCGCCGAACAGGAGGGAAAAGAGGGTGAGGAACTTCTGGCTGGCGAGCAGGTCACTCAGGATCCAGATGCCAAGGTTGATCCCCGAGAGGTCGCCCCACGCCGTCGGGTTGCCGTACGCCGCGATCGGCATGGCAAAGAGCTGGATGTTCATCACCAGGATGCCGAGCAGCGCGAAGCCGCGCAGCACGCCCAGGCTCTTGATCCGGGACCCGGCTTCGGTCGGCCCGGACCGAGCCGGGCTCATTCCGAGGAGTCCGCCCCTGGGCTTTCCCGATAGAGCCACGCGGCAAACGGAGCCGCGATCGCCGCCCCGAGGATCTCCATCAGCACGAACGCCGGGGCGTCGAGCGGACGGATCCCGCAGAAGGTGTCGGTGAAGCTCCGCGCCAGGGTGACCGCCGGATTTGCGAACGAGGTCGAGGCGGTGAACCAGCAGGCCGCGAAGATGTAGAGGCCCACCGCGGCGGCCACCGCCTGGGGGCGGACCTTGATGCAGCCGAAGATGGTCAGGATCAGACCGAAGGTGGCCACGACTTCGGAGACCCACTGGCCGGGTCCGGTCCGGACCTGCGTCGCGACCTGCACGAGCGGCAGGTCGAACATCAGGTGCGTGACCAGCATTCCGACAAGGCCGCCCGCCGCCTGCACGACGACGTAGAGCCCGGCGTCCCGGCCGGAGATCTCCCGCCGCAGCAGGAACGCCAGGGTGACGGCGGGATTGATGTGACAGCCCGACACCGGAGCGAACAGCCAGATGAGGACCACCAGAGCGGCGCCGATGGCGGCCGTGCAGCCGATGAGCGCGACGCCATCGTTCCCGCCCGACAGGTTGTCGGCCATGATGCCGGAACCGATGATCGCGGCGAGCAGCCCCGCGGTCCCGAGGAATTCGGCGGCGAGGCGCCGGAAGAGCATCGGATTCACGCCGCTCCGGAAATTCCGTTCCCCGGCGCGTCCGCGGGAGGAATCAGCCGAGCAGGCTCAGATCGGCACGCCCGTCGCGGATCGGGGGACACCAGAAGTACGCGCCGGTCACCGGCCTCGTGAACCGGAAGAGATGGTCCACGATCCCGTCCAGAGCGCCGACCATCCGGGCGAGGTGGTATTCGAAAGCGTCCAGGTTGCTTCCGAAGGCGGCGAACACGAGACCGGCCCGCTGCGCGTCTGCCCAGGGCATGGATCGCCGGAGCAGAAAGGCGGGCGGATCGGGGGCTTCCTGTTCGGTGCGTTTCACATGGGCCGCGTCCGGCCCGTCCTTCAGTTCCACATTGTCGCTCTTTCGACGCCCGATGATGTGGTCCTTTGTCTGGGAGGAAAAGGATTCGAAGCGATCCAGATCGTGGACCCACTGCTGCACCGCCACGAAGGAGGATCCGTCGAGTCCGGGGCCGTGGCCGGAGACGACCGCGGCCTCGGCAGCGTCGTCCCCCTTCGGGTTCTCGGTTCCGTCCTCGTATCCGGTGAGATCGAGGCCGGTCCGGTACCGGAACGCGTCCGCCACCGAATCCACCGCGAAGGCGCCGGAAAGCACCCTTTCCACCCGGCGCGTCTCGTGGACGAGTTCGCCCCGTTCCTCGGCCCGGAGCCAGACCCAGAGCTCGGCCGGGGTCGAAGGAACGCTGAATCCGGGTCCGCTGGACGCCGGGAAGTCCCGGAGTCCGGGGACTTCGGCCCCCAACTCGCGCACCAGCGATTCGCCGAGGCCGAACACCAGGGGCAACCCGGGATGCGGGTCCGCGAGCCGCTCGAGGGCTTCGCGCGGGCTGGGCGCCGAGGGGCGGCGCCGGAAGGTGAGGTAGCGGGCGTGGGAGGGGATTTCCGCCAGCACGCCGGGCTGGGGAAGGGACAACTGTGATCCGGATTGCGATGCCTTGTTCATTCTCTTTTCGAAGAAAGGCTAGCGCGCTACTGCGCTTCGAAATCTCGCGACGGCGTTCGTCGGCTGGGGCGAACATGTCGCACCAGCAGGGCCGGCTGGAATCAACATGTCGCAGTAGCGGGCTCTCCCGGCTCGGACATGTCGCAGTAGCGAAGCCGGCTGGAATCAACATGTCGCAGTAGCGGGCTCTCCCGGCCCGGACATGTCGCAGTAGCGGGGTCGGCTGGCGGAGGCTCCCGGCATTGGCGGGGTTGGTGTCTTTCTGCAGGGGACGTCATCAGCGCAGGTTTCGCGCTCCCGCGCGTGCCGACCAGAGGTCAGCGTTCCAAGCCGTCCCCGCGCTTCCTCCCGGTCGGCGGTACGCGGTCTCGCCCCGCTGCGCGGGGCGGTGCCGGTGTGAACGCCCCCACCGGGAGAACTGGCCGGCGTTCCCGGCACGGCGGCGCGATCGGGGTGAGGAACGTGGGCCCGCAGACTCCTTTTGGTCACCAACTCCCCAGAGGTCGGCGGTTCCCTCGCTTCGGTAGAGTCTGCGAACGCCATGCTCTCCCGACTCTCCCTCCTTCCACTCTTGCTTGTGCTCGCCCCAGCGGCCGCGACGCAGGACACGCCCATCTTTACCGAGGACTTCCCTGCCGCCGAGTTCCAGGCGCGCCGGCAAGCCGTCATGGACGCGATCGGACCCGGGGCGATTGCGCTACTGCAGGGGGCGCCGTCCCCGCTCGGGTACGTCCGCTTCCGGCAGACCAATTCCTTCTACTACCTGAGCGGAGTGGAGACGCCCCACGCCTACCTGGTGCTGAACGGCACGACCGGCCGCTCGTCGCTCTACCTGCCGCCGCAGGACGTCCGCCGGGAATCCTCGGAGGGACGCCTCCTGACTTCGGACGACGCGGACCTCGCCCGGGAGAAGACCGGGGTGGCCGAAGTGCACCCGAGCTGGAAGCTGAGCGACCACCTCGCCCGCCTCGCCTGGAGTCCGAATCCGCCGGTGGTCCACACCCCGCTCGCCCCCGCCGAACTCGCGGCAATGAGCCGGGATCTGGCCACCCGCGGCAACTCCGACATCGCGAATGACCCCTGGGACGGGCGCGCCTCGCGCGAAGCGACCTTCGTGTCCCGCCTCGAGGGACGGTTTCCCCGTCTTGAGATTCGCGATCTGACCCCGGTGCTCGACCGGGCGCGACTCGTGAAGAGCGAACACGAGATCGCCCTCATCACCAAGGCCACCCGCCTTTCCGGGTTCGCGCTCATGGAGGCCATGCGCTCCACCGCTCCCGGGATCTACGAACGGGAACTCGACGCCATCGGGAAGTTCCTCTTCTTCCGGGACGGCGCCCAGTCGGATGCCTACTACTCGCTGGTGGCGACCGGAACGAACGCCTGGTACCCGCACTATCACCGGGGGGCGAGCCGGCTCGAAGACGGTGACCTGATCCTGATGGACTACGCCCCCGACATCGGCTACTACACGAGCGACGTGACCCGCATGTGGCCGGTGAACGGGGTCTTCAACGAGTGGCAGCGCGATCTCTACGGTTTCTATCTCGCCTGCTACCAGGCGATCCTCGACGCCATCCGGCCCGGCGACGTGGCGACGGTGATGGGGGAGGCAGCCACCCGCATGGAGGAGATCGTGCGGGATTGGCCGTTCACGAAACCCCACTACCGGCCGGCGGCGGAAGCCTTCGTGGCCGCCTACCGCCGCCGCGCCGCCGGGCGTCCGAACGGGGTGGGTCACGGCGTGGGGATGGCGGTCCACGATGTCGGCAATGCGGACGGGACGCTCACCCCGGGCATGGTGTTCACCATCGAGCCGCAGTTCCGGGTGCCCGGGGACCGGATCTACATCCGGCTCGAAGACGTCATCCTTGTCACCGAAGACGGCGCCGAGAACATCTCGGAGTTCCTTCCGATGGAGATGGACGCCATCGAGGCCCTGATGGCCGAGCCCGGGCTGCTGGATCGCTACCCGAGTCCGCTCGACGCCTTCCCGGACCCCGGCGGACTGCGGTGAATCTGCCAGTCCATCCGTATTGTATTTCGTTCCGGCCAGTAGAATAAAATACAATTAGGTTGTCCGATACTAGGAGCGGGCCACCGCGAGGTATGACAATTCATATTGCGAGATATTCCTCTTAATGGAAGGAAACGCAATAATGTTATCCAGCACCGCCACTGGACAGGGGATCACTGCCCGCAATCGGCAGCGGCTCGCCGGGCTGCTCCGGGGGGTCGAGGGGCCGTTCACGGTCGGGGACGCGTCCGAAGTCCTGGACGCCGACGTGGCCCGCACCCGGCGGTTCCTTGCCTACCTGGCCGCGCGGGGCTGGCTCATCCGGATCCGGTCCGGCATCTACGACCGGGCGCCACTCGAAGCCGCCGGTCCCGTCGGTCGGGAGCGAATGTGGGCCAAGGCATACCGGATCTTCGCCCCCTGCTACCTCGGGGGCTTCACCGCCGCGTCCTACTGGGGTCTGACGGAACAGTTCTTCCGCAATGTGATGGTGCTCAGCACCCGGTGGACCCGGAATCGCCGACCCACAATCCAGGGCGTGCAGTACGAGGTCAAGGTAATCGCCCCGAAGCGGCTGTTCGGCACCCGGTTGGGTTGGGACGAGGATCTGAGGGTCGAGTTCTCGGACCCGGCCCGCACCATCGTGGACACCCTGGACGATCCTGCGATTGGCGGCGGCATACGACAAGTGGCAGACACGGTCCAGAACTTCTTTCTGTTCGCGGAACTGCGAAACGACGAGCGCCTGCTCGAGTACATCGCGCGGTTCGGCAACCGGTCACTCTACAAGCGGCTCGGCTACCTGATCGAGAAACTGGAGATCGATGCGCCCGAGGTGCTGGAGACCTGCGCGCGGCGTATGAGTCAGGGAGTCGTCCGCCTCTATCCTGGCGGTCCCGATATCGGGCGGCCGGTGAAGCGTTGGCGGCTGATCGTGAACTCCACCATCGCCCCCCACGACTCATGATTTCCAGGGCGCGCCTCCGACTCGGCGCGCAGGAGTGGGGTGTCGGGGATGTTGTCGTGGAGAACGACTATGTCCTCGGCTGGCTGCTGTGGGGAATCGGCTCCGACCCAACGCTCCGGGAGCAGTGGGTGTTCAAGGGCGGGACCTGCCTCAAGAAGTGCTACATCAGCGACCATCGGTTTTCCCAGGATCTCGACTTCACCGTCCGGAAGGGTGGTCCTGTCGCCCCTGAAGCGGTGCTCCCGATTCTGCGGCTGCTGCTGCAGCGAGTGAGCGATGCTTCCGGACTCGACTTCGCCGTCGCCGAACCCCGGTTGGACCTCCACCGGGGAAGGAACTTCGCCCGGGGCCGCATCTACTACACCGGTCCGCGCCGCGCCCGCATGCCGACCCGGCTGATTCTGGATCTCAGCGGCGAGGAACTCCTCGTCGTGGAGCCGGAATGGAGAACTGTGCTCCATGACTACGGAGACAAGCTTCCCCCGCCGGCGACGGTGCTGTGCTACCCGCTGGTCGAAGTATTCGCGGAGAAGATCCGCGCAATGGGAGAGCGGGGACGCCCGCGGGACCTCTACGACCTCGTCAGCGTGTTCCTCAGACCGGAGGTTCGGCCCGACCCGGCGGAGGTCCGACCGGTGCTGGCGCGGAAGTGCGCGCACAAAGGGATTCCGGTTCCGAACCTCGACTCCGTCCGCGCTGCAGAGACGCTGGCCGAACTGAAGTCCGAGTGGAGGCACATGCTGGACCGACAGATGGCCGTGGTCCCCTCGCTCGACGACACGTGGGGCGAACTCCCGGCCCTCTTCCGCTGGCTTAACAGCCTGTGATGAAACCCACGCGGCCCAGTTCTCCCGGTGGGGGCTCGGCCGGCGATCCATCCCGGCCAAACAGCCGGTGGCGGAGCCCACGCGGCGTTCGGCCGGCGATCCATCCCGGCTGGACCGCGTCGCTGCGCGCCGCTCATCGTTGCGTTTCGGTCGGAATACACTCGGTATTCCTCCCTCACGCGCCTTGCCAGCCGGGCGCCTCGCCCCCACCGGGAGGACTGGCCGGCCTCGGCGCTCACGCGGGTTCCACCACAGGCTGTTGAGCCGGAGAAGTGTTGACACCCGCCCGGCAGCGGCGCCGGGCTGGCGAAGGGGGCCGCTCCGACCTCAGCCGGCCGGGTCCGCCCAATCCGCAGCGATAGAGATCGGGTGTCCCGCATGCAGACGGCGGAGGCAGTCGGTCGCCGGCAGGCAAAGTGCGCCGGCGATCAGTAAACGGCGCGTTCCCCGATAGTCGGCCCACGCGCAAAGGTGCTCGGCCACCAGTCCTTCCAAGGCGGCGCCCTCAATCTCGCTGAGACGGTCAAGCGCACCGGCCGGACGTGACGGCATTTCAGCATCTGTTCCGCCACTTTGACGATCAAGATGGCATGCCGAATGCCGAAATACCCTTCTCACGCCTCATTGGCGCGAGAACCGAGGTCCTCCGCGCGCTACTGACCGTTCCTGGCCAGATACGCCCGCGACGCCTCCGCGTCCTGCAGCGGCACCACCTTGTCCGGATCCACCCGGACCATGAGGTAGGTAATGTGGTCCTCGATCCGCGTGAACTGATGGCCGGTCCCGGCGGGAACGACCAGCATGTCGCCGGCGGTGAGCTCGAAGGTCACCCCGTCCCGCACCGCGGCGGCGTTATTTCCCGGCCCGTTCAGGAACTGCACCGCCCGGTTGTCGGCCGGGCGCCGGCGCTTGTCCACGAGGTCCGGCCCGGTGAGGTTCGTTCCCGAGCCGCTGAGCACGTAATACACCTCGGTCACCAGATCGTGTTCGGCGACCGAGTGAGGCCGCGGCGCCTCGAGGGCGCCCCGCTTCACGAGTGCGATCTGGACGTTGGCCTTGCCGATGTCGAGGGACCGGACCTGCAGGTCGGTCAGCCCGGTGGCGTCGGCGACCCGCTCGTAGGCCTCGAGCTCCTCGGCGGGGACGAAGTCCGCATCGCACATGTCGCAGCTCGGGGCGGGACCCGGATCCTGGGCGCCGCCGGAGATCCGTCCGAGGGCGAAAGCCGCCGCCACCGCCACTGCGCAGACCCCAAGGGTTCGCCTGTTCATGATTCGCTCCTTCCCGCAAGGGCTTCGGATTTCACCAGCGAGAGCCGGGCACGCCGGCCCGGTCGGGCTCCCGATCGCCGCGGCACCCGCTTCCTGCGGATCATGTCCGATCGAGTCACGTGATTCTCGGGAACGGCCCGGCGTGACGCGCGTTCTGACTTGGGCGACAATCCGCGCGGTACACGAGGGATAGACCGGCCACCATGCTCCATGAATTCGCCGAGGCGCTGAAGAGCCTTTCCAAGCGGCCGGGGTTCGCCCTGCTCGTGTGCGTTCCCCTCGCCCTCGGCATCGGGGCGACCTCGACCGTTTTCTCGGCGGTATATGGCGTCTTGCTCAAGGCTCCGGCGTACGACGAGCCCGAGCGTCTGGTGCAGGTGTGGGAGCGGCGCCCGCGGCTACCGATGCCGGACGAGGTGGCGGCCTTTTCGACCGACCACTTCCGGGAGTGGCGGGACGCCAACACCGTCTTCGACGGGATGGCGATGTACGGCGACCGGCCGGTCGCCTACCGCGGGCTCGCCGGAATGCCCGGGGAGCCGCGCCCCCTCTTCGCCGAACAGGTCTCGCCGGAACTCTTCGAGATCCTGGGCGTTTCGCCGCACCCTGGTCGCGCCTTCCGTCCCGAAGAAGCGACACCGGGACGCGACGCGGTGGTCATCCTCGGTCACGCCTTCTGGACGCGGGAGTTCGGCGGCGACCCGGCGGTCGTCGGCGAAATGCTGCGCCTGGACGACCGCAATTTCGAAGTCATCGGAATCGCGCCGCGCGACTTCGGGTTTCCGATTCCGACCACCGAGATCTACCTCCCCTACCCGACGCGGCCAGCCGCCAATCTTCAGCCGGGGCAGGTTCGGCTCGAACTCGTGCAGGTGGTCGGCCGGCTTCGGGACGGCATCAGCATCGAGCAGGCGGAAGCCGAAGCGGCGGCGCTGATTGCCCGGCTGAGCGAGGAAAGCGAAATCCAGCGCATGATGAACGAAGGGGTGACGGTGCACCTGAGTTCGTTCACCGAACGATCCACCCGGCGCATCCGCCAACCGCTCATCGCGCTCTTCGGGGTGACGCTGCTCGTTCTGCTCATCGTGTGCGGCAACGTGGCCAACCTCCTGCTCACCCGGGCCGCCTGGCGGCAGCGCGAACTGGCAGTGCGGAGCGCCCTGGGCGCCGGCCGCTCGCGGCTGCTCAAGCGGCTGTTCGCGGAGAGCGTGCTGCTCGCCGGCGCGGCGGGGACGCTGGGGGTGCTGCTGGCCGTGGTTGGGGCCAGAATCGTTCGTTCGCTCACCGTTTTGGGCCTGCCGCAACTGGCGGCCGCCGGCGTGGACGCCCGCGTCATCGCCTTCACCTTCGGGATCGCCGGCCTGGCGGCCCTGGTGTTCGGAACGCTGCCGGCGCTGCGCGCCTCTTCCCGGGATCCCTCAGCGGCCCTCGACGCTTCGGCCCGCGGCGAGTCCACCGCCCTGGGCGGCAGCACACGTGGCGTAGGGCGCCGCGGACTGTTCGCCGCCCTCCAACTGGCCCTGGCGCTGCCGCTCTTGATCGGAGCGGGACTGCTGACCAAGAGCTTCCTGGCTCTCGTCAGCGCGCCACCCGGCTATGAACCCGCGAACACCGCGGTCTTCGAAGTACAGCTCGCGGCCAGCCGGTATCCGGATGCGGAAGCACAGACGGCGGTCCTCGACCGCATCCGCGAGTCGCTGGCCGCGATTCCGGGGGTGAACCAGGCCGGCATCGTGGACACCCTGCCGCTGAGCGGCGAACGCGCGGTAATCGGCTTCCAGCGGATCAGCGAGGATCCGATCACCGACCCCAACCAGGTTCCCCGGGCCCTGCTCCGCCGGGTCTCGCCCGGGTATTTCCGCGCCATGGGCATTCCCCTGCGCGAGGGACGGGTGTTCGAGCAGACGGACCGCGCCAACCCGGCCGGGGTATCCGTCGTGAACCAGAGCCTCGTCGAGCGCTACCTCTCCGATCCGCCCGTGGGTCTGGAACTGCGGGGTCTGGGCGAGATCGTCGGCGTGGTCGGCGACGTGTACGAAGAAGGCGCGGACAGTCCGCCGGAACCGATCCTCTACCGCCTGATCGGGGATCCCCGGATACCCGCCCCCCGTGAGGTGACCAACATGAGCGTGGTCCTCCGCCATGCGGCCGGCGCCTCGGTGATGCAGACGGCGGCGGCGCGACTCAAGGAAGTGGATCCCGAACTCGCCGCCCTGAACCCACGTACTCTCGGGGACCGCATCCGCGAATCGGTTGCGCAGCCCCGGCTCTACGCGCTCCTCCTCGGCGCCTTTGCCATCGCCGCGGCCCTCCTCGCCGCCTGGGGTGTCTTCGGGGTGGTCGGCTTTCAGGCGAACGCCCGCATTCCGGCGCACGGCGTACGGATGGCGTTCGGCGCCACGCCTACGGACATCCGCCGCCTGGTTCTCGGGGACGCCCTGCGGATCGCCGCGCTCGGTCTCCTGCCGGGGCTTTTCCTGGTCTTCTTCCTGGTGCGCATCGCCCGCAGCGAGCTGAGCCCGCTCCTCTTCCAGGTCACCCCGCTGGACCCCGCCGTGTACGTCCTGGTCCCGCTCCTGCTCCTGGTGGCGGTAGTCGCGGCCGCCCTCCAGCCGGCCGCCACCGCCGCCCGCCTCGACGTGGTGCAGGCGCTCAGGTCCGAACATCCGCGGCCCATGAGAAGCTGGTTCGCCTGACGGCATTTGCGCCTACGGTGCGAACTCCTCCGGGGAACACCTGGGGGGAACGGTCGTAGAAATAGGCGGATGGAGAACAGGTTAGGATTGATCTAATTGCCGAAATTCCCACGCCGTTGGCGTCTCCTGGCCGGACTGGGAATTGCGGGGGTCCTGACCCTCTACCGGGTTGGGTCCGACACCCCGGAAGAGTCTGACGAAGAAAGAGCGGAGGCGGAGAGCATCGTCTCACCCTGTCCTCCCGGCGAAGGCGTGGAAGGTGGACTCTGCGGAACGCTTGAGGTCCCGGAGGACCGGGCGAACCCCGAGGGAAGGAAGATCCCGCTGAACATCCTCGTGGTGCCAGCCGCCGAGCAGGGCGGCGAGCCGGACCCGGTGTTCTTCCTGGCCGGGGGGCCGGGACAGGCGGCCACCGAGCTCGCCGCTCTCCTCCGGCGGGCCGTTCCGGATCTGTTCCTCCGCCGGGACTTCGTGTTCGTGGACCAACGGGGGACTGGAGACTCCAATCCGCTGACCTGCGACTTCCTCGAGGAGCGGGTCACTTACTTCGACAGCGTTCCCGAAGAGTTGTCGGAAGAGGACTGGAGGGAGTGCCTCGACTCGCTGGAAGCGGACCCGGAGCACTACACGACGCCCGTCGCCATGGACGATCTCGAAGAAGTGCGGGTGGCTCTCGGCTACGGACCCATCAATGTCTGGGGCGGCTCCTACGGCACCCGCGCGGCCACCGTCTTCCTCCGGCGCCACCCGGAGAGCGTCCGCACGGTGATTCTCGACGGCGTGGCCCCGGTGGACATGCGGATCCCGCTGCACTTCGCGGAGGACGGCCAGCGGGCCCTGACCCTGCTCATCGAATCCTGCGCCGCGGACGCCGCGTGCAAAGCACGCTTTCCGGACCTCGGGAATTCCATCGAGACGCTGCTCGCGAGCCTCGATCAGGATCCGCCCCCGCGCTACCGCGTCCGCCATCCCCGGACCGGGGATTGGCAGGAGATCTCCATCGGACGCGAACTGGTGGCCGGGGTGTTGCGGGCCGTGCTCTACAACCCGACGAGCACCTCGGTCATCCCGCTGATGATCGAGAGCGCGCTCGACGGCGACTTCGGCCCCATGCTGGTGTTCGCCGATCCGGTCGCGGGGCCCCAACTCGCCATCGGCATGTTCCTCTCGGTGTTGTGCGCCGAGGACATCCCCTTCCTGACCACGGACGAAGCGGCGCAGGCTGCCGAGGAGAGTTTCCTTGACGCGCTGATGGCCGAGCAGATGCAGGAGGCGTGCGCCGTTTGGCCGCGCGGCGAAATCCCGCCCGGCTACCGGGAGCCCGTCGAGTCCGAAGCGCCCGTGCTGATCATGTCCGGTGAACTGGATCCGGTGACCCCACCGCGTTGGGGGGACCATGCCGCCGCCACGCTCCCGAATTCCCGGCATCTCATCGTCCCGGGTACGGGGCACGGCACGATGATGGCCGGCTGCGTTCCCGAACTGATCGGGGAGTTCCTCGATTCCGCCGATCCCGCCGCCCTGGACGCCGATTGCCTGTCCGGCATCTCCCGGCCTCCTTTCTGGAAGTCGGCAACCGGCCCCGGCGCTCCGAAATCGGATTCCCAGCCGTGATCGAGGCCTCCGGTCTCAGGAAGACCTTCGGCAGCGTCGTGGCCGTGGAGGACGTGAGCTTTCGCGCCGAAGACGGGCAGATCACCGGGCTCCTCGGTCCCAATGGGGCCGGGAAGTCCACCACCCTGCGGATGCTCTACGGCCTGATGGCGCCGGAGGCGGGCGACGTCACGGTGGATGGGGTGCACGTCCAACGGGAAACAATGGCCGCGCAGGAGCGAATCGGAGCCCTTCCGGACTCGCACTCCCTCTACCCGCGGCTGACCGGCCGCGAGAACATCCGCTACTTCGCACAGCTTCGCCGTATTCCGCGAGACGAAGCCGAGGCCCGGATCGCGGAGTTCGTCCGGCTGCTGGAGATGGACGACTTCGTGGATCGGCGGGCAAAGGGCTATTCCCACGGAGAACGCTCGCGGGTGCTGCTCGCCCGGGCGCTGGTCCACGAGCCCCGGAACATTCTCCTCGACGAGCCGACAAACGGGCTGGACGTGATGAGCACCCGGCGCATGCGGGACCTGATCCGCGAGCTTCGGGCGCGGGGCTGCGCGGTGCTCTTTTCGAGCCACATCATGCAGGAGGTGTCCCTCCTCTGCGACCGGATCGTGCTCATCGCTGCCGGCCGGGTGGTCGCCGCAGGGTCCCCCGACGCGATCCGCCACACGGCAGGCTGTGAGGACCTCGAAGACGCCTTCGTCAGCCTCACCGGCCTCGGCGCTCACCCGGGTTCCACCACAGGCTGCTAGTGCGAAGCGCGGCCACCGTCTTCCGGAAGGAGCTCCTCGACGGGATCCGCGACCGGCGGGCCTTCATCGCGGTCCTGGTTTCGATCAGCATCTTCCCGATCATGATGCTGCTCATCGGCCGCTTCGGCGAGGGAATCCGCGACGAGGTCCGGAACATGGAGGTACCGGTGGAAGGACGGGAAAACGCTCCCGCGCTCGTCGAATGGCTCGAACGACAGCCGGGTCTGGAACTGACCCCGGCCCCCGAGGACCCCGAGTCCGCGGTGCAGGACCGGGAGGTGGATCTGGTGCTGCGGATCCCGGCGGACTACGAGGAGCGGTTCGCCGAGGGGCGGCCGGCGGAGTTGGAATTGATCGCCGACAGCTCCCGGGCGGCGGCGGGGGCGAAGGCGCGCCGCATCACGGGGCTTCTCGAGGGCTACGGGAACGAGGTCGCCGCCCTGCGCCTCATCAGCCGGGGGGTGAGCCCGCTACTCATCCGCCCCCTTTCCGTCGAGCGCGCGGAAGTCTTCAGTTCCCGGCGGCGGACGGCCTTTTCCGTTCTCGGCTTCATCCCCATGTTCCTGCTGATGAACGCCTTCTTCGGCGGCATGCAGATCGCCTCCGACGCCATTGCCGGCGAACGCGAGCGGGGGTCCATCGAGGCGCTGTTGCTGAACGCGGTTCCGGCGCGTTTCCTGATTCTGGGGAAGTGGGCGGCGGCGGCGACCTTCGCCGTTTTCCTGACGCTGCTCGGGATCGGAACCTGTGTGCTGGTGCTCCGGTTCATGCCCGGAGCGCTGAACATTTCCCCGACCGTCGGCGACTGGGTCGTCGTGGGATTGGCCGCCCTTCCGCTCGCGCTCTTCTGCTCGGCGCTCCAGGTGGTGGTCTCGACCTACGCGAAGTCCTACAAGGAGGCGCAGACCTATTTCGGCTACGTGGCCTTCCTCCCGATGATCCCCTTCTTCGCGGTCACCTTCAATTTGGTGGAGGAGGGGACCTGGACGGCCTTCATCCCGATTCTCGGCCAGCACCTGATGATCCTGAACGTAATGGCCGGCGAAACGCTCGCGGTCTGGGAACTGGCGCTGGCCGGATTCATCGCCCTCGCCGCCGCCTGGGCGCTCCTGCGGTTCGCCTCAGCCCTCTTCGTTCGCGAGAGCGTCGTCTTCGTGCGCTGAGCGGACCGCCGCCACCGCCTGGATCCGGCGGCCTTCCCGTAAGTACTTCCGTTCGAAGTTGGACCCCACCAGCTCCCCCTCGCACGCGGAAGCGGGCGGTTCGTAGGGACGGCGGTCGAACTTCTTCCGGGACGCCAGCGCTTGCTCGATCTCGGCAAAGTACTCCGGGGCGTCAGTGACCACTCGCAGCGAAGCTCCCGGCGCCAGCACCCGTTCGCAGGCGGCGAGAAAGTCCGGCTGAATCAGCAGGCGGCGATGCGCGTGCCGCCGCTTCGGCCAGGGATCGGGGAAATACGCGTGCAGCCCGGCAACCGAACCTGCGGGCAGCGCTTCCAGCGTCTCGCGAGCATCCCCCTGGACGATCCGGGCGTTCGGTCGTTCCCGCCGGCGGAGCCGGTCCGCGGCGTACAGCCAGTAGCGCCGGGCCCGTTCGACTCCCAGTAACAGGACATCCGGCCGGATCTCGGACTCGGCGATCAGGAAGGAGCCCTTGCCCGAGCCGATCTCGACCTCGAACGGAGCATCTGGCCGGCCTCCTTCAAACAGCCGCAGCGGGTCCACCGGCCGTTCCAGCTCTTCCAGGGTGAACCCGTAGCCGGCGGAATCGGCGTCCCGGCGGGTGCGGACGTGGCTGCGACCCATCTAGCAACCTGTGGTGGAACCCGGGTGAGCGCCGAGGCTGGTGAGGCGCCCGGCTGACAAGGCGCGTGAGGGAGGAATACCGAGTGTATTTCGACCGAAACGCAACGCAGAACGGAGCGAAGCGGAGTGGTTCAGCCGGGATGGATCGCCGGCCGAACGCCGCCTGGGTTTCACCACCGGCTGCTAACCCGAGGGGAAAGCACCCCGCACTGTTCCGCGGACAACACACGTGCCGAATCTGGCGGGTTCTGCGCGTGCGGGGCGCTTTCCCCTCGGGGTGATGGCGCGAATCGCTCCGCGATCCGCGCCATCGTCTTTCGTGGGGAGGGGAAACCCCTCCCCACACCCCTCCCGCGCGGCGCTCCGCGCCGCGAACTGCTGCCGCCAGACCTCCGCCACCGGCTGTTAACGAGAGGTCCCGTTCCGGCGCTGGCTGAAGAGCCAGTCGTAGAGGCCGTCCTCGCGATAGGCCGGGATCCAGGAATTGTGCGCGACGCCGGGATATTCGGTGTAACGAGGCTGCGCTCCCGCTGCTTCGAGCGCCGCGACCATCCGCCGGGACTCCTCGGTCGGTACCCGCCGATCCTCCTCGCCGTGGAACACCCATACCGGAATGCCGGCGACCACCCGCGCCGTTTCCGCCCAGGGGTCTTCCGGATGAGTGGCCGATGGATGCCAGTCGGGCACGGACATCCGGGTACGCGACGTGGTTACCCCGCCGCAGACCGGAACCAGGGCCGCGAAGCGCTCCGGGTAGCGATAGGCGAGGGCCCACGTCCCGTAGCCGCCCAGGGAGAGTCCGGTGAGGTAGGTCCGCTCGGGATCGCCGCCGAACTCGGCGACCGCCGCATCGAGCGCGGCGAGCGCCATCCGTTCGATCTCGGGAGTCCCCCACCAGGCGCCTCGCGGGGATTGGGGCATCACCACCAGCGCGGGGAAATCGGATTGCTCCCGCAGGACGGCAGGCAGTCCGATCTCGGTCTGCCGCACGCCGTCGGAACCGAGCTGCCCGGCGCCGTGGAGGAAGAGAACGACCGGGGGATTCGTTTCCGCACCGGACAGCACGGCGGCGGGCACGAAGACCTGCCACCCGTACGTCTGGCCGTCCAATTCGGTGCTCCGGGACAGAACCCGCCCGTACTCGGCGGAAGCCGCGGGGGCCGGCAACAGGCTCAGAGCAAGACCGAGGAGAACGAGGCGCATGGCGCGGGATGCTACTCCGGAAACCGCACGGAGTCGCCCCGGCAGCAGCGTGCTGCGAGGATTGGCGGCCGATGTCGCCGGGCGGGAAGCTCCCATGGTATATACCGTGATATACTGCATCGCCCGGGAGAGCCTCCCGGGAGGGTTCCATGTCGCAGGAAGTTGTCTATCGAGGCGTCGCCAAGGTCTTTTGGAATGGTCGCAGCCAGGCGGTTCGGCTGCCCGCGCCGTGTCGTTTCGACGCGCGGGAGGTAGAAGTCGTGAAGCGCGGGCGGGAAGTCATTCTGCGGCCCCGCGGAAAGGACTGGGACGCCTTCTTCGACTCGATCACACCCGGATCGTGGCCCGCGCGCGAACAGCCGCCACTCGACGACGTACCCGACTTTGACGTTCTTCCTTGACACCGACGTCTGCGTTCATCTCCTCAGGGGCGACGAAGCACCGCGGGAGCACTTCCGGCGAAATGCGCCGGAGACTCGCATGTCGGCCATCGCCTATGCCGAACTCCGCTTCGGCCTTGCACGTTCGACCCAGCGGGACGAGAACGCAGAACGGCTGGAAGCGCTCTGCCGCGGACTGGACATCGTGCCCTTCGACGAGGACGCGGCGGTCCACTACGGCGAGATCCGACGGGAACTCAGCCGGCGGGGCGAGTTGATCGGCGCGAACGACCTCCTGATCGCGGCCCACGCCCGCAGTCGGGGCGCCACGCTGGTGACGAACAACGAACGCGAGTTCGGGCGGGTACCCGACCTGCGGATCGAGAACTGGCTTCGGCCCGAATGAGTCGGCCCGACCACTCCGGATTCACAATGAGAGGAGTTTCCCCATGAACATCGCCGAAGGCTTCGCCGCGGAATTCCAGTTGGAGGCCGCCGCCACCCGCAAGTTCCTCGAGCGCTTCGAAGAGCAACACGCCGACTGGCAGCCTCACGAGAAATCCATGACGCTCTCCCGGCTGGCGACGCACCTCGTGGAATGCCCCGGCTGGGCCTTCAGCATCCTGGACGACGACCACTTCGACTTCGGCACGAGCGACTACCAGTCGCCGCATTGGAAGACCCGCGCCGAACTGCTCGCAAACCACGAGCGGATAGGAGCCGGATTCCTGGAGCGTCTGGAGGGACGGTCGAACGAGTTCATGCGCAGCGGCTGGCGTCTGCTCCAGAACGGTCAGGTACTTCAGGAAACAGTCCGCGACGCCGCCGTGCGCGGGTTCATTCTGAGCCACCTGATCCACCACCGCGGCCAGTTGAGCGTGTACTACCGGCTGCTCGGGATCCCGGTGCCGGGGCCCTACGGCCCCTCGGCGGACGACCACAACGAGTAGCGGCCCCACCGGCGGCAGGACCGCCCTCGTTCTGGGTGCGGGCGCCATCGGTCTGTCCTGCGCCTATTTCCTCCGGCGCGCAGGATGGGAAGTCACGCTCGTCGACCGGGGCGAGCCCGGCCACGGCGCGACCTGGGGAACCGCCGGGCTGCTTTGTCCGGCCCATTCGCAGCCGCTTCCCGGCCCGGGAGTGCTGGCGAAGGCGCTTCGCTGGATGCTCCGGGAGGACAGCCCCTTCCACATCCGTTTCCGCCTGGATCCGGCTCTCCCCGGTTGGCTCCTCGGCTTCGCCCGAGCGTGCACCCGTGCCCGTTCCCGCGAGGGATTCCGGGCCATCTGCGCGCTGTCCAGACTGAGCCTCGCTCTCTACGAAGAGGTCCTCGAGAGGGGCGACGCCGATTTCTTTTTCGAGCGGCGCGGCGGCTACTGGGCTTTCCTGACCGAGGCGGGGGTAGCACACGCCCGGGCGGAAGCCGCGGAGCTGCGGCGGAACGGTTTCCCGGTCGATTTCCTCGTCGGCGATGCCGCCCGGGAGCGCGAAGCGGCGCTTTCCGCCTCGGTCCGGGCCGCGGTCTTCCTCCACGGGGATGCGCACGGGTCGAGCCTCGGTTTCGCGGAGTCGCTCGCCGCCACCCTGAAGCGGCAGGGAGTCCGGGTAGAAGCCGGCGTTCAGGCGCTGCGGCTCCTGCGCGAGGGCAGCCGCGTCTCAGGCGCCGAAATCGTGACCGGCGACGGCGCCCGCGAAGAGCGCATCGCCGACGAGA
Organism: Candidatus Marinacidobacterium sp.; assembly: GCA_965250045.1. Lineage (GTDB taxonomy): Bacteria > Acidobacteriota > Vicinamibacteria > Marinacidobacterales > Marinacidobacteraceae > Marinacidobacterium. The sequence continues at coordinate 486,649 of OZ252286.1, forward strand.
CGGTTCTGGCGCTCGGCGCGTTCTCCCCCGCCCTCGCCCGCACCGCCGGCGTCCGGCTTCCGATCCAGGCGGCGAAGGGTTACAGCGCGACGGTTCGGACGTTCGCGGGAGTGCCGGCGATTCCGGTCACGGTGGCGGAACGAAAGGTCATCATCACGCCGCTCCGGGACCATGTGCGTTTTGCGGGGACGCTGGAACTCGCGGGGTTCGACGCGAGCCTCAACGAGCGGCGCTACCGGGCCGTGATCGCCGGCGGCCAGGCCGGGCTCCGGGCACCGATCCCGCTCGAGGATGAAGTTGCGTGGGCCGGATTCCGGCCCCTGACCCCGAGCAGCATCCCGTTCATCGGGCGGCCCCGGAGACGGGAAGGCCTGCTGGTCGCCGCCGGCCACGGGATGCTCGGTTTCACCCAGGCCCTCGGCACCGGCCGGCTGGTTCAACAACTCGCCGGCGGCGAGCCGCCGAGCGTGGACCCGGCACCCTACGCGCCGTAGCGGGCCGCCGGCCTCACGCCGACGTTGTGTTTCGCCTGAAGGAGGATCATCCCGCGGAACCCGCTTCCGCGGGTTCGAGGGAGAGCAGGTAGTCGGCGAAGCTGGGGATGCCCATCTCCCAGCCAGCGGGGCTCCTCCACAGCACACCGAGGTCGGAGAGCGTGTCGAGCAGCCAGTTCTCGTCACCCGGAAGGGAACCCAGCGCCGCCAAACGCCTCATCACGGCACCCACCTCGATTTGACCAAAAGGCTGACCGCGGCGTTCCCGGAGCAGCCGGGCGAGCGGGAGCAGCACCCCCTCGACCTCGCGCTCCCGCGCTTCATCGAACCGTTCGGCGCAGAACCCTTCGATGACGACCCGGGCCGTATCCACCGCCTCCTCAGCGCACTTTCCGGTGACGGTCGGTTCGCCGCCTCGGACAGCCATCTCCCAGGCGGCGCTACCCAGAAGCTGGACGAAGTAGGGGTAATCCTGCGATGCCCGCCCGAGGCGCACGCGAGCATCGTCGTCCATCGGTCGTCCGGCAGCCCCGGCCGGCTTCGTCAAGGCCGCAGTCGTCGCTGCGGGATCCAGCCGCCCGATCGGCAGTTTCTCGAAAGCCCGCTCCGCGAAAGTCCCCGCGCGCCGGATCTTCCTCGGCGCGTCGGGAGTTCCGGCTGCGATGACCATATACGGCAGCGCGTCAGTCCCGGCGTTCTGGACGGCTTCGAAAAAAGCGTGGCCCGCCTCCGGATCCATCGTCTGGGCCTCGTCCAGCAGTACTACCAGCGGCTCCGACACCGCCTGCACCCAGGCAGAAAACAGGCGGGACACATTTCTCGTGGGGGCGCCGGGCTGGGTCGTAGCTCCGATGGGTCCGTGCTGGACGCCGTTCAGACGGTCCTCCGTGAGGCCGGCGCGTTCCTGGAGTTCCTGGCCCAGCACGTCCCGATCCCGGACCGTATCGGCAGGCAGCCGTTCCGCGCGCATGCCGAGTTCGCGAGCCCGATCCGCGATGCGCTCCAGCAGGATCGTCTTGCCGTTGCCCCGCGGGCCGTAGAACAGGATGCCCTGAGCCGGAGGGACACCGCCGGCGAGTTCGTGGAGCCGCCGTTCGGCAAGAGCGAGTTCCTCGTCCCTTCCCGCCAGCAACGGAGGCATCTGGCCCGCCCCCGGCCGAAACGGGTTCCCGTTGCCTCCGGCCCTGACCATAGTCGGAGCCTACCGCAGCAGCCCGGCCCCGCGGCTCCCGCCGGGAGTACGCCGGGCTTCGGGACAGACGCCCCAGCGCCGGCACGGTAACCGCCCCGTAGACGGCTCCGAACAGTGCCCCGAACAACGGACTCTCCCCCTTGAACCCGATGGCCGCGCCCACCGCCACGGTAACGACTGCGGCCAGGACGAAACCGCCGGCGCTGGCGGCGGCCAACAGGCCGGCTCCCGGCGCGGACCGCCGAAGGACGAGCCAGTGCGCGAGGACGAAGGCGGTGAGCCCCACCACGGCGGGCACCGCAGGCGGCTCGGGGTAGCCGGCCAGGCTCAGAGCCCTACAGTCTCCGCAGATAGGCCGATACGACCGGATCCACCAACGTCCAGCGCCCGTCGTCCTCCTGGCGGATCAGGTCTTCCCGTTCCAACACCTCCCTGGCCTGGTTCCCGGTGGAGGTGGGCAGGCGAAGGGCGGACAGGAAGCGGTGCGAACCGGGATGCTCCACCCCGCCGTCCAGGTGCGCAATCGCCCGCAGGACGGCGCGCTGGCTGGGTGAGAGGCGGATCACTCGGCCGGCGACGATACGTCCTTCCTCTTCGACAATCCGGGACCATTGCGCGTCCACCGACTCGGGCGTGGGGGGACGCCGCGCCCCCCAAAGCCGGGCACAGAGCGCGTTGACGTAGTAAGGGTGCCGGGCGGTGAACTTGAGGATCCTGGCAATCGCATCGTCGGTCGCGGCCCGCCGCCAGCGCGTTTCGCTGGCATGACGTATGAAGGCTTGGTAGTCGGCCTCGCCGATGCGGTCGAGAGTCATCTTCCGGCAAAGGCGGTACAGCGGTCGTTCCTCCTCCTCGAACATCGCCGCCAGCAGGTGTTTCTGGCTACCGGAGAACAGGTAGGTGACATTTGCGGATCGCTCCACGGCGTGCCGGATCGCGCCTTCCAGACTGCGTGGCGCCGTCCGCGGAGAAAGCTGCGCCAGTTGCTGGAACTCATCGAGCACCATGACCACCCGCCGCTGAACCGCCCCCGCCGCCCGGTCGAGCCCGAGCAGCATCTCCATGATCCCGCGTGCCGGGGGAGCCGGCGGCGAGAGCTTGAGCTTCAGACCCATCGCGCCAAAGGAGAACTCGGGCGCAAGCGCCCGAAAGGCATCGCCGAGCTCTTCGCTCGCCCTCCGGCCCTTTGGCGCAATCCGGGCACTGACCTCTTCAACGGCGGCCCGCAATCGCCCTTCAAGATCCTCGGCGTCATGCGCGACGAGAAGGTCAACTGTCGCCGCAGCGATCGCCCCACCGGCAAGATCCTGGAGCACCTGTTCGACAAGGCTGGTCTTGCCCATCCGGCGGCGGCCCCAGAGCCAGGTGTGCACCCCGGCGCTGATGTTGCGCCCGAGTTCGGCGCGCTCCTCGGTGCGGTTGCAGTGGGCGTCCCCGGTGGCGATTCCGAGCGGGAAAAGGTTGGAGCTGGCGGGCATGAATCTGATTCTACTCCAATACTTTATGAAACGTCCTACCCCGTTCCGTATATCTACGTTTCACTATTTGCGGGTGCCATGAGCACGCAGACCTTTCTGGCCGTGAATCGGCGGTGCCCCACCCGGTATCGGCGTTCCGCGTTCAGTCCGGTACGCGATCGGCTGGGGCGTGTCGCAGACCGGACCCTTCCCGCGGCACTTCCTGCCCCTTACGAGCCGCCGAAGACAGGCCCGAACCGGGCGCTCCAAGGCCGCTCCCACCGCCGAGGTCAGGACCCCGGCAACCACGAAGCTGCCGGCACTGGCTGCGGCCAGCCGGGGCACCCGCCGGTGCAGGACGAGCCACGGAGCAAGGAAGAAGGGCGGCGAGTCCGGTAGTTGGTGCTGCCGAAGATGCGCACGGACCACCGGCGAACAAACCGATGGGGAGATCGTCCCGAGCCCGACTGGCTACGATTGCCACCCCACGCCGCAGGTCGAGGAGACGCCGGATGCCGGGCGCTCCAGGATCGTCGTGGCGGAAGTGCGACCCGGAGGAACTTCATGCGCCTGATTGCGACCACGGTGGTCTCCTGTTTACTGCTGGCAACGGGAATAGCGCAAGCCGAGCTGGTCCGCCTGCGGGTGGAACGCCGCGAAACGGTGGCGAACGGCATGGCGTTCGGTCTGGCCGGCCCCTACGAGAAGCTGGTCGGGATGGCTGACTTCGCCCTCGATCCCGATGTGCCGCAGAATCGAATCATCGTTGACCTTCCCCTCGCGCCGAGGAACGCCGATGGCCGTGTCGAGTTCAGCGCGGAGTTCTTTCTCCTGAAACCTGTCGATCCGACTCGCGGCAACGGGCGGCTCTTCTACGAAGCGGGAAACCGGGGCTCGAAACGCATCCTCGTGACGTTCCAGCAGGCGGCGCGGGCGTCCGATCCGATGACTGCGGAAGAGTTCGGCGACGGGGCGCTGATGCGTGACGGTTTCTCGCTGCTCTGGATGGGTTGGCAGTGGGACACGCCCGAGGGACGGATGCGCATGACCATGCCGATCGCCACCGAGGGCGGCGATCCGATTACCGGGTTGGTGCGCGGCAACTTCATCGTTGCCGCCCGGGACCAGCCCGGGCTGCTCGCCGATCGCGGTCATGCGGCCTATTCGGTCGTCGGCCCCGGGAACAATGAGCACGCCATGACGGTGCGGGACCTTCCGACCGATCCGCCGGAGACGGTGCCTCGGGACACATGGCGATTCACCGAGCCCGGCGTCGTGGAGCTCGATGGCGGCTTCGAGCCGGGCCGCATCTACGACGTGGTCTATCTCAGCCGGGATCCAAAGGTGGTCGGCGTCGGGCTTGCGGGTACGCGCGACATCGTCAGCTTCTTCAAGTACGACACCACCGAGGCGAACCCGCTACCCGGCATCGAGTACGCGATCGGCTGGGGCGTGTCGCAGACCGGACGCTTCCTGCGGCACTTCCTGTATGAGGGCTTCAATGAGGACGAGCAAGGTCGCCAGGTCTTCGATGGGGTCTTCGATCAGGTGGGGGGCGCCGGCCGCGGCTCCTTCAACCATCGGTTCGGGCAGGCGTCACGCGACGCCGAGCAGCACCTGAACTTCCTTTTCCCGGTGGACATGTTTCCGTTCACCGATGCGACGACGACGGACCCGGTAACCGGCGAAACCGACGGTCTACTGGAACGGACGGAGACCACCGGGACGACACCGAAGCTGTTCCATGTGTTGACCAACTCGGAATACTTCAACCGCGCCGGTTCGCTCGTTCACACCGACGTAACCGGCTCGCGGGATATCGAACCACCGGCGACCAGCCGCATCTATTTCATCTCGTCGGCGCCGCATGTCCTCGGTCGCTTTCCGCCGCAACCCAACCCGAACGAATCGTTTCGCGGGCAGGCGCCGATGAATACCCTGGCCTACGCGCCGGTGATACGCGCCCTGTTCCGGGCGCTCGACGCCTGGGTCGTTGAAGGAGACGAGCCGCCTCCGAGCCTCTATCCGCGCATCGACAACGGGACGCTCGCGCCGCCGGCGGACGCCGGCTGGCCGCACATCCCCGGGTTCAGCCTTCCGCAGCATCCGCTGACGGCGCTGCGCCTCGATTTCGGACCCGATTGGGACCGGGGCATCGTGACCAGGGAGCCACCCGGAATCGGCGCCCCCTTCGTCCAGCTGGTGCCGGCCGTGGACGCCGACGGGAACGACCGCGCCGGGATCCGGATGCCCGAAGTGGCGGTTCCGCTGGCGACCCACACCGGCTGGAACTACCGGCACGCGAGCATCGGCGCTCCGGATCGTCTGTCCGGCGAGATCGGCTCCTACTTCGCCTTTCCGCGAACCCGTGCGGAAGGTGAGGAGTCCGACAATCCGCGACAATCCATCGAGGAGCGGTATCGCGACCGGCATGACTATCTGGGAAGAGTCACCCAGGCCGCGCTCAAACTGGTGGAGCGGGGTTATCTGTTGGCCGCCGACCTCCCGGACATCATCAATCGGGCCGGCCGCCACTATGACTGGGCACTATCGGAACACGAACGGAGCGGCGACCGCCATTAGAGAGGCGAATCACCCCCGAACTCGGGGTCCTTCCCTGCCGCCCGCCTGCGGCGGGCTGTGCCGGCCGGAGGTCGGCGTTCCCTTGCCTGCGCGTCACTCTGCATGGTGGCGTGGGGCCGAGACTTTCACCATCCAGGGAACTGCACTTTCATGGCGGCGGGGTGAACAGGCCGACCCGATCATGAGGGTTTCTCCCGGTGGGGCCCGGCATCGCCGCCGGAGGCGGGCGCGACAGTAAGAAAGCACTCCCGCATTTGGGGGGCGCTCATCCTGCCAAGCGCCAGTGATACCGCCCTGCGAGCCAGCGAGATGCCCGGCGGATTTGCGGTTACTCCGACGGTTGTACCAGCCGTCCCAGCGCCACTACCGTCACCGCCCCGTACACGCCCCCGAACAACGCTCCGAACAGCGGACTCTCCCCCTCGAACCCGATGGCCGCGCCCACCGCCACGGTGACGACTGCGGCCAGGACGAAACCGCCGGCGCTGGCGGCGGCCAACCGGCCGGCTCCCGGCGCGCACCGCCGAAGCACGAGCCAGTGCGCGAGAACGAAGGCGGTAAGCCCCACCACGGCGGGCACCGCCGGCGGCTCGGGGTAGCCGGCCAGGCTCAGGGCCTCGTCTGCCGCGAAGCCGGTGGCGGCGGCGGCCGCCCCGGCGGCGGCAAGGGCCGCGGGCCAGCGGGCCGCCCAGGAGACCCGCTGGCGCAACAGCAGCCACTGCGCAAGCGCGATCCCGCCGAGGACTCCGCCCCCCGCAACCGCTCCTACGACCGCTTCCCCGACCACGCCGCCGAAGGCCTGGTGCGCCGCGCCTCCCACCAGGTAGGAGAGCGGCCGCGCCACCACCCCGGCCACCGCCATCCCGGCCGCGCTGGCGAGCACCCAGCGAAGCCGGAACCCGCGGTCCGTCAGCCCGTGGTCCGGCTCCGACATTCTCGGTGGCGACCCGTCTACCCCGTCAGCGGACCTTCTCGGAGTAGTTCACCCCGACGTAGATGCGCACCGCGGCGCCCTCGTCGTTCACTTGGAAGCGCACCAGTTCCCCGTGGGCGCCGAAGCCGTCGCTCTCCAGCCGGAACACGTGGGGTTCGTCGGTGGAGCGCAGAACCCCCTTCGAACGGTCGGGGTTTTCCGAAAGCGGCGAGAAGATCACCAGTTCATCCTCGAGGCGTAGAACGCTCGTATCCCCCCAACGGTTGCGGTAGGTGCCGAGGTAGATGTCCCAATCCGGATCGTAGGTGACGGTCTTCTCCTCCTCCTTCGCCAGGTGCGGAGCCACCCATTCGAAGGCCTTGTCGACATAGCGGCCGGGGTTTCCGTCACCCCCGTTCGTGAACACCACGACGCCGACCTTCTCCTCGGGGCTCAACTGGGTCTGGGTGCGGTAGCCGGGGTAGGAGCCGCCGTGGCCGATGAGGTCGCGGTCCTCGGTATGGCGTACCGAAAAACCAAGCCCCCAGCCGCTGTCCCAGGAAGGCTGGACCCAATGGACCCGCTGCATCTCGAGGAGGGTGTTCGTCGCCAGCACCTCATCGCTGCGACGGTCACGCACGCGCATCTGCCACTGGAGGAACTTGAGCATGTCGGGGACGGTGGAGGAGACCCCGGTCGCCGGATCAAAGGCCCGGGCGTCCACGAAGGGCATGCTCTGGCGGCTGCCATCCGCCATCCGCCGGCCGTATCCGGTAGCGAGGCGGCCATCGTGATCGGCCGGGATCGGACCCACGCTCGTCGAGTCCATCCCGAGTGGCTCGAGGATTCCCTGGTTCACGAGTTCGGCGAACGACTTTCCGGAGGCGGCCTCCGCCACCATCCCGGCGAGGGTGAAGCCCAGGTTCGAGTACTTCCATTTGGTCTCGGTGGCGTAGGTGGTTTCCTGATCGGAGATGGTGTCGCGCACCGCCTCGGCCTCGGGAAACTCGAAATCGGTCCACGCCGGGTGGATGGACTCCCGCGGCAGACCGGCGGTGTGGGTGAGGAGGTGCCGGACGGTCACCGGACGGGCCTTGGGGTGGCGGTTCTCGATATCGAACCACGGAAGGTGGGTCGCGACCTCATCATCCAGGCGGAGCGCTCCGGCGTCCCGGGCACGGAGCACGCTGATCGCGGTGAAGAGTTTCGAGTGGGAAGCGATGCGGAAGATCCCGTCCTCCCGCATCGGTGTTTCGGGGTCGAGGGAGGCGTACCCGTACGCCTTCAGCCAGACGAGGTCCTGATCGTGGACGATGCCGATCACGAGTCCGACTCCCGAGTACTCGACTTGTGAGCGAATCCACTCGTCGAGCATGGTGATTCCCGCCTGGACCTTCGGGTCGGGATCCTCCGCTGCCCGGGCGGGCAGGCTGAGAAGGAGTGCGGCGAGGACAGCGCCCGCCAGGACGATTTGTCGAAACATATGGCTACGGCCGTTAGTGGCTCGTGGACAGAGTGGCGTGAGCGCCGAGACCGGCGAGGCGCCCGGCTGACAAGGCGCGCGAGGAAGGAATACCTAGTGTATTTCGACCGAAGCGCAACGATGAGGGGCGCGAAGCGGCTCCGTTCAGCCGGGATGGATCGCCGGTCGAACGCCGCGTGACTCTGTGCACGGGCCGCTTAACGCCGGAAGACAACGGCGCCGTCCACCAGGACCACCGCGGTCTTGGCGTAGGTGCCAATCGGATGCGAATCCCAGATGACGACATCGGCGTCGAGGCCGGGGGCGAGGCTCCCGATGCGGTCATCCACGCCGAGGATCGCTGCCGCGTCCGCGGTGACCGCGGTGAGCGCCGCTGCCCGCGGCAGCCCGTGGGCCCAGGCGACGATCGCTTCCATCGCGACCGAGCGGCCCCGGGAGCCGAAGGTGGAGAGCGCGATCTTCACGCCGGCGGCATGGAGGATTCCGGCCGTGGCGGGCGTGTGGCCCTTGAGTTCCATCGGGCCTCCGTCTCCGATCCCGATAATCGAAGGGCCGACCACCACCGGGACTCCAGCCTCGGCGAGCCGGGATGCCACGGTCGAGGCGCCAGCCGCCTGATCCAGCACGAGGCGCACTTCGAACTCCGCGGCGACCCGGAGCGCCGTCTCGATGTCGTCGGGCTTGTTGGCGAGTATCCGGAGCGGCAGTTCGCCCGCAAGCAGGCGGCCCAATGTCCGGCCGGCCTCGCCGGAGATGGCGTCCTCTCCCGCGCGGATCAGCGTGTTCCGGAGGTCGTAGATCATCCCCTGCCGGGTGGTGCGTCCACCGGGCGCCTCGCGGCCCGGGGGGGTGTCCCCGACCGCCGATTCGCCGAACGAGGCGGCCACTGCCACCTCCTCGGCCAGGAGAGCGGTCTCCGCGGGCCCGGAGAGCTTCACGACCGCTCCCGTGCCGCCGATCAGGAGCCGCGGATCGGGGGCCAGATAGACCGATGTGACTCCGGATTGGAGCCACAGCGGAGCCGGGTTCTCGGCGAAGCGATCCGCGGCGCGCACCTGGGGGACGATCGCTGCATCGGGATCGCCGCTCAGGCTGACGAGCCCCCCGCCCTCTCCCGGAGAGGTGCCGAGGAACGTCTGGGCGTCAATGAACCCCGGAGTGACGACCATCCCCTCGGCGGAGATCACCTCGGCCCCCTCCGGAAGCTCGACTCCCGGGCCAACGGCGGTGATCTTCCCGGCCTCGATGACAACCGTGGCTCCTTCCAGGACTTCCCCGTTGCCGATGTGCACTTCGCCACCGACAATGGCCACCGGCTGGGCGACGGCAAGGGCCGGACAGCCCAGTAGCGCCGCCAAGAAGATCAGCCGGAAGCGGAAACGCTGCATCACCAGCCCTCCGGCACCACGTTGCCGAAGACGTTGTAGCCGGTCTCGCGGTTGAAGACCTCCACCCCGTCCACGAAGACCGTCATCACCAGGCTCTCGTAGGCGAGCGGGTCCTCGCCGTCCAAAATGGCGATGTCGGCGTCCTTGCCGGCTTCGAGGCTGCCGACCCGGTCGTCGATGTGGAAGATACGGGCGCCGTTCAGAGTGAGCGCGGCAAGCGCCTCTTCCGGCGGCATGCCCTGCCGGACGAACATCGCGCCGGTGTGGCGTAGCCAGTAGGGATGGCCGTCCGGAGGATCCTGATGGAACGCCACCAGCCCGCCGAGTTCCGCGAGCCGCACCGGACCGAGGAGATCCTCGCTCTCGCGGCTGTCACCCGGCAGCACCGGGCCGAAACTCACGGGCATGCCAAGTTCGTGGAGTTCCTCCGCGAGCGCCAGCGTCGCCCCGCCGTGATGGATGTAGGCATCGAGGTCGAACCGGCGCTTGATTTCCATCGCGTGGCGCATCTGCTGCTCTGAGCTCGAATGGATGCCGAGGACCCACTCGCGGGTCAGCAGCCGGCCGAGCGCCTCCCGCGTGAGGTTCCGGGGCGGTCTGGCTTGCTCGGGATCCGCCTCGTGCGCGGCGATGGCGTCGAGGTACTCCTGGGCGGCCTCCAATTCGCCGCTCAGCAGGTCGAAGACCTCCTGCTCGTTCTCGGGAAAGTTCGGATACGGGGTGGTGGCGCGGATCGCGAACTTGATCCCGCCGGGAGCCAAGTACATGTCCTCGACGGTTCCGCCCCGCATCTTGACGAGGGCCGACTGGCCGCTGTTGGGGCTCCGGCTGCCCGTGGTGATGTTCTGGGTGGTGATGCCCGAGGCGACCGCCAGGGCGAGAGCGGGGTCCTTGGAGTCCAGCCCGTCAATCGCCCGCACATGGGCGTTGATGGGGACCGACAACTCATTGTTGTTGGATCCCGTCGCGGGCAGGTTGAGCACCTTGAAGCCGGTGTGGGAATGGGTCTCGATGATCCCCGGGATGACGCTCATCCCGGTAGCGTCGATCACCTCGGCTCCGGCAGGAATCGAAACGTCGGCGCCGACCGCCTCGATCTTGCCGTCCCGGATCACCACGGTGCCCCCGGGAATCGGCTCGGAACTCACCGGGTACACGAGCCCGCCGGTGATGGCGATCAGCCCTGATTCCGGTTCTCCAGGCCCACAGGCGGACGCGGCAAGCGCCGTCGCCAGCCCAAGAGTGAGAACCGTTCTGCCCTTCATGGTTCCGGCCTGCCACTGTATCAGGGTGCGCTCGGCGATTCTTGTGGGAAGCCTGCAGACCAAAGTGACGACCCGTAGGCTGGGAACTAGGGTTCAGACCGGCACCGCGGCCCGACGGGCCGCGAACTACGCAGCACCCGAGAGCTGGATGGTCGGGACGCCGCCCATAGGGCATTCACCCCGCCCCGCGCCCACGTCCCACGGGGCCGCTCCCGACGGTGGAAGGCCTTACAAAACGCGTGGGACAAGTTTTGGAGTGGCGAACAGGAGAGCCGCAAACGCCCCGGGTAGGGCGGAGCGGTAAGCGGTCGCGACATTCGAGGTTGGGAAAGGGTGGGGAACTCACGTTGGCATGGCGTAGCATCATCGGCGCTGATTTCGCGCTCCCGCGCGATGCCGGCCGGAGGCCGGCGTTCCAAGCCGTCCCCGCGCTTTTGTTCCGGGGGGCGCTGTGCGATTCGCCGCGCTCCGCGCGGCGGTGCCGGTGCGAACACCGGCGTTCCCAGACTGGTGGGCCCCTCCGCAGATCGATAGTCCCTATAAAGTGGCGCCCGCATGACGGGCGCGTGGGCCAACGTGGATGGCTGGATCGGTCCCGCCCACGAGGCGCGGGTGAGTCCGGTGGACGCGGGGTTCCTCTACGGGGAGGCCGTGTACGAGAACCTGCGGACGTACGGACAGGTGCCGTTCCTCTTCGCGTCGCACTTGACGCGGCTCCGGCACTCGGCCGAGTTCCTCGAGATTCCGGTCGCGGTGTCGGACAGGGAGATCACGGCCCGGCTCCGGGCCACCCAGGAGGCCTGCGGCATCATCGGTGAACACTCGCTCCGGGTGATCCTGACGGCCGGACCCCAGGGCGGCGAACCTTCGCTCATCATCCTGGTGCGTCCGCTTCCGCCGCTTCCGGTGGACCCGGAACGGGACGGGGTCGGAGTCCTGCTGTCGGACTGGATACGCGCCGCTCCGGGAGGACTCCCGGCCGACGTGAAGACCCACAACCTGCTGGGCGCCCGGCTCGCGGTGCGCGAGGCGGAAGGAGCCGGGGCCCACGAGGCGGTGATTCAAGGAAGCAGCGGCGACCTCACCGAGGGGGCGACGTCGAACCTTTTCCTCGTGGAGGACGGGGTGATCCGCACCCCTCCGCTCGAGGACGGTCTGCTGCCGGGGATTACGCGGGGACTCGTGCTCGAGGTCTTGCGGGAACTGGACATCCCGTTCGAGGAGTCACCGCTGGCGCCCGACCGGATCACCGGCGCCGCCGAAGCGTTCCTTACGAGCTCGTCCCGGGAGGTGCTTCCCGTGACCTGGACGGTGACTCCCGGGAAACCGCGCCAGGGCATCGGAAGCGGGAAGCCCGGTCCTCTCACCCTGCGCACGCTTGCCGGCTATCGGCTGGCGGTCAACCGGTTGCTGGACGAGTCCCTTCCCGTCTGAATTCAGGGGACGGGCAGGTCATCAGCGGTGGTACATTCGCGGGTGGACATGTTCGCGGCCCTGCTTCGCGGAAGGGCCCGAAGCCGTTTCCTTCTGCCAGGAATCGCGGCTGTCCTTTTTCCCTTCCTGGCCCCCCCGGTGGCTTCTTCCCAGGAACGGGTGGATTTCGAGACGGTGCGTTTCGACCGCCGATTGCCCGCGGTTCGCGCCACCCAGCCCATCCGGATCGACGGCATCCTCGACGAGGACGAGTGGGAAGGAGCGCCGCTCGCTTCCGGATTCACGCAGGGCAACCCGAACGAAGGGATGCCAGCGACCTTCGAGACCGAGGTGCGGGTGCTCTACGACGACGAGTTCCTCTACATCGGCGCCTTCGCCCACGACAGCGCGCCCGACGGGATCATCGTGAACGACCTGTCGCGCGATTTCTCGACCCGTGCCGGCGACATCTTCGGGGTGTTACTGGACACCTTCCACGATCGCCGGAACGGCTACATGTTCGAGACGAACCCCGCCGGCGCCAAGTTCGACGGGCAGATTTTCAACGAGGGCCGGGAGTTCAACCGCGACTGGGACGGCGTCTGGTACGTCAGCACCCTGCGCACCGATCGCGGCTGGCAGGTGGAAATGGCGATCCCGTTCAAGACGCTGCGGTTTCGTGAGAGCCCCGAACAGATCTGGGGCATCAACTTCCTGCGGCGCGTCCGCCGCCTGAACGAGGACGCCTTCTGGGCGCCGATCCCGCGGTTCTTCAACTTCGCCCGCGTCTCGTACGCGGGATCCCTTGAAGGGCTCACCGGTCTGGAGGCGGGCGGCCGCTTCAAGGTCACGCCCTACATCGGCGGCGACGTGAGCCAGAACGCCGATGCGGACGCGGCCACCTCGTTCGACGCCGGCCTCGACGCCAAGGTGCTGATCGGCACGGGGCTCAACCTGGACCTCACCGTGAACACCGACTTCTCACAGGTCGAAGCCGATATCCAACAGGTGAACCTGACCCGGTTCAGTCTGTTCTTCCCGGAGAAGCGTGATTTCTTCATCGAGAACTCGGGCATCTTCCGCTTCGGCGTTCCGACCGATTCGCGGGTACAACAGTTTCGAGCCGACTTCGGCCAGGCCTTCAATCCGGCGGTATTACGCGCGAGCCAGAGCCGCGGGGACGACCTGCACCTCTTCTTCAGCCGGCGCATCGGCCTGTCACCACAAGGGACGCCGATTTCGGTGCTCGGCGGCGGCCGGCTCACCGGAAGGGCCGGCGCCTACGAACTCGGAGTGATGAGCATCCAGACCGGCGAACACGCCGAATCCCCCTTCACCGAGAACTTCTCGGCCACCCGGCTGCGGAGAAATCTCGGGGAAAACTCCGATGTGGGGGCGATCTTCCTGAATCGGCAAACCGGCGGCGGCAGCGATGACTACAACCGGGCGGTCGGCGCCGACGCGAACATCCGGGTTACCCCGGAACTGGAGGTGAACTCCTACTACGCGCGCACCATGAGCCCGGGGAGTTCCGGCAACAACCAGGCCGGCCGCGTTGCTGCCAACTACGACAGCCGGCTCTGGCAGGTCCGGGGGGCCTGGTCGGTGCTTCAGGACGAGTTCAACCCGGAGATGGGGTTCGCCCCCCGAATCGGCATCCGGCGGATTCTCGGTTACCTCGGCTACCACTACCGCCCCGACTGGTGGAGCGATTTCCTGCGGGAGTTCAATCCCCACTTCGAGTACAGCGGCTACACGGACTCGGATGGGGAACTTGTCAGCCGCTACGCGAACATGCACTTCTCCTTCCGGCACCAGGGCGGGGCGAATTTCGAGTTCGGTTACAACAACAGCATCGAGAACACATCCGAGGCATTCGTCATCCACCCGACGACGACCGTCCTGCCCGGCCGGCACGAGTACGACGAGTGGTTCGTGATGCTCTTTTCGAACCCCAGCCGCCCTCTATCGTTGAACGGACGTTATGACAGCGGCACCTTCTACTCCGGCACCCGGCGCGCGCTCAACCTGAGCGCGGTGGTGCGGGCCGGCGGGAAGTTGACCGCCTATATCGGTTGGAGCCGGAACGACATCGCGCTCGCCGAAGGAGAGTTCACGACCGACCTGCTCACCACGCGGATCGCCTACACCTTCAGCACCAGCGTCTTCCTCAACGCGCTGATCCAGTACAACAGCGTTACCGAGGACTGGAGTTCGAACATCCGGTTCAACATCATCCACCGGCCGCTGTCCGACTTCTTCGTCGTGCTCAACGACCGGCGCGACCCGATGGGAAATCGGATCGACCGGGCGTTCATCGCCAAGTACACCTACCTGCTCGATTTTTGATCGGCATCCCCAACTCACCAGAAGGAAGGGCCCATGAAACAGCTACTCAGCCAACACCAGGACACCGCGTATGCGCTTATGCGCATCGTGGCCGGCTTCCTGTTCTTCTGCCACGGCGCCCAGAAGCTCTTCGGAGTGATGGGCGGGACCCAACATGAACTGATGTCCCTGCTCGGACTCGCGGGCGTAATCGAAACCGTCGCAGGCCTCGCGATCATGGTCGGCGTCATGACCGGCATCGCCGCCTTTATTTCCAGCGGCCAGATGGCGGTCGCTTACTTCATCGCGCATCAGTTCCGCACCGACGAGGCTGGGATGATGCTCGGCTGGTTCCCCATCGAGAACATGGGCGAACGGGCGGTGCTGTTCTGCTTCGTGTTCCTGTTCATCGCGATGACCGGCGCCGGGAAGTGGAGCGTGGACAACCGCTGACCCTTCTGAATGTCAAGACCATCCCGGCCTGATTCCCCGTCGGGCCGGGATACCCGGCGCCCGGAGGCGCCGACCTATTCGCCGGCGCCTATCTGTCGGCGCCTGTCTGTCGGCGCCGGTCGCGCCCGGCTTCACGGTGAGGCGCAACATCGGCCCGAAGGGTCGTGAATCCGGATCGGCGCCGCGAGATTCGCCGCGGTGGCTCCGCCGGCTCCCTGCGCGACCTCCCTCAGCCTGGCCCACGGAGAGCTGCGGAGGCGCTCGAAGTGATCCAGTGAAAGGATCACGCCAATGGTCTTCCCGCCGTTCGTCAGGAAGACGGGTCCGCGGCGGCAGGCATCAATCGTCTCTCGGAACCGCCTTTTCGCACGTGTCGCACCAACCTCTTTCTTAACAGCCTGTGGTGGAACCCGGGTGAGCGCCGAGAGCGGGGAGGCGCCCGGCTGACAAGGCGCGTGAGGGAAGAGCCCCCACCGGGAGAACTGGCCCGAGTGTATTTCGACCGAAACGCAACGCAGAGCGCCGCAGAGCGGCGCGGTTCAGGCGGGATGCATCGCCGCTCGAGCCCCCACCGGGAGAACTGGGCCGCCTGGGTTTCACCACAGGCTGTTAAACGCCATCCTGGCCCGTACCGCGATGCGCCGGGACCCCGCGCCGCACCGCTCCCTCGACAGCCGGTGGATGAAGTCGCGTGAGCGCCGAGGCCGGCCGGGCTTTTGCCACCGGAGTGGCGGCAGCCGCCCGGCGCGGAGCTTCTCGCCCGCCCGCGCCGGGTTGCGACCGGGACGGCGCCGGGCGCCGGAAAACCGGGTTCAGGCCGGGTCAGCGCCTCCGGCGGCGGCGTGTCCGGGGAATGATCTCGATCTGACTCCGCTCAGTGACCTTGATGAACGGCAAGTCACCCTGCTCCTCGACCTCGCCGGTGATCTTGAGGATCCGCCCCATGGCGTAGACCTTGACGGGGTCGGTTCCCACCCAATCGCCGAGGTTCTGCCGGGGGATGAATACCCGGAAGGGGTACTCGATGTGGGTCCTGTCGAAGTGGATCGTGACGCCCTGGACGGGATTGTTCTCGGTTCTCGCGATCCGTCCCCGGACGACCAGCGACTCGCCGACCTGCTCGAGAGTGATCTCGTGCGGTTCCGTGAACTCCTCTTCTTCCGCGGGGGGATCCTGCGCGAACGCCGCTGGCGCGATCAGGAAAGCGAGCCCGAACGCCACCGCGGCCGGGAAGGTCAATTGTGGTCTCATAGCAGCCTCCTCTGGCGACCCCTTCGTGACGCGACGGATAGGAGAACCGTGGAAGCCAACCGGGGCCGGCGCTGCCCTTTTTTAGCAAGATACCGGCCCCCGAGTCAAAGGGCATTCTGGCGGAGTGCGGTGCAGATCCCCTCAGTGGAGTGTTTCGGACCGCCGCCGGCCGTGTTCTTCGTAGTAGCGATCGAACTTGGCCCGTCGCCGGCGACGCCTGAGGTCGTTCCACAGGAGGCCCAGGCGGGAACGACGGCTCGGAATCAGGCCGTCCCGCCGCAGCAGGACATATCCCACCACGAGCCCCCCGAGGTGAGCGATGTGGGAGACCCCACCGGACGTCGCTGAAAGGGAACCCGCCAGCGCGATGAAGCCGAACAGGATCACCATGTGGCGGGCGCTCATCGGCAGGATTCCGAGCAGATAGACCTGGGCCGACGGGAACAAGAGCCCGAAAGCCAGCAGCACGCCGTACACCGCGCCCGAAGCGCCGATATGGAGCGCATCGAAGAACGCCGGCAGCGGCAGCAGGGCGAAGAGTCCTGCCCCGACCCCGCAGAGCAGGTAATAGCGAACGAACCGGCGCCGGCCCCAGACCTGCTCGAGCTGCGACCCGAACATGTACAGCACGAACATGTTCATCAGCAGGTGGAACAAACCCCCGTGCAGGAACATGTAGGTGAAGAGACGCCAGACCTCGAGCGAGAGGACCGCGGGCGGATAGAGCCCGAGTAACACGGTGACGGCCGGAACGAGAAGCTGGACCAGATAGACCCCGCCCGTAATCAAGATGAGTTGCTTCACGCCCGGCGGCATGGTTCCGGCCCCGAAACCCACGCCGGTCCGGTAGCTGCGGTACATGCTCGTCAGGAAGCGCGCCGGGCCGCCGGCGCTGGCTCCAGAATCTCGCGCAGATAACGCCCGGTCCAGGACTCGGTGTTCCGGGCCACCGCCTCCGGGGTTCCACAGACGACAACCTCGCCGCCGCGACCCCCGCCGTCCGGGCCGAGGTCCACCAGGTAGTCGGCGGTCTTGATGACCTCCAGGTTGTGTTCGATCACCACCACCGTGTTCCCGGCGTCCACCAGACGGTCCAGAACCCGGAGCAGACGGGCGATGTCGTCGAAATGGAGCCCGGTGGTGGGCTCGTCCAGGATGTAGAGCGTGTCGCCGGTGGACCGCTTCGCAAGTTCGCGCGAGAGCTTGACCCGCTGCGCCTCCCCTCCCGAAAGGGTCGGGGACGGTTGTCCCAGCCGGATGTAGCCGAGTCCCACGTCCTGGAGCGTCTCGAGAATGTGCAGGATGCCGGGCTGGGACCGGAACACGGTGATGGCCTCGCTCACCGTGAGGTCGAGCACGTCGGCGATGGACCGGCCCTGGTATCGAACCGTGAGCGTCTGGTCATTGAAACGCCGTCCGCCGCACACCTGGCAGGACACGAAGACATCGGCCAGAAAATGCATCTCCACCCGGATCACTCCGTCTCCCTGGCAGTGCTCGCAACGCCCGCCGGGCACGTTGAAGGAGAAGCGCCCCGGGCGATACCCCTGAGCGCGGGCCGCCGGCAGAGCGGCGAAGAGCGAGCGGATGCCGTCGAAGACCTTCGTGTAGGTGGCCGGGTTGGAACGCGGGGTGCGGCCGATGGGAGACTGGTCAATGTCCACCACCCTTCCGACGCGTTCGATCCCTTCGATGCGGGAGTGCCGACCCACCGGACGCTCCGAGCGGTGGAGAGCACGGGCGAGCGCCCGGTAGAGGACCTCGTACACGAGGGTGCTCTTGCCGGCGCCGGAGACTCCGGTCACGCAGGTGAAGGCTCCGAGCGGGATCCGGACATCCACGTCCTTCAGGTTGTTCGCGCGAGCCCCGACGATCCGGACGGAATGGGGCGCGGAGCGCCGGCGGCGCGGGATGGGGATCTCGAGATCTCCGCGGAGATAGCGTCCGGTGAGGGATTTCGGATCGTTCCGGATCGCTTCAGGAGGCCCCTCGGCCACCACTTCCCCACCGTAAACGCCCGCCCCCGGGCCGAAGTCCAGCACGTGGTCCGCGGACTCGATGGTCTCGCGGTCGTGCTCCACGACCACCACGGTGTTCCCGATGTCCCGAAGCCGATGCAGCGCTTGCAGGAGCTTCCCGTTGTCGCGTGAATGCAGGCCGATGGACGGCTCGTCGAGGATGTAGATGACCCCCGTGAGCTCCGAGCCGATCTGGCTGGCCAGCCGGATGCGCTGGGACTCGCCGCCCGAGAGGCTGGGCGCCAGGCGATCGAGCGAGAGGTAGCCGAGCCCCACGTCGGCAAGGAAACGGAGCCGATTCCGGATTTCCTTCAGGAGTTCGGCGCCGATGACCAGCGCCGTGCCATCGAGCGCCAGACTCCCCGTCAGGTCGAGAGCCTCCTCGATGGCCAGCGAGGAGATGTCCGCGATGGTCCGGCCGCCCACCGTGACGGCGAGCGCCTCGGGACGCAAGCGCGTACCGCCGCAAGCGCGGCAGGCGCGGCTCGAGAAGAAGCGCGTGTAGTAGCGCCGCGCCCGCTCGGAGGAGGTTTCCCGCATCCGGC
Source organism: Candidatus Marinacidobacterium sp. (assembly GCA_965250045.1). Lineage (GTDB taxonomy): Bacteria > Acidobacteriota > Vicinamibacteria > Marinacidobacterales > Marinacidobacteraceae > Marinacidobacterium. Next base: position 505,432 of record OZ252286.1, read on the forward strand.
GGGTGAGCACATTGAGCACCCCCTCCCACTGCACCGGTCGGGAACTCCGCTGGTACTGGACGGGAATCCGCTCGCGGCCGGCGCCGTATAGGAGGATCTTCCGCTTTCCCGCGGCGAGGCGCTCCCAGGGACGGTCGAGATCCACCGCGAACCGCTTCGCCACCCCCCGGATCACCGTCGCCTCCCAGCCGTCCTTCTCGGCAAACCGGCCCCAAAACGCCACCGCGCCCTCGTTGATGCTCAGGCGCGGATCGGGAACCACAAGTTCCTCGTCCACCTCGCTCCGGGCGCCGAGGCCGTTGCACTCCTTGCACATGCCCTGGGGGCTGTTGAAGGAGAAGAGCTGCGGAGAAAGCTCGGGGAATCCGATGCCGCAGCTCGGGCAGCCGTTCTTTTCGGAGAAAACCCGGTCCCGGGACTCCCCCTCGACCGCCGCGATCACGATGCCGTCCCCCTCGCGAAGCGCGGTCTCGACCGAATCGGTGACCCGTCCGCGCCACTCCTCCCCGGCCGGCTCTTTTCGGGTCAGCCGGTCCACCACGATCTCCACGTTGTGCTTCTTTCGCTTCTCGAGGGCTTCGACTTCCTCGATGAGCTGGACCTCCCCGTCAATCCGCGCCCGGGAGAAGCCGCGGCGCAGGATCGTCTCCAGGGTGGAGCGGAACTCGCCCCGGCGGTTTTCGAGCACCGGCGCGAGGAGCAGGAATCGGGAGCCGGCCGGGAGATTCGCGAGTTCCTCGACGATCTCCTGGGCGCTTTGCGGGCTCACCGCCCGCCCGCATCGAGGACAGTGGGCGACTCCGACCCGGGCGAAAAGCACCCGCAGGTAGTCGGAGATCTCCGTGATGGTCCCGACCGTGGAGCGGGGATTGTGGCTGGCCGACTTCTGATCGACCGAGATCGTCGGAGAGAGCCCCTGGATCGTGTCGTAGAGGGGCTTGTCCATCTGCCCGAGGAACTGGCGGGCGTAGCTGGACAGCGATTCAACGTAGCGACGCTGACCTTCCGCGTAGAGGGTGTCGAGCGCCAACGACGACTTTCCCGACCCCGAAACCCCGCTCAGCACGACGAGGCGTTTCTTCGGAATGCGAACGGTGATGTTCTTGAGATTGTGCTGCCGGGCGCCCCGCACCAAGATGCTGTCGGGCTCCATGGACTGTTCCGGGAGTCTAAAGGTTGGGAATGCCGGCCAGTCCTCCCGGTGGGGGCCTTCATTCAGACCGGCACCGCGGCCCGGCAGGGCCGCGAAGCGGGCGCAATGTTCGTCGCCCGCAGCGCAGGCCACCGGAGGCCGTCGGCGACGCCAAAGCCCAATACACTCTTCGCTTCGTCCAACTCCGAAAGGCCCTCCGCGCACCCATGCACAACTCCTCCGCCATCGGCTACGACCAACCGCTCTTCATCCAGCCCTTCGACCACCGGGGCAGCTTCACGAAATCCTTTTTCGGCTTCCGCGGCGCCCCGGAAATCTCTCCCGGCAGCGACGGATTCGCTCCGGTGGCGGCGGCGAAGAGCCTCATCTATCGCGGCCTCCTCCAGGCGATCGAGGGCGGAGTTCCCAAGGAGCAGGTGGGGATCCTGGTGGACGCCCAGTTCGGCAGCCAGATCCTGGCCGACGCCGCCACCCGAGGGATCCCGCGGGCGGTATGCATCGAGAAGAGCGGCCAGCCGGTGTTCGACTTCGAGTACGGCGCGGGGTGGGTGAACCACATCCGTTTTCACCAGCCGGACATCGTGAAGGTGCTGGTCCGCCTGCATCCCGACGACCCCGCCCCCGACACCGCGCAGCAGCTCACGCGGCTCAAGCTCGCGTCGGACTATCTCCACGGCCCCGAGCGGCGCCTGTTCATGTTCGAGCTGCTGGTGCCGGCCACCACGGACGAGGACCAGGAAGCGGGCGCCGCCTACGACCGTGACCTCCGCCCCGGCCACATGGTGCGGGCGATCCACCTGATCCAGGACTTCGGCATCGAACCCGATATCTGGAAGATCGAGGGAGTGGATCGGGTGGAAGACGCCGAGCGGGTCGCGGCGGCGGTCCGCAGCGGACCCGGCCGGGAGCGGGTCGGCTCCATCGTCCTGGGCCGCGGCTCCGATGCCGCGCAGGTCCACGAGTGGCTGCGGGTAGCGGCTCCGGTGGACGGCTTCATCGGCTTCGCGGTCGGCCGTACCAACTTCCGCGAACCCCTGGGCTCCCACCTCGCCGGCGAACTCGACGAGGCGGACGCCATCGCGCAGATCGCCGCCAACTACCGGGCCTGCGTGGACACCTGGCGCACGGCGCGGGGCTGACGGGAGCGCCGGCGGAACATCCGCCGGATCGGCGCGGCGGCAAGCGAGGAGATCCTGGCGGGCCGGCCGCCACGAGCCGAAACGCGGCGGCGACGCCACTTCAGAATTGACCGGGCCGCGGCCCCTCTGATAGGTTGCCCAGCCCGCGTCCCGAAGGGACGGCGGGCCTTGGGAGGCTTCGGCCTCCGGCATCAACGTGCGTAAAGTACGTTTTGTCCCTCGAGGACCGTGCCACCAAAGAGTGGCCAATGCCGCCCGTCGTCCCCTCGGAGGGCCGCCGGATCAATCAGCGCCCTGGTGTCCGCTGCCGGACCGCGCCGCCTCCACCAGATCCGCCACCCGTTCCACGGTTTCCTCGAGGGTGAGATCGCTGGTGTCCAGCCGGTGCGCATCCTTGGCCCGACGGAGGGGAGCCACCGCGCGCGCGGCATCCGTGTGGTCCCGGCGATGGAGTTCCGATTGGACCGCCCCTACGTCGCGGTCCCCCTCGTCGGACGAGCGGCGGTGGGCCCGAACTTCGGGGCTCGCGTCGAGGAACACCTTTACCGGGGCCTCCGGGAAGACCACGGTGCCGATGTCCCGGCCTTCGACGACGCCCCCGGCTGCCGCCGCCTGCCGCCAGCGCTCGACCAGGACTTCGCGCAGCTCGGAGTGAACGGCCACCCGGGAGGCGCCGGCGGATACCTCCGGCTCGCGGACCGCGAGGGACACGTCTTCCCCGTCGAGGAAGACGCGGCCCTCCGGATCGAGGATCACGCGGTAGGCGAGAGTCCGCAGCGAGGGGCCGTCATCGATATCCAGGTCCTGCCGCATCGCCGCGAGCGCCACCGCCCGCACCGACGCACCGGTGTTGAAGTAGGCCAACCCGAAACGCTCGGCCACCGCGCGGGCCACCGAGGTCTTGCCGGAACCCGCCGGCCCGTCGATCGCGACGACGAAGGCCGCCGCGGCGGTCGGGGTGGGAGAGCCGGGCGGTTCGGTACCCGACGACGCCCGGGAAGTCGCCGCTTCCCCGGAACACCGCTGGATCAACTCCTTGAGCTCCTCCACCTCACCCGCTTTCAGCTTCCGCCAGCCCCCCGGAGTGAGCCCGATGTCGGCAAGACAACCGATCCGCGTGCGGTGCAACTCGAGGACCGGATGGCCCAGGACACTCAGCACCCGCCGGATCTCCCGGTTCCGGCCGCCCCGGAGGGTCACCCGAAGCCGGGTGCGGCGCTTCGATTCCGCCCGGTGCGGGAAACGGGCGATGACCTCGATCTGATCGAGCTTCAGCCCTTGGCCATCCACCCGGACTCCGCGCTGCGCCCGCTCGAGCACATCCTCCTCGGGAAGCCCGCGGACGGTGGCGTAGTAGGTCTTCGGCAGCCGGTAGCGAGGATGGGTGACCCGCTGGGCCAGCTCCCCATCGTCGGTGAGCAGCACGAGCCCCGAACTGTTGCCGTCGAGCCGCCCGACCGGAACGAGCGAGCGGAACGAATGGGGAAGAAGATCCATCACCGTGGGCCGGCGCCCGGGATCCGACCGGGTGGTCAGATGGCCGATGGGTTTGTTGAGAACCACGTACCGCCGTGGCTTGGCGCGGCTGCGGAGCCGCGTCCCGTCCACCCGGATGTCACTGACCGCCGGGTCCGCCCGCACCCCCGGAACCCGAACCACCTCGCCGTCCACGGTGACCCGGCCCTCGGCGATCATCCGCTCCGCGCTGCGGCGCGAAGCGATACCGGCGGCCGCGATCAGCTTCTGGAGCCGCTCCGCAGTCATTCGGACCCGTCTCCGCTTCCGGTACCGGCGCCGGGCTCGGCGGCGGCCTCCGGTTCTTCCGCCCTGCCCCGCGCCGGCGCCGGAACGGCCGCCGCCAGTGTGTCCTCGAATTCCCGGAGTTTCGGAAGATCCTCCAGCCGATCCAGTTCGAACCGCTCCAGGAACTCCTTGGTCGTTCCGTAGAGGAGCGGACGTCCCACCACCTGCTTGCGTCCCCGGGAGCGGATCAGGCGATGTTTCATGAGCGTGGCAATGACGCTATGGGAGTTCACGCCGCGAATCTCGTTCAACTCGGGCACGGTGACCGGCTGCCGGTAGGCGATGACCGACAGCGCCTCGATTGCCGGCTCCGTGAGGGCCTGCTCCCGCTTCGGGGCCATGAGGCGCTCGATGGCCTCCCGCCATTCCATCCGGGTCGTGAGCTGGAAGCCCCCGGCAATCCGGGCAAGCCGAAGTCCGGAACCCGAGTGTGCATACCGCACCTCCAGCTCGCCGAGCGCCATCTGTACCACCCTCCCGTCGGTTTCAAGCGCCTTCGCCAGCCGTTCCGGCGTTACCGGAGCGCCGTGGGAGAAGAGCAGCGCCTCTACCGCGGCCGCGAGGCAGGCGCGGTCTTCGGCCGAATCCGGCGCCCCCGCGGGAGCGTCTGCGGGGTTCAGCGGGATATCCGACAAGGACTCAGGCGGGGGCCAGCCCTGCGATGCGGATGGGTCCGAAGCTCTCATCCTGGCGCACCGAAATCCGGCGGCGGCGGGCCAGTTCCAGGATCGCGAGGAAAGCGGCTACCAGCGTCGCGCGGTCCGCGTTGCCCTCAATCACCTCAAAGAGCAGTTCCTCAAAGTCCTGTTCGACCCCGGGCGGCGCTGCCGTCTCGATGCGTCGGATCAGGACCGCCATGGAAATCCGGCGCTCGGGAAGCGGTACCCGGGGGCGCGACTTCGCCCGGACGACGACCCGCCGAAAGGCCTCGACCACCGCGAAGAGGTCGACCTCCAGCAGGCTTTCGGTCGCGGAACCAGCCGAATCGCCGGGTGCCGCATCGTCCTCCACGAGACCGAGGGTGGGCTGTCTGACCCATACCGATCGGCGGGCTTCGAGGCTCTCCCGGAGGCGGCGGGCCGCGTCCCGATAACGGGCGTAGTCCCGGAGGCGATCCTCCAGTTCGGCCAGCGGGTCCGCTTCCGCCCCCGCGGCGGCCGGGACGGGCCGGGGGAGCAGCCGCCGCGCCTTGATGCGCAGCAGCGCGGTCGCCATCTTGAGGAACTCGGATCCCACCCGCAGGTCGAGCATTTCGAGGAGCTCGAGCGTCTCCAGGTACTGCCGGGTGATGGAAGCGATTTCGATCCGGAGCGGATCGGCCTGCCCCTCTCGCACCATGCGGAGGAGCAGTTCCAGCGGACCGTCGAATCCGGCCTCGGCGGGCGAATCCTCGCCACCGTCGAAGCGGAGGTGAAACCCCTGACCAGGGGTCCCGAGTCCATCCTCCGGCTGGTAGAGGACGGCCTTCATTGGCAGTCCGTGGACAGGGTGGGGCGAGCACCGAGAGCGCCAGTTCTCCCGGTGGGGGCGAGGCGCCCGGCTGACAAGGCGCGCGAGGGAGGAATACCGGTGGTCTTTCGACCGAAGCGCAACGATGAGCGACGCGAAGCGGAGTGGTTCAGCCGGGATGCATCGCCGCTCGAATGCCGGCTCACCTTGTTCACGGGCTGCTGGCCGCCGGCAGGCGAACCGCGGCGCGCACCCGCTCCATGGTGGCGCGGGCTACCTCCGATGCCTGTCGCCGGCCCGCGGCCAGTACGTCCTGCACGTCGTCGGGCCGCTTTGCGTACTCCCGCCGCCGCTCGCCGATCGGCGCGATCTCGGCGACCAGGTGGTCGGCCAGCGCGTTCTTGCATTGGATGCAACCGATCCCGGCCGAACGACAGCCCTCGGCCGCCCACTCTTGAGTCTTGTCGTCGGAGAAGATGCGGTGGAGATCGAAGACCGGACACTTCGCGGGGTCACCGGGGTCGCGCAGCCGCTTCCGCGCCGGATCGGTCATCATCGTCCGCAGCTTCCCGCGGAGAGAGGCCTCGTCCTCGGCGATCCCGATCACGTTTCCGTAGCTTTTGGACATCTTGCGTCCATCGGTACCCGGCAACCGCGGGGACGGGGTCAGACGGACATCGGGCTCGGTGAGCACCTGTCCGTAGATCTGGTTGAACCGGCGCGCGATCTCGCGGGTCAGCTCTACGTGGGGCTTCTGGTCCTCACCGACCGGAACCACCGCCGCGTCGTACATGAGGATGTCGGCCGCCTGCAGCACCGGATACCCCAGGAATCCGTAGGTGCGGAGATCCTTCTCCTTCAACTCCTTCATCAGTTCCTTGTAGGTCGGAACCCGCTCGAGCCAGCCGAGCGGAACGACCATCGAAAGGAGCAGGTGGAGTTCGGCGTGCTCGGGAACCTGCGACTGGATGAACAGGGTGCACCGCTTCGGATCGAGTCCCACCGCCAGCCAGTCCGTCGCGATCTCGAGGGTGCTGTTCCGGAGATCGCTGGTGTCCCGGTAGTCGGTGGTGAGCGCGTGCCAGTCCACGATGCAGTAGAAGGCGCTGAACTCGTCCTGCATCGCCACCCAGTTGCGGTAGGCCCCCACCAGGTGTCCCAGGTGGGAGGATCCGGTGGGCCTCATCCCGGAGAGGAGGCGCGGACGCCCGCTACGTGGTTTCGTGCCCGTTTGTGTCATAAACAGCCTGTAGACAAAGTCAAGCGGCCCAGTTCTCCCGGTGGGGGCTCGACCGGCGATGCATCCCGCCTGAACCGCGCCGCTTCGCGTCGCTCATCGTTGCGCTTCGGTCGAAATACACTCGGGCCGGTTCTCCCGGTGGGGGCTCCTCCCTCGCGCGCCTTGTCAGTCGGGCCCCCACCGGGAGAACTGGCCCCACCGGGAGAACTGGGCCTCACCGGTCTCGGCACTCGCGTCACTTTATCCACAGGCTGTTGAGCGTCGGCATTCTACGGGCCGCCCGGTCCGCTGTCGGAATGAAGACGGGCGTGGAGCCGGCCTGCGAGCGCGGGACCTACCGTTTCGGCGAGATCCGCTTCAGAGGCGTCCTTGACCCGCCGGAGGCTGCCGAAGCGGCTCAGGAGCGCCTGGCGGCGCCGGGGGCCGATGCCGGGAACTCCGTCAAGGGCGGACCGCAGCGTGTCTGCCCGGCGACTCTTCCGGTGGAAGGTGATGGCGAAGCGGTGGGCCTCGTCCCGGGCTCTTTCGAGGAGATGGAGCGCCGGGGAGTTCCGGGGAAGCCGGAGGGGTTCCGGAGCGCCGGGCAGAAAGATCTCCTCCTCGCGTTTGGCGAGGCCCGCGTGGGGAATGTGGGTGAGACCGAGGTCGTGGAGCGCGGAGGCTGCGGAACCGAGCTGGCCGCGCCCTCCGTCCACCAGGATCAAATCCGGAAGCTCCTGCCCCTCGGTGAGCACCCGCCGGTAGCGGCGGAGCACCACCTCGTGCATCGAGGCGTAGTCGTCGGGCTTTCCGGACACGCTGCGGATGCGGAACCGCCGGTAGGCCGAAGGGAGCGGCTCTCCCCGCTCGAAAACCACCATGGACGCCACCACCTGATGTCCGCCCAGATTCGAAATATCGAACGCTTCAATGCGGCGGGGCTCGACGGAGAGCTGGAGCGCTTCCTGCAGGGCGCGGACCCGGGCGGCGGCCTTCCTGCCCGCTTCCCGGAAGTCGAGATCGAAGGCGAGACGGGCGTTCCGGCAGACCAGATCCACCATCCGGCGGCGGGAGCCCCTCACGGGAACGTGGATCTCGACCCGGCCGCCGCGCTTTTCCGCGAGCCAGTCCGCTACCAGCTCGCGTTCGGGAAAATCGAGCGGCGATTCGATCCGCGGCGGAGGACGGCGCCCCAGCTCGTAGAACTGTTTCATCGACGCTTCCACGAGCCCGGCATCGTCCACCGGGGGCAGATCGGATAGCGAAAACATATCCCGGTCCACCACTTTGCCGTTGCGGACCAGGAAAACCTGCAACTGGGCGCGATCGCCCTCCCGGTAGAGGCCGAACACGTCGCGGGTCTGCCCGTCGGCCGCGGCCATCTTCTGGCGGTCGTTCAACTCGGCGAGGAGGCGCAGGCTGTCGCGCAGGCGGCCGGCCTCTTCGAAGCGCTCCGCTTCGGCCTCCTCCCGCATCCGGCGGGTGAGCGAGGTGGAGAGTTCGGTCGTCCGTCCGAGCAGGAAGAGCCGGGCCGCTTCCGATGCCTCGCGGTACTTGTCGACCGAGCAGATGGAATCCACGCAAGGCGCGATGCAGCGGCGGATCTGGTGCTGAAGACAGGGACGCGGACGCTTGCCGTTGAGTTGCTCGCGGCAGTTCCGGATGCCAAAGAGCCGGTGCACCAGGCTCATGCTCCCGCGCGCGAGGCTCGCCGGGAAATACGGACCCGCGTAGGCGGCCCCGTCGGTGCCGGCGCCGCGCACGATGTGGACCCGCGGGTACTTCTCGTTCATGGTGAGCCGGACGAGCGGCGGATTCTTGTCGTCCCGGAGCAGGATGTTGTAGCGGGGCCGGCGCGTCTTGATCAGGTTGTTCTCGAGCAGCAGGGCTTCGCGCGCGGAATCGGTGAGCACCACCTCCACATCGGCGATCTGGGAGAGCAGGTTGCCCTTCCGGGCGTCGGGTGGCGGAGTGCGGAGGTGCGACAGCACCCTGGCCCGCACCGAAGCGGCCTTGCCTACGTAGAGCGTCTTCCCCTCGGCGGAGCGAAAGAGATAGACCCCCGCGCTCTCCGGAAGGAGGGCGATCTTGTTCTCAAGACCGGCAGGAAAACCGGCCGTCATTTGGGGAATTGTAGGATGCGCCGCCCAAAAGGATTTTCATGCCCCGAGCCATCCGCATCCAGCAGCCCGGCGGACCCGAGGTGATGACCCTCGGCTCCGTCCCCGAATCCGCGCCCGGTCCCGAAGACGCCCTTGTCCGGGTCGAAGCGGCCGGCGTCAACTTCATCGACACCTACCACCGCACCGGGCTCTACCCGGTCCCCACCCCGTTCACCCCCGGAGTGGAGGGCGCCGGCGTCGTCGAAGCCGTAGGGTCCGGCGTTTCGGACCTCACTCCCGGGGACCGGGTCGGTTGGGTCATGCAGATGGGCAGCTACGCGGAGCAGGCCGTGCGGCCGGCGGCGAAACTCGTCCGGTTGCCGGAGGGAGTCACGACCACCCAGGCCGCCGCCGCGCTCCTCCAGGGCATGACCGCGCACTACCTCGTCCGGTCCACCTTCCGGGTGCAGTCGGGGATGCCGGTATTGGTTCACGCTGCCGCTGGCGGGATGGGGCTGTTGCTCTGCCAGATGTGCCGGGCGCTGGGCGCGCGGGTCTTCGGCACCGTCTCCACGGAAGCGAAGGCTCAAGCCGCGCGGGCCGCGGGCGCCGACCACGTGATCCGCTATACCGAACAGGACTTCGCCGAGGCGATCCGCGAGGAACTCGGAGACGAAAGGCTCGCGGTCGCTTATGACTCGGTGGGGGAAACCACCTGGCGGAAGAGCCTCGGCCTGCTCCGGCCGCGGGGAATGCTCGTCCTCTACGGCCAGTCGTCGGGACCGGTCCCCCCGATCGACCCGCTGCTGCTCTCCCAGAACGGATCCCTCTTCATCACCCGGCCCACCCTCGGCGACTACGCCGCAACCCCGGACGAGCTGAAGTGGCGCGCCGGGGAAGTCCTCGACAGCGTCGCCAGCGGCAAACTCCGCCTCACCATCGACCGGGAACTACCCTTGGCCCAGGCCGCCGAGGCCCACCGCCTCCTCGAGGGCCGCGCCACCACGGGCAAATTGATCCTGCGCCCGTAGGGGACGGAGTCAGAGACCGCCGGTCGAGAAGAAGCGCGGGGACGGCTGGGAACGCCGACCTCCGCTCGGCATCGGCCGCCGGAGGCGGACGAAACCGCGTACTACTCGGTCCCTTTGTGCCAGGTGAGACCATTTCTCCACCCGCAGGAGTTACTTCTCATTGAGCGCTTCCCTGCCGGTGGAGCGAATCCTTGCGGAAGCCCCGCACGCCTGCATTTGAGATCCCCTTCCGCCACGAGGCGCTGGAGCGCCGGCTCTCTCAGGGGCCGAGGCGGAACGGCGGGTAACGGTCGGTGGTCAGCAGGACCGCGTAGGCGTTCACCCGTAGCGACCAGCGGGACACTCCAACGACGAAATCGAAGATGGCTCGCGGGTAGCGGCGCGTGAAGAGGATCGCGAAGAACGCGACCAGGAGCAACAGCAGTTGGATCATGCTGAGCAGCGCCAACACGATGTAGTGCGGGATGGCGAGCAGCCACTTGATCAACGGCAACCCGCGGCTCAGGCCGTTTTCGGGATAGTCGATCTCCAGCCGCGCGGGATAGCCAGCTACTTCCGGTGGATTGGCATGTTCGTCAGTCACGGGGCGTCTCCTCCCTGCGCGCTGTCGTGGGGGCCACGAAGAAGCGAGGCCGCAGGTTCCGCGACAGTATCAGGCCGGCGGCGCCCGGCACGGCGGGGGGGCGTTCCATGAAACCATGCTGAGGCGCCTCACGTTACGGGGTTTCAAACCGCTCCGCGAAGTCACGGTGGAGCTGCCCCGTCTGGCGGTGTTGTTTGGCCCCAACGCGGCCGGGAAGAGCAACTTCCTCGAGGCCGTTCAGACGCTTTCCTGGCTCGGGAACGCACGTACCCCGCAGGACGCCCTCGGTGCGCCTTACCCGGTTCGGAGGCTTCCCTTCGAGGCCTTCTCGCTCGACTCAGACGGATTTGCGACGAAGGCGCCCGCTCCGGAGCAGCGGCTCCATCTCCCGCGAAACTTGGGCAACGCGCGCTTCGCGGCCCTCCGGGCCGCGATGAGTCAGGCGAGATCGAAGCGATCGAGATTCATGACCTTGTCCCAGGCCGCGACGAAGTCGTGCGCGAGTTGTTCCCCGCCGTCGTCGGCCCCGTAGAGCTCCGTGAGGGCCCGCAGTTCCGAGTTCGACCCGAAGATGAGATCGACCGGAGTGGCGGTCCACTTCAACTCGCCCGTCTGGCGATCCCGGCCCTCGTAAAGCCCTTCGGTGTCGGACTTCGACCACTGGGTGGACATGTCGAGCAGGTTCACGAAGAAGTCGTTGCTCAAGGTGCCCGGACGGTCGGTGAAGACCCCGTCTCCGTTACTTCCGGAATTCGCGTTCCGGGCGCGCAGGCCGCCGACCAGAGCGGTCATTTCGGGAGCGGTCAGGGTCAACATGCTCGCCCTGTCCACCAGCATGTCCGCCGGCGACCGGCCGTTGCCGTTACCGAAGTAGTTGCGAAAACCGTGCGCGATCGGTTCGAGCACGACAAACGAGCCCACGTCGGTCTGCTCCTGGGAGGCCGCGGTGCGGCCCGGTGTGAAGTGACCGTGCGCGTCATGGCCGGCCCAGCTTCGCCGCCTGCTCCATGGCGGCGGCACCGGCCAGAACCGGGAGAGCAGCGGTGTCTGGTCGGACAGGCGCAGCGGCGGTTGAAGTCGCGCTTCTCGCTGGCCTCCGGCGGCGATGCCGATCTGGACGCCCCTACCGGGACAACTGACCGGCGGTCCTTCTGCCGCCGCGCGGTGCGGGGAGGAGGCGGAGGGTATATTCGGGGTTCACGGCCGGCGGAGCGGCGGGGGTGCGGCGGACCGCGAGAGGAGGAGAGATGTTCAGGCGAATCACGGTGATGGTTGCGGGAGCGGCGGTAGCTGGAGCGCTGCTGGTCGGCGCGGGGGCGCGGTCCCAGACGCACTGGGGATACGAGGGGGCGTACGGTCCGGCGCACTGGGGCTCGCTCGATCCCGGGTTCGCCGCCTGTGGCGAGGGAAGGCGGCAGTCGCCGGTGGATCTCGGGGGCACGGAGACGGCGGACCTTCCGGAGATCGTCTTCGACTACGCGCCGAGTCCGATTTCCATCCTGAACAACGGTCACACGATCCAGGTCAACTACGCGGCGGGGAACGGCATCGTGCTCGACGGGACGCGCTACGAACTGGCGCAGTTCCATTTCCATCACCGAAGCGAGCACACCATGGACGGCGCCGGGTTTCCCATGGAGATGCATCTGGTCCACGTCGGAGTGGGCGGCGCGCTCGCCGTCGTCGGCGTCCTCCTTGAGGAGGGCGGCGTGAACGAGGCCCTCGCGCCGGTATGGCGGCGGCTGCCGGAGGAGTCGGGACCCGCCGCAGTCGTCGAGGGCACGGTGGACGCCGCCGCGCTGCTCCCCGAGCGGCGGACGACGTGGAGATACGCGGGTTCGCTCACCACGCCGCCCTGCACAGAGGGGGTCTCGTGGCTCGTGATGACGGAGCCGGCGACGGTCTCGGAGGAACAGATCGAGGCGTTCAGCGCGATCTTCTCGGGTAACTACCGCCCGGTCCAGCCGCGGAACGGGCGACGGCTGGAGTCCGACCGCGTGCGTTAAGCGGTGTTCGTCGGGCCGCGGCGGACGAACCAGCCGCGAGTCGGAAGGAACATTGGCGTAAGCGCCGAGACGCGCGCTTCCCGGACTTGGGCGGTGCGCGCTCCGCGGCCCTCCGGGCCGCTGTGCCGACGGGAGGTCGGCGTCGCCTTCCCTGCGCGACACCCGGCCCGTTGGAGCTACGCGCCGAGACATGCACCATCCAGAAAGTGAGCGACGTGCGGGTTTTGACCACCTCTCAGAGGTCGATGCCGGCCTGAAAACCGGCGTTCCCAGCCTTCGGGCCGCTGTGCCGATTTGAAGGCCCCTACCGGGAGAACCGGCCGGCGTTCCCTCGACGCCCGTGTCGCTACGTCAGGCGAGGTCGAAGCGATCGAGATGCATCACCTTGTCCCACGCGGCGACGAAGTCGCGCACAAACTGTTCCTGCCCGTCGGCGGCCCCGTAGAGCTCCGCGAGCGCCCTCAGTTCCGAGTTCGACCCGAAGATGAGATCGACCGGAGTGGCCGTCCACTTCACCTCGCTCGAGGTGCGGTCCCGGCCCTCGTAAATCCCTTCGGAGTCGGTCGACTTCGACCACTCGGTGGACATGTCGAGCAGGTTCACGAAGAAATCGTTGCTCAACGCGCCGGGACGGTCGGTGAAGACCCCGTCTCCGTTACTTCCGGAATTCGCGTTCAGGGCGCGCAGGCCGCCGACCAGAGCGGTCATTTCGGGAACGGTCAGGCTCAACATGCTCGCCCGGTCGACCAGCGAGGCCGCCGGCGATCGGCCGTTCCCCTCGCCGAAGTAGTTCCGAAAACCGTCTGCGGTTGGCTCGAGCACGGCAAAGGAATCCGCGTCGGTCTGCTCCTGGGAAGCATCGGTGCGTCCCGGGGCGAAGGGAACCTCGACGTCATGGCCGGCCAGCTTCGCCGCATGCTCGACGGCGGCGGCGCCGGCCAGCACGATCAGATCGGCAAGCGAGACCCTCTTCCCGCCGCTCTGCGCGCTGTTGAAGCTGTTCCGGACGTGCTCCAGCGCGTTCAACACCTTCGCCAACTCGGCCGGGTTGTTGACCTCCCAATCCTTCTGCGGCGCGAGGCGCACGCGGGCCCCGTTGGCGCCGCCGCGCAGGTCGGTGCCGCGGAACGAGGAGGCCGACGCCCAGGCGGTCCTGACCAGTTCGGAAACGGTCAACCCGGCGGCGAGAACCGCGGACTTCAGCTCGGCGACGTCCGCCGCGTCAATCAGGTCATGATCGACCGCGGGAACGGGGTCCTGCCAGATCAGGCTTTCCGCGGGGACCTCGGCGCCGACATAGCGACAACGCGGCCCCAGGTCGCGGTGCGTCAGCTTGAACCAGGCCTTGGCGAAGGCAACCTTGAATTCCTCCGGATTCTCGTGGAAGCGCTTCGCGACCTTCCGATACTCGGGGTCGAACTTCAGCGAGAGGTCCGTGGTGAGCATGACCGGGTTGTGCCGCTTCGAGCGGTCATGGGCGTCCGGAACCAGGCCGGCGGCCTGCCCACCGGCCGGAACCCACTGGAACTTGCCGGCGGGACTCTTCGACAGCTCCCACTCGTAGCCGAACAGGTTGTCCAGGAACTGCGACGTCCAGCGCACCGGGTTGGCGGACCAGGCGCCTTCCAGGCCACTGGTGAACGAGTCGCCGCCGGCGCCGGTCCCAGCCTTGTTTTCCCAGCCCAGGCCCTGCTTTTCGATCGGCGCGGCTGCCGGGTCGGGCCCCACGCTGTCCTGCTTGACGGCGCCGTGGGTCTTGCCGAAGGTGTGTCCGCCGGCGATGAGAGCAACGGTCTCTTCGTCGTTCATCGACATGCGGCTGAACGTCTCCCGGATGTCCCTGGCCGCCGCGACCGGATCCGGCTTGCCGTTCGGACCCTCCGGATTCACGTAGATCAGGCCCATCTGCACGGCGCCGAGGGGCTTGGCCAACTGCCGGTCGCCGCTGTATCGCTCGTCCCCGAGCCACTCGGTCTCGGGCCCCCAGTACGCCTGGTCGGCCTCCCAGTCGTCCACCCGCCCGCCGGCGAAACCGAAGGTCTCGAAGCCCATGGACTCCAGCGCGACGTTCCCCGTCAGGATCATCAGGTCGGCCCAGGAGAGCTTCCGGCCGTATTTCGCCTTGACCGGCCAGATCAGACGCCGCGCCTTGTCGAGATTGGCGTTATCCGGCCAACTGTTGAGCGGCTCGAATCGCTGCTGGCCTCCCCGGGCGCCGCCGCGGCCGTCCGCCACGCGATAGGTGCCCGCACCGTGCCACGCCATCCGGATGAACAGCGGCCCGTAGTGCCCGTAGTCCGCCGGCCACCAATCCTGAGAGGTGGTCATCACCGCCTCGATGTCCCGCTTCACGGCGGCGAGGTCGAGAGTGCTGAACTCCTCGGCGTAGTTGAAATCGTCGCCCATCGGATTGGACTCGGCTCCGTTCTGGCGAAGCAGACCGAGGTCCAACTGATCGGGCCACCAGAATCGGTTCGTCGGGGTGGTTTGGTTCGGCATGAAATTCGCCTCTCTCTCCTGGGCAGGAAACCAGTTTGTTCATCACGCTCGCTAGCAGGGGGTCCCTCGATCCACGGTAGGGACGGCAGCGCACGGATCGCGTGGAAACGGTCGGTGATCCTATCAATTGCGGCCGATCGGGCGCCGAGCCGACGAAAGCGAACCGTCAGCGCCTTCGGCGCCGGCGGCGGGTAACTGTGAGACCCCGCCGCGTGCAAGGAGCCGCCGATGTCGGACGACATCGCCAGATCCACGGGGACGCTGCGAGCACTCCCGGGGTGATCCAGCGGAACTCTTCGCCGCCGTGGAGTAGCAGTCCGACGCGGACCGCGGGTCGGTATTCGACGGTAAAAGTGGAAGGTGCCGGGCGTCTCGAAACCTGGGGTTCGCGGTCGCCTTGACCGCGACGGGCAGACGCAGGTTGCCGGCCTTCATGACGAGTCCACTTCCGCGCCCACGGCCGTGCGCCAGTGGCAGAAGTCCGCCTGGCCGAACCGGGCGTCCCCTGAGGCCAGGCAGTCGTTAAGGACGATGTTCTCGAGGCGCGCGTTGGGGATAAGGGCTTCGCACGGGGCGGAGCGCCAGACCCGAATTTCCCCAATCGAGCTTCAGAGCCTTGATGAGCCGTTTGGCCCGGTTCACCGCGTAGGCGGGAAGCGAACGAGCAGATACGACGTCTCCAGCACGTTCAAATAGCACCCTACAGTCTGTTGCGGGAGGGCGGCGGCGCGGCCCGGCTCGGCCTGATTCACGAGCCCGCCGAGCCCCAGCGAGGCGGCCCGCAGGACCCGCCAGAAGTGCGGAAGCGCTGCGATCTGGGCTTGGTCCTTTCCGAGGCGGGAGGCGTATGATCTGGTTGTGCAACAGGAGGCCGCTGTAAGCATGCATCGCACTGGTCGTCAGAACCCGCGGCTCGTTGGCAGCGCCCGAACGGCTCTGTTGTGCGCCGCGCTGACCTTGTCGGTGGCCGGCGCGGCGATGCCCACGGCGATGCAGAGCGTCCAGCTGATTTGGAAGCTGGAGGCCGGAACGGAACTCCGCTATCACTGGTCGATACATAGCGCAACCGAACTGCCGCAGGGCATGGGGACGATGACGATGCGCATGGAGAATACGCAGCGCTGGAGCGTCCCGGAAGTCGACGTCGACGGCAATGCCACGGTGCGCGTGACCACGGAGTGGGTGCGCATGAGCGTGGACGGGCCGATGGGGACAATCAGCGCCGACTCGGCAGACGAGACAGGCTCCGGTTCCCCCTTGGACGCTGCGCGGGCGATGGCGGGAACAAGCTATACGATCATTCTCGATCCGAGGGGGGAGTTGGTCGGGATTTCAGGCGTTGAAGAGATGAGGGAGACGCTGCGGACAGGGATGGCGAATCCGTCCGCTCAGGCAATGATTGATCAGGTGCTGGGTGAGGAGGCGCTACGCGGCCAGTGGACACAGGGGGTGTCCGCGCTGCCGGCCGACGCCGTCGGCGTCGGCTCCACCTGGGAGACCAGGTTCAGCTGGCCCATTCCGCCCCTCGGCTCCATGACGGTCGCTACTGTGCACGAGGTGGAATCCATAGGCGGAGACCTCGTCGTCATCGGTGGCTCGGGGGCAGTATCGCTGGCGGACGACGCCATGGCTTCGTCACCCATCCCGGTGAAGCTCGGTGACGCGACGGTGATCGCGACCACCCGCTTCGATGCCGGCAGGGGCCTGTTGCTGAGTGGCGCGGTAACCCTCGCGCTCCAGATGACCATAGCGATGGGTGACCAAGAGAGCGTCATCAACACGGTCAATGCGGTGGCCGTAGAACTCATCGAGGAATGAGTTCGAG
Source organism: Candidatus Marinacidobacterium sp. (assembly GCA_965250045.1). Classification (GTDB taxonomy): domain Bacteria; phylum Acidobacteriota; class Vicinamibacteria; order Marinacidobacterales; family Marinacidobacteraceae; genus Marinacidobacterium. Next base: position 522,241 of record OZ252286.1, read on the forward strand.
CACGTCCTGCGCGACCCGGCGAACCGGTTCCAGCGCTCCCTGCGGGGGCGGGGCGGGTGGCGGCGATCCGCTGATGGGTGTGGCGACAGGCGGCAAGAAGGCAAACTCCGGAAATGGAGACACGATCTGACCAGGCGCTTGAGCGCCATCGTCCCCCGTGAGGGCGCCTCACCAGTACCCCTCGTCCTCTCGCGCGGCGGTGAGGGGCGAAGCGTCGCCGACGGGAGAACAACCATGAAGCACTGCCTGGGAAAGATCGGAGTGGCCACGGTACTGGCGGCGTTCCCCGCGAACGTCCGAGCCCAGACGCCCTACCCCGTGGACCGGGAGACGGTGGCGAGAATCCGCGAGGAAGGGCTCCACCGGTCCCAGCTTCCGGACACCCTCTCCTACCTGACCGACGTGCTCGGGGGCCGGCTCACCAACTCGGCGGCGATGGACCGGGCGCGGCGGTGGGCGCTCGAGGAGATGGCCGAGATCGGTCTCGAGAACACCGTCCGCGAACCCTTCATGAACGCCCCGGCCGCTATCGGGGCATCTGGCTCCGGGAAAACGAGCATGTCCGGCCGATCTTCGAGGCCTGGATGGACCCTTTCCAAGACTTCGGGATGACTACCCTTGCCCCGGGAAGCGTGGGGCGCACCGACCACGTGCCGTTTGACGACGCGGCGCTGCCGGGTTTCCAGTTCCTGCGCGCGGGTGGGCGGCACCGGAGGCCACACGAACCTCGACTTCTACGACACCCTGCCGATCGACGGCCTGCCTCTCGGGCAGGAAACCAGTCTTGTGCGCCGCGCTCCCTGCCTCGCTGCAGGGATCGGCTCTCGATCCGCAATCGGAACGGCAGCGAGCGGATTGGGCGAAAGCGGCCCGTCATTCTACCAATCCGAGCACCCGTCAGACGCCGAACCAACGAACGCCCACGACCTCAACCGGGCAGTCCGGCCGCTGCTGGCCAGGACGCCGCAGCGGGCGCCTGGCCCCGAACGGTGGGGTGGATGATTTGCCTGGATTTGCCGAGGGGCTGCGAATCAGCGGTTCCGCCAGCGCGCGCCGGACCGCTTCCGACCGCCGCCTTGCCCTGACGAATCCGCCACCGCCATCCGCTTCAGCGTCGTCCCCTCCCCGATCAGGGAACCGTCTCCCACGGGTCGGGCACGCGAGAACCGCGGCTCGGCGGCGGTGACCTCGACCATGCCGGCGGGCGTTTCCTCCGCCCCCAGCACCTCTCCGGTGTCGGGATCAACGATCGCCTCGCCGACCGAGAAAGCGGCCAGGCGGTCCCCCGGCGCAAAGAACACTTCCCCGTAGTTCAGGATCAGCGTTCCGTCGCGCTGGATCTGGATGACCTTGATCGGAGTACGGCTGGTCACGATTTGTTCGGCGATCCGCGCCGCGACGACCTCCTGAACATCGGCGAACGGATCGCCACTGACCTCTTCTCGCCGGAGGCCGCCGATCGCGAAGGACGAGCCCTGTTGCACCGTGCTAGATACCGCGTCGGCGATGACGATGTGCCCCGTGGACACGTCGGTGACCTTGAGATCCACTCCCATTTCGGTCTCCAGAGTGGACTTGCTCACACCGCCGCCGAGGAGCCCTCGCCCACGGCGGTTCGCGAATCCTCCGACGCCACTACTGCCGGAAACCGAGAACCCGCCCGTTCGGACGCCGAAGCGGGTGATCGTTCCGTACACGTAGTAGTCCACTCCGGTCAGCCCCCCGATCCGGCCGCCGGCGGTCGTGAGACCGATCTCGCCGAGCCCCTGCTCGATCATGATCGCGTCCATCTGCTGGCGTTCCATCACATCCATCTTGCCGGTCTTGATGATGGCCGTTTCCAGCATGGCCCGGAATCCTTCGGAGAGGTCCCGGTTGCAGTCATGGAAGCTACGGTCCCAGCCCTCGCAGGAGATATTCTGGGCCGTGACCTCCAGTTGGCCGATCGCCACTACGGGCTTGCCCTGGGCACCCGCCGTAGCGCTGGCCGCCAACGCTGCCACCACCCCCAGTGCGACGATGGTTCTCGAAACAAGCTTGGTCGTCATGACTCTCCTCCTGGCGAATTCGCGCCGGGATGGGCGCGAGGGCAGTTGCCAAGTTGCATCCTAAGCGAATATCAGGCCCTACACGAACGGGACCGCCCAAGTAGGTGCACGACAGGCCGCATCTCCCTACCGCATCGGCTCCTGAAGGCTCGGAGCGCCGGCCAGTTGCTGTGAAAATCCAAACGCGCGGGGACCCAAACCACCCGGATGGCGCGCGACAGCGGAACCCCCACCGGGAGAACTGGGCCGGTTTCCGGCCGGCATCGCGCGGGAGCGCGAAACCCGCCCCGATGGCGCCGCGTCCTGCCAACCTGCATTCCTCACCCTCTCCCCACCCCGGTGGCCGACCGCTCTTCGCACCCCATCGCCCGGTACCCTTCGCCCTCTCGCGGCGACCCTCCGCATCCGCCGCATTTGGGAGCAGACCATGAAGCACAGTTTGGGAAAGCTCGGGGTGGCCGCGGCGTTAGCGGCATGCCCCACGCATGTCCGAGCCCAGACGCCCTACCCCGTGGACCGGGAGATGGTTGCCAAGATCCGGGAGGAGGGGCTCCACCGGTCCCAGCTCCCGGACACCCTCTCCTACCTGACCGACGTGGTCGGGGGCCGGCTTACGAATTCGGCCGCGATGGAGCGGGCGCAGCGGTGGGCGCTCGAGGAAATGGCCGAGATCGGGCTCGTGAACACGGTCCGCGAGCCCTTCATGAACTACGGGGCGAGCTGGGACAACGAGTACTTCTCCCTGCACCTGAAGACGCCGGTGTACCAGACGCTCGTGGGATACCCCATCGCGCACACCCCGGGAACCGACGGAAGACAGGAGTTGGAAGTAGTCATCGCGGACGTGCGCTCCCGGGGAGACCTCGAAGCCCTGCGGGGCAAGCTGCGGGGGATGGCGGTCCTCTCGACGCCGCCGGCGGCGGTGGACCGCACCCGTTTCGCCACGGGAACCCCACCCCGGACCGACGAGGAGATGGAGCAGCTCGCGGCGAGCGTGCACCCCAGGTTGGCCCCGGACCCCCTCTTCACCAGCGAGTACGCCGACCTTCCGCCCCATCCGGACGTACTGACCCCGGTCGAACGTCTCGAGTTCTACGTCGAGGAGGGCGCGGCCGCGGTACTCGAATCCCGGAGCGGTTGGCCGGGAGCCGTCCGGGGGTTCGCCCGCCCCGGCGCCAAGGTGGACATGTGGGACCGGGATGCGACCCTGTCGTCCCTGCCGATCATCGCCATCACGCCGGAGCACTACAACCGGATGTACCGGATCCGGCGGCGCGGACTGCCCGTAACCATCGGCCTCGAAGTCCGGAACCGGCACGGAGCGGCGGCGAGCGAGGCCAGGAACGTGCTCGGAGAGATCCCGGGGTCGGACCTCGCCGGCGAACTGGTCATGCTCGGCGCCCACTTCGACAGTTGGCACGCGAGCCCCAATGCCAGCGACAACACCTCGGGGGTGGCGGTCATGCTGGAGGCGGTGCGCATCCTGAAAGCCGTCGGCGCCGAGCCGCGCCGCACGATCCGGATAGCCCTCTGGTCGGGAGAGGAGCAGGGGATCTTCGGGTCGCGGGCCTACGTGAAGAAGCACTTCGGCGATCCGGGCGATCCGGAAGTCGGGACAAAACCCGACTACGACAACCTGTCCGCGTACTTCAATCAGGACTATGGCCCCGGCCGCTACCGGGGCGTCTGGCTCCAGGAAAACGAGCACGTCCGGCCGATCTTCGAGGAATGGATCGCCCCCTTCCGCGACTTCGGGATGACTACCCTCGCCCCGGGAAGCGTGGGGAGCACCGACCACGTGCCGTTCGACGACGCCGGGCTGCCGGGTTTCCAGTTCCTGCAGGCGCGGGTGGGTGGCACCGGAGGCCACACGAACCTCGACTTCTACGACACCCTCCCGATTGACGATCTGAAGAAAAACGCCGTGGTGGTGGCGGCGTTCGTCTACCACACGGCGATGGCGGACGAGAAGCTGCCGCGGAAAGGGAGGTAGTGGTCCCGGCCATCCACACAGATTGGTTCCGGCGGTGCATCGGCCCAGGTTGAACTCCGCCATCCCCGCATACGTCCGGGCCGTAATCGAGAGTAGCCGGGTGAGTTTCGCGGCCTTCGGCCCCGATGCCGGTCAGAGACCGGTGGCCAGTTCTCCCGGTGGGGGCCCGCTGTCGCGCGCCGTCAGGGCGGTGAGCTCAGACCTCTCCTTCCCGGCGGTAGGCGTCGGCCAAGAGCTCCACCGGGTGGGCGACCTCGGCGTCCAGTCCCGCGCGACGGACGCCTTCAGCGAGCTGGAGCTGGCAACCGATGTTGCCGGTGGCAATGAGGTCCGGACGCGCGGGAGCGATGTTCGCCATCTTGCGGTCGAGGACCGCCATCGAGGTGTCGTGCCGGGTCACGTTGTAGATACCCGCGGAGCCGCAGCAGCGTTCGGAATCACGCACCGTCAGAAGCTCCACCCCGGGCAGGCTGCGGAGGATCCTCACGGGCTCTTCCCGGACCTGCTGGGCGTGGAACAGGTGGCAGGGAGCGTCGTACACGACCCGGAGGGATTTCCTTCGCGGGCCGGCGGCGGGAGGCTCGAAGCCGTTTTGAGAGAGGAATGCCGAAACATCGGTGACCCGTTCCGAAAAATCCTCGCCGCGCTCCTTGTTCCCGAGCAGCTCGCCGTACTCCGATAGCGCCGCGCCGCAGCCGGCGGCGGTGGTCACCACCGGCAGACCGTCCGGAAACGCGCCGATGTTCCGCCGAGCCAGCGGCCGAGCGAGATTCGGAAGCCCGGCGTGAAGGTGGAGCGCGCCGCAACACCCCTGCCCCTCGGGAATCACTACCTCCCAACCGTTCCTGGAGAGCGTTTCCACCGCGGCCCGGCTCGTCTCCGGACGAAGATGCGGTGCTACACAGCCGAGAAACAGCGCCACCGTCCCGCGCGCTGCTCCCACCGGAGGGGTCCGCGGCGGCAGACGATCCCGGGCTGGAACATCCGGCAGCAGCCGCTCGCGGGCCGCGAGCTTCGGGAGCACCCGAGCCAGCATCGGACGGACAAGGCGGCGAAGACCGAGCCTCCCCGCCAGGCGCAACAGCGACATCGCCGCTTTCAACACCGCGGGCCGGCCCACCACCACGCCGAGCGCAAACCGTTTCAACACCCGCACCCGGAGCGGCTCGACCCGCTCCTCGTCGAGCAAGCCCCGCACTCCCTCGACGATGGCCCCGACCTCGACGCCCGCGGGGCAGACGGTCTCGCAGGCCCGGCAGGCCAGGCATCCGTAGAGATCCTCGGCCAGACCGGCCGTCGCTTCCAGCCGGCCCTCGAGGAGGGCTCGGGCGTTGAAGACCTGGCCGCGCGGCGCCAGCGATTCGCGGGGAGCGTTCTCGTAGGCCGGGCAGGCCGGGAGGCAGAGACCGCAGTGGACGCAGGCGAGGGTCTTCTCGTAGATCCTCAGAGCCTCGGGGCCAGTCGGGGCGGTCACGGGACGAATCTATGCGATGGAGAGATGAGCAGGGGCCGCTCAGAGAGGCAGGCGACCGGGCGCCAGAGTTCCCTGGGGGTCGAGAGCGGTTTTGATCCGCCGGGACAGGGCGCGGATCGGTGGCGCCGGTGGCGGGTGATAGACCGGGTGCTCCCGCTTCCAGCCGGGGGGAGCGGCCTCCACCACGGCGGAGATTTCCGGCTCCGCGGCGAGGGAGCCGAGAGCGGCCTCGTATTCGTGCGGCGGAACGCTCGCCAGGCCCCGGCGCTGGTCGGGGAAGACGACGGGCGGGCCGAGCGCGGCGAGACGCCAGGCGGTCCGCAGCACGGCCCCCGCAGGGCCGCGGAGCCCGAAGCCGAGCGAGGACTGCCGGGCCGGGACCAGGGCGGGGAAGTCCCGAACCCCCGCCCAGAATGCGCTCTCGCCGGAACCGTCGAGTGTTTCCGCGGCGCCCCCGGCAGCGTGCTCGATGGCATGGGACGGAGCTGCCGCCTCTTCGGCGAGTCCCTCGAACCGCACCGCCAACCGGAATCCGCCTTCTTCGGGAAGGCCGGGCAACCCCGTCCCCGGGGGCACGACGGCGACCGCCGCGGGATTCGCCGCCTCGGCCCCGGCGGCGAGCACCCGATCGGCGAACTGCTCCACGGAATCGGAAACCGGCAGCCCGACCACGACGGTGCGCGACGCTTCGGGAAGCGCCCGGAGCCGCAGAGTGACCCGGATGATGGCGCCCAGCGTTCCGAGCGAGCCGGTGAAGAGCTTCGTCATTTCGTAGCCGGTCACGTTCTTGACCACGCGCCCGCCGGAACGAATGCGAGTGCCGTCGGCGAGGACTGCGGAGATCCCGAGCAGCAGATCTCGGGGACGGGATCCGGGCGCCGTTCGGAAGCCCGGCTCGCCGGCGGCGATGACGCCGCCAAGGGTTGCCTTTTCCGGAATGGGCGGATCCAGCGGGAGGAACTGACCAGAGGGCGCCAGGGCCCGGTTGAGTGAGGCGACGGTGGTACCCGCCCACGCCTCCACGGTCAGGTCGTGGACATGGTGCTCGATGATCCCCGCCAGACCCCGGAGATCGAGCAACAGGTCCGCGCGCTCGGGCGGCGCGCCGAGGCCTGGACGGGTGCCGCCTCCGCTGAGGACCACCGCCTCCCCGGCGCGGGACGCCTCAGCGAGGAGCTCTCGCAACTCCTTTTCGCTCGCCGGAGACGCGGTTCGTCCGACCGGCTTGCCGTCCACCGCGGCCGCTGCGGCCGGATCGTCCATTCGCAGATGAGCCGGTCTCACCGGGTGCCCGCCGATCAAATCCAGGCGCCCGGAATCGCGGCGACCCGACCCGGCAAGCCACTCTCGGGGCCACTTTCGGGGCCGCTCTCGGGGAGAGTCGCCCGCGCCTCGCCGCAGCCGGCTCGCACCGGAAATATCTTGCCCGGGTTCAGCAGCCCCTGCCGGTTCCAAGCGTCCCGGACCCGGCGCATCGCCTCAACATCATCCTCTCCAAAGAGCAGGTGAAGGGAGTCACGCTTCTCGATCCCCACCCCGTGCTCACCGGACAGCACCCCGCCAAGCCGGACGCACATCACGAGCAAGTCATGGCTCGCGGCGAGCACCCGCGCCTTTTCATCCGGATTCCGCCCGTCGTAGGAAATGCAGGGATGGAGGTTCCCGTCCCCCGCGTGAAACACGTTCGCGATCCGGAGGCCGTGGCGTTTGCCGATCCGCTCGACCTCCGCGATGGCCTCGGGGAGCGCGGAACGGGGAACCACCCCGTCCTGCACGTAGAGATCGGTCGAGATACGGCCCATGGCGCCGAAGGCGAATTTGCGGCCGCGCCAGAGCAGTTCCCGCTCCGCCGCGTCGCGGGCGACCCGAATATCGAGGGCTCCGCAGTCCTGGAGGATGCGGTCCACCTCGGTTCGCTGCCGGGCGACCGCCGCGCTGGCGCCGTCGAGTTCGAGAAGAAGCACCGCCCCGGCATCGCTCGGATAGCCCGCTCCGATGCCGGCCTCTACCACCTCGATCGTGGCCGCGTCGAGCATCTCCATCGCCACCGGAACAATGCCGGCGGCAACGATCCGGGAGACGGCTTCGCAGGCCGGCACCAGACCGGCGAAGGGGGCCAGCAGGGTCTCGACGGTCTCCGGAACGGGGAGCAGCCGCACCGTGGCTTCGGTGGCGATCCCGAGAGTGCCCTCGGAACCGACGAAGAGGCCGAGCAGGTCGTAGCCGGCGTCATCCTCCGAGAGGACCACGACCTCCCCGTCGTCGAGAACCACCGTCGCCGAGAGGATGTGCGAAGTGGTCGCCCCCAGTTTGAAGCAGTGCGGGCCTCCCGAGTTCTCGGCGATGTTCCCTCCCAAAGTGCACGCGGACTGGCTCGACGGGTCGGGGGCGAAGAAGAGTCCGAAGGGAGCGGCGGCTCGCGATATCTCGAGGTTGACCACCCCCGTCTGGCAGCGCGCAATGCGTTCCCTGGGATTGATCTCGAGAACCTGGTTCATGCCCGCCAGCGAAATCACCACCCCACCCTCGATCGGGGTTGCGCCTCCGGAAAGCCCGGTCCCGGCCCCGCGCGCGGTAAAGGGAACGCCGGCGGCAGCGCAGGCCCGCACTACCGCGGACACCTCGGCGGTAGTGCGGGGGAGCGCCACGGCGTGGGGCGCGCTGCGGTAGGCGGTGCTCCCGTCACACTCGTACGGAAGCGTGTGCTCCGGACGGACGAGAAAACCGTGATGCCCGAGGAGAGGTCGGAGTGCGGCGGCAAGGGCTTCCATCAGCGAGATCCCGGAAACGGGTGGTGGGCAACCGCCCCCCGGTCGGCGCGGTCACGCTCCCAAGTATCCCAGCCCCGAGGTCAAATCGTGCTCTCAACCGCCGATAGACAGGCGATAGACAGGATCGCCGGCCAGCAATCCCACGCTATTGGGGCTTGTTATACTTGCTCTCCGTTTGTCCGCTCGGGTGCCATACCGACAGCGGGTGGAGCGGGTCGAGGAGCACAAGATGCGGAGCGTACTGACGCAACCGACGGTCAAGGTGGCCCAGGTGGAGTCCGGCGACGAGGTGATCCGCGGGCAGATGAAGGTCATGCATCACACGCTGAAAGTGGTCACGGATTCGCGCGTGGAACTGCACAACATCAGCGACCGGGTGCGCGACCAGGTCCGGGAATCGGGCATCAAGGCCGGTTTCCTCATCCTCTCGACGCTTCACACCACGACCGCGCTCTTCCTGAACGAATTCCAGGCGGCCCTGATGGCCGACCTCACCGAGTGCCTCGAGCGGCTCGTGGACGGGGAGGACGGTTACCTCCACAACTGCGAAGACTGCTCCGACTGCGAGCGTAAAAACGCCGACGCGCACCTCCGCGCGACGCTGCTCGGTCACAACGTGACCGTTCCGATCCACGAGGGAGAGATCAGCCTCGGACAGTGGCAGAGCATCCTCTTCGCGGAACTGGACGGGCCGCGCCAGCGCACGGTTACCGCTCACCTGATCGGAGTCTGAGTCACCCGCCACGGGAGCACCCGCACCGCAGCGGGTAGGACATGGCGGTGAGCCCCGACCCGGTTTCCCGGGATCGTGATCCCGGCCGGACGGGACCCCCGGTAGCCATCGTCACTGGCGCCAGCCAGGGAATCGGCGCCGCGACCGCCCTGAAACTCGCCGAGCGTGGTTTCGCCGTGGCGCTGGCGGCGCGCCGCCCGATGGGTCTCGTCTCGATCGAGAATCGGATCCGGGAAGCGGGCGGGTTCGCCTTTGTTGCCCCGACCGACATCACGGAACCGGGTCAGGTAAACGAGTTGGTCGCGGAAACCGAAAGACGTTTTGGTCCCGTGGGATTGCTGGTGAACGCCGCGGGAGCGGCCTTTCGCGCTCCGCTTACCGCCACCTCCGAGGCGGACTTCGACCGGGTCCTGGGAGTGAATCTGAAGGGCGTGTTTCTCGCTACCAAGGCCGTCCTGCCAGGGATGATCGAAGGGAGAAGCGGCCGCATCGTGAATCTGGCGGCGGTGGTGGCTCGGATCGGCGCCCCCCGGCTGGCCGTTTATGGCGCCTCGAAGTGGGGTGTCGTGGGGTTCACCAAGGCGTGCGCGGAAGAGCTGCGGCCCGCCGGAATCTCGGTGTTCGCGGTTTGCCCCGGCTCCGTGGATACCGAGTCCTACCGAACGGTGATCCCGGGCGCAAAGCCGAGGTCCGGGCCCGAAGCGGTAGCGGACGTCATTGTCTGGCTCGGCAGCGAAGCTCCCGCGGCCATGTCCGGATCTGTTGTGGACGCACCGGGGTAGGGCCTGTGGACGAAGTCGCCGGGGCCCGTTGCTGTGTAGATGCAGGTTTCACCGGTACGCCAACGGTCCGGATGGCGCCGCCGGTCAGGGAACGCCGACCTCCGGTCGGCACAGCCCGCCGCAGGCGGGCGGAGTCGCGTATCGCCAAACACCGGGATGGTTCCCGTCTCGGCACTGTCCTCATCCCAGAAGTTGGCGCGCCCGCAAGGGAGCGCCGATCTCCGTCAGTTCTCCCGGTGGGGATGCGGCAGCGCGGCCCACAGGGCCGCGAAAGCCCCTCCATCGACGTTCATGGGCCAGCTCACGCCTTTCGGGCCCGGCGCTGGCGCTGTCCGGCCCCATTCAGAGAATTGTCGGTCCGCGTTTCGCCCCGCTCCGCGGTGCGGTGCCGACCGGAGGTCGGCGTTCCCGTGCCTGCGCGTCGCTCCGCCTGGCCGCTTGGCCCCGAGACGTGCATCATCCCGGAACTGCGCCTGCATCCCCGGCGGGGCGTGCAGCCCGACCCGATCATCGGCGTTTCTGCCAGTGGGAACTCGGCGCTCACCCGGGTTCCACCACGGGCTGTCAAATGGAGAACACCATGAAGCCACTCTTCCCTATCCTCGCCGCGGGCGCCGCCATGGTCCTGGGCCCAGCTTGCGGCCCCTCCGGGCCGGCCGCCGACGCGATCTACCGCAATGCGAAAGTGGTCACCGCCGACGACGACTTCAGCACCGCCGAGGCTTTCGCCATCGTGGACGGACGATTCGCGGCGGTGGGCTCGGAGGAGGAGGTCGAAGCAGCATTCCCCGGCGGGGCCGCGGAAGTCGTGGATCTCCAGGGAAAGACGGTCCTCCCGGGGTTCAATGACAACCACATCCACCTCGGCCCCGGTCGGACCCTGCAGCGCTGGGAAGACGGGCTCGTGCCCGGGCTGCCGGAGTGGTCGGCGGAGGCAACCGAGCCGGACGAACTCTTCGCCGCGCTCGAGGGGGAAGCCGCTACGAGATCGCCCGGAGAGTGGATTCGCGGTGGGCTCACCCGCATGGACTGGCCGAACAGCCGTATCCCGGACCGCTGGCTACTGGACGAAGCCGCCCCCGACAACCCGGTGATGCTCACCCGCGGACCCCATACCTACCTGTTGAACTCACCGGCGCTGCAACTGGCGGGAATCGACCGCAATACGCCCGACCCCGAGGGAGGCTGGATCTTCCGCGACGAGAACGGCGAGCCGACCGGCCGCGTCCTCGAAGCGGCACGGCGGATCGTGGACCGGGTCCTCCCTCCGCTTCCGGAGGTTCCCTACGAACAGGGGATCGAAACGATGCGCGCTTCGCTGGGCAAACTGGCCGCCATGGGGATCACCAGCGTGAATATCGCCGGGGTCCAGCCGCCGGGGATTCCGGCAGTGCAGGACCTCTATTCCCGCTACGGCGAAGAGTTGCCCCGGGCGACGATGCAGGTGCGCCTCAGCCCCGGTCACGACAGCTACGACCACGGCGAGGAAGGGATACGGAAGGAGATCGAAGCGCTCGAGGGACTTGGCTTCGTCACCGGCGAGGGGGACGAACGCTTCCGGATCGGCGCCGTCAAGATGAGCATCGACGGCGGGTTGAGCGCCCCGGTGTTCTGGTCCCTCGAACCCTACGAGGGCCGGCCGGACTTCTTCGGCGCGATCCGCATTCCCGCGGACATCTTCTACCCCGTCGCCAGACGGGCCCACGAACTCGGTTGGCAGCTCGGCATCCACACCATGGGCGACGGCGCGGTGAAGATGGTGGCGGAAGAGATGGCCCGCATCCTCGACGAGATCCCCCGTGAGGACCACCGGCACTACCTGCACCACGTGGCGGTCAAGCCACCCATGGACACCATGGAACTGATGGCGGAACACGGGATCATGGTGGCGAGCCAGCCGTCCTTCACCGTGGGACTCGGCGCCTATGCCGAGGAGGCGCTCACCGCGGAACGGGAAGCAACCCAGAATCCGACCCGTTCCCTGCTCGATGCGGGGATCCGGGTCTCCCACGGCTCCGACTCGGCGCCTTACGGGCCGCTGATCACCATCTGGACCGCGGTCACCCGGCGGGGCTTCGACGGCGAGGTGCACGGGCCGGAAGAAGCGGTCAGCATCGAGGAAGCGATCCGCCTGCACACCCGGGAGCCGGCCTTCTTCACCTTCGAGGAAGGCGAGAAGGGAGCGATCACCGAAGGCATGCTGGCCGACTTCGCCGTGCTGTCGGACGACATCCTGACCGTCCCGCCCGACACCATCCGGGACCTCCGGGTCGAGAAAACGTTCATCGGCGGCCGGGAGGTCGAGCCGTAAGGGGAGCCGTCGGAAGTGCGGCGCGACCGCCCCAATGCCGGGGAGATTCCGTTAGCCCGGATTTCTCATACTCGGGAGCGCTCGCCGAGTCGCAGAAGGCGCCACGCGGACGCTGAACTGGCGCATGGCGCCCATGCCACCAGGCGGAGCGACGCGCAGACAAGGGAGCCCCCACCGGGAGAACTGGGCCGACCTCCGGTCGGCACCGTCCCGCGAAGCGGGGCGAGCGGCGCAATGCTGACTGAGCGGAAGCGCGGCCGGGCACGGGAACGCCACCTCCTGGGATGGGGACAGCGCCGAGACGGGAACCATCCCGGTGTGTGGCGATACGCGACTCCGCCCGCCTCCGGCGGGCGGTGCCGGCCGGAGGTCGGCGTTCCCTGACCGGCGGCACCATCTGGATGGTGGCGTATCTGTGAGACCTGCTCTTTCACAGCAACCGGCTGGAGGTCGGTGTCCCCCATCCCACACCCCGTCACGCCGGTCAGCGTCCGCGCTTCACGCGTAACCGTCACCCCGCTCAACAGGTTGCGGTTCCTTGGGGTGCGCTTCGGGCCGTGAGTATGAGGAATACGGGTTAGAGAGTCTTTACGGTTTCCGGCTGGATGTAGTAGACGACCCGCACTTCGCCGGGACGGCGCCACTCGTAGCGATCGGTCCCGATGTACTTCCGGGCGAGGCGATCGATGCCCTCCTCGGCCCCTTCCTCGGTGACCTTCACCACCCGGCCCCGGATCATCAGTGCCTTGAAGGGATCGTCCGGATGGGTTGCGGAGAGCGCCACCCGCGCATCGCGCCGGATGTTCTTGTCCTTGACCCGCCCTGCCGCGGAATTCACGACGATGAGATCGCCGTCGGTCTCCACCCATACCGGGGAAACCTGGGGGCTGCCGTCGGCCATCAGCGTGGCCAGGTGGACGTAGGCGCGCGTCGCCAGGAATTCCTGGACTTCGGGGGAGAGGGTGTTGGTTCTGGGCATGACCTTGATTGGGTGGCCGCGGGCTGCTAGTTCGACTCGGAAAGCTCGCGATCTACCTCGGCCTTCAGTTGTTGGAAGGGCACCGCGCCCCCTACATAGCGTCCGTTCACGAATACCGCCGGCGTCCCGCCCTGTCCGAGCGCCATCGCCGCCTCGAAATCCGTCTGCACTCGCTCATAGTGGCGGCCAGAGTTGATGCACTCGGCAAACGCCTCGGTGTCGAGTCCCAGAAGCACGGCATGCTGCTCGAGGTTGTCGGGAGAGAGGTTTTCGTCGGTCCAGAGCGCGTCGTGAAACTCCCAGAACATCCCCTGGTCCTCCGCACAGATCGAGGCCTCGGCGGCCTTCTGCGCCAGCGGATGGATGCTGCGGAGGGGATAGTGCCGGTAAACGAGGCGAACTTTTCCCTCGTATTCCTCGGCTTCCCGGAGCTCGTCCACCGCGCTGTTGAAACGGCGGCAGTAGGGGCACTCGAAGTCGGAGAAGATCACGACGTCCACCGGAGCGTCCTCGGGTCCGAGTGCGGAGTGGCCCTCGGTCTCGATTGCCACCCGGTAGGCGGGCACGGTCAGATTCCATTCGGCCTCGCCCAACAAGCGGTCGCCGGCCATTTCGATATTCCGCGTCATCTTCTGATTCGCGATCTGCCGGCGGAGGCTCGTCCCGACTTCATCGAGTGACCGCCCCCCGAACTGCTGGCGATTCTGGTTGTACACGTACTGGAGTTCCTCGTCGCTTACTTCGGGGAGGCCGATCTCGTTCGTGTAGTACTGGTTCAGGGTCATGCCCTTCTCCGCGGCGGCGGCCATGAGCAGTTGCTCCCGCGCCGTCCGCACCGCGCTCTCCTCCAGCAGTTCGTGGCTCTTCGTGTAGTAGTCGCTCCGGAGCTGGGCGAGCTGAAACCGGTCCCGGTCCGAGAGATCGTCGAGAGTGATTTCCTCCCCGTTCAGGATCCCGAGCACCTCGGAGTCCACACTGTCGGGGAGGAGCGAGTCGGAGCCGTGCCCCTGCCCCCCGGAACCGGCGGCGGCGCCGCCGCCGCAACCGGCGAAAGCAAGGAAACTGGCGATGACCGCGAGCGGCGCGACCGTCCGGAAGAACATGCGCATGGGGGATACCTCGTTCTCGAGCGAATTCGGGACGCCGGGGCGGGGCGACCGCTAGCGCCCAAGCGCCGCTATTCGCGAGAAACGGGAAGGATACCCCGCCGCGAGGAGTCTGTCCGGGTAGTGGCGTGAGCACCGAGACCGGTGAGGCGCCCGGCTGACAAGGCGCAAATCGGGAGGCATACCGACGTATGCCGACTGATTTGGAACGCCGAGCGAAGCGGTTCAGCCGGGATGATTCGCCGGTCGAATGCCGCGCCACTACCCGGACCGACTCCTTCCGGATGGACTCTCGACCAGCAACGTGTAGGGCCCGTCGTTCAGCAGGGAAACCTCCATCATCGCCCCGAACCGGCCGCTACCCACCGTAGCTCCGAGGTCCAGCAGCCGCGCGCAGAACTCCTCGTAGAGCGCTTCGGCCCCCGGCCCCGGAGCGGCGCGGGTGAAGGAGGGACGCCGCCCCTTGCGGCAGTTCCCGAGCAGGGTGAACTGCGAGACGGCGAGCACCTCCCCGCCGATTTCGAGGACGCTCCGCTCGGGCTGCCCCTCCGGAGCGCGGAACATGCGGAGCCCGACGATCTTCTGCGCGAGCCAGGCGGCATCCTTGGAGGTGTCGGAGACCGAAACCCCAAGCAGGACGAGGAGTCCCGGTCCGATTTCGGAGACGAGTTCACCGCCCACCGACACCGAGGCACGGGACACCCGCTGAACGACCGCGATCACCGAACACCCGCCACCATCATCCCGGCATACCGCGCGGCGGACCGCTCCCCGCACCGGGAGCGATCCCGTACGCCCGCAGGAGATCCGAGACGGTGACTACCGCCTCGAGCTGGTGGACGTCCACCCGGCTCACCACCGGAAGGGTGTCCATGCGGATCCGGCCCATGGTGGCCAGCACGTGGTCAATGGGCTGGTCGGCGTGGACGTGAGGAAACTTCCGCCCTCTCACCAGGTCGCCGAGTCGCTCCTGATCCTGTCCCCAGGCGTGGAACCGCTCCAACTCCACGAGCGTGATCAGCCCGGAGATCCGGTTTCCTTCGGCCACCGGCCACGCCCCTTTGCCGCTGAGCGCCACCCGCTCGATGGCGTCCTCGACCGTCAGGTCCGGAGGGAGCAGCTCCCGCGGCGGGCGCATCGCGGCCCGCACCACCGGATGGGGCTCCTCGTCCTCCGTGGAGGGAAGCTGGATCCCGTCCTGCGCCGCGAGGGCCTCGTACACCGATACGCGCTGGAGCCGCCGGGAGACGAAAAACGAGGTCAGGTTGGCGATCATCAACGGCACGATGACCGCGTAGCTCTGGGTGATCTCGAAGATCATGAAGACCGACGCCATCGGCACCCGGAGGATCCCGGCGAACGCCGCCCCCATCCCCACCAGGGCGTAGGGGCCGGGTCCGGATACAAAGTCGAACCAGAGGTTGGCCACGCTGCCCACCACCCCGCCCAGCATGGCGCCGAGGAAGATGCTGGGGCCGAAGATCCCTCCGGCGTTGCCGGAGGCGTAGGCGACGACCACCAGGACGAGGTGGAGGGCAAGGAGAACCGCCATCGTTCCGATGGACAGCTCACCCGCCAGCGCCTCGCCCACGGGGCCGTAACCCACCTCGAAGAAGCCAGGAAGCAACAGCCAGGCGGCGGCCACCGCCACCCCGCCGAGGGCTGGCTGGAACCAGCGGCTCGCCGCCGGAAGCCGGCGCATCTGAACACGGAGCCAGAGAAGGGTGCGCACGAACCCGACCGACATCAGCCCCCCGAGCACGCCGAGCACGGCGTAGATGAGGAGTTCCGCGGGATGTCCGAGTTCGTAGGCGGGAACCGAGAAGAGCGGTTCGTCGCCAAGCGAGAGCCGCAACACCAGCCAGCTCGCCACCGCGCTCAAGACCACCGAGCCGAGCACCCGCGCGTGGAGGTTTCCGACGATTTCCTCCAGCGAGAAAAGGATCGCGGCGATCGGGGTGTTGAAGGCCGCGGCGATCGCCGCCGCCGTCCCGACCGGTATCAGCTGCCGCCGCTGCTCGGTGTCCAGCCCGAGGGCTTCTCCCACCGAGGAAGCGATCCCGGCCCCGATCTGCGCGGACGGTCCCTCGCGTCCCAGCGGGATGCCGGCGCCCAGGGTGAGCACCCCGCAGAGGTACTTCCCGACGGGCACGCGGAATGGAATCCGGCCATCCTGCGCGACCAGCGCCGCCTTCGTCTGCGGAATCCCGCTTCCCCGCGCCTCGCCGAACCAACGGTGCATCAGGATGCCCGCGGCCAACGCCCCCAGTACCGGGCCGGCAAAGCGGATCGCTCCGAGCGCCTGCCCGTGAATCATCACTTCGGTGAGCCATTCGGTCACCACGATGAAGGACACGATGACCGCACCCACCAGCGCTCCGATCCCCAGGTTGAGACCGGTGAAGAAGCCGGAAGAGCGAAGGAACTCCCGCGAAGACAGGGCCTCGGCAATCCGGGAGACCATGCGGGTCCGGACTCGGCTCATCGGCTTTCCTGCTCGCGCGGAACCCGGGTCGCGCGACCCAGCACGAGACCGACGATCACCGTCACCGCCGTCCCGATCAGGTTGTAGTAGAGGTAGGAAATGCCGGGAACCCCGAGCGACCGGGGCAGGAGGTCAGCGACCCACACGGCGGCGACCCCACTAAGAACCGCGGGGAAGGCCCGGCGGGCGCCCCGGTTCGGGAAGACGGCGGCGAGGACAAACGCTCCGAGGATGGGACCGTAGAAGAAAGATCCCACGCGGTTTACCGCTTCTACCGCCGACCCCAGCCGCCCCATGTAGAGGGCGGCCCCGGTCGCGACCGTTCCCCAGAACACGATCCCCACCCGGCCGGCAATCAGGTCGTGCCGATCGGAAGTCGGACCGCGGAGGAAGCGGCCCCCCGAGCGGGTTCGAAAGCGGCGGTAGAAGTCCACCACGCTGGCGGTCGAGAGCGCCGATAGTTCCGACTCCACCGTGGACATCGCCGCGGCAAGCACCGCAATGAGGATCAGGCCGACGATTCCGGGGGGCAATTGAGTGAACACGAAAGTCGGGAATACGTGGTTGGTGTCACTCCACGGCTCCCCCCGGACTTCGGACGCCGCGCGGACCGCGTCGGCGCGCGTCTCCTGAAACGCGAGGTCAGCAGCGACGTACCGCTCCCTGAGCGCCGGTTCGGAGAAACTCCCGTCGGCCTCCGCGAAGTCGAGGGCTGCCGTGCGGCGCTCGGCGAAGGCGGTTTCGTAGCGCGCCTCCATCGCCTCCATCTCCTCGGGTTGCGCCGCCCGCGTCTCGGCGAGCGTCACCGGATCGAAGAGCACGGGCGGCTTCTCGAACTGGTAGAAAACGAAGAGAAGCGCCCCGGTGAGCAGAATCACGAACTGCACCGGCAGCTTGGCGAAAGCGTTGAAGATCAGCGAAAAGCGGCTCTCTCGAAGCGAACGGCCGGTGAGGTAGCGCTGGACCTGGCTCTGGTCGCAGCCGAAATAGGAGAGCATCAGGAAGAGCCCCCCAAGAAGCCCCGTCCAGACGGTGTAGGTCTGGCGCGGGTCCGTGTCGAACGACAGCGTTTCCAGGTGGCCCGTTGACCCGGCAAGCCGCAGTGCCTCCCCGAGGCTCACCTCATCGGGCAGCCCCACGATCACCGATCCGAGGCAGAAGAGGATGCCGAGCAGGATGATCAGCATTTGCCAGGTCTCGACCCACATCACCGCGCGCATCCCGCCCAGCGCGGTGTAGATGGTGGCGAACCCGCCGATGAGCAGGATCGTGACGGTCTCGTCGAGCGAGAAGACGACCGAAAGGACCACCGACGGTGCGTAGATCACCACGGCTCCGGACAGCGCCCTCCCAAACAGGAAGAGAAGGCTCGTCAGGGAGCGGGTGTGCGGGCCGCAACGCTGTTCCAGGTATTCATAAGCGGTGAACACCCGGGCGCGGTAGAACAGCGGTACCAGGGTGAAACACAGGATCACCATGGCGATCGGCAGACCGAGGTAGATCTGGATGAATCGCATCCCATCCACGTAGGCCTGGCCGGTCGTTCCGACCAGCGTGATGGCGCTCGCCTGAGTGGCCATCACCGAGAGTCCCATGGCGTACCAGGGCATGGACCGGCGGGCGAGGAAGTAGTCCTCGAGCCCTCGGTTTCCGCGCCCGGTCCGGTAGCCGACGGCGATGATCAGGCCGAAGTAGGCGGCAACGACGATCCAGTCGATGGTTTGCAAGGATCGCCCTCAGGGTGCAAAGACCCGGGAGAACACGAAGAGGAGGACGTAGACCGAGAGAGCGGTCAGCAGCACGGCCGCATAGAGCCGTCTCCAGGAGCGGAATAACCCCCGCGGGAACGGGGGCTGATCGGGTGGGTTGTTCATTAACAGCCTGTGGACAAAGTGGCGTGAGCGCCGAGGCCGGTGAGGCGCCCGGCTGACAAGGCGCGATTTGGGAGGAATACCGGGCGTATTCCGACCGAATCGGAACCGAGAGCGTAGCGATTCAGCCGGGATGCATCGCCGGTCGAACGCCGCGCGACTTTATCCACCGGCTGTTCAGCTCCCGGCTAGACTCACCGGCCGGGCCGGACGCTTATCGGCCCGCGCCGGGAGATTCTAGGAGGCGGGGCCTCCTCCTCCCACGCAAAGGGAGCGCCGTGATGACTACTCCACGAAGAATGCGGCGGGTCCCTCTGGCTCTCGCGCTATCAGTGGCGGCAATCGTCGCGCTCGGAGCCGCTTCCGCGCCGGCCCAGCTCCGCCCGCTCGCCGAAGACCGGGGGGCCACGGGACTGGGTCTCGCGCTCCGCAAGATCGAGAGCGGCGTCTCGGTGCTCACCATCACGGCGCACCCCGACGACGAGAACAACGCCCTGCACGCCCTGCTCAGCCGCGGCCTGGGCGCGAGGGTTTCGCTGCTCACGCTGACCCGCGGCGGCGGCGGACAGAACGAGATCGGCCCCGAACTCTTCGATGGACTGCGGTTGCTGCGGACCGAAGAGCTCCGGACGTCCCACCGGCTCGACGCGGTCGAGCAGTACTTCGGCATGGTCTCCGACTTCGGCTACTCGTTCAGCGTCGAGGAGACGTTCGACAAGTGGGGCCGGGAACAGACCCTCGGCGAGGTGGTGCGGATGATCCGGACTCTGCGCCCGGACGTGGTGATCACCCTGCCGCCGGCTGGGACGGGCGGCGGTCAGCACCATCAGGCGGCGGGACGGCTCGCCCACGAGGCCTTCGACGCGGCCGGCGATCCGGACCGCTTCCCGGAGCACGCGGAATTGGGTCTGCTGCCCTGGCGGCCGCTGCGCCTGCTGGTGGGAGGCGTCGGCGGCGGGTCGGCAGCCGGCGAGCTGCGGACCGTCCGCCTTGAGACCGCGGTCTGGGATCCGCTTCTCGGCCGTACCTATGCGGACCTGGGACAGGAAGCGCGTTCGGCGCACCGCTGCCAGGGCATGGGCCAGGTCCGTGGCGGGCCGACCGGATTTCCGTCGGTGCTGGCCGAAACGCGCGGATCGCAGGACGGCGCCACGCTCGGTCCGGAAGGACCCGAGGGGCTCTTCGCGGGGATTCCGACCGGGCTGGAGCGCCTGGGGGATTTCGTGGCCGGGACCCCGGAAGCGACCACGGAGGCCACGTCCAGGCTGGTCGCCCTCCGCCAGGCCGTAGCCGAGGCCGCTGAAGCCTTTTCGGCGATCGCACCGGCAGACACGCTTCCGGGTCTTCGGAAGGCGCTCACCGCGGCGCGGAGCCTGCGCGGCAACGCGCTTCCCGACGGGCTGACCGCTGAGAGCCGGGCCGAGATCGAGCATCGGATGGCCCTTCGGGAAGTTCAGATCCAGCGGGCGATTGCGCTCGCCCACGGCCTAGTGGTGGACGCGGTTGCGGAATCCGGGGTGGTCGTCCCGGGCAGCAGTTTCGGGGCGCAGATCTCCGTCCTCGGCGGCCCCGCCGCGGCCACGATCACCGGCATCGGAATCGAGGTTCCGGACGGCTGGGAAGCCAGTCAATCGCTGGCCCCCCCGGCGGCGCCTCCCGGTCCCGGGCCGCGCCGGCGCCCCCTGCCCCCTCCGATCGGCCCTGGCGATCTCCCCCTCGAATCGAGCCCGGCCAGCCCGCTCCGCGCGGAGTTCGGAGTCTCGGTCGGGAACGCCGCGGCCATGAGCCGCCAGCCCTGGGAAGACGTCCCGGGGATGGACCGCTTCGAGGCGGAATCCGCGGATCTGTTCGGCCTTCCCGCGCGGCCGCCTCAGGTGGTGGCGCGCGTTTCCTTCGAGTCCGCCGGTGTTCCCGTCGAGATCCGCAGCCCGGTCGAGTACCGCTACGACGGTCCCTGGGTCGGGACGGAAAAACAGAAAGAGGTCTCGATTCTGCCGCTCGTCTCCGCGGCGGTCTCACCGGAGATCGTGGTCTTCCCCCGAGGTCAGAACCCCCGCCGACTGACCGTCTCCGTGGTGTATCGAGGCGATGAGGCCGCGGACTTCGAGGCTTCGCTCGAGGCGCCGGCGGGGTGGACCGTCCGCCCGGAGAGCACCCCGGTCTCCTTTTCCGGACCCGGTGAGACACGGGTCGAGTTTGAAGTGAGCGCTCCGGACGGGGCCGCAGACGGCAGCTATCGGCTGGGCGCCGCGGTACAGCCCATCGGGGGCGGCGACCCGTTCCGAGAGGCCGTACAGGAGGTCGCCTACCACCACATCGAGACCCGTTACCTCTTCCGCCCGGCGGAAGCCACGGCGCGGGTGCTGGACGCGACGGTGGCTCCGGTCCGCATCGGCTATGTAGAGGGGGTTGGGGATGAAGTCGCCGAGGCCATCGCGCAACTCGGACTGCCCCTGACCTTCCTCGACGAACAGGCCCTCGCCGAAGGCGATCTCTCGGAGTTCGACACCATCGTGCTCGGGGTTCGCGCCTACCTGGCCCGGCCCGATCTCAGGACCCACAACCGGCGCCTGCTCGACTTCGTAGCCGGCGGCGGCACGCTGCTCGTCCAGTACAACAAGTTCGAGTTCAACGCGGGGCCCTGGGGGCCGTACCCGGTGTCCGTCGGCCGAGGACGAATCACCGCCGAGGACGCCCCGATGCAGGTGCTGGTTCCGGATCATCCGGCCTTCACCGGGCCGAACCGGATCGATGAGACCGATTGGGACGGCTGGGTGCAGGAGCGCGGACTGTATTTCCTGGCGCCAGGGGGCGATCCCGCCTATCGGGACCTGCTCGCCTCGGAGGACCCCTTCGAATACAACGCGGGAGAAAAGCGCGGCATCCTGGTGGAGGCCCGGCACGGCGAGGGACGCTGGCTCTACCTCGGTCTGGGCCTCTGGCGGCAGCTTCCTGCCGGCACCCCGGGCGCCTATCGGCTGCTCGCGAATCTCCTGAGCCTCGGATACCAACCGGCAGACACCGACCAGCAGTAACCCGGCATCGCGGGGTGGTGCGGTCGAGCGGCGCGCACCCCTGTGAACCCGTCCCTGCCGGGATGGCCGACTGAAGAGGGCTGACGTCCGCGCGCCGGATGGCGTACTCTCTCGCCGCTTTGGCCAGTCGAACCAGGTTCGCGGGAAGCGACTCCGGGGTTTACTGCGCCGGGCGACGGACGGCATGACACGGGAAGCGACTCCGGGGTTTACTGCGCCGGGCGACGGACGGCATGACACGCGAGCGGATCGGACTGGTCCTCGGGCTGGCCCTGCTCTTGGGAATCGCCGTCTTCCCGATTCCCGGCATACCCGACGAGGCGCGGCGGATGCTGGCGGTCGCCGGGATCATGGCGACCTGGTGGGTAACGGAGGCTGCCCCCCTGGCAGTGACGTCGCTTCTGCCGCTGATCCTGCTTCCCGTGTTCGGGATTACGAACGCGGCGGGAGCGGCCGCTCCCTACGCGAACCACCTGGTGTACCTGTTCCTCGGGGGATTCATGATCGCCCAGGCGATGCAGCGCTGGAACCTGCACCGGCGGATCGCCCTGCGGACGGTGATGTTGATGGGCAGTTCGCCGCCCCGCCTGGTGCTCGGCTTCATGGTGGCGTCGGCGTTCCTCTCGATGTGGGTCTCCAACACCGCCACCACGGCCATGATGATGCCAATCGGCGTGGCGGTGATCGCGGAGATCTCGAGCGCGGTCCACGGACGGGACCGGCGTCCCGCGCCCGGGGAGTTCCCCTTCGCGGTGTGTCTGATGCTCGGCTGCGCCTATGGGGCCTCCATTGGGGGATTCGCAACCCTGATCGGGACCCCTCCCAACGTGTTCCTCGCCGGCTTCCTCGAGGAAGAGCTGGGCATCCAGATTAGCTTCGTGCGTTGGCTCGCCTTCGCGATGCCGCTGACCATCATCTTCCTGCCGGCAACCTGGCTGTGGCTCACCAAGTTCGCATTTCCGATCCGCATCCGGGACATCCCGGGTGGCCGGGAGCCGGTGCGCGCGGCGTATACCGCGCTCGGACCGCTTTCGACCCCGGAGAAGAGACTCGCCATTCTGTTCGGCGGCACCGCACTCCTGTGGATACTGCGCCCCGTCTGGACCCAGGCAATCCCGACCGGTGGCTTCATCACCGACTCCACCATTGCGATGGCCGCAACGGTGCTCTGCTTTCTCGTTCCGGCGGGCGACGGATCCGGGGCGCGCATCCTCAACTGGGAGTGGGGCGTGCGGATCCCCTGGGATGTGCTCATTCTGATCGGCGGGGGGTTTTCCCTGGCGAACGGACTCGAGGTGAGCGGACTTTCTCAGGTGCTCGGCGACCGCCTCGCGGGCGCCTCGGCGCTCCCCCTCCCGCTCTTCGTGGTGCTGGTGGTGGTCTTCATCATCCTGCTGACCGAACTGGCTTCGAACCTGGCCTCGACCGCGATGATGGTTCCCATCGTTGCCGCGGTCGCCACCGGCGCCGGAATCCCGCCGCTGACGCTGCTCCTGCCGGTGACGGTCGCCGCGTCCTGCGCCTTCATGCTCCCGGCGGCCACCCCCCCGAACGCCATCGTGTTCGGGACCGGCCACTTCACCATCCCCCAGATGGTGCGCGCCGGTATCGGGGTGAACATCATCGGCGCCGTCCTCACCTGCCTGTTCGCGGTCTTCTGGGTGCCGGTGGTCTTCGGCTAGCAGCCGGTAGACAGAGTCGCGCGGCCCAGTTCTCCCGGTGGGGGCTCGGCCAGCGATGCATCCCGGCTGAAACGCACCGCTTCGCGTCGCTCATCGTTGCGCTTCGGTCGAAATACATCAGGTATTCCTCCCTCGCGCGCCTTGCCAGCCGGGCGCCTCACCGGCCTCGGCGCTCACGCCACTCTATCCACCGGCTGCTAGAGGTCACTAGCATTCCGGTGCCATGAACCTCGCTGCCAAGGACCGCTTCACCACCCGCCTTTGGGCCGGGATCGAACCCATCTACGCGGAGATCCTTCGCCACCCCTTCCTCGACGGCCTCGCCGACGGCACCCTCGACCGGCAGGTATTCCGCTTCTACGTGATCGAGGATGCCCTCTACCTCCACGAGTTCGCCCGGGCCGTGGCCATCCTCGGCGGCAAGGCTCCGCACCCGGACATCACCGAGGCGCTCTGCGGTGACGCGGTGGCCACGATTCAGGGCGAGCGCGAACAACTGGGGCAGTTCCTGACCGAGCTCGGCGGCTCCCGCGAGGAACTCTTCACCCGCCAGCCGGCTCCCGCGAACCGCGCCTACACGAGCTACTTCCTGTCGCAGGTCCATTCGCAGCCCTTCCACGAAGGACTCGCCGCGGTCCTCCCGTGCTACTGGATCTACGCCGAAGTCGGCAAGGAGCTGCTGAAGCGCCCAACATCGCCGGATCCGCTCTACCGCCGCTGGATCGAAAGCTACGGAAGCGAGGAATACGACGCCGTCGTGCAGCGCGTGGTGCGCCTGACCGATGAAGTTTCCGAAGAACTCGGCGACCGCGCCCGGCGGGCGATGGCGCGGCACTTCGCCATGAGTTCACGCTACGAGTGGATGTTCTGGGACATGGCCTGGCGGCAGGAAGCCTGGCCGTTGTAACCCGGGGAGAAAGCACCTCGCAGCCCACTACGGGGGGAGCGTATCGGTCTCGGAGGTTCCTGGGAGGCGAGGCACTTTCTCCCCGGGCAAGCAGCCTGTAGACAGAGTCTCGTGGCGTTCGAGCGGCGTTGCATCCCGGCTGAACCGCCCCGCTTCGCGTGGCTCATCGTTGCGCTTCGGTCGAAATACACCCGGTGTGCCTCCCTCGCGCGCCTTGTCAGCCGGGCGCCTCGCCCCCACCGGGAGGACTGACCGCTCTCGGCGCTCACGCCACTCTGTCCACAGGCTGCTGGTGGCGCGAATCGCTTCGCGATTCCCTCCACCGTTTCTCGCGGGGAGGGGAAACCCTCCCCGCACCCCTCCCCCGCGCGGCGCGCCAGTTCTCCCGGTGGGGGGGCGCCGCGCGAGCACGATGGTCGCCCTTGGCCATGGGCTGCCAGAAGCAACATCCTGATTCTCAGCGCGCTTTCGTCAGCGGATCCAGACGGTCTTCCGATTCGTGAACTCGATGAGCCCGTCCGGGCCCAGTTCGCGGCCGAAGCCGCTGTCCTTGGTCCCCCCGAAGGGAACCCGGGGATCCGATTTGGTGATCCCGTTCACGAAGACCGCCCCGGCTTCGATCTGCGGCACCAGCCGCTCGGCCCGGCGAGGGTCGGAGGTCCATAGCGAAGACCCCAACCCATAGTTCGTCCGGTTGGCGATCTCTAGCGCCTCTGCTTCGTCCGTAAAGGGAACCACCGTGGCAACCGGGCCGAAGAGCTCTTCCTCGGCGGCTGGAGCCCCCGCCGGGGGTCCGGCAAGAATCCCGGCCGCGGAGAAGAACCCTTGTCCCGGCGCCGCTCCCCGGTAGAGCAGTTCCGTACCGGCGTCAACCGAGCGCGCGACCTGGTCCTCGAGGCGGTCGCGGAGGTCCTGTCGGGCCAGTGGACCGACCGCGGTGTCCGGCGCCAGCGGGTCTCCGACCTTCGTTTCGCGAAACTGCGTCTCAAATACCGCAAGGAACGAATCGAGCACCGTTCGCTGCACCAGGAAGCGTTTGGCGGCGATGCAACTCTGCCCGGAGTTGATGAGCCGCGCCCCGGCGCCCGCCGCGGCGGCTTCCCCCACGTCACAGTCCTCGAACACGATGAAGGGATCGCTCCCGCCGAGCTCGGCAACCATCGGTTTGAGATTGCGGCCGGCGACCGCGGCGACCTCGCTACCGGCGCGCGAACTCCCGGTGAGCGTCACTCCCCGAATCCGCCGGTCGGCGATGCAGGTGGCCGCCTGCTCGTTTGTCAGGAAAAGATTCTGGATGAGCCCCGCCGGGGCGCCCGCCTCGCGATACAACTCGACGATACGGAGCGCGCACTGGGGCACCGACGGCGCGTGCTTGAGCACCATCGGATTTCCGGTGAGAAAGTTGGGCGCCGACACCCGGATGGCCTGCCACAACGGAAAATTCCAGGGCATGACGGCAAGGATCGGCCCGATGGGATCGAAACGCACGAAGGCGTCACTCCCGTCGGATTCGTAGTGCCGGGGGCGGAGCGACTCTTCCGCCGTCCCGGCATAGTGCCTCGCAACCCAGGCGCACTTTTTCGCCTCGGCGACTCCCTGGGCGAGCGGCTTTCCCATCTCGAGAGCCATGAGCCCCGCCAGATCGTCCGCCTGCGCTTCCAACAGATCCGCAAGGCGCTCGTTCACGGCGCGCCGCCCGGCAAAGGGAGACCGGCGCCAGGAGCGGAACACTTCATCGGCGCGGGAGAGGGCTGCATCGACCTCGCGGTCGGTAGCCGTCGGGAACTCGGCCACGAGTTCCTCGGTGGCGGGGTTCAGGGAGCGGTAGAGCATGGGGTCCGGGGCCCGCGGCTGGTACGGCGGGCTGATGTCACGGGCGGGCGCCCGGAGGGTGTAGGCGGTTGTACTTTCGGCCGACCTCCAGAAGGTCTTCGATCGAAATCGCCTCCCGGGTGTTTCCGTTCCGGCCGGTAACGGTGGTGGCCTTGAGCAACGAGTTGTAGACCGCCTCCTCGGTGGCCTCGATCGCGGCCTGGAAGAGCGGCGACAGCCGGTCGCCTCGCAGGACGCCCCCGTCCTCCGTCGGGGAGTCGCTGGCGAACGAACTCCGGAGAGACTCGGCCGACGAGAACGCGATCACGAAATCACCGCTTCCGTGGGACGAGGTGGCGCCGGTGCGGGCGAGACCGAGCATTACCCGGCGGGCCAACCGGGTCAGGCCCGACGAGCGAATCGGGGCATCGGTGGCGACCACCATCATGATGGAGCCGTCGGGATTGTCCTGGGAATCCCCTCCCGCCGCGTCAGCGGCGCCGCGCAGCTGGTCCCGGAGGTAGTAGCGGTCCAATTCCTCGCCGACGGGGATCCCGTCCATGCTGAGCACTCCTCCGTAGTTGCTCTGAACCAGCGCCCCGACGGTGTATCCGCCGAGGCTTTCGGGCAGACGCCGCGAGGAAGTGCCGATTCCTCCCTTCCAGCCGAAGGCGGAAGTTCCGGTTCCGGCCCCCACCGCCCCCTCGGCCACCGGTCCCGAGGAAGCGCTCCGGATCGCCTCCAGCACGTGGCTCTCCTTCACGTGGAGTCCCCGGATGTCGTTGAGGTATCCGTCATTCGTCTCCCCGACGAGCGGGTTCACGGAACCCACGTTTTCGTTGCCGGGAAGACCGAGAACGTAGGTCACGACGGCGCGGGCCGCATCCCACACCGAGAGCGTGTTGGTCAGCACGATCGGGGTTTCGATGGTCCCGAGTTCCACCACCTGGGTGGATCCGGCCAGTTTGCCGAAGGCGTTGCCGATGTGGATCGCACCCGGAACCTTGTCCTGAAAGATGTTTCCGGCGTGGGGCAGAATCGCGGTGACCCCGGTCCGGATGTGATCCCCCTCCATGATGGTCACTTGCCCCACCTGGACCCCGGGCACGTCGGTGATCGCATTTTGCGGACCGGGGTCGAGAACTCCGGGCGTTAGACCGATGTCCCGTGCCCGGGGCCGGTCACCTCCCTGGCCGAAGGCCAGCGGGGCGGCGAGCAGACCAGCGGCGAGCGCCGCCATGATGCGGTGAGCGTTTTTCATCAGGACCTCCGGAATCGGCAGCCGGGCGACCAACAGCCCGTGAACAAAGTCTCGCGGCGTTCGATCGGCGATGCATCCCGGCTGAACGCGCCGCTTCGCGTCGCTCTTCGTTGCGCTTCGGTCGAAATGCACTCGGTATTCCTCCCTCGCGCGCCTTGTCAGCCGGGCGCCTCGCCGCTCTCGGCGCTCACGCCACTTTATCCACGGGCTGTTAACAGTGACCCCGGAGAATACGGGAACCGTGTCGCCCACGGATCAAATGGAACATTCTTGACACACCATTCGTAGGCCTCCCGTCATGTTTCAGGGGAAAGCACGCAGCGCGGGACTTGGCGGGCGCCCACTCGCTCTCCTGCTCGGGGTATCGGCGCTGACCGGCGCCGCCAGTTGCACCGTCCCCTTCCAGCCAGAACCGAACGTTGAAGAAACGGTGAGCTTTACCGAGCCGTTTCGGGCTGGCGACCTTCTCGATCTGAGGAACATCGACGGCCGCGTCGCGGTCGCCACCTGGGACCGGGAAGAAGCGGAAATCGTGGCGCGCAAGGTGGGGCCGAGCAGCGCGGCGCTCGAAGAAATCCGGGTGGAGGTCAACCGCTCGTCGCGGGGGCTCCAGGTTCGCACCCGATATCCAAAGAAGAGCCGGATGTGGGGACAGCGATACGGCAGCGTCCACTATTCCATCCGGCTGCCGCGGACCGCCGATCTCAGGATCTCGACGGTCCACGGGCCCATCGAGGTGGAGGGGATCTCGGGGGCGGTCGAAGCACAGACGGTCAGCGGCTCCCTCCGTCTGACCGGACAGCGGGGGAGCGTGAACGCCAAGACGGTCAACGGGCGTATCGAGTGTGAACTCGATAGCTTCGGCGAGGGCGACAAACACTCGCTGCGCACGGTGAACGGCAGGGTCGAGTTGACACTCGGACCCGAAGCCAGCGGCCAGGTGGACGCGAGGGCCATCAATGGACGGGTCATCATGGAGCTGGCCAACCTGGAGCATCTCGACACCCCGACGCGCCGGCACAAGAAGGTCCAGGTTCGCACGGGCGGCGGCGAATGCCGGGTGCGCACCGTGAACGGGACCATCCACGTCGTAGACGGATCCTGAGCGCGGGGCGGCCCTAGCAGCCGGTGGACAAAGTCACGCGGCGTTCGAACGGCGATGCATCCCGGCTGAACCGCGCCGCTCATCGTTGCGTTTCGGTCGGAATACACCCGGGCCAGTTCTCCCGGTGGGGGCTCCTCCCTCACGCGCCTTGTCAGCCGGGCGCCTCGCCCCCACCGGGAGGACTGGCCGGCCTCGGCGCTCACCCGGGTTCCACCACAGGCTGCTAGCCGCGGGCTTGCCACGGACGTCAGGGGCGAAGCGGCCCCGCACGCGAGTATCCGGCAGAATCTCCCGCCGCAGCGAGGACACCGAATGATCCAGCAGTTGACCTATCTCTATCGTTTCAACCTGGGTGTCGCCGGCGCGATGGTGGCCGACGTGACGCCGGAGCAAATGGTCGAACAGCCGGGCGGGGTGATCAATCACCCCGCCTGGTCGCTCGGCCACCTGGTGATGACGGCCGACGGCCTCGCACGGCTCCTGGGCCTCGAATCGGAGGTGGAGGACGGCTGGAGTTCGGTGTTCGCCACGGGCGGCATTCCGTCGAATGATCAGTCCCTCTATCCCGTCAAGGAAGATCTGCTGAAAGCGCTCACGGCCCAGCACGCGCGAAACACAGCCGCCGTGGAGGGGGCCGATCCGGCCTGGTTCGCGACCCCGAACCCGAACGAGAGGCGGCGGAAGCGTTTCCCGACGGTTGGCGACATCGTCGTGTTCCTGATGACCTCCCACGAAATGTTCCACCTCGGGCAACTGGCCGCCTGGCGGCGCGCCCTGGGCCTGGGCCCGGCCCGGAGGTAGGCCTCCGGTCCGAACGCGCACCTTCCGGCGGCGACGCAGTGCCCCGAGAGGGGCAGTATCCGGCGCCCGGGAGTAACCGAGGGTGCGCCGGTGCCGGGTTGGCGGGTATAAACCCGCTCCATGTACCGGTTTGCACGCTTCGGTGGCCGCCTCGCCGCGGTAACCCTTCTGATCTTCTTGGCTTCCCCTTCGCCCGGGGCTGCCCAACCGCTTCCGGAGGTCCATCTCATCGGCACCGGCGGCACCATTTCCGGCGGGGCAGGGGGACCGCTGAACGCCGACGACCTCCGTGCCGCACTTCCCGGCCTGGCCTCGGTGGCTTCGGTCACCACCGAAGATTTCGTCCGGATCGGAAGTTCCCGGATGCACCCGGAACTCCAGTTCCAGCTCGCCGAGCGCATCGCCGCAGTTTTCGCGGCGCGCCCGGCAATTGCCGGAATCGTGGTGACGCACGGCACGGACTCGCTCGAGGAAACTGCCTTCCTGCTGGACTTGGTGCTTCCGTCCGGTCGGCCGGTGGTCTTCGCCGCCGCACAGCGTCCACCGAGATACGAGGACTCCGACGGACCCCGCAACCTGCTGAATGCGATCCGCGTTGCCGGCTCCGGCAGAACCCGCGATCTTGGAGTTCTCGTCGTCCTGAACGGTCAGATCCACGCCGCGCGCGAGGTCAAGAAGACCCATGCGATCGCTCTCCACGCTTTCGTCTCACCGGACACCGGGCCGGTCGGCATGGTCGACGACGGGGAGGTCCTGCTCTTCAGCAGCCCGCAGCGCCGCATCCATCTTCCCTCCGCGAGTGTGGAGCCGCGGGTGGAACTCGTCCCTCTGACCGCCGGCGGTGGCGCCACCGCTATCCGCGGAGCGGTGGAGGCCGGCGCCCGGGGCATCGTCGTCGAGGTCTTCGGGCGAGGCAACGCGCCGCCACCCGTCACCGAAGCGGTTTCCGCCGCCATCCAGGCGGGCGCGCTCGTGGTCTACACCACCCGCACCGGAGCCGGACAGGTGGTGCTCTCCGATGCCCAGCGCGATACCGGAGTGATCTCAGGGGGAGACCTTGACGGTCTCAAAGCGCGGATCCTTCTGGCTGTCGCGCTCGGAGCGGGCCGGACTGGCGAAGAGATTGCCGCCGCGTTTCGAACGTTGGCCGGCGCCGGGTAGCCCGTCGAGCGGTCCCCGGACGGGGCCACCGGTGCCGTTGAGTTGGCACCCGTGGTCTTTGGTTGCGCTCGGCCTCGTCAGCGAAGTACCAGGCGGAGCGGCGGCCCGTCCCCCCGCGAGAGAACGACCGCCTCCGACGGTTCGAGGGTGACCACCGTGTATTCCCCAACGCGGTCACCGACTGCCACGAGCGTTGTCTCGCCGCGATAGAAGAGCGCCGCCCGGACCGGCGTTCCGGAACCGACATCGACGAAGCCGTGGAGTTGGGGGGTCTCGGAAGCAGCCGTCGCGACTGGAACCGCGGTTTCCAGGGGCTTCCCGATTGACTCGTCTGGAGTGGGGGCCGCAAGAGGAGCCTGCTCCGCCTCTTCCGGTCTGTTCGTGGAGACGGCAGTCGTGCGTTCGGGTCCGGGGATTGACTCCAGCCAAGCGAACAACCGCTCCATCCGGGGATCGTCGGCGAACCGCGCTACGTCCGTCGCGCTGAACGAGACCGCCGGGTCCGGCCAGAGGGCGATTACCGTGGCCGTGAGAGTTCCGAGTCCGCCACGGACCGCGAGCGTCGCCCGCTCGGCGCGGAGCGGCCACCCCCTTCCTTCGAGCGCGGACAAGAAACCGGACAGTGCGGCGGGATCACCCAGGAGCGTGACCCGCGCCTCGGCGCCGACTGTCCCTTCCGGCGGACGAACGAGCGGCTGGAGCCGAGATGCCGAGAGTTCCACGCCGTGGTCCTCAGCCACCTGCAGGAAAAACTCGCGAACGGCGGCGGCGCTGGCGGGAGGCGGAGCGCGCTCGGCGAGCCTCTCCGCCACCCGGAGAAAATACTGGCGCCGCTCCCGCTCCCGCGCGGTGGCGGTGTCTTCGCGTGCCGATCGTGTTTGCTCCTCGAGCGCCGCAGCAAGTTCGCCGGAGGCCTGGCGCTGCTCGGCCCAGATGAACCAGGCGAGCAAGCCGGACGCCAAGGCCAGCAGGAACCGGAGCCGAAGGCGTTCGTCCATGGCGTTAGCGGCCGGTGGCCACAGTGACGTGAGCGCCGAGACCCCCACCGGGAGAAACGGCGGCGAGGCGCCCGGCTGACAAGGCGCGCGAGGGAGGAGCCCCCGCCGGGAGAACTGGCCCGGATGTATTTCGACCGAAGCGCAACGATGAGCGATGCGAAGCGGAGGGTTTCAGCCGGGATGCGTCGCCGGTTGAGCCCCCACCGGGAGAACTGGGCCGCGTGACTTTGTCCATAGGCTGCTAGGGACGCCCGACCTCGAGTTGAGCGGTGATCCGTACCAGCACCGCGCCGTCCGTCTGACGCGTCTCGCTAATCACTTCCGTGGAGAGCACCGAATCATGGTCCGCCAGTTCCGACAGGAAGCGGGCAACGGCAGCGGCGGAAGTCGCGCCGGCGGCGATGACCGCCTCCACCCGGCCCGAGCCCGTCGTGGGCCGAACCTCGAGCCCGGCGATGCGGACACCGGAAGGGGCAATCCCCATCACGGTGTCCAATGCAGCACTGATGTCGGGGGAATCGACCACCCCGGCGAAGAGCAGGACAGCCGCTTCCTGAGCGCGCTCGGGGTCGAGTAGCGGCGTCGCGGCGCCTCCCGTACCGGATGACGGCAGCCCGCTCGGACCTGCGAGCCCGGGAGCCGCCAGTTCCGTTCGTACTCCCCACCACGACGCGGCACCCCAGACGACAATCACGAACATCGCGGCGACCAGCACGTCCAGCCCCCGGAGGAAACCCGGGCGGACGCCCTTGCCGAGCTGAATGCCAACGGGTACTCGCGTCACGGCTGCTAATCCGCTGTCGCGACGGGAGTCGGTCGGAGTGGCGCCGGCCTTTCGCCGACCCGTCGCAGGAGCGCGGCAAGCGCTCCCTCGATCACGGGAGACACCGCGGAAGATTCGGAGCCCTCGCCGGTGTCGCGGACCTCGGCGAGCGGATGGCCCGCCGAACGCAGGATGTCCGCGGCCGCCGTCGCGCCATCCCCCCAGACCGCGACGGGATGCCTCGCGCTTTCCGTCGCCCGCCGAACCGCAAGCGCCGGCGGTTCCGGATCCAGTGCGGCGCGGAGTTTCATTCGAAAACCCGTAAGGCGCCGGCCCGAAGCGGCGGCAAATACAAAATGACGCCGGTGCAGGAGTAGCAGGAGCCGCCGGCCCGCATCGCTTGAGGAGCGCGCGAGCCACTCCGGAAGTACCGCGAGACTGGTGGCGTCCACCCACCGTACCCGGAGACCGGCCGCCTCGGCGGCCGCCTCGTATTGCTGGACAATCGGAGATCCCGTTACCGCCCCCAGAACGGAGCGGCGTCCGAGGGAACCCGAAGTCAGCGTTCCGAACCGGAACCGTCCGTCGAGTCGCTGGAGTTCCGGACCCGAACTCGTGGTCAGGCCACGGACCAATTCGGTGCGCAGCCTGCGTACGGCTCGCGAACCGGCGACTTCAGAAAGGGCGGCATGGGCAGCCCGATCGGGCAACGCGATCACGGCGTCGGCGAACCTGCTGCCCGGTGAAGCAAGAG
This sequence comes from Candidatus Marinacidobacterium sp., assembly GCA_965250045.1. GTDB lineage: Bacteria > Acidobacteriota > Vicinamibacteria > Marinacidobacterales > Marinacidobacteraceae > Marinacidobacterium. The sequence goes on from OZ252286.1 coordinate 555,073, forward strand.
CTCCGAGAGCAGCCTGAACCGCCCGGGCCGCCTCGACCGACGAGCCCAGGTTCGGCTCGGTTGGCGAAGGAGTCAGGAAATCCGCCGGCAGGCGCCACCTGACCCAGCGACCATCACCAACACGAACGAGAAGGTGATCTCGTCGAAAGGCCATCGCCACCGCCAGACGTCGAGGACCTAGGGAAGGAAAGGAAAGCGGGGACAAGACTCCGGCCGTTGGGACGGATTTAGCCTAGCAGCCCGTGGGTAAACAGCCTGTGGCAAAACCCACGCGGCCCAGTTCTCCCGGTGGGGGCTCGGCCGGCGATCCATCCCGCCTGAAACACTCCGCTTCGCTCCGTTCTGCGTTGCGTTTCGGTCGAAATACACCAGGTATTCCTCCCTCACGCGCCTTGTCAGCCGGACCCCCACCGGGAGAACTGGGCCGCGTCACCTGGTCCACAGGCTGCTGGCGCCATCGACGGTGCGGGCCGCAGAGAGCGCGCGTTGCCGGCATTTCGTCGACGCGGCAGCAACGGGACGGACGGCCTCGACCGGGGCCCCCGGGACCCTCGAAACCCGTCGGTTCTTGCACGCCCCGCAGCGGAACAGATCGCGCATTCGGACCGATTGTGCAGTGGTAGGATGGGCGATTCGGCTGCTGGTGGTCTCCACCCACGCAAACCAGCGCGGCGGCCGTTCTCCCGCGTGACTGCCGTCCGAACGAGTTCCAGGGCTCCGACAACTGTCGCAGATCGTTCGGCATCCGGTCGCAACGCCGGGATCCGAACGATCCCCGAACGAACCCCGACGAACCAAGGTTCGGAGCGATTCCTTAACGAGTCCATAATTCTGGAGAAGCATGCGCGACTATCAGACCGCCGAACTTCGCAATCTCGCCGTGGTCGGACACGGAACATCCGGCAAGACAACGCTCGTGTCGGCGCTCCTCTACACCGCCGGCGCTGCAACCCGCCTCGCTCGCGTCGAAGATGGGAACACGACGACCGACTTTGACGAGGACGAGATCGAACGCGGAATCAGCCTGAGTACGGCGCCGACTCATTTCGACTGGGACGGCGCCAAAATCAATCTGCTGGACACGCCGGGATACAGCAACTTCCTGACCGAGGCGAAACTCGCCATGCCGGTCGCCGACACCGCCCTCATTTCGGTATGCGCGGTAGATGGAGTGGGCGTTAACACGGAGCGGGTCTGGAGTTTCGCGGAGGAAAACCGCGCGGCGGCCATCTTTGCCATCAACCGCCTGGATCGCGACCGAGCGTCGTTCGAACGCACCCTGAGCGCGATCCAGGAATTCTTCGGACGCACCGCCATCCCTGTCCAGTTGCCCATCGGGAGCGAGACCGGCTTTTCCGGAGTCGTGGACCTCATCACGCTGAAGGCGATCACGGGTCCCGGGCCGGATGGGAAGGAAGCGAAGAGCGGCGACGTACCAGCCGAGCTCATGGAGCGGGCTCAGACGGCTCGCAACGAACTCATGGAACTGATCGCCGAATCGGACGAGGAACTCCTGGACCAATTCTTTTCCGAGGGAGAGTTGACGGCCGAGGAAATGATTCGGGGCCTCCGAACGGCAGTGGCCGCCCGGTCGATCTTTCCGGTGGCAGCGGTATCGGCGGCCCAAAACCTGGGAACCACGGCGCTCCTCGATTTGATCGTTGCGGCCACCCCCGACCCTACCGGGCGGGGACCAGCCCGCGGACTGAGCGGGGATGGCGAGCCGGTGGAACGCGACGTGGACGGTTCAGCGCCCACCAGCGCCTACGTGTTCAAGACCATCGCCGACCCCTTCGCGGGGCGGCTCAGTCTGTTCCGGGTCATGACCGGAACCCTGGGTCCCGACACCCAACTCAAGAACCTGACTACCGGCGGCGCGGGGCGGACCGGCGGCGTGAACGTCATGAACGGGAAGGCCATGGAGCCGGTGTCGAAGCTGTCGGCGGGCGATCTCGGCTGTTTCGCCAAGCTGCGGGACACTTTCACGGGCGACACGCTGGCCTCGGACGATGGGATCCGCTATGTGCGTCCCGAGGCGCCGCATCCGGTCATCAGCTTCGCGATCGAACCCAAGTCCCGGGGAGATGAGGAAAAGATCTCCCAGGCGCTCCAGCGGCTTCGCGAGGAGGATCTGACACTGAGATTCGACCGCGACCAGGAACTGCTCCTCTCGGGTACCGGGCAGCTCCACATCGAGGTCGTGGTATCCCGTCTGAAGCGCAAGTTCGGAGTCGAAGTCGATTTGAAGCCTCCGCGGGTGCCGTATCGCGAGACGATCGCGGTGGCCGCTGAGGCCCACGGGCGTCACAAGAAGCAGACCGGTGGTCATGGCCAGTTCGCTGACTGCCATGTGCGCGTCGAGCCGATCGAACGAGGCAAGGACTTCGAGTTCAAGAGCAAGATCGTCGGTGGCGCCATACCGCGCCAGTTCATCCCGGCCATCGAGAAAGGCTTCCAGGAAGCCCGACAAAAGGGTTATCTGGCGGGCTACCCCGTCGTGGACTTCCGGGCGACAGTCTTCGACGGGAAGTTCCACGCCGTGGATTCGTCCGAGATCGCGTTCAAGATCGCCGCGTCCCTCGCGTTCAAGGACGCCATGGCCAAGTGCCGGCCGACGCTCCTGGAGCCGATCATGTCAGTCGTGATCACCGTTCCCGACGAGAACACGGGGGACGTTCTCGGCGATCTGAACGGCCGTCGCGGCCGGACGCAGGGTATGGACCGGAAGGGCTCGCAGACCGCGATCACCGCGCAGGCCCCGATGGCCGAAATGCTCACTTACGAGCCGACCCTGACCTCCCTGACCGGGGGGCGGGGGGGCTTCCACATGGAGTTCTCCCACTACGACCCTGTCCCCCCGAATCTGGCCAAGTCGTTGATCGACGCTTACCAGACGCGTAACGACTGATCCTCCTCGGGGACGCGCGTCCGATCGGGCGAGCCATCCGCGGACGCCGCAAATGCGCTCCGCGGGAGGGCGCTTCCGCGGATCTCGTCGGCCTCGGAGGTCGCTGCTCCCAGTTCCCGATCGGGACTCAGGGATTGCAGCGGGAGGCAGGCGTGCTTCCCGGAACTACCCCCTCCTGGCAGCCTGTGGCGAAACCCACGCGGCCCAGTTCTCCCGGTGGGGGCTCGGCCGGCGATGCATCCCGGCTGAAACACTCCGCTTCGCTCCGTTCTGCGTTGCGTTTCGGTCGAAATACACCAGGGCCAGTTCTCCCGGTGGGGGCTCCTCCCTCACGCGCCTTGTCAGCCGGGCCCCCACCGGGAGAACTGGGCCTCCCCGGCCTCGGCGCTCACCTGGGTTCCACCACCGGCTGCTAAACAAGGGGTGCGGCTAATCGACGAACTCGATGCGCGCCATCGGGGCCCCGTCGCCCTTGCGGGGGCCGAGCTTGAGGATCCGGGTGTAACCGCCGGGGCGCTCCTGGAAACGCGGCGCCACATCGCTGAAGAGATGACGGACCACTTGTTTCCGCGGCAGAATCTGCAGGGCGCGGCGGCGCGCCGCCAGATCGGACCGGCGCCCCAGAGTGACGAGACGCTCGACGAACGGCCGCACCTCCTTCGCCTTGGCCAGCGTCGTTCGCAGGTGCCCGTGCTCGATCAGAGTGGCAGCCAGATTCCTCAGCAGGGCTCGCCGGTGCGACGGCTGGCGGCCAAGCTTGCGGTGCGCGATCTGGTGACGCATATCAACTTTGTCCCATCCCGAGCTTCAGACCTAGACCATCGAGAATCCGCTCCACTTCTTCGATGCTCTTCCGCCCGATGTTTCGCTCGCGCAGCAGCTCCTGTTCGCTCTTGACCACGAGATCGCCGATTGTCGCAATATCGGCGTTCCGCAGTCCGTTGTACGCACGCACCGAAAGCTGGTCGGCGTAGTCGTCGATGGAGGTGTTGGCATGCAACTCGTAGGCCTTCTGCTCGTCACTGATCACGACATCTTCCGTCGCTTCACCCTCGCCGCCGACGAAGATCCCCAACATTTCCCGCAGTAGGCGGGCCGCGGTAGCTACCGCTTCCTGAGGCCTGATCGATCCGTTGGTATGGACATCGATGAGGAGCTTGTCCAGGTCGGTGTCCTGACCGACCCGCGCCGGCTCAATCTTGTAGTTGACTTTTCGTACCGGGGAATGCGTCGAATCGAGCGGGATGTAACCGACTTCCAGATCGGAATCCCGGTTCCGCTCGGCCTGGATATAGCCGCGGCCGTTCTTGACCCGCATTTCGACATCCAGTTCCGCCGGCTGAGTGATGGTGGCGATGTGCACATCGGGATCCAGGATCTCGACGTTCGGATCGGTCTCGATGTCTGCTGAGGTCAGGGCACCGGGCTTTCTTCCCTTGAGCCGAATCGTCCTCGGCTCCTCTCCATGGAGGCGCAGAGGAATCCGCTTGAGATTCAGAATGATGTCCAGGGTGTCCTCCTTGACTCCCGGAATCGTGGACATCTCGTGCTGCACACCGTCGAATTTCACCGCGGTGACAGCCGCTCCCTGGATGGAGGAGATGAGCAGCCGCCGAAGCGCGTTGCCGATGGTGACCCCGTATCCCCGCTCAAAGGGATGAGCGGAGAACCGACCGAAATCGTCGCTGCTGGTTTCTATGTTCAGGCCGCTTGGCCGCCGAAGTTCGGACATTTGCGCTCTCTTTTCCTTTTGTTGTCGTGCCCGTCAGCGCGAATACAGCTCGACGATGAGCTGGTCGCGGATCTTGAGCTGCGGGTCTTCGCCGGAGGGGAGCGTGACAACCCGTCCCGACGCCATGTCATCGGTTTCGCGCTGTAGCCAATCCGGAACCGTCCGGCCTTCCGCGCTCTCCATGACCTGTTTGAAAAAATCCTTCTTGCGCGTCCTGTCGCTGACGCGGATCACGTCGCCCTCATCGATGATGTTGGACGGAATGTCCACACGCTTTCCGTTCACCTCGACGTGCCCGTGCCGAACGAAGAGTCGTGCTGCGGCACGGGACGGAGCGAGGCCGAGCCGATAGACGACGTTGTCCAGCCGTCGCTCGAGAAGCTGTAGCAGGAAGGTGCCGGTCACGGCACGTTCCCGTTCTGCGCGGTCGAAATACAGACGGAACTGACGCTCAAGCAGTCCATAGGCGCGCTTCGCCTTCTGCTTCTCGCGGAGCTGGAGTCCGTAGCCCTGAACGCGGCTACGACGGGCCTTACCGTGGGCCCCGGGTGCGAAGTTGCGCTTGTCGATCGCGCACTTCGGACTAAGGCAGCGGTCGCCCTTCAAAAAGAGCTTGGCCCCCTCCCGGCGGCAGAGCCGGCAGACGGGACCGCGATATCTCGCCAAGATCTCCTCCTAGTTCCGGCGCTTTTTGGGTGGCCGGCACCCGTTATGCGGAATCGGGGTGACGTCCTTGATGGACTTGACCTCGATACCGGCGGCCGCTACGGCCCGGATCGCTGCTTCACGTCCGGCACCGGGGCCCTTCACCTTGACGTCCACATGAGTGCAACCACGCCCGCGGGCCTCGCGTGAGGCCGCACCGGCGGCCTGCTGCGCTGCGAACGGCGTCTGCTTCCGTGAACCCTTGAAGCCCTGCGATCCGGCGCTGGCCCAGCAGACCACGTTTCCAGCCGGATCCGCGAAGGTGATGATCGTGTTGTGGTACGTCGCCTGGATCGACACGACACCGGCGGTCAGCGTGCGCTTCTCGCGCTTCTTCCCGGCACGGCGGTGAGCTGTCTTCTTCTTTGCCATATGTTGTTCCTATTCCTGCGGGTACGGATTCCCTCAGCGCCGACGCATGCCGACCCGGCGAGGGCCACGGCGGGTCCGGGCATTGGTCTTCGTGCGCTGTCCCCGCGCCGGAAGACCGCGACGGTGACGAAGACCGCGATAGCAACCGATGTCCATCAGGCGCTTCAGGTCCATGGAAATCCGCTTCCTCAGGTCTCCTTCGACTCCGCCCTCGTCATCCATGACCCGGCCGATACGACTGACCTCTTCCTCGGTCAGATCGCTGACTCGCCGGTGGAGTTCGATCCCGGCTTTGTCCAGGATGCTCACCGCGCGGTGAGACCCCACACCGTAGATATACGTCAGCCCGATGTCGATGCGCTTGGCACGCGGCAGGTCAACGCCGGCAATTCTGGCCATCGGTCAGTTCCTCACTTTTTGCACTGTCCGGCCCAACCGGCAGGCGATTCGGCGGGGGATTCTGCTTGCGGAGCTAGTCACGACGCATCACCCCTGCCGCTGTTTGTGCTTCGGGTTTTCGCAGATCACCCGCACGACCCCGCGACGCCGGACAATCTTGCATTTGGCGCACATGCGCCGAACAGACGCGCGAACCTTCATTCTGCCGCTCCTACTTGCATCGGTAAACGATCCGGCCGCGGCTCAGATCGTAGGGAGAAAGCTCCACCAGTACGCGGTCGCCCGGTAGCACCTTGATGAAACTCTTCCGCATCTTGCCCGAGACGTGGGCGAGCACCTTGTGATCGCCGCTGTCGAGCTTCACCCGGAACATGGCGTTGGGCAGAGGCTCCATGACGGTGGCCTCCACAGAAATAGCGTCTTCCTTAGACATGATCCTCCTTTGAACCCGGGTCTCCGGGGTTCTGCTTTCTGGGCTCCGCCAGAATCCAGGGACCACCCTCCATGACTGCGATGGACCGCTCGAAGTGCGCGGATGCGCTGCCGTCCACGGTAACGACCGTCCACCGATCCCGCTTCACCCGCACATCCGGGTCTCCGCGATTCACCATGGGTTCGATCGCGATGACGGCACCCGGAATCAACCGAGTCCGCTTGCGCGGATCGTAGAAGTTCGGAATCCAGGGCTCCGCGTGCAGACTCGTTCCGATGCCGTGCCCGCCGTACTCCCGAACCACGGAGTAGCCGTGCCTCTCGGCATGGGTTTGCACCGCACGCCCGATGTCCGAAATGCTGTTCCCGGGACGTGCGGCCGCGATTCCCGCGTGGAGAGCCGCTTCGGTGACCTCGAGCAGATGACCGATCTCGTCGTCGATCTGACCGACAGCAACAGTCGTTGCGTTGTCGCCGTAGTAGCCGTCCACGATGCAGCCGAAGTCGAGGCTTACGATGTCGCCCTCCCGCAGTTTCCGCCACCTTGACGGGATCCCGTGGACGACTTCGTCGTTGACGGAAACACAGAGGGTAGCCGGGAATCCGTGGTATCCCTTGAAGGCGGGAGCCACGCCGTGACGCTTGAGGTTGTCGGCCGCAACCCGGTCGAGGTGAGCCGTGGTCACGCCTGGTTCCACCGTTCGGGAAAGCAGGTCCAAGGTCTCCACCGTGATCGCGTTTGCCTGATGGAGCTTGTCCAGCTCGGTGTCGGACCTGGAGATCACTGGGACACCAACTGTGCCGTCTCGCACGGTAGGGTCGCGCACAGGCGGCCGAATACTTCGTCTCGGGATCCGATCCCGGAAATGTGGACAGCCCGGTCCCCGTAGTACTCGAGGAGCGGATAGGACTCGGACTCGTAGATCTCGAGCCGACGGCGGAAAGCTCCCTCGCTGTCATCCTGTCGTCCGTCCGTGCTGCGGCGGTCTCGTACGCGTGCGGCGAGTTCTTCCTGCGGAACCGCGATGTTCACGATCCACTCGGTAACGCCAAGCCTCGACAAGACCTGATCAAGGGCCCGATCAAGGGCCCGAGCCTGAGCGTCGTTCCGCGGGTAGCCGTCCAGGATGAAGCCCCGGCTGCAGTCGGAAGCGGCGATCCTCTCTTCAACGATTCCCAGCACGATACGGTCGCTCACCAGCCCACCCGCCGCCATGATTTCGCGCGCCGCCATCCCGAGTTCGGTACCGTCCTCTACCGCCTGCCGGAGAATGGCTCCGGTCGAGATGTGGGGTAATCCGAGCGATTTGGCGAGCCGCACCGCTTGCGTGCCCTTTCCGGATCCGGGTGCGCCGAGAAGAATGATGGCGTTCATGTCAGATCCCGAAACCGCCACTACTAACGCCGTCCACGGATACGGCCCCGCTGCAGGAAGCCGTCGTAGTTGCGCATGATGAGCTGGCTTTCCACCTGCTGTGCGGTGTCCATGGCGACGCCCACGACGATGAGGATGGAAGTCCCGCCAAAGTAGAACGTCACCCCCATACCCTCGGTGATGAAGGTCGGCAGGACCGAATCCAGCCAGGGCCCGACAACCGGGATCGGCGCCACAGTGAACCCGTTCAGAAGGAACTCGGGAAGGACCGCGACCGCCGCGAGATAGATCGCGCCGACGAAGGTGAGCTTGCCGAGTACGGCGTCCAGATAGCGCGCCGTCGGCCGCCCCGGACGGATGCCCGGCACGTAGCCGCCACTCTTCCGCATGTTGTCAGCGACATCCGCCGGCTTGAATACGATGGCGGTGTAGAAGTAGCAGAAGAACAGAATGGCAACCACGTAAAGCAGCGTGTAGAGGGGCATGCCCCAGCGAAGCTGCTCGGCAATGGCGCCCATCCACCGACTCTCGGTAAACAGCGACGCGAACGTCTGCGGCAGGGCGATGATCGAACTCGCGAAGATCACCGGAATCACGCCCCCGGTGTTGATCTTGAGCGGGATGTGGGTGGACTGCCCCTGGTACATCCGCCGGCCGACAAACCGCTTCGCGTATTGCACCGGAACCCGGCGCTGGCCACGCTCGATGAACACGATGAAGGCGAGGACCCCGATCATGAAGACGATCAGGATGGCCACCCCGAAGACCGTCTGTTGCCCGACGCGGATGTTCTGGACCGTAGTAAGGATGGCCGACGGGAACATCACGACGATCCCCGCGAAGATCAGCAGCGACATCCCGTTGCCGATTCCACGCTCCGTGATTTGTTCACCGAGCCACATGATGAAGACCGTGCCGGCGGTCATCGTCAGGATCGTCATGAGGGTGAATGGCACCCCGGGCTCGTTCACGAGGTTCATCCCGTCGGGCAGGCTCTGGCTCTGCAGGAAGACCGCAATACTCGCTGACTGGATCACCGCGAGAATCACGGTGCCGTAGCGGGTGTACTGCGTGATCTTCTTGCGCCCGAGTTCGCCCTCCTTGCTGAGTTTTTCGAGATAGGGCCAAACGAGCGTCAATAGCTGCAGGATGATGGACGCGCTGATGTAGGGCATGATGCCCAGCGCGAACACGGTGACCTGCGAGAGGTTCCCCCCGGAGAACATGTCCACGAACCCGAACCAGGTCGCGCGGTTTTGTTCGAAGAAGGCCGTAAGGGCAGCCGGATTGACACCCGGCGTCGGGACATGGTTCCCGAGCCGATAGACGGCGAGCATGCCGAGCGTGAACAGAATCCGGGTACGAAGATCCGGAATCCGGACGATGCTGCGGACGGCGTCGATCACTTTCGGGTGTCGGTCTTGTCGGCGTTGCCACCAATGAGGTCCACGGTCCCACCAGCCGCTTCGATTTTCCGGCGGGCGGCAGCGCTGAAGGCGTGGGCGCGCACGGTGAGACGCCGCTCCAACTCGCCCCCGCCGAGAACCTTGATGCGAAACGGACGAGGCCGGACCAACAACACGGGTCCGTCCGGTTCTGCCCGGTAGATGCGGGCGCCGTGAACGAGGCGGGCGGCCACCAGTTCGATTTCACCGACCGTCGCGCCGTCTTCGAAGCGGTTGAGATCGCTGAGATTGACGATTTCCTGACGGGTTCTGAAAATGTTCGTAAAGCCGCGCTTCGGCACCCGGCGAATGAGAGGCATCTGGCCACCCTCAAAGCCGCGACGAAGTGAGTACCCGGATCGGGAACGGGCTCCCTTGTGGCCACGCCCGGCAGTCTTTCCCGTTCCCGATCCGGGGCCACGCCCCACTCGCTTGCGTGCACGGACGGCGCCCTCGGGCGGCGCCAGTTCATGAAGGCTCACTTGCTCTGGTCCTCATTCACCATCGGCCGCCGACTCTTCGACAATGCCGACTCTTCGACAATGCGGACAAGGTGCGGAACACGTTGCACCATGCCGCGGATCATCGGGTTGTCCGGGCGGGAGGCGGTCGCTCCCAGCCGGCGAAGCCCCAGCCCCTTCACGACTTCGCGCTGGTAGCGGGTGGTGCCGGCCAATCCCCGCACGAGCTGGACAACAATCGTCGCCTTCTCTCGGGTCGTGGCAGTTTCTTCTGGCTTCATCATGGCTTCTGGGAGGCAGCTAGGCTTGGATCTCCGCCTCGATGTGAGCCACGTCCTTGCCGCGAAGCTCCGCCACGACGGACTTGGAGCGAAGGGAGAGCAGCGCGACCATCGTCGCTTCCACCACGTTCTTCGGATTCGCGGTCCCGAGCGATTTCGTCAGGATGTCCTTGATTCCAGCGAGCTCGATGACGGCACGCACCGGCCCACCAGCGATGACGCCCGTCCCCTGCGACGCAGGTTTGAGGAGGACCCGACCCGCCCCGAACACGCCAACTACCTCATGAGCAATGGTGGTTCCCTCGCGGGGAACTACGGTCAGGTTCTTCTTGGCGATCTCAATGCCCTTCTTGATCGCCGCCGGCACCTCTCGGGCCTTGCCGAGACCGAAGCCCACGCGGCCATCCTCATTTCCAACCACTACCAAGGCGGAAAAGGACAGGTTCTTGCCGCCCTTCACCACCTTGGTCACCCGGTTGATGGAAACAACCTTGTCCTTGAGATCGGGATCCCCGGTTCGTTCCACCTGTGTGTTGCGGGAACCGGTGCGTGGCCTCGACCGGCCGCCGAAATCCATGTTCAGCACTGGACGCCTCCTTTCCTTACGGCATCGGCGAGCGCCTTGATCCTGCCGTGGTAATGGGCCCCGCCCCTATCGAACACAACGGTCTCAATGCCCGCGGCCCGCGCGCGTTCGGCCAGCTTCTCGCCCACCAGCGCGGCGCCCTGGGCATTCCCGCCACTTTCGATCCCGGTTTCACGACTACCCGCGGCAACCAGAGTTCGGCCTGCGGAGTCGTCAATGACCTGCGCGTAGATGTGCTTCAACGACCGGTACACCGCGAGCCGAGGTCGGTCGGGCGTACCTACGATCTTTCGGCGAATGCGGGCGTGGATGCGCTGCCTTCGCTGGCGGCGGGTGGTGATTCGCATGGCTCCCTCTGTCCTCGGGATTAACAGCCTGTGGATAAAGTGGTGTGAGCGCCGAGGCCCCCACCGGGAGAACTGGCGGTGAGGCGCTCGGCTGACAAGGCGCGCGAGGGAGGAGCCCCCACCGGGAGAACTGGCCCGAGTGTATTTCGACCGAAGCGCAACGATGAGCGACGCGTAGCGCCAGTTCTCCCGGTGGGGGGGCGTCTCAGCCGGGATGGATCGCTGGTCGAACGCCGCATGACTTTGTCCACAGGCTGTTAAGCCCCGGTCTTCCCGGCCTTCTTGATAAGACGTTCGCCGGTGTAGCGAACGCCTTTCTGCTTGTACGGATCGGGCTTTCTGAGAGCGCGGATGCGCGCGGCCACCTGTCCGACAACCTGTTTGTCGGCGCCCGACACGACGAGGTGGGTGTTCTTCTCGATCTGGACGTCAATTCCGTCGGGGAGCGGAAACTCGATCGGGTGGGAATAACCCAGAGAAAAGGAGATGTTCCGACCCTTTACCCGCGCGCGATAGCCCACCCCGACGATGTCCAGTTCCTTCCGGAAACCTTCCGAAACTCCCGCCACCGCGTTCGCGAGAAGGGCTCTGGTAAGCCCCCAATAGGCCCGGTTCCCGGAAACTTCCGCTAGGGACACCTGAGCCAGGCTGTTTTCGAGCTGTACTTCTATGCCTGGAAGAAGCGGACTCGTAAGGACGCCTTTCGGCCCCTTCACCCGGACCTGCGAACTCTCGATCGTGAGCGAGACTCCAGACGGGACGGGAATTGGTTTGGCGCCTATACGGGACATGACATCAACCCTCGGCCTACCAGATCTGGCAGAGCACTTCTCCACCCACGCCGAGATCACGGGCCTGGCGCCCGGTCAGGACCCCACGGGAGGTGGAAAGCAGGGTGACACCGAGCCCTCCCTGCGCCTTGGGAATCTTCTGGTGCGACACGTAGACGCGCGTTCCCGGCCGGGAAACCCTCTTCAGCCCCGTCAATGCGTCGCGGTTGCCGGGGAGGCGCCGCAACTTGATGCGGATCGCGTCCTGGGGCGGAGACGAGCGTCGCTCCCAACCGTCCACATATCCCTCCTCGTGAAGGATCCGCGCAATCTCCTCTTTGAGCTTCGAAGCGGGAATTTCGACAAAATCGTGCCGCGCCTGAATCGCGTTCCGGAGACGGGTGAGCATGTCAGCCACCGGGTCAGACCACATCAGAACGCCTCCCTACCAACTCGCCTTGATGACGCCGGGAATCTCTCCGGCGAGCGCCAGCTTGCGGAAACACAGACGGCAGAGGCCGAACTTCCGATAATAGGCCCGTGGGCGGCCGCAACTCAGGCACCGGTTGTATCGCCGCACCTCAAACTTCGGCCGCTTCTTTGCCTTGGCAATGAGTGATTTCTTCGCCAAAACTCTTTCCTCTGCTTCTTCAGCTCTCTAAAACTACGCTTCGCGGCGAGCGAACGGCATCCCGAAGGCGTGAAGCAGTTCTCTTGCTTCCTCGTCGCTCGTCGCGGTTGTGCAGATGGTCACGTTCATGCCACGCGTCTTCTCGATCTTCGAATAGTCGATCTCGGGGAACACGGACTGGTCCGTCAAGCCCAGCGTGTAGTTCCCCCGCCCATCGAAAGACCGTTCCGAAACGCCGCGAAAATCGTGCACCCGCGGCAACGCGATATTGATCAGCCGGTCCATGAACTCGTACATCCGCGTTCCCCGCAGGGTGACCCGCGCGCCGACCGGCATTCCGTCCCGGATCTTGAAGTTGGCGATGGACTTCCGGGCCCGGGTGACTACCGGTTGCTGCCCGGTAATCGCGGTGAGATCGGCAACCGCCGCATCGATGAACTTGTGTTCCCGCGCCCCTTCTCCTACGCCCATGTTGACGACCACCTTGGTCACTCGAGGGACCGCGTGGACGCTCGCAATCTGCAGTCTGGTCCGCAGTTCGGGAGCGATTGCCTCCCGATATCGGGAACGAAGGCGGCTCACTTGTCAATCACTCCCTGGGACCGGACGCTCACCCGAACCTTGCGTCCATCGGTCAGACGGGTCCTCCCGATCCGGGTCGGGAGATTGGTCTCCGGATCCACGATCATGACGTTGCTGATCGCGATCGAGGCCTCCCGCTCGACGACACCACCCTTGATGTTCTGCCGCGGGTTTGCCTTCGTATGCCGCTTGATCATATTGATGCCCTCAACGAGGACACGTCCCGTCTCCGTGAATACCCGGAGGATCCGGCCCCGCTTGCCCATGTCGCTCCCCGCCACGATCTGAACCAGATCGTTCTTGCGAACGTGCAACCGCTGCGGCGCGGGCACGGTGTTCTTGCGGGCCATCGTCACAAGACCTCCGGCGCCAGCGAAACGATCTTCATGAACTGGCGCTCGCGCAGTTCGCGGGCAACCGGGCCGAACACACGGGTTCCGGTGGGCTCGCGCTGCTCATTGATCAGCACCGCGGCGTTGTCTCCGAAGCGGATGTAGGAGCCATCCTCCCTGCGGTGCTCCTTGCGCGTCCTCACGATGACGGCCCTGACGACCGTGCCCTTCTTGACCGCACTGCCTGGAGCCGCTTCACGGACCGAGGCGGTGATGACATCCCCAAGCCGGGCGATGCGACCCACGCCGCCCCCCAGGGGAAGAATGCAGGTAACCCGGCGAGCACCCGAGTTGTCGGCGACCTGCAGCACCGACTGCATCTGAATCATGAGGCATGCTCCAGAATCTTGAGCAACCGAAAGCGCTTCGTCCGAGACAGGGGACGGCATTCCTCGATCTGAACGCGGTCTCCAGTACGGCCCTCGTTCTTCTCGTCGTGAACCGCGAAGCGGGTGGATTTCCGATACCGGCGCTTGTACAGACGATGTTCCACCAGCCGCTCCACAAGCACCGTAATGGTCTTTTCGGCGCCGCTGGCAATCACGGTTCCGGTCCTGATCAGTCTTGGCATGACGTTCTTCCCGTTCTTCCTTCCCGTTCTCGTTCTCCGGCCCTCAGGAACCGGAAACGCTGCTCCCCGGGGAATCGGCCCCGATCTGGAGTTCACGCTCCCTCATGATGGTTCGTAGCCGGGCGACCTCCCGCCGTAGCTTCTGGACCTTGTGCGTGTGCCCAAGCTGACCGGTGGCTGCTTCGAGTCGGGCGTCGAAGAGCTCCCGAGTCATTTCTTGCTGCTTCCTCAGGAGTTCCTCGTGAGTCAACTCCCGAATCCGGGCTGCCTTCACGATGCTTCCTCCTCAAAACGACCGACGAACTGCGTTCGCACCGGAAGCTTGTGACCCGCCCGGCGCATCGCCTCAACGGCCTGGTCCCGGCTGACGCCTTCCATCTCGAAGAGAATCCGCCCCGGGCGCACCACTGCAACCCATCCTTCGGGGCCGCCCTTTCCCTTTCCCATGCGGGTCTCCTGGGGCTTTTTCGTCACGGGCTTGTCCGGAAAAATTCGAATCCAGACTCGACCGGTCCGGCGGACGAACCGGGTGATGGCCACCCGCGCTGACTCGATCTGGCGATTCGTGATCCATCCCGGTTCCAGCGTCTTGAGACCGAAGTCCCCGAACGCCACGGTCTGGCCGGTCCAGGACTTGCCCCGCATGCGACCGCGCTGTTGTTTGCGGTACCGGGTCTTCTTCGGCATCAGCATGACGTCTGTCCTCCCGGATCCTCTCTAGGCCTTGCGCGCCGCCGGCTCGTCAGAGCCAGAGGCTGCCGACTTCGCCGCAAATTCCGGACGCCCCGGCCGACTGACGATGTCGCTGACACCTCGATAAACCCAGCACTTCACACCGATCTGGCCGTAGGTCGTAAAGGCCTCGGCTAGCCCGTATTCAATGTCCGCCCGTAGCGTATGCAGCGGGAGCTGTCCTTCCAGATACCACTCCGACCGGGCGATGTCGGCACCGTTGAGCCGGCCGGCGCACCGAATCCGAACTCCCTTGGCTCCATTGCGCATGGTGTTCTCGACCGCTTTTCGCATCGCCCGGCGGAAGGCGATTCGCTTCTCGAGCTGGAGGGCAATGGACTCGGCGATCAGTTGCGGGTCGAGCTCCGGCTTGATGACCTCCAGAGGACGAATGTGGACTTCCTTGCCGGTGCGTTTGCGCAGATCCCGCGTGAGCTTTTCTACCTCGGTGCCCTTGCGGCCGATGATGATTCCGGGCCTTGACGTGTGGATATAGATGTTGAGCTTGTTGCCCGGCCGCTCGATCTCAACGCGTGAGATGCCCGCGTGGTAGAGGCGCCGCTTCAGGAGGCGACGCAGCATCAGGTCTTCGTGCAGCGAGTCGCGGTAGGAACTGTCTGCATACCACCGGGAACGCCAGGTCTTGCTGTATCCAAGCCTGAAGCCGTGCGGGTGTACTTTTTGGCCCATTCCTATTCCTCTTCCATGGCAGTCACACGGATCGTGTAATGCGTGGTGCGCCGGCGAATGCGGCGGATACGGGCCCTCCGGCCGCTACGGGTAATCGCCCGGGCCGGTCCCTGGTCGGCAAACGCTTCGGAGACCATGAGCTTGTCCTCATCGATCCGCTTCGCTTCCCCAAGGGCCTTGGTCTGGGCATTCGCGATCGCGGAGCGCAACACCTTCTCGATGATGGGAGCCGGCGCGCGATTCGTGTTCTGCAGCAGAGAAATGGCATCCGCAGCAGGCTTGTCGCGAATGAGGTCGAGAACCAACCGCGCCTTCTGAACCGATCCGGGAACCGCCGTCGCCCGAGCAACCGCTTCGATCACGATGTCACCCCCGTCCATGAGAAACGCACCGGCGTCCGCAGTCTCATCGGCGGGCTCTCGACTTCTCGGTCTTCACCTTGTGGCCCTTGAAGGTTCTCGTCGGGGAAAACTCACCGAGTTTGTGCCCGACCATGTTGTCCGTTATATAGACCGGAATGAACTTGCGGCCGTTGTGAACGGCAAAGGTCAAACCGACCATTTGCGGAACGATTGTGGAGCGCCGTGACCAGGTCTTGATAATCGTCTGCCGACGCGCCACGTGCGCATCTTCGACCTTCCGGATGAGGCTCTCTTCGATGTACGGGCCCTTCTGAATCGAACGCGGCATTTGCTTCTACCCTTTCCGCTCCTATCTGCGCCGCTGTCGGCGGGAACGGACAATCATCGAGTCCGTTCGCTTGTTGTTGCGGGTCTTGTGCCCCTTGGTGGGAACACCCCAAGGACTCACCGGGTGACGTCCCCCGGAAGTCTTACCCTCACCGCCACCGTGAGGATGGTCTACCGGGTTCATCGTGACTCCCCGGTTGTGCGGCCGCCGGCCAAGCCAACGCTTCCGACCGGCCTTCCCCAGCTTCACATTTTCGTGATCCACGTTGGAGACCTGACCGATCGTGGCGTGGCACTCACGCAGGACCCGGCGGACCTCGCCGGACGGAAGGCGCACTTGGGCGTAACGGCCCTCCTTGGCGACCAACTGCACGAATGCGCCGGCGCTCCGGGCCATCTTGCCCCCACCGCCCGGTCGGAGCTCGACGTTGTGGATCGTGGCGCCCAGGGGAATCCGCTCGATGCGCAGCATGTTGCCCGGCATGATTTCGGCGCTGTCGCTCGCGACCACGACGTCACCCACCTGCATCCCCACAGCGTGAAGGACGTACCGCTTGTCTCCGTCCAGATAGTGGAGAAGAGCGATTCGGGCCGAGCGATTGGGGTCGTACTCGATGGATGCCACTCGCCCGGGGACTTCCGGTTTCGCACGGCGAAAATCGATTTCCCGGTGGCGACGCTTGTGACCGCCTCCGCGGAATCGGACCGTAATCCGCCCGGCGCTATTCCGGCCTCCACTCTGACTCTTGCCGCGGGTGAGCCGCTTTTCAGGTGTCGTGGTGGTGAGTTCTTCGAAAGTCTGGACGGTGTGGAACCGCCGCCCGGGAGATGTCGGCCGGGACTTCTTGATGGCCATTAGCAGTCCGTGGACAAGGTGCCGCGTGCACCGAGAGCGGCGAGTCGCGCGGCTGACAAGGCGCGATTCGGGAGGCATACCAAGCGTATTCCGACTGAATCGCAACGCAGAGCGAAGTGGTTCAGCCGCGATGAATCGCCGCTCGAATACCGGGTCACTTTGTTCATGGGCTGCTCATACGCCCTTGAAGATCTCGATGGAATGACCCTCTTCAAGGGTCACAAACGCCTTTTTCCAGTTCGGACGCTGACCGACAAAACGGCCCCATCGCTTGTTCTTGCCCGTGAAGTTGGCAGTGCGCACATCCTTCACTTCTACCTCGAAGAGGCGCTCGACGGCGTGGCGGATCTGGATCTTGTTGGCCTTCCGCTCCACCCGAAAACAGACGACGTTCTGGGTCTCACGAAGACGCTCCGCCTTTTCGGTGGTGAGCGGCTCAAGGATCACGCGGTCGGCTTCCATCATCGGCTCCCTGTTTCGGACAGCTTCGCGGAAAGCGAGGCAAGCGCTGAACGCCTGATGAGCACCGTCTTCGCCTTGAGCACCTCGTAGCAGTGGAGGGCGGTAACGGAAACAACCTCGACCGACTGCAGGTTCCTCGTCGACAGGTACAGGTCGTCCGAAGGCGCGTTCTCCACGATGAGCACGCGCCCTTGCTTCGAATTCCACCCCGAATCCCACTCGCCCAGACGCCGAAGCATCGCTCGGGTGGAAGGACCGGCGAGGCCGAAGTCCTCGAAGATGCGCACCCGGCCTTCACTGGCGCAAAGGGACAGCGCCGAGCGAAGCGCGCCACGCTGCATGCGGCCCGGAAGGCGATAGCTGTAGTCCCGCGGCTGCGGTCCGAATACGATCCCGCCCCCACGCCACAGCGGATTGCGACGGCTTCCCACCCGTGCGTTCCCGGTGCCTTTTTGTCGCCACGGTTTGCGGCCCCCGCCGGCAACGAGCCCGCGGTTCCGCGTTGCGTGCGTTCCGGCGCGCCGCCCGGCCATGTATTGACGCACCGCGTCGTAGTGGAGCCCTTGCTTCACCGGGGCGGCGAAAACGGCGGGGTCCAGCTCCACCTCGCTGCCTTCGGAACCACGGACTACCACGGGGACGACCACGGGCGCGACGCGCTGTCCCGAATCTTCGGACTCGGGTACGCCTTCCGTCGGAAGTGCCTTTTCCTCTGCCACGGTCACTTTCGTTATTCCTGTTATGTCCCTGGTCAGAACTTGCGAATTTCGACGGTCGCGCCGCGGGAGCCCGGAACGGCGCCCCGAACCGCAACCAGGTTTTCCTGGGCATCGACCCGAACGATCCGAAGGTTGCGAACTGTCACCCGCGCCCGACCGAGCTGACCGGGAAGCTTGGTACCCGGAAGTACCCGGGAGGGGGTTGCACACATCCCGATGGCCCCCGGCGCCCGATGGAACTTGGAACCGTGGGATTTCGGTCCACCATGGAAACCGTGGCGTTTCATGACTCCGGCAAAGCCTTTGCCCTTGCTGACACCCGTAACCCGGACCAGATCGTTCGGGGAGAACACCTCGGCGCCGAGCCGGGAGCCGACCTGCAGATCCTCACCCGAGTCCGCCCGAAACTCTCGTAGTACCGACGCGGACGGCGCTCCGGCCGCTTCCAGCCGGGCCGCGAGCGCGCGGTTTCGACTCGGGCGGCTCCCCGGGCCACTCAGCCGCTCCAAGCCGACCTGCACCGCCTCGTACCCGTCCGCCGCAACGGTCTTTTTCTGTACGACAACGCACGGCCCTACCCGAATCAGGGTGACGGGAATTACCCGGCCGTCGTCTCCGAAATACTGAGCCATCCCCAGCTTCGTCCCCAGCAGCCCGTTCATCAACCTTCCTCCACTTGTTCCCGTCTTTGTTTCCCGTTCCCTACTTGGCCTGCGGCTCGCCCGCAACCATGGCCTTGATCTCGACATGCACACCCGCCGGAAGATCGAGACGGGACAACGCATCCACCGTGGTCGGCGTGGATCCCAGAATGTCCAGCAGCCGCTTGTGCGTGCGGAGTTCAAACTGCTCCCGGGACTTCTTGTCCACATGCGGGGAGCGGAGCACCGTGTAGCGGTTTTTCACCGTCGGCAACGGAATCGGACCGGCCACCGTGGCGCCGGTCCTCTTCGCGGTCTCCACGATCTCACTCGTGGATTGATCCAGCAGGCGATGATCAAACGCCTTGAGTCGGATACGGATTTTTTCGTTCATCAGTTGAAACCCTTCGGAAACCCTTCAGGCGTCCCCATGCGGTTGGTCAGGCACTCGCCATGACCTCCGCTATGACGCTCTCCGGGGCTTCCTCATAGGATCCGAAGTGCATCGTGTACGTGGCCCGCCCCTGCGTAGCCGAACGAATGTCCGTCGCGTAACCAAACATCCCGGCAAGCGGCACGTGCGCCTCTACCACCTGAGCGTTCCCCCGCATCGAGAGACCGCTGATGCGGGCACGCCGCGCACTCAGGTCACCCATTACCTCTCCGGTGAAGTGGTCCGGAGTCACGACCTCCACCTTCATCACCGGTTCGAGGATCACGGGAGAGCAGCGGCGCAGCACGTCCTTGACGGCCATGGATCCGGCGATTCGGAAGGCAATCTCGGAGCTGTCCACGGTGTGGAAGGTGCCGTCATACAAGCGCACCGTCACGCCGGTCACCGGATAGCCGGCAAGCGGCCCGGCGGCCAGGGCGTCACGAGCTCCCTCTTCCACCGCCGGAATGTACTCCCGCGGTATCGAGCCGCCAGAGATGTCATTGATGAACTCGAACGACTCGACGGGATTCGGAAACACCTCGATCTTCACGTGACCGTACTGGCCCCGGCCGCCCGTCTGCCGGACATACCGCCCTTCCGACTTCCCCGCGATCCGGATGGCTTCGCGATACGCCACCCGGGGCTGACCCACGACCGCACCCACCTGAAACTCGCGAAGCAACCGATCCACGATGATCTCCAGGTGCAGCTCCCCCATGCCGCTGATCAGGGTTTGCGCCGTTTCGGCGTCGGTCGTCACCCGGAAGGTGGGGTCTTCGTGCGTCAGTTTCCCGAGAGCGCCAGCAAGCTTTTCCTGATCGGCCTTCGTTGCCGGCTCGATGACCCGGGAAATGACCGGCTCGGGGAACTCCATCGCTTCGAGAACCACGGGAGCCTTGGGAGCGCAAATCGTCTCCCCGGTTCTCGCGTTTCTGAGACCGACCACGGCCGCGATATCCCCCGCATATACCTCGCGGATTTCCTCGCGCTTGTTGGCGTGGATCTGAAGGAGCCGGCCTACGCGCGACCGGACCGAACGGGTGGAGTTGAGCACCATGTCACCCGTCCTGAGCACCCCCGAATAGACCCGGAAGAACGAGAGCTGGCCGACGAACGGATCGGCCATGACCTTGAAGACGAGTGCGGCAAACGGCGCCTCGTCTCTCGCGTCCCGAACGGTTGGGGTGGGGTCCGTGACGGAGGCGATTCCCGTGATTGACGGGACATCGGTAGGGGCGGGAAGAAGGGAGATGACGGCATCCAGCAGAGGCTGCACGCCCTTGTTGCGGAAGGCCGACCCGCACAGGACCGGAACGAGCTGAAGGGTGACGGTCGACCGGCGAAGCGCGGCTTCGCACTCCTCAGCAGTCAGGTCGCCGTTCCGATCCCAGGCCTCAAGCGCCTCCAGATCGCATTCACAGATCTTTTCGATCAGCGCTTCCCGAGCCAGACGCGCTTCCTCCTCGCGCTCCGGAGCGATTTCGGTTTCCTCGTACCGGGCACCGAGAACATCCCCGTGATAGCGAAACTCCCTCATCCGAACGAGGTCCACCACTCCTCCGAAGGTGTCTTCCGCCCCGATCGGGAGCTGAATCGCTCCGGCCCGGACCCCCAGGCGGTCCTCAATCATGGCCACAACCCGCTTGAAGTCGGCTCCCGCCCGATCCATCTTGTTCACGAAGGCGATGCGCGGCACGCCGTACTTGTCGGCCTGCCGCCAGACCGCCTCCGACTGTGGCTCTACCCCGGCGACTGCGCAAAACACCGCCACGGCGCCGTCGAGGACACGGAGGGATCGCTCCACCTCGGCAGTGAAGTCCACATGTCCCGGCGTATCGATGATGTTGACTCGATGATCCTTCCAAAAACAGGTCGTGGCGGCCGACGTGATCGTGATGCCGCGCTCCTGCTCCTGCTCCATCCAATCCATCGTCGCAGTTCCTTCATGAACCTCGCCGAGCTTGTAGGTGACGCCCGTGTAGTAGAGGATCCGTTCGGTAGTAGTCGTCTTCCCCGCGTCGATGTGCGCCATGATCCCGATGTTTCGGGTATCGGCGAGGGCGACTTTGCGGGGCATGGGAACTAAGAAGGGAACTAAGAAGCGAAGTGTGGAAGGGTGGGCTGATTGGACATGAGGGATCTGGCGGAGAGTCTGGATTGCCTGCGGTTCGCGTCGCGACCAATCGGGGATTGATCAAGTACGGCCCAACGAACGACCCGGGCCCAGAAGGATTGAACTTACGGATGGGAATCGTTCCGGCTTCCTGAATGGCGGTTCCTCCAGATGTCTGTTTTCCGATGATCGGGTTTCGTTATCGCGAGTTTTTCTTTCTCGATATGTCGTCTGACAGTGTGACTACCAGCGGTGGTGCGCGAATGCCTTGTTGGCCTCCGCCATCTTGTGGGTGTCTTCGCGCTTCTTGATGGCGCCACCCCGATTCTGGGAAGCATCGAGCAACTCACCGGCGAGCTTTTCCGCCATCGTCTTCTCGGGGCGCTTCCTCGCATATCCAACGATCCAGCGCAGGGACAACGTAGTCCGCCGCTCGGGACGGACTTCGTAGGGAACCTGGACGTTGGCGCCTCCCTTGCGGCGACTCTTCACCTCAAGGGTCGGCTTGACGTTCTGCACAGCCTCGCGGAAGGTGGTCAGCGGCTCACCGTTCGTCTTTTCCTGAATCCGCTCGAAAGCACCGTACACGATCGATTCGGCGGTGGATTTCTTCCCGTCCATCATCACCTTGTTGATGAAGGATGAGACGAGAACGCTCTGGTAACGGGGGTCCGGCGCGGGTTGCCGCTTCGGCACATCACGGCGTCTGGACATCGTCTCTTGCTCCGAATTCGTCCCTGCTGTAGAGGCTGACTCCGTAAGTCAGCTCTTTGGCCTCTTGGTTCCATACTTGGACCGGCTGTTCTTTCGCCCCTCCACCCCGCCGGCATCGAGGGCTCCCCGGATGACGTGGTACCGCACGCCCGGGAGATCCTTGACCCGGCCACCGCGCAGCAGCACGATGGAGTGTTCCTGCAGGGAGTGACCAACGCCCGGGATGTAGGTCGTGACCTCGATCCCGTTGGTAAGGCGCACCCGAGCGACCTTTCGCAGGGCCGAGTTCGGCTTCTTGGGATTGATGGTGAAGACCCGAACACACACTCCCCGCCGCTGCGGACACCGCTGAAGCGCGGGGGAATCGGTGGTCGGAGCCATCCGTTTCCGTCCGTGGCGGACAAGCTGATGAATGGTGGGCATGGGGAATTGGATTCGGATCGGAAAATGCTGAGCCCCGCCGGGGAAGGGAACTAGGACGTGCACCGCCCACCCGTCAGGGCTCGAAAATGAACGATCGGCGGCTGTCTCCCGAGGGGAGACGCTGACGTCCGCGACACTCGAAGGAATGCGTTTTGGGCGCGGAGCGGACGGAGGATTTTACGCGCTGGAACGGACTGCTGTCAAATCACAAAACCATGCCGTTGCCGCCGCCAGGGGCGCCCAAACAGCCCTCCGGGAGCGGATTGGAAGGTGGGCTCCGGGCCGAATGCGCTGCCCGCCGGAACTGCTCCCGAGGCGGGTTCCCGGTGGTTTTCCTGGCGGTGGACGGATCCGGCTAGTGGACCTCTTCGGCCAGTTCCGCCCCCTGGTTCGCATCCTCCTGGAGCATGGCCTGCCGATGCGCGTCGATCTCCTCCGGCAGTACGAAACGGCGATGCTCCCGGAGCCCGGTGCCCGCAGGAATCAGCCGACCCATGATCACGTTTTCCTTGAGCCCCCGGAGGTAGTCCACCTTGCCAGTGAGCGACGCCTCCGTGAGGACCTTGGTGGTCTCCTGGAACGACGCGGCGGAGATGAAGCTGTCGGTCGCGAGCGACGCCTTGGTGAGGCCCAGCAGCGTCGGTTCTCCCTGAGCCGGCTGTCCTTCTTCCGCCAGCACTTTCCGGTTCGCCTGAGCGAACTCATGCCGATCCACCGTCGCATCAACGATCAGGTCAGTGTCCCCGACATCGGTGACACGTACCCAGCGCATCATCCGGCTGATGATGACCTCGATGTGCTTGTCGTCGATCACGACACCCTGCAGCCGGTAGACCTCCTGGATCTCGTGGACCAGGTAGCGCTGCAGCTCCCCTTCACCCAGGACCCGGAGAATGTCGTGCGGGTTGCGCGGCCCATCCATGAGCGGATCGCCGGCCCGAACTTCCTCGTTCTCCCGAACGCTGATGTGGACCCCTCGTGGCACCTCGTATTCCCGAACATCGTCGGTGACCTGCGAAGTCACGGTGATCACCCGCTTTCCCTTGCGAACATCGCCGTACTGCAACCGGCCATCAATCTCGCTGATCAGAGCGGGCGCCTTGGGCGGCCGAGCTTCAAAAAGCTCCACCACGCGCGGCAGGCCTCCGGTGATGTCCTTTGTCTTGGTCGTCTCCCGCGGGATCTTGGCGAGAACGTCGCCCGGGCGAACGGCGTCGCCCTCCTTGACCTCGAGGTGCGCCCGCGAAGGCATGAGGTAGGTCCGGGGATCGTTCCCCGCATCGCCCTGGATCTCGATCCGCGGCTCGAATCGGTCGTCCGGTGACTCGATGATCACCGGCTGCGACCGGAAGGTGACGTTGTCCACCTCCTGGATCATCGTCACGTCCGCGATGATGTCCCTGAAACGGACCGTCCCCTCTTCCTCGGCAAGAATCGAGAAGCTGTACGGGTCCCATTCGACGATTACCTGGCCGGAGGTGACGGAGCTGCCGGGCGCCGCCTTGATCCGGGCGCCATAAACCACCGGGTGGCTTTCGAGAACACGGCCGTCGCCGTCTCCCACTTCCACGGTGCCGGCGCGATTGATGACCACCCGATTGCCGTGTCGATCCGATACCGTCCGCAGGTTCTCCGAGAACTGCAGGATGCCGGGGTGGTGCGCCTCAAGGGCTGAGTTCTCGAAGACGCTGGCAGTCCCGCCGATATGGAACGTCCGCATGGTCAGTTGCGTCCCGGGTTCTCCGATGGACTGCGCGGCGATGATGCCTACCGCCTGCCCAAGGTCGACCAGCCGCCCGGTCGCCAGGTTGCGCCCGTAGCACATGGCGCAGACGCCGCGCCGCGCATCGCAGGTGAGGACCGACCGAATCTTGACGCGGGCCACCCCCGAGCCTTCGATAGCGGTTGCGACCTCCTCCGAGATCTCCTCGCCGGCGTCCACGATGAGGTCTCCACGGAAATCCTTCACCGCTTCAAGGCTGACCCGGCCCACGATCCGGTCCCGGAGCGGCTCGATGACCTCTCCCGCCTCGATGATCGGCTCGGTGTAGATACCCCGGAGCGTCCCGCAATCGCCCAGGGTGACGATGACATCCTGAGCCACGTCGGCAAGCCTGCGTGTGAGGTAACCGGCGTCCGCGGTCCGGAGCGCCGTATCCGCCAGTCCTTTCCGCGCTCCGTTGGTCGAGATGAAGTACTGAATGACGCTGAGTCCCTCGCGGAAGTTGCTGGTGATCGGCGTCTCGATGATTTCTCCCGATGTCTTGGCCATCAGCCCACGCATTCCGGCGAGCTGCCGGATCTGCTTTTCGCTGCCGCGGGCGCCGGAGTCCACCATCATGAACACCGGACTGAACCGTCCCGTCTCCCGCTCCCGGGCCTGCATGGTCTTCAGCATGTCCTCGGCCACCTTGTTTGTGGCATTCGACCAGACATCGATGACCTTGTTGTATCGCTCCCCCTGCGTGATCGCCCCCTGCTGGTACTGCTCGTCGACCCGGCCGACCTCTTCGTTGGCCTCCTGGACCAGGCGCGCCTTGTTCGGCGGAACCACGAGATCCCCGAGTCCAATGGACGTTCCGCTCCGCGTCGCGTACTCGAAGCCGACATCTTTCAGGGCGTCGAGGATGTCCGCAGTGTTCTCGAGGCCGTACTGCAGGTAGACGAGACGAACCAGACTCTGAATGCCCTTCTTCTTCAGCACCCCGTTCACAAACGGCAGATCCGCGGGAAGACGATCGTTCAGGATCACCCTTCCCACGGTCGTTTCGATCCGCCTTCCATCAACGCTGGCAACCTTCACCCGGAGCAGGTCCTGACTGTCATGCGTTTCGAGGACTTCTCCCGTGTACCGCAGCTGGATCGGCGTCAACGTAGAAACCGCGCCACCCTCGTGAGCGAGTAGCACTTCGTCGGACGAGGCGAAGCTCTGCTTCACCTCCGGCGGAACGACCTGCGGCTTCGTCAGGTAGTAGATGCCGAGAACCATGTCCTGAGTGGGAACAGCCACCGGCCCGCCGTGTGCCGGCGAAAGAATGTTCCGGGAGGACCGCATCAGCAACGCCGCCTCCACCTGCGCCTCAGGACTCAGGGGAACGTGGACTGCCATCTGGTCGCCATCGAAATCGGCGTTGAAGGCACTGCAGACCAACGGATGAATGCGGATCGCCTTCCCCTCGACCAGAACCGGTTCAAAGGCCTGGATCCCAAGCCGGTGGAGAGTCGGAGCACGATTCAGCAGCACGGAGTGCTCGCTGATGACCTCTTCGAGATAGTCCCAGACCTCGGGTCGCTGCTCCTCCACCAGCTCCCGTGCCTGCTTGATCGTCGCTGCGAGGCCCTCATGCTCCAACCTGTTGAAGAGGAAGGGCTTGAACAGCTCCAGCGCCATTTTCTTGGGAAGACCGCACTGATGGACCTTCAGCTCCGGCCCGACCACGATGACCGAGCGGCCCGAGTAGTCCACGCGCTTCCCGAGAAGGTTCTGGCGGAACCGGCCCTGCTTTCCCTTGAGGGTGTCGGACAGCGATTTCAGCGGCCGGTTGTTCGTTCCCTTGAGGACTCGTCCCCGGCGACCGTTGTCGAACAGCGCGTCCACCGCCTCCTGCAACATGCGCTGCTCGTTCCTCACGATCACGTCGGGTGCGCGGAGCTCGAGAAGCCGGCGCAGGCGATTGTTGCGGTTGATGACCTTTCGGTAGAGTTCGTTGAGATCACTCGTCGCGAAGCGTCCACCATCCAGAGGAACGAGCGGACGGAGATCCGGCGGAATCACCGGGATGACGTCCATGACCATCCATTCGGGCAGGTTGCCTGACTTACGGAAGGCGTCCACTACCTTCAGCCTTTTCGCAGCCTTGGTTCGCTTCTGGATGGAACGCTCCTGCCGCATGGCGTGGCGCAACTCGACAGCCAGAGTCTCAAGATCCGCTTCATGAAGCAGGCGTTTCGCCGCACCCGCGCCCATTGCGGCGCTGTAGGTGCGCCCCGGGCGCTTCAATTTCTCGCGGAACTCGTCGTCGGTGCGACCAAAGAGCCGCTTCAGCAGCCGATCCTGATCTTCCGTGACCACCTGGCCCTTGCGCAGGGTGCCGAGTCTGATATTCCCGACGGTACAACCATCGTCCCCTTCGTCGAACGAGAATGCGAAGAGCTGCTGCAGGAGCTGGACCTCATCCAGCGTCAGGGAAAACGCCTTCTCCTTGAGGAGCGAGATGTCAACGTCTCCGGGATCCAGGACAACATACGACTCGTAATAGAGAATCCTCTCGAGTTCCCGGGGCGTCAGGTCCAGGACCTGTCCGATGCGGCTCGGCGGAACCTTGAAGACCAGACATGGGACACGGGGCAAGCCAGTTCGATGTGTCCGAGGCGGCTTCGACGAACTGATGCCTGCGTAACTTCCACTCCACACTTGTCACACACGACTCCCCGGTGCTTCATGCGCTTGTACTTGCCGCACAGGCATTCCCAGTCGCTGATGGGACCGAAGATCTGAGCGCAGAACAATCCGCCCCGTTCCGGTTTCAGAGTGCGGTAGTTAATGGTCTCCGCCTTCGTGACCTCACCATGTGACCATGCTCTGATCTTCTCGGGCGACGCGATCGAGATCTTGATGGCGTCGAAATCAGAGCTGAAGGTTTCCCGCTCTTCAAGGTCCGGGAAGACTCCGGAGGTTTCCCTGGTTGTCTGCATTTCGTCCCTCTCGATTGCTTTCCGGCCGATCAGTTCTTGGCGCGGATCAGCTCGATGTCGAGCCCAAGGCTCTGAATTTCCGCCATCAGCACCTTGAACGATGCCGGCACTTCAGGCGAATAGCTCGTGTCGCCCTTCACGATGGACTCGTAGACCTTGGCCCGGCCCCGAACGTCGTCGGACTTGACCGTCAGGATCTCCTGGAGAGTGTGAGCTGCCCCGTAGGCTTCGATCGCCCACACCTCCATTTCTCCGAACCTTTGCCCGCCGAACTGCGCCTTCCCGCCCAGAGGCTGCTGGGTAATCAGGCTGTACGGCCCGATGCTTCGTGCGTGCATCTTGTCATCCACGAGGTGCCCAAGCTTGAGCATGTAGATGTAGCCGCAGGTCACGGGCTGCTCGAACGGTCTTCCGGTCCGGCCGTCGTAGAGAACGGTCTTGCCGTCCTCGAGAACGTTGGCCCGCAGCCCATCCCCGGTTCTGGCGATATCGTTGGCTTCGTCGAGGAGTGCGCGAATGTCACTCTCACGGGCGCCGTCGAAGACCGGAGTTGCGAAGTGTCGGTCGAGCATACGACCCGCCCAACCAAGGTGCGTCTCGAGAACCTGACCGATGTTCATGCGCGAAGGGACGCCAAGCGGGTTCAGGATGATGTCCGCTGGCGTGCCGTCCGGAAGGAACGGCATGTCTTCGACCGGCACGATCTTGGCGATGACGCCCTTGTTGCCGTGTCGGCCCGCCATCTTGTCGCCCACGCTGAGTTTGCGCTTCATGGCGACGTAAACCTTGACCATCTTGATGACGCCCGGAGGGAGGTCGTCGCCCTGGCTCACCACTGTCTGCTGCTCGTCACGGCGGACGGAAAGCAGATCCAGTTGCTCTTCTGTCTTTTCCTGGATCTCCTGGATTTCATCCCTGACGTCGGCCTGAAGATCGGTCTCGAGCAGCGGAACGAAGTCCATCCGATTTGAGAGCAGCCGCTGCGTGAGTCGCGTGCCCTTGGGAAGTTCGATTTCCCCGCTGGCAGGGTTCATGCAGTCTTCCACCAGGCGAGCGCCAACCATGCGCTGAACGATGCGCTTGTCACACTCCTCGCGAAGGATCCGTTCTTCATCGCGGTAGTCGCGATCGATGGCCTCGATGTCGTCCGCCTGGATCGTCAATGCGCGGTCGTCCCGATCCGCGTCCTTCCGGTGGAAGACTCGAACGTCAACAACGACGCCTTCAACGCCAGACGGGCACTTCAGAGACGAGTTCTTTACGTCTCCCGCCTTGTCCCCGAAGATGGCCCTGAGGAGCTTCTCCTCCGGAGTCAATTGCGCTTCGGCCTTGGGTGTGACCCGCCCTACCAGAATGTCGCCGGGACCCACCCGCGCCCCAATGCGAAC
Source organism: Candidatus Marinacidobacterium sp. (assembly GCA_965250045.1). GTDB lineage: Bacteria > Acidobacteriota > Vicinamibacteria > Marinacidobacterales > Marinacidobacteraceae > Marinacidobacterium. The sequence continues at coordinate 583,620 of OZ252286.1, forward strand.
GATGCCCGATTCGTCGAGATTCCTGAGGAAACTCTCGGCCACACCAGGCACTTCGCGCGTTATGGATTCCGGACCCAGCTTGGTGTCCCGCGCTTGCACCGTGTGTTCCTCGATGTGGATCGAGGTGTAGATGTCGTCCTGGACAAGCCGCTCGGAAACGATGATCGCGTCCTCGAAGTTGTAACCGCGCCAAGGCATGAAGGCGACCAGCACATTGCGGCCAAGCGCCAGTTCACCCCCGTCGGTGCAAGGACCGTCCGCGATGATCTGACCCTTCACAACCGGTTCGCCAACTCCCACCAGAGGCTTTTGGTTGATTGACGTGTTCTGGTTGGAGCGGCGGAATTTCTTCAAGCGGTAGATGCTTGCTCCAATCTCGGTCTCTCCCGCCGTATCGCTTTCCTTCCGAACAATGATGCGGCGCCCGTCCACGCGGTCCACCACACCGTTCTCCCGGCAGACGATGACCGAACCGGAATCCCGCGCGGTCACGAATTCCATACCGGTACCCACAAGCGGCGCTTCCGCGGTAATCAGTGGCACGGCCTGGCGCTGCATGTTGGAACCCATCAGAGCCCGGTTGGCATCATCGTTCTCCAGGAACGGCACGAGCGATGCCGCCACCGACACGATCTGCTTCGGAGAGACATCGATGAAATCGACGTTTTCTCTGGGAGAGGGAACGAATTCGCCTTCGTGGCGACAGTTGACCCGGGAGTCGAGAAGTTCGCCGTTGTCGCCTACCCTGGCGTTCGCCTGAGCGATCGTGTGGCGTTCTTCTTCGAGTGCCGAGAGGTAGAACGCGTGAGGGATCAACGTAGCGGGACGCCGGCGACGCCCGAGCTTCTCGTTTGCAGCGTCGGCTTCTTGGCTCGGCACGATGGCGCCAAGCTCAAGCTTCGTGTCCCCAGGGTCCTCAACCCGGACATAGTCCACGATCCGCCCGTTCGTGACTTTTCGGTAAGGACTCTGGATGAAGCCGTAGTTGTCGATCGTCGCGTAACACGACAGGGAACTGATCAGACCGATGTTGGGCCCTTCAGGCGTCTCGATTGGGCAGATGCGCCCATAGTGCGTCGCGTGAACGTCCCGCACGTCGAACTTCGCTCGATCACGGGATAGTCCTCCCGGCCCGAGCGCCGACAGGCGACGCTTGTGCGTCACCTCCGAGAGCGGATTCGTCTGCTCCATGAACTGCGAAAGCTGCGAAGCACCGAAGAACTCACGAACTGCGGCGGTTACGGGCTTTGCGTTGATCAGGTCCCGCGGCATCGCGGTCGTCATTTCCTGATACACGTTCATCTTTTCCCGAATCGCTCGCTCCATCCGCACCAGACCCAGCCGGAACTGGTTCTCCAGCAGCTCACCCACGGACCGGACCCGCCGGTTCCCGAGGTGATCGATGTCGTCCGCCCGATAGCCGCCTGCCCCGCACGTCAGGCGAAGCAGATAGTCCAGGACGAGGACGAAATCCTCTTCGGTGAGGATGGTTCGATTGGGGTCCATCTCGCGTTCGAGCTTGGTCGCCAGCTTGCGCCGCCCAACCCGCGAGAAGTCGTACTTCTGCTCATTGAAGAACAGGTTGTGGAGAAGGGTTCGGGAACTCTCCACGGTTGGCTGATCACCGGGACGCTGCCGCCGGTACAGCTCCACCAGTGCCCCATCCACGCTCTCGGCGTTGGCTGCATCCGTGCCGCGCTGTCTGGTAAGTGGATCCTTGTCCAAGGTGTCCGCCAGAACGGCGCCAACCGGGTCCGCTCCGGGCAGAACGACCCGAATCGGTCCGGCTTCTCCAAGTTCAGCAACCAGCTCCGGCGTCAGCCGGGTGTTGGCCGGCACTTCCTCACCCGTGTCCTGGATAGTCACGGGAGTGGCGAGCCGGAAACCGCCGAAGGCTTCCAGCTGGAACTCAAGGGCCTTGCGGCCCTGCCGCGCCAATCGCCTGATGTCACCCCGACTGATGCGCTTTCCTCCCTCGATGACGACCTCTCCGTCCGATTCGATGCTCTGCTCGGTGCGCTCGTCGAGGAGCATCTCCTTCAGCTCATCGGTCAACGGGAGGCGGACGCGGCTCGTCGAAAGAACCGCTTCATGCACGCGATAGAAGCGCGCCACGATCGACTCCGTCTTGCCGAATCCGAGCGCTCTCAGGAAAATCGTCGCCGGAAAGCGCTTTTTCCGATCAATGCGAACCTGCAGAAAACCCCTGGCATCGGTCTCGAATTCAAGCCAGGAACCCCGATAGGGCACCACCTGGGCCAGGAAACACCCGCGCTCCGCCTCGTGAAAGAAGACGCCGGGCGAGCGATGCAACTGGGACACGACGACCCGCTCGGTACCGTTGATGATGAACGTACCGTTCTCGGTCATCAGCGGGATATCGCCGAAGAAAACCTCTTCCTCCTTGATGTCGTGGATGGACCGCTGATTGGTCTCCGGATCCCGGTCCCACACCGTGAGCCTGATCTTTACCTTCAGTGGCACGGCGTATGTCTTGCCGCGCTGCTGGCACTGCTCTACGTCGTGCTCGACCTTGAGGTGGACCCGATCTCCGCAGTAATTGCAGACCGAACCGTTCCGGGTTTGCTCTATGCCTTCGAGTTCGCCGCAACTGCAGGCCCACCGCCCTACCGAATACTCAAGGAAGTCGAGTTCGCAATTATCACGGAAATCCTTGATGGGGAAGATCGAGCGGAATACCGCCTGGAGGCCGATCTCCTCGCGATCCTGCGGCTGAAGATCCTTCTGGAGGAATCGATCGTACGACCGGTGCTGGACCTCGATGAGTTTCGGCAGCGGGATCGAAGCACGAATGCGCGAGAAGTCGTGCCGCGTCTTCTTTGGAGTGATTTCAGCAGTCAGCATGAGGACGGCCTGTTCGCGTAAATACACGACACCCGGCAAGTCCCGAGGTCGTCCGGAGACGCCTCGATGAGCCGGGAGATGGTCCGGAAGGCCGCCTCCGCGCACGCTGATGGTGGTCCTCCACCATCAGCGAAACGTGGAACGCGGTGAAACCGGGGAAAAAGAATTCGCAAAGGAGACGCACCCGATCTACTTGATTTCGATCGTGGCGCCGACTTCCTTGAATCGCTCCTGGATCTGCTTGGCCTCCTCGATGGGAACGCCTTCCTTGACCGCCTTCGGAGCCTCTTCGACCAGCGTCTTCGCCTCGCGAAGGCCGAGACTCGTCAGCTCCCGAACGGCCTTGATGACCTGAACCCGATTTGGACCCGTTTCGGTGAGTACGGCGTCAAACTCCGTCTGCTCCTCGGCTGGCGCCGCATCGCCGGCACCGGCAGCGACTGCCACCGGCATGGCGGCCGCCGCGGAAACTCCGAGCTCGTCTTCGAGCGCCTTGACGAGGTCGGAGAGCTCCAACACGGTGAGCTGTTTGATGTGGTTGACAACATCCTGCTGGGTGATTGTCGACATGGTGGGCATCTACTCCTTACGCCTTATCGAACTGGGCGAATACACTGGGAATGAAAGACCGGAGCCGGCAGGGTGCCGAATCCGAATCACACGGGCTGCGGAGGACCACTATTCGGCTCCCCCGCCGTCAGCAGCCTTTTGTTCAGCTGCCTTGAGCACGAGCACAAGGTTCCGGGGAACTCCCTCAAGGACATTCATGAGGTTCCGGATCGGCGCCGCGATGACGCCGACGAGCTGGCCACGGAGCACCTCCTGACCAGGAAGCTTCGCCAGTGCTTCGAACTGCTGCGGTCCGAGCATCTGGTCGAACACGACTCCACCCTTGTACTCGAAGGCCGCAAACTGCTTGATTCCTTCGTGGAGAGCCTTGGCCAGGGCCACGGGATCCTCTTCACACCAGGCCAGTCCGGTCATTCCGACGAGTTGATCGTCCATCCCGGCGATCCCGGCCTCCTGAAAAGCCCACTTCGCCGTGCTGTTCTTCACGACGCGGTACTTGCCACCGGCTTCGCGGACCAGGCGACGAAGGTCCATGACGTCCGCCACGGAAAGGCCTCGGTAATCGAAAGAAAACACCGCTGCCCGGGACTTCAGTAGCGCGGCGAGCGACGTCGCTGCATCCTGCTTCTCCATGCGTTGCATCGTTTCGACCTTTCCTCGAATCTCCGGTTTCCTGGATCTACTTGGCGTCGACCAGCGACGGACTGATGTGGAGGCAGGGGCTCATCGTTGAGCTAAGGGCGACGCTCCGGATGTAACGGCCCTTTGCCGCCGCGGGCTTCGATCGAACCACCGCAGAGACGAAGGCGAGCGTGTTTTCCACCAGCCGCTCGTCGGAGAAGGAGAGTTTCCCGACCGGGGCATGAATGTTGGACGTCTTGTCCACCCGATAGTCCACTTTTCCGGCTTTGATCTCCTGGACCGCCTTCGCTACGTCGAAGGTAACGGTACCGGATTTGGGGTTGGGCATCATCCCGCGCGGCCCGAGAACCCGCCCGAGCTTGCCGACTGACCGCATCATGTCCGGCGTCGCCACTACGGCTTCAAAATCAAGGAACCCGCTCTGGATTCGAGCGACCATGTCGTCTCCGCCAACCTCATCGGCGCCCGCTTCCTCGGCTTCTTTCGCCTTCTCCCCTGAGGCGATGACCACGACGCGACGCGCGATTCCAAGTCCATGAGGAAGAACTACTGACCCGCGGACCATTTGATCGGCGTGGCGCGGGTCCACTCCCAGCCGCATGGCGATTTCGGCGGTTTCGTCAAAGGACGCAAAGCTCGCGGTCCGGAGGGTCGCAAAGGCCTCTCCGAGTGTTTCCGGAGTTGCATCCGCGAGAGCGGATTTCGCCGCTGTGTACTTCTTTCCCATAATCCGTATCACGATCCTGATTGCCGTTTCTGAACCTCTACGAGCCTGTGGCACGAGTTGCTCATCGTGACGCTGCGGCGCGAAGCGCCGCAGCGGTGGGGTGTGGAGAGGGGTTTCCCCTCCCCACGAAAAACGGTGGTGCGAATCGCGTAGCGATTCGCACCACCATCCCGTGGTGAAAGCGCCCCGCAGCGGAAAAAACTCCGCCGAGCTCGCGTATCTTTCATTGTGGGGGCCATGCGGGGTGCTTTTTCCACGAGTTGCTAGCCGACCTCGATCCCCATGCTGCGGGCCGTTCCTTCAACGATTCGACGCGCGCCATCGAGGTCAACGGCATTGAGGTCCTGCATCTTGATCCGGGCGATTTCCTCCACCTGACTGACAGACACTTTTCCCACGCGTATCCGGTTCGGCTCACCCGATCCCTTCGCAATTCCCGCGGCGCGCTTCAGGAGGACTGCGGCAGGTGGAGTCTTGGTAATGAAGCTGAACGATCGGTCCTGATACACCGTGACGACACACGGAATGATCATTCCAGGGTCGTTTGCCGTCTTCGCGTTGAAGGACTTGCAAAAGTCCATGATGTTGATCCCATGTTGCCCGAGCGCGGGGCCAACTGGCGGCGCAGGCGTCGCCTTGCCGGCGGGCAACTGGATCTTCGTAACGGCAAGCACTTTCTTCATCGCAGACCTCTCTGACTAACGCTCAAACTTTCTCTACCTCGAGAAACTCCAGTTCCACGGGGGTAGAACGTCCGAAGATCGTGACCATGACCTTCACTTTGTTGCGATCAGGCTGGACTTCATCCACGACACCCTGAAAGCCATTGAAAGGGCCGTGAATGATGCGCACGGATTCGCCGGTCTGAAACGTGTGCCTCAGTTTTGGCGCCTGACTCGCATCGTCCATCTGTTCCCGAATACGGAGGACTTCATCGTCGGGCATGGGCTGCGGTTTGTGCGGCGGTACAAAACCCATGACCTTGTCGGTGTTCTTGACTACTTGCCAGGTATCCGCGTTCATCTCCATGTTGACCAGCACATATCCCGGATAGACCTGTTTGGTCGTGACCACGCGGCGTCCACCGCGCATTTCAACGACCTTCTCGGTCGGAATGAGAATCTCGCCGATCTGATCTCCGAGTCCGTACGCATTGGCGCGATGGCGCAGAGCCTCCTTGACGCTCTCCTCGAACTTGGAGTGCGTTGAGACGATGAACCACTCTCTACCCATGAAACTACCCGATCAAATTCGTGATGAATGCTGAGATGTACGACATGACGATATCGAGGCCATACAGATAGAACCCGAAGAAGAAGACGGTGATCAACACGATGATCGTGGTGCCCCGTACCTCATCTCTGGTCGGCCAGGTGACCTTGTCCAACTCCCCTCGGACTTCTCCGAGAAAAGTGCGGGCCGTTCCGAACCGGTCAAGCACGCTCAAAATCCGCACCTCTCGTCTCGTCGGGGGACATCGGGATGGCAGGCCAGGAGGGGATCGAACCCCCAACCCCCGGTTTTGGAGACCGGTGCTCTACCGATTGAGCTACTGGCCTTCGCACCCCTCACATCATCAAGCGGGTTAGCAGCCGGTGGTGAAACCCAGGCGGCCCAGTTCTTCCGGTGGAGGCTCGAACAGCGATGCATCCCGGCTGAACCGCCCCCCCACCGGGAGAACTGGCGCTTCGCGGCGCTCTGCGTTGCGTTTCGGTCGAAATACACTCGGGCCAGTTCTCCCGGTGGGGGCTCCTCCCTCACGCGCCTTGTCAGCCGGGCCCCCACCGGGAGAACTGGCCCCACCGGGAGAACTGGGCCTCCCCGCTCTCGGCGCTCACCCGGGTTCCACCACCGGCTGTTAACACCCGTGGAACGCATCCGAATCCCATCCGACATCGAACCTGACAGGCAACCCGACAGGCAACCCGACAGGGCCATCGCTCCGAACTCCCGGTCAGCCAAGTCCATCGGCAGCCTGGGCGAAGTCAACGCGTCTCCCGGTGCAATATGTGGGTCCGGCAGAAACGGCAATATTTGCGCAGTTCCATCCGGCCGGGATGAGTTGTCCGATTCTTCGTGGTCGAATACGTACGCCGCTTGCAGTCGGTGCAGGCGAGCGTGACGATTTGCCGCTTCTTTTCTCGAGCCATTCTTTCCCCGTCGGTTCTGCTCGGTTGGGATCTCCCAAGGATGACCGCCCCGCGGACGACTCACGCCGCCCGCGGAGAGACCGTTTCCGGTTAGCTCCGCCTACTCCAGGACTTCGGTGGTCATCCCGGAGGCGACCGTCCTGCCACCTTCACGGATCGCGAAGCGGAGGCCGCGGTCCATGGCGATTGGGGTGATCAGTTCCACTTCAAGCTGAATGTTGTCGCCGGGCATGGCCACCACCTGGTCGCCCAGGAGCGTGGCGGTGCCGGTCACATCCGTGGTCCGGAAATAGAACTGCGGGCGGTAACCACTCTTGAACGGCTTCTCGCGTCCACCCTCTTCCTTGGAGAGCACATAGACCTCGGAACGGAACTTCGTGTGAGGAGTGATGGAGCCGGGCTTGGCGAGCACCATTCCGCGTTCCACGTCCCGCCGGTCGGTGCCTCGCAGGAGAATCCCCACGTTGTCCCCGGCCTCGCCCTCGTCGAGAAGCTTCTTGAACATCTCTACTCCGGTCACCACCCGCTTCCGGGTCTCCCGGATTCCGACGATTTCGACTTCCTCCTGAACACGAACCTTGCCCTGCTCGATTCGGCCGGTCACCACGGTGCCGCGGCCCGAGATCGAGAAGACATCCTCGATCGGCATCAGGTAGTCCTTCTCGATCGCGCGTTCCGGCACGGGGACGTACTCATCAACAGCCTTGGTCAGCTCCCGGATCGGTTCCCAATCGCTCGGGTCGTCGGACTCGAGGGCCTTGAGCGCGCTGCCTCGGATGACCGGAATGTCGTCGCCGGGGAAGTCGTAGTAGGACAGGAGTTCCCGGACTTCGAGTTCCACGAGTTCGAGCAGCTCCTCGTCGTCCAGCATGTCCACCTTGTTGAGGAACACGACGATCCGGGGCACACCGACCTGACGGGCGAGCAGGATGTGCTCGCGAGTCTGCGCCTGGGGTCCATCCGGAGCAGAGATCAGCAGGACCGCGCCATCCATCTGGGCGGCGCCGGTGATCATGTTCTTGATGTAGTCGGCGTGTCCCGGGCAGTCCACGTGCGCGTAGTGGCGCGCATCGGTTTCATATTCCACGTGCGCGGTCGCGATCGTGATGCCCCGCGCCCTCTCTTCGGGGGCGTTGTCAATCGAGTCGAAACTCCGGAACGTTCCACCCTGTTCGGTGGCGAGGACCTTCGTAATCGCTGCGGTCAGGGTCGTTTTGCCGTGATCCACATGACCGATGGTCCCCACGTTCACGTGAGGTTTGGTGCGCTCGAACTTCTCCTTGGCCATCTGGTCTTTCTCCTTGTTTGCTGCGAAATTGCTGTGAGAGCTGGGGAATCAGATCGTCCCCACAGTGGGGATGGGGGCGAGAATGGAGCCCACGACCGGGATTGAACCGGTGACCCCTTCCTTACCAAGGAAGTGCTCTACCACTGAGCCACGTGGGCGGAGACGAGGGCGGGGGCCGATGGTGCGGCTCCGGACCGCTTGGACGCCGAAGCCTCGGTGGACGCCGAAGCCTCGGTGGACGCCGAAGCCTCGGTGGACGCCGAAGCCTCGGCCACGGTCCCGGGACAACACGAACTGCGCCGCCCCTTTCAGGGAGCGGGAGACGGGATTCGGACCCGCGACCCTCAGCTTGGAAGGCTGATGCTCTGCCAACTGAGCTACTCCCGCATTATGGAAAGAAAGAACCGCCAACAATGGGCGAACCGGGGGGCGAACCGGGGGGCGAACCGGGGGGCGAACCGGGGGGCGAACCGGCGAGGTCCCGTCCGCGGACGCAAGTACGTCATGTCCACGGTGGGAGCGTGTCGGATCGACCCGGAGCGAGCCGTTGTCGGTGATCAAAGTGGTCAAATGGGTTCGGTTGGGGAGACTCCGCAGGCGGTGGTGGAGCGGGGAGGATTCGAACCTCCGAAGGCATAAAGCCGGCAGGTTTACAGCCTGCTGCGTTTGGCCGCTTCGCTACCACTCCGCCCGAGGAAAAAACTCCGCCACTCACAGAGACGGGAAAGCAACCTCTCTGATAATCAGCCGGTCGATCCGGACCAATCATCCGGATCAACCCCTCCAGACCCAGCGCGGTCGGGTCCGATCCGTTAGGGTCGGACCCGAAATGGTCCGGCCCGATGCGATCTGGCCCGATCCGGAGCTGGCGAAGGGACTTGAACCCTTGACCGGCTGATTACAAATCAGCTGCTCTGCCTCCTGAGCTACGCCAGCGTGCACCGGCGAACGGCGCATTATAGAAGCGCGTTCAGCGCAGTGTCAACTGCGAATCGGAGGCCCGCCGCCCCGCCCGGCAGTGGAGGTCTGGTCCGCCTTGCAGTCGGTGGGCAAAGTGGCGTGAGCGCCGAGGCCGGCCAGTCCTCCCGGTGGGGGCGAGGCGCCCGGCTGACAAGGCGCGCGAGGGAGGAGCCCCCACCGGGAGAACTGGCCCTGGTGTATTTCGACCGAAGCGCAACGATGAGCGCCTCGCAGAGGTGCGGTTCAGCCGGGATGAATCGCCGGCCGAGCCCCCACCGGGAGAACTGGGCCGCGCCACTTTGTCCACCGGCTGCTACTCCAGTCCTCGCTGCCGCACGGTTTCATACAGCACGATGCCGGTGGCGACGGAGACGTTCAGGGAGCGAACCGAACCCAACTGCGGCAGGGAAACCAGGACTTCGCATTCCTTCGAGACACCCGCGGCGAGGCCTCGTCCTTCGGACCCCACGGCCAAAACGGTCGGCTGGGTCCAGTCGAACTCGTGCCAGCGAGCGGTCGCCCGCGGGGTGAGACCGACGGTCCAGTACCCATGAGCCTTGAGCGCCCGGAGGGCACTCGCGGCGCCCGGAATCCGAACGAGGCGGGCGCGCGCAATAGCCCCCGCCGACGCGGCGATCGCTACGGCCGAGGGCGGGGCGGCACCCCGGCGGGGCACCAGAACGGCGTCAACCCCCGCGCCGTCGGCAGCGCGGACCAGCGCCCCGAAATTCCGGGGATCTTCGATGCGGTCAAGCAGCAGAAGCAGGCTCGGCTTCGGTTCCAGCGACAAAACGTCCCCGAGAGACAACCACCGTACCGGTGAGACCTCGCACGCGGCTCCCTGATGACGTGCTCCCGCGGAAATCCTGTCCAGTTGCTGATTGGAAACCCGCTGCAGCGGAGCGCCACGGGCCCGGGCGATCTTCAGCAGAGCTTCATGGCGGTGCTGAAGCGGTCCCGTGCGTACCAGCACCCGCCGAACCTGGTTCGGGATGCCCTGCAGTGTCTCCTCCACTCTGGCCGGACCGAAGACCCAGGTCGCCCCTCGGTCCTCGTTGCTCCTTTCGGGGGACTTGGCGCCCTTCTCCGGGCGGCGGTTTTCGTCCTGCGTCATCCGGGAGGCGCCGCCGTTTCAAGGGTCGGCTCCCGGGGGTCAAGGCGCACCAGCGCCGTCGCGGCCAATCCCTCGCCCCTCCCGGTGAAGCCCATTCCGTCCGTGGTTGTCGCTTTGAGGCCTACGGCGCTGTCGGGGATGCCGAGCAGGACTCCCAGGCGGCGACGCATCTCGTCGATTCGGGGGGCGAGCCGCGGTTGCTCGGCGACAATGGTGAGATCCACCTGACCGGGTTCAAAGCCGGCAGTGGCGGCGACCTCGAGAGCCCGCTTCACGAACAGTTCGCTCGCCGCTCCGCGAAGCGCGGGGTCGGACGACGGAAACAGCGCTCCGATATCAGGCCCGGCAACCGCGCCGAGGATCGCGTCGGTCAGGGCGTGCAGGACTGCGTCCCCGTCGGAGTGTCCTTCGAGCGCGGCTATCCCCGGAAACAGGATGCCTCCCAACCGGAGCGTCCCGCTGGTTCCAAACCGGTGAGCATCGAAACCAAAACCGATTCTCGGCATTCCAGCGTCCCCGCCCAGCAGGGTGCGGGCGATCTCCAGATCGGTCGGGCGGGTCACTTTCAGGTTCCGCGGACTCCCGGCAACAACCCGAACCGGATGGCCGAAGGAGCGCACCATCGACGCCTCGTCCGTTCCGGATTCGCCCGTTGCCGCCGCCCGGAGGAGCGCGTTCTTGAGAAGGCTCCGCCGGAAACACTGGGGCGTCTGGACGGCGACGGTGTGCTCCCGATCCACGAGGCTATCCACGTTTCCGTCGGCGCCCAGTCGCCACAGAGTGTCCGACGGACGGCATCCCGGGATCGCGGCGCCATGGCGGTGCGCGGCCTCGATGACCTCTTCGACCAGAGACAGCGGTGGCGCCGGCCTCGCCCCGTCGTGGACGGCCACCACATCCGCAAACCCACCCTCTTCCCGCTGGAACCGCTCGTCGAGCGCGTCGAGTCCGCGCGATGTCGATTCCTGGCGGGTGGCCCCCCCGGAACAGAATGAGACCCGGTTTCCCTCTTGATCGAAGAACGGACGCAGTTCCGCTTGCCAGGAATCAAACCCCTCCGCCGGGAGGACGAGCACAAGACGCGTCACGGATTCCGAAGCAAGGACCGCGCGGACTGAATGGACGACCAGGGGAAGGCCAAGGACCGGTTGGAATTGTTTCGGGATCTCCGCCGAGCCGAACCGCATCCCGGACCCGGCTGCTACGACGACCGCGCCAACCCGCATGGTGGGGGACCTCCGGCTAGCAGCCTGTGGTGGAACTCGCGTGAGCGCCGAGAGCGGGGAGGCGCCCGGCTGACAAGGCGCGTGAGGGAGGAATACCGGGTGTATTTCGACCGAAACGCAACGCAGAACGGAGCGAAGCGGAGTGGTTCAGCCGGGATGCATCGCCGCTCAAACGCCGCGTGAGTTTCACCACAGGCTGCTAGACCACCGCGGCGAGCGCCTCGTCCAGAGCCTCGACCGCGACAAGTTCCATTTCTGCCGGCCGTTCGGCAGCGCGAATACCTCCCGGATTCATCACCGCACGGCAGTATCCGAGGCGCGCCGCCTCTCGCAACCGGACCCCCGCCTGGTGGACGGGTCGCACCTCTCCGGAAAGGCCGACTTCACCCAGAAAAACGGTTCCCCGGGGAAGGGGGGTTCCCCGCCGCCGGGAAACCACCGCCGCGAGGAGACCCAGATCGGCGGCCGGCTCGCTCACGGTGAGACCACCGGTTACCGACACATAGACGTCACTGCGGAGAAGTCCCCCGCCGCCATTGTTCTCCAAAACGGCCAACAGCACAGCAAGACGGCCACCGTCGAACCCAACCGGAACCCGTCGGGGATAAGCAAGGGGGCTCTCGGCGAGCAACACCTGGATCTCGGCGAGGAGAGGCCTCGTTCCCTCCAGCGTGCACACCACCGCCGACCCCGGCTTGGGGGCGCCTCCCGTCAGGAAAAGCTCCGAGGGATTCTGGACCGGCACGAGGCCCTGCCCCGTCATGTCGAACACACCGAGCTCGCCGGCCGCGCCGAATCGGTTCTTCACCGCGCGCAGCAGCCGGTGAGACTGCCTTCGGTCCCCTTCGAAGTGCAGCACGGTGTCCACCATGTGTTCGAGAGTGCGGGGCCCCGCGATAGCCCCGTCCTTGTTGACATGACCGATGATGAACACGGGAACCCGTGTGCCCTTGGCGTACAGCACAAGCGACGCGGCGGCCTCCCGGACCTGGGTGACCGTCCCCGGGGCGCCGCTGATCTCGGGCGAGTGGACGCACTGCACGGAATCGAGAACCAGGAGCCGCGGCTCCACGGACTGCGCTGCTTCGAGGATCCGGGGCATGCTGGTCTCCGAAAAGAGAAGGAGCGACTCTGGCCGGATGCCGAGGCGCTCGCCGCGCAGTTTCAGTTGATGCTCGGATTCCTCTCCACTCACGTACAGCACGGGTTCCCCGGAAGCGGCAGCGGCAGCGGCCAACTGCAGCAAGAGGGTGCTCTTTCCGGCGCCTGGCTCTCCAGCGACCAACACCGCTGAGCCGGGCACCACGCCGCCACCCAGAACGCGGTCGAGTTCCGGGATACCCAACGGACGGCGGGGCGCCGCCGTGATGTCTACTTCGTTCCAGGCGACCGGCTTCGAAGCGTCCCCGCCGGCCGCCGCGGCAAACCCGCGCCAGCGGCCCGCCGCTGAATCGCCCTGCGGCGCCTGGTGTTCGACGAGCGGAGTCTGCGAGGAACAGGACGGGCAGTACCCCATCCAACGGGAGTAGTCCTGCCCGCACTCCACGCAGGCGAAGCGAACGCCGGACCGCTTTGTCACCGGCTCAGAAACCCAGATCCTCACCCGGTTCGGGGTAGTCGACGTCCCGGCCCGCTTCCTCATCGGCGAGACTCTCGAACCTCGTGTAGCGATCAAGCCAGGCGAGCTTGATGTTTCCGACCGGACCGTTGCGGTTCTTCGCGACAATGACCCGGCGTACCGGGGGAGAGGGCGCTTCGACCTCGCCTGCCCCATCCGTTTTCTTCTGCCACTCCCGGTGGATGAAGATCACTATGTCCGCGTCCTGCTCGAGAGCGCCTGATTCACGCAGGTCGGAAAGCCGCGGCACTGTGGAAGCCCCGGTGCGTTGCTCCGGCGCTCGACTGAGCTGAGAGAGCGCCAGGATCGGAACGTCGAGTTCCTTGGCCAATATTTTGAAAGACCGGCTGATCTCGGCGATCTCCAGATTGCGGTTCTCGAAGCGCCGCGTTCCGGGCTCCGACCCGCGCATGAGTTGCAAATAGTCGATCACGATCAGATCGAGCCCATGCTCGCGACTGAGCTGACGCGCCTTCGACCGAAGCTCGACGGGCGTAACGTTCGAATCGTCCACGTAGATCGGCATGCGGGCGACAACGGGAAGCGTGGTCTGGATCAGTCGGCGATCCCTTTCGCTAAGCATTCCAGGGCGCGACAACTGCCGAGCGTCCACTCGTGCCTGGGAAAAGAGAAGTCGCGTGGCAATCTGCCGGAGGGGCATCTCCAGACTGAAAATCAGAACCCGCTTCCCAGCGTGACCGGCGGCCAGCGCGATGTTCAGGGCAAGGCTGGTCTTGCCCTCACCGGGTCGGGCTCCGACCAGGATCAGGTCCGACTTCCGGAGGCCGCCCATGAGGTCATCGAGGTCCTGAAACCCGGTGCGGATGCCCGAGAAACCCTCGCGTCTCCTGGATGACTCTTCGGCGAGGCGCCCCAGATCCTCGGTGAGCCGCACCGGACCGGAAGCGAAGGATCCCTCCGCAATGGCAAAGAGCTCCTGCTCGGCATTGGCGAGGATTTCCTGTGGGGGGTTCCGAACGGCATCGCTCGCGATACGGCTGCCGAGCTGATGAAGTTCGCGGCTGAGCGAGTGCTCGCGCACCAGCCTGGCGTAATCCGCAGCGTTCGAGGAGCGCGCCACCCCATCGACCAGTTCGCTGAGGTAGCCGCCGCCACCGGCCGCCTCCAATCTTCCGGTCCGCTCGAGTTCCGCGCGAACGGTGAGCAGATCGATCTTCCGGACCTCAGGGGCGTCGTCGAGCAGACAGAAAACCTCGAAGATCCGCTGATGGCGGCCATCGTGGAAGTCCTTGGATTTCAGGATCTCGCGAACCGCGTCAAGCTGGCGTCGATCCACGAGTACCGCGGCGAGGACTGCCCGTTCGGCCGCCGGATCCTGGGGGAGGCGCACGGCTTCGTCCGGCATGGCCAGACGCCTCGCTACAACTTTTCCCCGAAGGGAGCGGGGCCCAAAGGCCTTGCTGCGGAGAAGGTTCGGAACAGCGACGCCATCCCTGCTAGCCGGCGGAGGAGCAAGAGCGAACGTCGGGCAGCGTCCCGCTGGCGACCGGAACCACGGGGCGAGCCGAACATGGGCGCCTCAGCAGCTCCGGCGCTAGCAGCCTGTGGACAAAGTGGCGTGAGCGCCGAGAGCGCCGAGGCCCAGTTCTCCCGGTGGGGGCCCGGCTGACAAGGCGCGCGAGGGAGGAGCCCCCACCGGGAGAACTGGCCCGACTGTCTTTCGACCGAAGCGCAACGATGAGCGAAGCGGTTCAACCGGGATGGTTCGTCGCTCGACCCCCCACCGGGAGAACTGGGCCGCGCGACTTTGTTCACAGGCTGCTCGGCGCGGTCAGTCCTCCGAGTCGTCCGCTTCCTCGGAGGACACCCTGGAGACGGCCTCATCCTCGCCGGATTCGGCATCGTCAACGCGACTGGCTGATACCTCTGTCGGGATTTCCGGCAGCGGTTCCACTCCGAGGGACCCGGCGGCGACCGGAGAAACCTCGATCGGGAGGTCCACCTCGATTTCGCTGTGAAGCCGGATGACGGCCGCGCTGGGGCCTGCGACCTTGATCGGGCCACCGAGAATGATGCGGTTGCGGGCGATCCGGAACCCGTTCTCCGCAAGCTGTCGGGCGATGTCCTGAACCGAAACGGAGCCGTAGAGCTCATTGGAATCCGTTTTCACCCGACGTTCGAATCGGAGGGTCTGGCCCTCGAGAGCGCGGGCGAGGGCCTCGGCCGCCTCTCGCTCCTTGACCCTCTCCACGGCCCACAGCTTTCGGGCTCCGGCCACCTCCTGGCGGTTTTCGTCGGTGATTGGAATCGCGATCCGACGGGGAAGCAGATAGTTGCGAGCGTAGCCCGGGCGGACGTTTACTTCGTCGCCCGGTTCCCCCAGGGAATCTACGGGCTGTCTCAACAGGAGGCGCATGGGACTTTTCCCCGTTGGTGGCCCTATGCGTAGGGCAGAAGCGCCATCTGTCGGGCGCGCTTGATGGCGACCCGGATCTGACGCTGTGCTCGGGCGCTCGCCCGCGATACGCGGCGAGGCGCGATCTTGGCGCGATCACCGAGGAACTCGCGAAGAAAATCGACGTCCTTCCAGTCCACTCGGTCTACGCCATTCAACACTGGGTTGACCCTCACCCGCCGTACTGTCTGCCGACGTCGGCGCTGAGGGGTCTCAAGTCTGTCGTCGCTCATGAAGTCTCCTCCTCGGCGTTTTGAATGGACCCGTCCCGAGTGGATCCGTCCCGAATGGACCCGTCCCGTGTGGACCCGTCCCGAATGGACCCGTCCCGAATGGACCCGCCCCGAGTGGACCCATCCCGAGTGGACCCGCCCCGAGTGGACCCGTCCCGTGACGTCACGTCTCCGGCTCCCTCGCGCTCTTTGGCGCCGGCGGCCTCCTCAGCCGCTTTCTCGCTGGCCCTGGCGGCAGCCTCGGCGGCGCGGGCGGTCCGTTCCTCGCGTCGGCGAAGGTCCGCCGCCTGATCACGCTCTCGGGTCTCCTCGTCAGTCCGCAGCACGATGAACCGCAAGACGCCTTCAGCAAGGCGAACGCGACTCTCGATGCCCCTGATGGAAGCCGGAGGCGCATCGAAGTAGCAAAGGATGTAAAGGCCTTCGTGGTGCCCGGCGATGGGATATGCAAGTCGTCGCCGCTCCCACGGCTTCAGGCTCGCGATCTCACCGCCTTGCCCCTTGACGATTCCCTCCACGCGCTCGACGACCGCCAGGGAGGCCGCGTCATCGAGGGTCGGATCCAGAATGAACATGAATTCGTATCCGTTCATGAGGGGATCCGCTGGTGGGGGGCCCGCCGGGGCCATCGTTTGGGGACTCGACTGTACGCTCATTCGAGGCTGTCTCCAGCGTCACCTGTGACGCCATCCGCAAGCAACTGTGCGGGAATCTGCGGACGGTTCCGCATCAGGCGGTCGTCCGGTTGAACCGGTTCATGGCAGTCTCGATCCCCTGCCCGACCGCGGTTTCGATGGCCTCTACCGCACGCTCCAACAGATCTTCCACCGGAGCGATCTCATGGGAGGTAAAGCGGGAAAGCACAAAGTCAGCCGGATCCTCTCCGGCCGGGGGAGTTCCGATGCCGAGGCGCATCCTCGGGATCTCGTTCGTTCCGAGAGCGGCGACGATGGACGCCAGGCCGTTATGACCACCGTCGCTCCCACGGCGGCGGGTTCGAATCGCTCCCAACGGGAGTGCATAGTCATCGCACACGATCAAGGTCGTCTCAGGCGACAGCCCTTCGCTCTGCAACAGGCGCCGCAACGGACCGCCGCTCCGGTTCATGTAGCTCATCGGCCGCAGCAGGCCGATGTCCCGGCCAGCAATCTCGGTCTGGACGAGAAGGCCGCCGTCGAAGTGGCGAGGCTGCACGGATCGCTCTTGCAGTAGCGCGGCGACGGCGTCGAAGCCGATGTTGTGCCGGGTTCCCTCATAGCGGGCGCCCGGATTGCCGAGTCCCACAATGAGCCGGACCGGAACTGCGACCCGAGTCGGAAGTTCGTCCGGTATCCCTTCCCCGGTTTCGCCGGCAACGCTCGAACGAGGATCGCTCACAGCAAGAGCCGACCAGGACGCCGACAGGGACTGCAGACTGGGCAACGCGCTGAATCAGGGGGGTTCCGCGGGTCACTCTTCGGGCACTTCAGCTTCGTCTTCGTCTGCCTGCTCGGGCTCGTCTGTTCCCTTCGGCGCGGAGACGTGCACGATGACCACTTTGGGTTCGCCCGCAAGGGTGAGCCCCTTCGGCAACTCGATGTTCGCCGCCCTCACGGTGTCACCGTAGTCGAGTTCGGTGACGGCGAGCGGAAGGAACTCCGGGATGTCGTGCGGCAGGCAACTGACGGTGAGAGATCGGGTGACGAAGTCAAGATACCCACCGCGTTTGACACCCTGGGACTCTCCTTCAAGGTGAACGGGGACATGCCAATCCGACGCCTTGGCCGGATCCACCCGCATCAGGTCCGCATGAAGGACCGAGTGGTCGAGTGGGTGCAGCTGATAGTCGTGAATCATCACCTGCTCGACGCTCTCCTCGCCGTCGATCTCCAGCGAGAACATGGTGTTCACGCCGCGCGGAGAGCGAACGATTTCGGTGACGTGGCGCGGTGAAACCGTTAGCGCGCGGGCGCTTCCAGCGCCCCCGTACACGACGGCGGGAATCATCCCGGTCGCCCGAAGGCGTCGATTCGGCCCCTTGCCGACTGCGGTGCGGGAACTCGCGGGAATCGAGAGTTGAGCCATGGAAGTGTGGGGGGGTGTGTTCGTTGTGGACAGGGGTGGCCGGAGATCCGGGAACGGGGAGAGGGGACGCAGGAAGCGCCGTCCTCAAGGACCCTTCTTGGCGGGCTCCGGGAGAGTGCGCCTGAGAAGTCCCGTGGATGCCGCCGCGGCGCCATCCACTACTCACCGGCAATACAGGGCGGGGAAGTCTAGCAGTCCACGCCCCGGAATTGCGCAGCAGCAAACCTCCGGCGGCCGAGGCGCCCCAAAGACACCCGGCAGGCGGCGTCCCGGGCTAGCAGCCTGCGGACAAAGTCACGCGGCATTCCCGAGCCAGAAGGGATGGTGGTCGGGTAACCCCGCCCCCCGTCCCTTCCGCTCCGGGGTCTCCGCGCGGCTAACGCCCCGCTTCGGAAACCCGAGCCCGAAGGGATGCGGGCCGGGTAACCCCGCCCCCCGTCCCTTCCGCTCCGGGACCTCCGCGCGGCTAACGCCCCGCTTCGGAAACCCGAGCCCGATGGGATGCGGGTCGGGTAGCCCCGCCCCCCGTCCCTTCCGCTCCGGGGTCTCCGCGCGGCTAACGCCCCGCTTCGGAAACCCGAGCCCGATGGGATGCAGGGCGGGTGGCCCCGCCCCCCGTCCCTTCCGCTCCGGGACCTCCGCGGTGCTACCGCCCCGCTACGGAAACGACCGGCGATGCATCCGGCTGAACCGCCCCCCACCGGGAGGACTGGCCGGCCTCGGCACTCACGTCACTCTATCCACAGGCTGCTAGACGAAGAGTGAGCTGACCGACGCCTCCCCGTGAACGCTCTCGATCGCTCGTGCGAAGAGCGAAGCGACGGACAGAACCTTGATCTTGGTACTCGTCGCACGGATCTCGCGGGAGAGCGGAATCGTGTCCCCCACGATGAGGCTCTCGAGTGAGCTGTCTTCCACCCGCTGAACCGCGGGGCCGGAGAGGACGGCGTGCGTGCAGGCCGCGAGCACCCGGGTGGCCCCGTCCTCCCGGAGTGCCTCGGCAGCCCGCACCAGAGTGCCGGCGGAGTCCACGATGTCATCAACCAGCACTGCGGAACGGCCGCGCACATCGCCAACCACGTGGATGGTCTCCACCTCGTTGTCGCTGCCCCGCCGCTTGTCCATGACGGCAATACCCACACCGAGCTTTTTGCCGTACGCGCGAGCCCGTTCGACGCCCCCGGCGTCCGGCGAGACCACGATCGGCCGTTCCAGATCGAGGCTTGGCAGATGTTCCAGCATGACCGGCGTGGCGTACAGGTGATCCACGGGAATGTCGAAGTAGCCCTGAATCTGACCGGCATGGAGATCCATGCAGATCACGCGGTGCACTCCCGCCACGGTGAGCAGGTCGGCCACCAGCTTGGCCGAAATGGGCACCCTCGGACGGTCCTTCCGGTCCTGTCGCGCGTACCCGTAGTAGGGGATCACCGCATTGATGCGGGCGGCGGATGCCCGTTTCAGCGCATCCACCATGATGAGCAGCTCCATCAGGTTTTCGTTGACGGGCGGAGAGGTGGACTGGATTACGAAGACATCCGCGCCACGAACGTTGTCCTTGATCTGGAAGCGGACCTCCCCGTCCCGGAAGCGGCCGAGCGAGACCTCGCAGAGCGGAACACCAAGATGCCGTGCGATCTCGGCAGCCAAATGCGGATTGGACGAGCCCCCGATGACCTTGAGTTCACCGGCGAACCCGTGGGTCCGGGACTCGCACTGGCGCTCGGTAGTTGGCTCGGTCACTTCGCTGGAACGGCGGGCGACAGGCGAATGCCAACCCGGGAACGTGAGTGTTGGAAGATCACAAACGGATTACCGACTCACACTGGATCTGCGGGCTGGGGCGGAAGGATTCGAACCCTCGTAAACCGGAACCAAAATCCGGCGCCTAGCCCCTCGGCCACGCCCCATCCGGCCACCTCCCGAAGAGGGCCGCCCGATGTTCGCTTCGGGAAATCGTGCGGGTGGCGATCGCCCGAAGGTTCCCCCGCGAAAGTCGGGAGGCCGCCAGTGTCGCACGCTGCCGGTCGGGGAATACGCCGAACACTGCTGACCCGCTTCCCGACATGGCTGTTTCCACAGCTCCGGCTGCTTTCAGGGTGCTCCGCATGCGCGAAATCGCATCGGGAGGCCGGGTCGTTTGCAGCACGGTAGACCGTTCAAGGTCGTTCGGAAAGCACCCCACGGGGAGCTTGCCACTGAGTTGGGGCCCCGAGGGACCCGACTCAAGAAACCGTAACAGACTATCGGTCCGTACGTACCCACCGTCTGGGGAGATCGATGCCGGTGGCTCCGGGAGGCCACGATAGGCGTCCGGAGTCGGAATCATGAAGTCCGGAATCAGCAGGACGAGCGGTAGCTCCGCTGTCGCGGATACCGGGAACACCTGTTCCCCGCGGCCGGTAGCGACGGCGATGCCTCCGTACAGAAAGAAGGGAGCGTCCATCCCGACCGCGGCCAGCAGCCGATGCAGCGCGTGACGGCGAAGTCCGAGTCCGAACAGTCGATTCAGACCGACGAGCGCCGCGGCGGCGTCAGAGCTTCCCCCGCCCAGCCCGCGGCCAGCGGGGATGTTCTTCTGGAGGCGGATGCGCACTCCGGGAAGACGCCGACCGACGAATTCCTGAAGCAGCAAGGCCGAGCGAACGACCAGGTTCGTTTCGTCCGTCGGGATGGAGGGGGTGTCGCATTCCAGCGCCAGACCGTCGCCGCCCGGTTCGAAGGTGAGGGTGTCCCAAAGATCCACCGAGGCCAGCACGGTACGGATTTCGTGGTAACCGTCAGGACGTCGCGAAAGAACCCGAAGTCCCAGATTGATCTTGGCCGGGGTCCTGATGACCAGGGAGCGGCCGGAAGCGTTCCCGTTGATCGCAGCCGAACTCACCCGCTTCACCGCTCGGGGAGCTTCGAGGTCCGACTCAGTTCCCGGATCTCAGCCCTTTGGTAACCCGCGGGGATCCGAACCCGAAAAGAATCGGCATGCAGGGTGGCGTTCACCTCGAGTTCCTCGATGGTGAGGGTCGCCTGGACGCGCTGCGAAGCGACCTCGACCCTGCGCGGCACCTGTCGCCCCTGCCGGCGGTAGTTGCCGGGATAGCGTGCCTCGTAGCCCGGGGCCACCACCCGCCGCACCTGCGCCTCGGGCCCCGGACCATCCCACCAGATTTCAGCGCCGCTCTTGAGGACCGCTGACCCGCGAGCCGGGAGTGAGCGGACGTTCGCGGGACCCCCGACGGGCGCGCCACTCCCGACGAGAAGGGCCGCAACCTGCTCCAGCCCGACGGAAACACCGAGCAGCGGGCCGGTGAATTCGCTGAGGTCCACTCCTTCGGCGAAGGCTCGCTCCGCCGGGACCACCAGGCGGACATGACCCGGCGCGGCAACGACGGTCCAGCGGGAACCCCCGACCGGAGCGAAGAGTTCGAGCCTCATGGCTTCGACCGCTTCCGGGTCCGGTCCCGCGGTCGGGCGAACGAACACCACGAGCAGACGTCCCGAAAACCGTCCCCGCTCATTCTCTCCGCGCAGGCCCACCACCGCCTGATAGCGCCGAACGCCGGCCGCCAGGGTGGCCGTCTCGTCCAGCAGTCGAAATGCCTCGGCTTCGCCCAGGGGTACCGGCGGCATCCGGGGGCTCCGGGTGGCGCATCCGAACGATGCCCCGATGAAGCAGAGCACCACGAGCCGGAGCGCTGCGTCGCGGCGCCGGGGTCGGCCGATTCGCGGCGGCGCCGGCGGAACCAGGCTCGCTCGCCTGCTACCAGCAGCCTGTGGACAAAGTCTCGCGGCCCAGTTCTCCCGGTGGGGGCTCGAGCGGCGATCCCCAGTTCTCCCGGTGGGGGCCCCGGCTGAAACACTCCGTTTCGCGTCGTTCATCGTTGCGCTTCGGTCGAAATACACTCGGGCCAGTTCTCCCGGTGGGGGCTCCTCCCTCGCGCGCCTTGTCAGCCGGGCGCCTCGCCGGCCAGTCCTCCCGGTGGGGGCCTCGGCGCTCACGCCACTTTATCCACAGGCTGCTAAGGATCGTTACCGGCTTCCTCGATTTTTCGGGCGATTGCCTCTCGTTCGAGCTCCTCGTCGCCGTGGTGCTGGAGGGCCATCCGCCAGAAGCGGACCGCTTCCTCGGTGTTCCCTTTCGCCCGGTAGAGATCCCCGAGATGGTCCAGAACCACACCGTTCTCCGGCATGCACTGCTGGGCGCGAAGCAGGTTCGATTCCGCCGGACCCAGGTCACCCTTGCGGAACTGCACCCAGCCGAGGCTGTCGAGGTAGGAGCCGCTATGGGGATCCTCATCGAGCGCCCGCTGGATCAATTCCTCAGATTCATCAAGGCGATCGCTCCCGTCGGCGAGCATGTAGCCGAGGTAATTGAGAGCGAGGTCGTGGTCAGGCTCTGCCGCAATGACGCGGCGGAACTCTTCTTCCGCTTCCTGGACTCTTCCCTGACGCTCGAGCAGCGCGGCAAGCTGGAATCGGAAATCCAGGTCATCTGCCTTTTCTGCAAGCCACTCGCGGGCAATCCTCTCCGCGGCGGTGAGGTCTCCCGCTTCGACGTGGTGGCGGAGCAGCGCGTGGACCACTCCCCCGGTTTCGGGGTACGCGGCAACCAGGCCCCGGAGAATTCCGAGGGCCGCGTCGTGGCGGCCTGCCGCGTTCAGCACCCGGGCCTGGAGCGCCAACAGTCCGGGTTCCCCTGGCCGGTCGTCGATCAATTCCTCAACGAGTTCGGCCGCCTCATCCGGCTGGCCGGCGGCCAACCGATTCTGAACGAGCGCAACCCGATAGCGGAAAGCCTCGGAGGATTCCCCGGCGAGCAGGACGGCCTCGCCGAGGACGTCATACGCCTCCGCGTAGCCCCCGGCCTGCTCCAGGGTTTGCGCAAGGCGGCCCAGGGCTTCCCGCCGGCGGCCAAGGCCGTAGGCGTCCTGCGGAAGCGACACCAAAGTCTGAAATTCCTCGGCCGCCCGCCCGTACTCGCAGCGAGCGGCAAAAACGCCACCGAGCGCCAACCGTGCCGGAACACTCCGGTCGTTCTCTTCCAGCAGCCGTACGAGCGCTGCTTCCGCGTCTTCGAGCCGCCGTTGCTGGCGTCGCACCATTGCGAGACCCATGAGCGCGATCTCGCTCCGCGGCTCCGCTGCGAGCAGCCGTTCGAACGCCTCTGCGGCCTCATCCAGCCTGCCCAATCGGGCCAGACCGTCCGCGAGCGATAGGCGGAGCGCCTGATCGTCCGGGTATTCGATCGACCCCGCCTCGTACAGCGCTACCACTTCCGCGAGCGCCTCTTCTGGAGACCGGCCGGCGATCTCACCGTTTCGGAGGAGATCGTCCGCCATCTCACGCGCGTCCGGCTGGCGTGGTTCGATGCGGAGGGATTGAAGGAGGTAGTCGAATGCCTGCTCCCGATCGCCCGCCGTAAGCCGAAGCTGGGCCAAGAGCAACAGTTCCCCAAAGGCATCGGGGGCCCGGCGGACAAGCTCACGAAGGTGGGTTGCCGCCTCCTCTCCCCGCTGGGAAGCAGCGAGCAGGCGGGCAAGCTCCGACCGGCTGCGGAGGTCCTCCGGGTCGAGGCGCACCGCCTCGCTCAGCGAAGAAATCGCCTGCGCGGCGGCCTCCGGGTCGTCTCCGGATCGCAGGCGCCGGAAATACACGGCGCCGAGGACCCGGTGGGCGGCGGCGGCCTCTGGGTCCCGCTGGACGGCCTCGGCCGCGGCTGCCTCGGCAGCGTCAAGATCGAAAGCCGCCAAACTGAGGTTGGCGATGGCGATAAGCGGTTCGGCCGCTTGAAGGTCGAGGTCCGCCGCCCTCCGGTAGGCAGTAACGGCTTCTTCCCGCCCCCCGGACATCTGGGCGAGCCACCCTTCGCCGAAGACCCGGTAGGCCTCGGCGATCGCATCAACAGCGGCGGGTTCTTCAGCGTCGCCGGTTTGCTCGGGCTCCGTACCGGTGGAACCCGGTTCCTGAGCTCCCAACGCCGTGCCAGGCGCCGCCCCGAGGAGCGCCAGCAGAACCCAGAGGACCGTCCGCGACATGGAACGGGAATTTACCGCTGCCGACAAGTGAGCGCCGCCCGCGCGCAGCGGTCAGCTCGGTTCCGCCGGTGGAGGGAACGCTGGAGAGTTCCCCCGGTGGGACCGTTCACACCGCAAGAATTGGCTCGCTGTCCAGCTGGTGATGGATGGCGAGCTGATCGGAGGTGGGCTTTCCGGAGCGAGGGGAAAACGCTCATGGCGCCGAAAGCGCCGGGCGGTTCGGAACCGGGGCCCCTCGTTCCATCCTGCAAGACATCAGTCCGCCGATCCCGTCTATGGGCCCCGGTTCCGGACCGCTCGACCTAGTGGTGAAAATGGCGGGCGCCGGTAAGGACCATCGCCAAACCCCGCTCGTTGGCAGCGTCGACGACCTCCTGATCCCGCACGGAACCACCGGGCTGGATCACAGCGGTAATTCCCGCATCAGCCAGCACTTCCAGGCCGTCGGCAAACGGGAAGAACGCATCCGATGCCGCCACCGCACCCTGGAGCGGGGACTGAGCCTTCTCGACAGCCAGCCGGCACGAGTCGAGCCGGCTCATCTGACCGGCACCCACCCCGAGCAGCGCGCTGCCACGGCCAACCACAATGGCGTTGGACTTGACGTGCTTCGCCGCCTGCCACACGAAGCGGAGGCCCTCCCATTCGGACTCGGACGGCTCGCGCCGAGTGGCCACCCGATACGCGGAGTCGTCATCGCCGCGGTCCCAGTCCTGGACCAGCAGGCCGCCCGCAACCCGCGCGAAGGTACGCCCGCTCGGGGTGAAGCCACGGAGATCGGTCATTTCGATCAGGCGGAGGTTTTTCTTGCGCCGGAGCCGAGCGAAGGCGTCTGGATGGAACCCGGGCGCGGCGATGGCCTCCAGAAACGTCGAGGCCATTTCCTTCGCGGTTTCGAGGTCTACCTCGCGGCTAAGCGCGACGATGCCACCGAAAGCGGAGACGGGATCGGTGGCTCGGGCGGCCCGATAGGCGTCCGCCAGAGTTTCGGCAACGGCGGCGCCGGCCGGGTTCGAGTGCTTGATGATCGCCGCGGCGGCTTCATCCTGCCCGCGGGCGTTCGCGAGATCGGCTACCAGCCGAACCGCTGCATCGAGATCCAGAATGTTGTTGTAGGAGAGTTCCTTGCCGTGGAGTTGCCGGGCGCCCGGAATCCCGGCGCGCCGGGGTCCGGAATCGCGGTACAGCGCCGCGGTCTGATGGGGGTTCTCCCCGTAGCGGAGTTCGGCCACTCTTTCGAACTCGACGGAGACCCGTTCGGGGAAAGCTGCGTCAGCGGTCCCCGGGGCGGCGAAGGAAGCCGCCACGGCATGATCGTAGGCGGCGGTGGCGGCGAAGGCAGTGGCGGCGAGCCGGCGGCGCAACGCCAATCCGGCGCTGGGCTCAGGATCGTCGAGGGCGGCGAGTACCGCCGCGTAGTCGGCGGGGTCCACGACTACCGTGACGTCCGGCCAGTTCTTGGCCGCGGCGCGGACCAGGCAGGGTCCGCCAATGTCGATGTTCTCTCGAACTTCGTCCTCTTCGGCCCCCCGGGCCACGGTCTCTTCGAAGGGATAGAAGTTCACCGCGACGACATCGATGGGCTCGATGCCGAGCTCGCGAAGGGAGGCCAGGTCATCCGGACGCGAACGCCGGGCGAGGATCCCCCCATGGATTCGCGGATGGAGGGTCTTGACGCGGCCATCGAGGATCTCGGGATGTCCGGTCACCTCGGAAACCCCCCGTACCGCGATGCCGCAATCCTCCAGGAATCGCGCCGTCCCACCGCTGGCCACGATCTCGAACCCGCGCTCCGCCAGACCGCGGGCGAAGGCGTCGAGGCCTTCCTTCCGGCTGACGCTCAGTAGCGCACGTCGTGGGTTGGGGGCGTTGTCCGCGGGGTCATTCATGGAGCGAGAGGGCGGCGGATGCTAGCAGGGCAGCAGCGCCTGGTGGATATCCTTGGAGATCGTCGGAACGGTCCTTCGATTCCGGCGGGTTGATTCCGTGTCCCGAAGCCAGGCAACAGCGTTCGCGCAGCTCCCGGCCGTGGGCCGACTCCTCGAGTCAACCCGCTTCCGGACCCTCGCCGCCACGTTCGGGCGGCCGCTGGTCACCGCCGCTCTCCGGGCGGAGATCTCGGAACTTCGCCGGGCAGTGCGCGCGGAGGCCGTTCCAGACGGCTATTCCCGCAACCCGGGCGAGTGGCTCGCCGCCGCGGTGCAGTCACGGCTCGAACGAGCCGCCGGGCCCGACCTGCGGCGGGTAATCAACGCCACCGGAGTCGTCATCCACACCAACCTCGGAAGGGCGCCGCTTTCCGCGCGCGCCGCCCAGGCGGTGTTCCGCGCCGCGATCGGTTATTCCGACCTCGAATTGGATCTCGCTACCGGTGCTCGCGGAAGTCGCCAGCAGCACCTCGCCGGCCTCTTCGAGACCATGTTTCCGGGGAGGGCGTCGGTGGTCACCGGAAACGCCGCCGGCGGCGTCCTGCTGGCGCTCGACACCCTCGCCGCCGGGAAAGACGTAGTGGTGTCGCGCGGGGAATTGGTCGAAATCGGGGATTCCTTCCGTATTCCGGACATCCTCAAGAAGAGCGGAGCGCGGCTCGTCGAAGTGGGTACGACGAACCGCACGCGCGCTGACGACTACCGGCGAGCCATAACCGAGAGTGGCGGGGAGGTAGGGGCGCTGCTCAAGGTTCACCAATCCAACTTCCGGATCGTCGGCTTTACCGAGGCAACTCCCACTGCCGACCTCGTGGCGCTGGGAGCCGAGTTCGGAATTCCGGTCATCGAAGACTTCGGAAGCGGCAACCTGCAACCCCTGGCGGAGTTCGGGGTGGAGGGCGCGGGGGAAGAACCGACCCTCGCCGACCGGGTGGCGTCGGGAGCGGATCTCGTCGTCTTTTCCGGAGACAAGCTGTTCGGAGGCCCCCAGGCCGGCATTCTGCTGGGGACACCGGGGGTGATCCGGGCCTGCCGCCAGAACCCGCTCGCCCGGGCTCTCCGCCCCGACAAGATGGCGATCGCCGGCCTTCAGGCAACGCTGTGGAGCCATCTCACCGGGCGCGCCGCCCGCGAGATTCCCGTCATCCGGGCCATCGCGCGGCCGCTTGAGGAGATTGAGGCGGCGGCCCGGCGCCTTGGATCGGCATTGACCCCGAGTGCCGGGTGGCGGGTGGAGATCGTCCCGGAGACCTCGCGGATCGGCGGAGGAGCCGCCCCCGGAGCCGGACTCCCGACGCACTGTCTTGCCCTCGACTGTACCGGCCGCCCGGCGGAGGAAATCCGCCAGCGCCTGCTCGGGTGCGAGCCGCCGGTGGTCTCCCGGATCGTGGCGGACCGGGTGCTCCTCGACCTTCGCACCGTCGCCGAGGACGAGACCGACGAACTCCTGGCGGTCCTTAAGACCGTTGTTGAACGCGGCTGAGCAGCCCGAGTCAAAAGGCTGACAGCCTGTGGTGGAACCCAGGTGAGCGCCGAGACGGGCGAGGCCCAGTTCTCCCGGTGGGGGCTCCTCCTTCGCGCGCCTTGTCAGCCGGGCGCCTCACCGGTCTCGGTACTCACGTCACTTCGCCCACAGGTTGTTAAGTTGCCTTCGATGGGAGATACCCCGCTCTCGCTCGGCGGCCACACCTTCAAATCCCGCCTGATCCTCGGGACCGGCAAGTACTCCTCGCTCCCGCTGATGCGGGACTGTCACGCTGCTTCGGAGTGCGAGATGGTGACGGTGGCTGTCCGTCGGGTGGACCTCGACGCCGAGGAGACTCTGCTCGACTACATCCCGCGGGACCGCTACACGCTGCTCCCCAACACCGCCGACTGCTTCACTGCCGCGGAAGCGGTCCGCACCGCGCACCTCGCCCGCGAAGCGGGGCTTTCGAACTGGATCAAGCTCGAAGTCATCGGCGACCGGAAGACGCTGTACCCGGACAACGAGGAACTCCTCATCGCCACCCGCGAGTTGGTCGCTGACGGTTTCGTGGTGCTCCCGTACACGAGCGACGACGTAGTGGTGGCCCGGAAACTCGAGCAGGCGGGCGCGGCTGCGGTGATGCCGCTGGGGGCTCCCATCGGATCCGGCCTCGGGATCCAGAATCGCAACAACATCGCCCTCATCCGGGAAGCCGTCTCCGTGCCGGTCATCGTGGACGCTGGCGTTGGAACGGCATCCGATGCGGCGGTGGCCATGGAACTGGGCGCCGACGGCGTCCTCCTGAACACCGCGGTGGCAGCCGCCCAGGATCCGCTGAAAATGGCCCAGGCCATGCGCCTCGCGATCGAAAGCGGACGGCTCTCGTGGCTCGCGGGACGCATGCCGCGCCGTCGCTACGCGACTGCGTCTTCGCCCCCCGCGGACTCTCCGCTGGTCTGAGCGTGCCGCAGGCCTCCCGAAAGAAGGCCGCGACCGGCACGAACGGAAGTACCGAAGAGAGCCAGGCCGCGGAAAACGCCTTGCGGCGGCGGACCCGCAGGATTCTTCGGGTGCTCGCCAACGAGTACTCGGCGGCCGAATGCGCTCTCACGCACGAGACGGCCCTTCAACTCCTGATAGCCACCATCCTCTCCGCGCAGTGCACCGACCGGCGGGTAAACATGGTGACCCCCGCACTCTTCGCCCGCTACCTGACGGTGTCGGACTTCGCCGACGCGGACCCTGACGAACTGGAGGAACTGATCCATTCCACCGGCTTCTTCCGGAACAAGGCGCGTTCCATCATGGGCGCCTGCCAGCGAATCCGCGACGAGTACCGGGGCGAGGTGCCGGACACGATGGAGACCCTTCTCACCCTGCCCGGGGTGGCTCGCAAGACCGCCAACGTCGTGCTCGGCACCTGGTTCGGGAAGAACGAGGGGGTGGTCGTGGACACCCATGTCTTCCGCATTTCCCACCGCCTGGGTCTGGCGCCCAAGAAGAACACCGCCCACACGGAACAGCGGCTGATGGCGCTCGTCCCCCGCCGGGAATGGACGAACTTCAGCCACCGGGTCATCCTCCACGGTCGAGCAATATGCTCAGCCCGCAGCCCGGATTGCCGGTCCTGCGCGCTCGAGACGATGTGCCCGAAGAACGGGGTCGAGTCCGCGGCGGGGCCGCGCGAGTCCGCCGGGCGCGCCAGACGAATCACCTGAGCGGAACGTGACCGCAGGAAAGACGCTGTACCTGGCCAACCCATATGGCTTTTCGTTGCAGCAGCGCGAGGGACCGCTCGCCGCGCTGGTGGTGGCTCTCGAAACCCTGGGCGCCGAGATCTGGGAACCGTTCGCCCGCAACAACCAACTGGATCGGGCGTCCCCCGGCTGGGCCTACCGCATCGGACAGGTCGATCTCCGCGATGTCCGGGACGCCGACGGGATCTTCGCGGTGGTGAACGGTTGCCCGCCGGACGAGGGGGTGATGGTGGAACTCGGGATGGCGATCGCCTGGAAGAAGCCGGTGTTCCTGTTCCGGGACGATTTCCGCCGCTGCACCGACAGCGAGGCCTATCCTCTCAACCTGATGGTGTTCGCCGGTCTCCCCGAGACTGGCTGGGAAGCATTCTGGTACCGCTCCGTCGAAGAGATCGCCGACCCGGAGAAGGCGCTCGTCCGCTGGCTGGCGGACTCCGCTCGCCGGGCGCTCTGAATTCCGGTTCGAGCGGAAGGCTGCGGCCTGCCCGTACCATGGCGCGATGCGGCTGGGGCTTGAACTCGGTTACCTGACGACCGGGTCCCCGGATCCGGTCGTGCTCGCGCAGCGCGCCGAGGCGGCGGGGTTCGATTCCGTCTGGGTGTCCGAAGCCTGGGGCGCCGACGGGGTCAGCGTGTTGGCGTACGTGGGAGCCGGTACGGAGCGCGTGACCCTGGGGACCGCAATCCTTCCCATCGGCTCGCGCAGCCCGGCGCTGCTCGCGCAGACAGCGACAACCCTCGACATTCTCAGCGGAGGGCGCCTGGTCCTCGGCCTCGGAGTGTCCGGGCCGCAGGTCATGGAGGGCTGGCACGGAACACCCTTCGCGAGGCCGGTAACCCGGACCCGGGAGACGATCGAGATCGTCCGGCAGATTCTCAGGCGGGAGGGGAAACTCGAGTACGAGGGGCAGACCACGCGACTGCCGATGGCGGGGGGGACGGGGCTCGGTAAACCCCTGAAGCTCATGCTCCGGCCGCGACGGCCAGAGGTCCCGATCTACATCGCCTCGATCGGCCCCCAGAACACAGCCCTCGCCGCGGAGATCGCGGACGGCTGGCTCCCGATCCTCTACTCGCCGGAGCAGGCGGAAGACGCGTTCGGCCCGGCGCTGGGGGCAGGCCGGGCGAAACGAAATCGCCCGGCCCCGCTCGACATCGCCCCCATGCTGGACTGCGCGCTGGGCGAGGATCTCCCCCGGCTCCGCGACCAGTTGCGGCCGGGAATCGCACTCTACGTAGGAGGGATGGGGGCGCGCAGCAAGAACTTCTACAACGATCTCGCCCGGCGCTACGGCTACGAAGGCGAGGCGACGGCGATTCAGGATCTCTATCTGGCTGGACGGAAGGACGAAGCGGCAGCCGCCGTTCCTGACGGATTCGTGGACGAGGTGTGCCTCGTCGGAACCGAAGCGCGGATCGCGGAACGGATCGCCGCCTATCGGGAAGCCGGCGTCACCACCCTGATCGTGTCGCCGCCGGTGAACGAAGAGGGCCAGCCCGCGCCCGGCGGGCTGGAGGTTCTGCGACGCGCCTGTTCCTGACCGGTGACAGACGGAATGGCCCTCCTTGTCCTGCTCGCGGCCTTCTGCGGACTGACCGTGATGCGGGCGGTGCTCGTCTATCGGAGAACCGGAATCAATCCGGTGAAGCTGCGAGCGGACGACTCCCTCCACGGCGTCATGGACCGGATCCTGAAGTTGTCCATCGCGATCTGGGTGTTCATCAGCCTGGTGTACGCGTTCGCGCCCGCCGTGAAACCGTGGTTCGTACCCATCGCCTACCTGGAGACCGGAGCCACGCACGCGACCGGCGCGGTGCTCGCCGCGGCGGCAACCCTCTGGATCGGAATCGCTCAGGTTCACATGTCGGGGTCATTTCGGATGGGGATCGATCCATCGGAGAAAACGAGACTCGTCCGTCACGGACTCTTCGCGCGGTCGAGGAACCCCATCTATCTCGGCATCCTGGCGGCGGTCTGCGGGTTCTTTCTGATGGCGCCGAACGCGCTCAGCTTCGGCGCGACCGTCGCTGCCATCGTCGGGATTCCAGTCCAGGTCCGGCTGGAAGAGGAATACCTCCTCTCAAAACACGGCGAGGCCTATTCCGAGTACCGGTCCGCGGTGCGCCGCTGGATCTGAACCGGGAACCTGCGGCGTCATCCAGCCCAATGGCAGCGTGCGTTTCGCCCGCCTTTCGCGGGCGATGCCGGTGTGAACGCCGGCGTTCCCTTACCGGCCGAACCGTCCGGATGATGAGCGTTGTCCCGTTGCGTTAACAGCCTGTGGTGAAACCCACGTGAGCGCCGAGGTTGGCCAGTTCTCCCGGTGGGGGCGAGGCGCCCGGCTGACAAGGCGCGTGAGGGAGGAATACCGGGTGTATTTCGACCGAAACGCAACGCAGAACGCAGCGAAGCGGAGTGGTTCAGCCGGGATGGATCGCCGGTCGAACGCCGCGTGGTTTTGCCACAGGCTGTTAACTACCGCAGGGGAAGGGCGCCCTCATAAACCCGGGTCACGGGGCCCTCCATCAGCGGCGCCTCGGCGCTCACGTCGATGTGGATGAGGTCGCCGCTCTCGACACGAACCCGGGCGACGGGAGGCCAGCCCAGAAAGCGGTGAGCAACCGTGGTGGCCGCCGTTGCGCCGGTACCGCAGGCAAGGCATTCCGCCTCCACGCCGCGCTCGAAGGTCCGGAGCCGAATCTCCCCGGCGCGTTCGTCGAGAGCGATGAAGTTCGCGTTCGCCCCGGCGGGGAATGCGGTGTCATGCCGAATCGCGCTGCCCCGGCGGAGCACGTCCACCGCTCCGACATCGGATACCACCTCGACGGCATGGGGAACGCCAACCTCCAGCGCGAACAGTTCCGCCTCCCCGCCGGGAAGATCGGGAATCCGGAGTCGGCGTATGGGGCTGGGCTTCGCCATCACCACCCGGACCGTGGCGGTCTCGTCTGGCCCGCGAGGAAGGATCTCGGCCCCAAGAACACCAGCCGGCGTCGCAATCGCTTGCGAGGAGCCCGCGGCGCCGATCTCCCGGGCGAACACCGCGGCGCACCGGGTTCCGTTGCCGCAGAGTTCGCCCTCGCTGCCGTCGGCGTTGAAGTAGCGCATCACGTAGTCCGCACCGGTAGCGGCTTCGCGCGCTCCGGCAGGCTCGATCAGGATCAACCCGTCGGCCCCGACGCCGATCTTTCGGCGGCAGGCCCGCCGGGCCAGCGCGGACTTGTCGCTCTCGTGAACGACCCCGTCCCGGTTGTCCACGACCACGAAGTCGTTGCCGGCACCGGACATCTTGACGAAGCGGAGGGTGCAGGTCGGCACGGTTGAACTCATGGCGATCCGAATCGGATCGTAGCCACCGCGCCATCGTCCGGGCGCGGGACTACGGTCCCTACCCGGACCACCCCCACATCCGCCTCCTGCAGGCGGCCGAGGAACTCTTCGGACCTCGCTTCCGGGACCCCGGCGAGGAAACCGCCGGCGGTCTGAGGATCGAAGAGCAGCTCGAACCGGGGGTGTTGTGACGCGCCGGGTTCGACCCGAACCGCTTTCACGATGTTCCGGTTCTGTTCGTGGGCGGTGCTCCGGAGACCCTGCCGCAGAAGCTCCTCCGCGCCGGGCAGCGCCGGGAGGGCGGAGACGTCCAGCTCCGCCGACACCCCGCTCGCCCGCAGCATTTCGGCGAGGTGGCTCATGAGACCGAATCCGGTCACGTCGGTAGCCGCGCGGAGTCCGGTCGCAACGGCGGCTCGGGCCGCCGCCTCGTTTGGACGGACCATCTGGGCCGCCGCGGCCTGCAGCCACTCTCCGCGTCCCTGCCCGAGCATGACCCCCCGGAGCACCACTCCACTGCCCAGTCGCTTCGTCAGGTAGAGACCGTCCCCGACCTCGAGCCGGTCGATGGTCAGGAGGTGGTCGCCGATCGGATGCCCCTCCACCGAGAAACCGACCGTCAGTTCGGGGCCCACCGTCGTGTGGCCGCCGAGCAGCGACACGCCGCGCGCGTCGAGGAGCGAGCGCGCTCCGGAGAGCAACTGATAGAGCGTTTCCGCCCGTTCTCCGAGGGTCTGCTCCTCGGGCAGGTTTACGAGCGCCATCGCGTAGCGGGGCGCCGCCCCGGTGGCGAAGAGGTCCGAAAGGGCGTTCGCGGCGGCGACCTTCCCGTTCAGCCAATGGTCTCCGCTGAATCCCTTGAACCAGTCCACGCTGGAGACGACCACATCGCCGCGCGGGGTCGCGAAGGCGGCGGCGTCGTCGGATTGGTCGAGTCCCAGGCGCACCCGTCCGTTCCCGCCCCCGGGTCCCGGGCCCATGTCGCCCCGCAGCCGGCCGAGCGCCCGGTCGAGAGTCGTTTGTCCCGCCTTCGCCGCGCATCCGCCGCAGAGCATGGACTCCATTGCGGTCCGGTCCATCCGCGAAAACTCGGCGGTCGTTCCGGCACTGTCGTCCAGCACCTGGAACTTCCGCATGAACTTCCGGTCGATCCGGTCCTTGAGCCGCATCACCCAGCGGCCCTCGAAAGAACCTCCCCACTTGGCCCCGAGGGCTTCGCCGTCACCCAGGTTCAGGAGCGTGAGGAAGTCAGGCTGCGGGCGGTAGCGCCGTAGAGGACGCCCCGCGACGGCGCGGCGGAGGTTGTCGGCAATGAACGGCCCCTGCCGCACCGCGTACACCCCGGCCTTGGGGGTGGCCGGCCAGTCCTGGAGGGTCGCGCAGTCCCCGACCGCGAAGACCCGTTCATCCCCGACCGTCTGGAGTGTCGGACGGGTGAGCACGAAGCCCTGGTCGTCCAGGGGTAGCCCCGAGTCGCCGAAAAGGTCGAGGCTTCCGGCCCCCACCGCCCAGATCAGGGAATCCGCGGGTACCGATGCACCCCCCTCGAGCCGAACCCGGTCCCGCTCGACGGCCGCGACCATCGCCCCGGTGCGAATCGAAATGCCCCGCGCCGCGGCATTCCGCCGCGCCCGGACCGCGAGGGAAGGTGGGAATCCGGGCAGGACTTCGGGAAGCGCCTGGAGCAGGGTGACCCGGAGGCTCCGCTCGGTGCCCGCCCTGCGGGCAGCCGCGAGCAGCCGCTCGCGCACCGTGAACACCAGCTCGATGCCTCCGGCGCCCCCGCCGGCAACGACGACCTCGAACGGCCGTTCCGCGGTGTGTGCCAGGAACGATTCCGAGAGCGTCCCGATCTCCCGCACCAGGCGGGCGATCGGCCGGGTGGCGCGCGCCAACTCGCGGACCCCGGGAAGATCGAGACCGGCCACCGTGCTTCCGATGTCGAAGGAGATGAAGTCGTAAGTGAGGGGAGGCCGCCCGTCGAGCCGGACTCGGCGAGTTGCCGGTTCCACACCCACGGCGGGAGTCAGGACGACCTCGGCGCCGGCGAGGCGGGCGAGCGGGACCACGTCGATCTCCAGTTCGGAAGCCCGGTACTGATCCGCCACGAACCCGGGAACCATTCCCGAATAGACGGCGACGGGCGTGTCGAGGACCACGGTCACCCGGGCTTCGGGCCACGGACGCATCATCATCCGGCGGAGGACCTGGACGTGGGAATGGCCCCCGCCGACAAGGACGACGTGAGGCCGATTACCTGCGGTTTCGCGGATCATGGGCAGAGGTGCAGCCGCCAGAGTATCCACAGGCAGACGCTCTCGGGAGTCGGCCATACAATGGCGGGTCCGGCGCTTCGCGGAACCGAGGGCATTTCACCATCCCGTTTCGCAGCCGGGAGGAGACGATCATGAATCACCAACCGACGAATCCGCAGGCGCGGATGGGAGCCT
The DNA here is from genome assembly GCA_965250045.1 of Candidatus Marinacidobacterium sp. Lineage (GTDB taxonomy): Bacteria > Acidobacteriota > Vicinamibacteria > Marinacidobacterales > Marinacidobacteraceae > Marinacidobacterium. The sequence goes on from OZ252286.1 coordinate 618,459, forward strand.
GCGCGGCGCTCCTGCTCGCCGCCGCCCTGCTTGCGCTCGCCGCCGGGTGCGGCGGTGGCGGCGACGACATGTTTGTGGAGCAGCCCTGTTCCGACGACATGAGCCTCAACGAGTGCCTGGTCTTCCGCTCGGCCCAGTACGAACTCGACACCGAGCGCGACAACCCACCCCGCGGCCACCTGGATCCCGCGGTGTTCATCGAGCACGAGGCCTCCGGTTTCGCCAAGGTGCTCTGCTCGGCGGTCTTCCTGACTGGACTCGATTTCGAGGCCGCGCAGCACCAGATCGGCGGCTTCACCTCCCGCTACCGGTACCGCGACCGGCTCCCGGGACGCGAAGTGGACATGGACAACCAGAAGGTCCACATCACCACCGACACCGGAGTCACCCGGACGGCGGTCCTCCACGGCGACCAGGGCTGCGTCACGCTACCGATAGGCGAGGACGCCCCCTTCTACGAGACGGTACCGGTGACCTCCACGGTGAACCAGGACGACCCGTGGCCGATGGGCGACGTGCTCCCCGACGAGCCGCTGCCGGAGGACGTGGACGCCGAGAAACTCGAAGCGGCCGTGGACGCCGCGTTCGAGGAGGGGGCCATGACGCTCGCTTTCGTGGTGCTCCACCGGGGACGGCTGGTGGCCGAGCGCTTCCGCGAGGAAGACGGGATCACCAAGGACACCCCGCTCGAGAGCTGGTCCATGAACAAGAGCCTGTCCGCGACCCTGATGGGGCTGCTCGTTACCCAAGGGGTCTACACGCTCGACCAGCTCGCGCCGATCGATTCATGGCACGAGGACCCGAACGACGTTCGCGGCACGATCCGCATCCAGGACATCCTCCAGATGTCCAGCGGACTCCGTTGCCTCAACGCTGGCGATCCGCAGTGGGACGAAGCGACCATGGGCTATCCGGATCACCTCTACCTCTATACCGGCACGGTGGATTCCCACATCTGGGCGACCCAGCGGGCGCCGCAGTGGGCGCCGAACACCGTCGGGCGCTACCGCAACTGCGACCCGATACTCACGAACCACATCGTGCGGCTCGGGGTCGAGGGACGCGACGAGAACTACCACCAGTTCCCGCAAAAACACCTCTTCGACAAGATCGGCGCGAACCGGTTCGTCGCGGAAGCCGACCCCCACGGCAACTTCCTGCTGAACGGCTACGGTTTCGGCAGCGGGCGGGCCTGGGCCCGCCTCGGACAGCTCTACCTCGACGGCGGGATGGCCCCGAACGGGGAGCGGGTGCTGTCGGAGGAGTTCGTGGATTTCGCGACCTCGGTGGCGCCCTCCTGGGAGGCCGACGGGCGGCCCATCTACGGCGGGCTCATCTGGATCAACAACCCGCCGCGCGGCGGCGAAAAGCGCTTCCCCGCGCTTCCCAACAGCACCTTCAGTTTCGCCGGCGCCGGCGGCCAGAGCACGATCATCGTCCCCGAGCACGAGATGGTGATCGCGCGGCTCGGGCTCTATGAGGGTTCGCTGGACGGAAGCGCCAACCGGGCGCTCCAGAGCGCGCTGGCGCTGCTCGTCGAGGCGATCCCGAAGAAGATGGAGGCCGCCAACTGATTCGATGCGGAAACATCTCATCCCGCTCGCGGCGGGCCTCGGCCTGATCGCACTCACCGGCCCCGGGTGTTCCGGGGCCGGTTCCGATACGCCGGGCGGCGCCGTCGCCGAGGCCCAGGGGGAACCGCCCGCCCTTCCTCTCGAACGTCTCTCGCTCCCTCCGGGGTTCGAAATCGGCGTCTGGGGACGGGTTCCCGGCGCCCGGTCACTGGCGCGGGGTGAGAACGGGACGATCTTCGTCGGCAGCCGCGAGGCGTCGGGCGGGGTGTACGCGCTCCGCGACAACGACGGCGACGGCGAGGCCGACGAACTCCACACCCTCGCCGAGGACCTGTTCATGCCGAACGGGGTAGCGATGAGGGACGGCGACCTCTACGTCGCCGAGGTGAACCGCATCCTCCGTTTCGACGGCATTGAGTCGCGGCTCGACAATCCAGGGAAGCCGGCGGTCGTGACCGACGACTTGCCCAACATGCGCCACCACGGCTGGAAGTTCATCGGCTTCGGACCAGACGGGATGCTCTACGTCCCGGTGGGCGCGCCCTGCAATCGCTGCGACTCGGCGAACCCGCTGTTCGCCTCGATCGCCCGGATGCAGCCGGACGGGACCGGGCTCGAAGTCGCCGCCCGCGGGGTCCGGATGTCGGTCGGCTTCGATTGGCACCCGGAAACGGGACACCTGTGGTTCACCGACAACAATCCCGACTGGCTCGGGGACGACAACCCGCCCGGCGAGATGAACATCCTCACCGAGGCCGGGCAGCACTTCGGATATCCCTACTGCCACGCCGGAGACCGGCCCGACCCGTGGTTCGCGCGGGAACGCTCCTGCGACGAGTTCGAGCCGCCCACCCAGCAGCTCGGCCCCCACGTCGCCGCGATCGGGATGACGTTCTACCGGGGCGACCAGTTCCCCGAGGAGTACCGCGGCCAGGCGCTCGTCGCCGAGCACGGCTCGTGGAACCGGACCGATCGCATCGGCTACCGGCTGACCCTGGTGCGGAACGAGAACGGCGTCGCCACCGCCTACGAGGACTTCGTGACCGGATGGATCGGCGAGACGGACGAGCGGCCCTGGGGGCGCCCGGTGGACATCCTCGAACTGCCCGGCGGGGATGTCCTCGTCTCGGACGACCGCGCCGGCGCGATCTACCGGATTTGGTACTCCGGCGGCTGATCGGGCTCGCGGCGGCGCTGGGCTTTACCGCCGCCGCCGCGGTTGGTCAGGAACGGGAACCCGGGGAATGGCCGCATTACGCGGCGGACCTGTCCTCGACCCGCTACTCGCCGCTCGATCAGATCCACGCCGGCAACGTGGACCAACTGGAAATCGCGTGGCGTTGGACTTCGCGGAACTTCGGGCCACGTCCCGATCTGAACCTCCGCGCCACCCCACTCATGCTGGACGGGGTGGTCTATGCCACCGCCGGGGCGCGGCGGGCGGCGGTGGCGATTGACGCCGCCACCGGGGAAACGCTCTGGACCTATCGGCTGGACGAGGGGAAGCGCGGGGAGTCGGCGCCCCGCGCCACTTCGGGACGCGGGGTCGCGTTCTGGAGCGACGGAGAAGCCGCCCGGGTCTTCCTGGTCACTCCCGCCTACCGGCTGGTTTCGCTCGACGCGGAGAGCGGCAGGCTGATCCCCGGCTTCGGACTGGACGGGATGGTGGACCTGCGCCGCAATCTGGGGCGGGAAGTGGACCTCGAGACCGCGCGCATCGGATCCGGATCGCCACCGACGGTGGTCGGTGACGTGGTCGTGGTGGGAGCGGCGCTGGTGAGCGGCGGGGCGCCGCCTTCGCCCGAGAACTCGCCGTCGCCGGTGCGGGGTTACGACACCCGTACGGGGGAACTTCTCTGGACCTTCCACACGATTCCCCGCGAGGGCGAGTTCGGGAATGACACCTGGGAGGACGACAGTTGGCGAACCACCGGGAACGGCGGCGTCTGGTCCTGGATGAGCGCCGACCCGGAACTCGGGCTGGTCTACCTGCCCACTGAGGCTGGCACCGGGGATTACTACGGCGGCCACCGCCCCGGAGACAACCTCTTCACTCAGAGCGTTATCGCCCTCGAAGCGGCTACCGGCGAGCGCCGCTGGCACTACCAGACCGTCCACCACGGGATCTGGGACTACGACCACCCCACCGGCCCGGTACTTCTCGACCTGACGGTGGACGGGCGGGAAATCCCGGCGCTCGCCCAGGTCACCAAGCAGGCGTTCACCTTCGTACTCGACCGCCGGACCGGCGAACCGGTGTGGCCGATCGAGGAACGCCCCATGCCGGCGTCGACAGTGCCGGGCGAGCGCACCGCCCCGACACAGCCCTTTCCCACAAAACCGCCCCCCTTCCAGCGTCAGGGCGTGAGCGAGGACGACCTGCTCGACCTCACCCCGGAACTGAAGGAGGAGGCGCTCCGGATCGCGAGGTTCTACACACTGGGCCCGCTATTCACGCCACCGACGGTCATGGAACCGCGAGGTAACCGAGGGACGTTGACCGTCCCGGGGGCGCTCGGCGGGGCGAATTGGCCAAGCGTCGCCGCCGACCCCGAAACCGGCATCGTTTATGTCTCCTCGGGTCTCGACGTCAACGTGCTCGGGCTCGAGAACGATCCCGAGCGTTCCACCATGAACTTCGTCCAGGGGCAGCGACGCGACATTCGACTCCCCGAGGGCGGCGGCCCTCAGGGCCTGCCGCTGCTCAAACCCCCCTGGGGGCTGATCACCGCACTCGACCTGAACCGCGGCGAAATTCTCTGGCAGATCCCGAACAGCGATACCCCGAAGTGGGTGCGGGAACACCCGGCGCTCGCCGGGGTCGAACTGGGCCGGACCGGCCAGCCCGACCGGGGCGGCCTGCTGGTGACGAAGACGCTTCTCTTCGCCGGCGAGGGAAGCGGCATGTTCGCGGCGTTCGGCTCGGGCGGCCCCATGTTCCGAGCCCACGACAAGGCGACCGGGGAGATCCTCTGGGAGTTCGAGTTGCCGGCGAACCAGTCCGGAACCCCCATGAGCTACCTCGCGGACGGCCGGCAGTTCATCGTCGTCGCCGTAGGCGCCCCGGACCACCCGGGAGAGTTCGTGGCCCTGGCTCTTCCAGAGAACGAATAGAGGAGGACTCCCGATGAAGACAGTGCTGGCCCAGCACCGGGAAACGGCTCACGCCCTGCTGCGGATCGTGGTCGGCTTCCTGTTCTTCTGCCACGGGGTGGTGGCGGTCTACTTCCTGCTCGGCGAAGGAACCCCGTACTCGCCGGCGTGGCTCTACAACACCGCCGGGATCGTGGAGTTCGTGACCGGCGCGCTGGTCCTCGTCGGATACCGCGCGCGGCTCGCCGCGTTCCTGGCGTCGGGGCAGATGGCGGTCGCCTATTTCTACCGCCACCAGCCGGACGGACTCTTTCCCATCCAGAACGACGGGGAGCTGGCAGCGCTCTTTTGCTTCCTCTTCCTGTTTCTCGCGGCTGCCGGCCCCGGGAAGTGGAGCGTCGAATCCTGCTGCCCGCCGCGCAGAAAGTAAGAACCGGGCGGAAAGAAAGAACCATGACGCGTGACGAAGCCTGGGCGCACCTGACCACCTGGTGCGAGACCGACTCGCTCCGCAAGCACGCGCGGGCGGTGGAGGTCGTGATGCGCGCCGCTGCGGGCCGTTACGGCGGCCCCGACGCGGACCCCGAGGTCTGGGGCATCGCCGGAATGCTCCACGATGCCGACTACGAGAAGTGGCCGGAGGACCATCCGAATCGCATCGTGGCCTGGCTGCGGGAACGGGGCGAAGAGGAACTCGCCTACGCGATCTCCGGGCACTACACCAAGTGGGGCGTGGAACTGAAGGCGCCGATGGACAAGGCGCTCCTCGCCTGCGACGAACTGACCGGGTTCATCGTGGCCTGCTGCCTCGTCCGGCCCGAGGGCGTGTCGACCCTGGGCGCCCGTAGCGTCAAGAAGAAGCTGAAGGACAAGGCGTTCGCGGCGAAAGTCGAACGCCACGAGTGCCGCGTCGGTGCCGAACTGCTGGGAGTGGACCTCGGAGAGCACATCGAGTTCATCGTCAGCGCTCTCCGTCCCCACGCCGACGAACTCGGGATCACCGGGCGCCGGCTCCATCCCTGATCCCGGGGAGGTAGGAAATGTTGCGGAAGGCTCTTCGCCCCGCCATCGCGCTGGCCCTGCTGGGTATCGCGGCCCCCGCCGCTCCCGAATCCCCCAACCCGCGTCGTCCCGTCCACACCTATTCGATCGTGGCCCGGGATCCCGCCACCGGCCAACTCGGAGTGGCCGTGCAGAGCCACTGGTTCTCGGTCGGATCCATCGTTTCCTGGGCGGAATCCGGCGTGGGAGCCGTGGCGACCCAGTCGTTCGTGGACCCCGCTTACGGGCCGAAGGGTCTCGAAGCCATGCGGAACGGGGAATCTGCCCCCGACGCGCTCGCGGCGCTGGTGGCGGCCGACGAAGGCCGCGAGGTTCGTCAGGTGGCGATGATCGACGCCCGGGGACGGGTGGATGCCTGGACCGGAGGCAACTGCATCCCCGCCGCCGGCCACCAGGTCGGCGAGAACTTCTCGGTGCAGGCCAACCTCATGGGGAGCGAGACCGTCTGGCCGGCGATGGCACGGGCATTCGAGAGCAGCGACGGCGACCTCGCCGAGAAGCTGCTCCGGGCGATGGAAGCGGCGGAGGCGGAAGGCGGGGACATCCGCGGCCGGCAGTCGGCGGCCATTGTGGTGGTCCGGGGAGAGCCGAGCGGCGAACCGTGGAACGACCGTCTCTTCGACCTCCGGGTGGACGACCACGAAGACCCGCTCGGTGAGTTGCGCCGTCTCGTCACCCTGCAGCGGGCGTACCAACACATGAACGCCGGGGATGTGGCGATGGAGGTCGGCGACCGGGAGGCAGCGCTACGCGAGTACGGCGCGGCGCGCGCTCTGGTACCCGGCCATTACGAGATGACCTTCTGGCACGCGGTAGCGCTCGTGAACATGGAACAGGTGGAAGATGCGCTTCCCCTTTTCGCTTTCGCTTTCGGCGACGAGAACGACTGGCGCGAACTCGTCCGCCGGCTTCCGGCGGTGGGGCTGCTGCCGGACGATCCGGCACTCATCGAGCGGATCGTCGCGATCGAGCCCGCCGGCCGCTGACGGTCGTAGAAACCCCCGAGCCGCTGCGTTCGACTTTGCCCCGGCGTCGCGGCAATCCATCGGATCAGACACTACATACACACTACAATGGGATCTGAAGCGAGAGCGGCATGGCGATCAACCTGACCCACCGGCCCGATCTCGACGAAAGGGTCGAACGACTGGCCTCCCGCCTTGGCATCAACGGGCGCGGACGAAAGACGGCCGTTATCGAGAAGGCGCTCACAGCCCTTGAGGCACAGGCACCTCGGATGAGCCCGGAGGCGATCCTGGCTGCACTCGAGAAATACGAAGGTAGCGGGGCTCTTATCGCCGCCGAACTGGCTGACGATCCGGAACTGGATCACAGCAAACCACTATCCCAGGCGCTCCAGGATGTTCTCTATGACGAACATGGCCTGCCCAAGTGATTGTTCTGGACACATCGGCGATCCTCGCAATCCTTCAGGAAGAACCGGAACGAGACAGGTTCCGGTTGGAAATCGTTCGGGCGGGAACCGCGCTGATCTCGGCGGGAACCATCGTCGAATTAGCGGCCGTCGCAGGCCGGTCGTCTGTCCTGCGGAGCCGAGCAGAGAGTTTCCTGAAGGAGCCATTCGTGATCCAGGAACCGGTCACCGCTGAGCAAGCCGCGATGGCAACCGATGCGTTCCAGGCGTGGGGAAAGGGCCACCATCCGGCAGCCTTGAACCTCGGCGACATGTTTGCCTATCTGCTGGCTCGCGAACGGGGACTTCCGCTGCTGTTCAAGGGCAACGATTTCGCCCGCACCGATGTGCGCAACGCGCTTGAAGACGAATGACGCAAGGAGGATCGGGATGCGGAACTCACGATGGATCGCGGCCGCCATCGCGGCCGGCACAGCTCTTGGAGGAAGCACGATGACGACGGGACAGCCGACAGGGGATGAGACCGTTTCCCGGCACCTGCGCGCCAGCTTGAGCCGCGGTCCGCGCAATCCGGAAGCGGAGGTTTGAGCCGTTTCGCCCGCTATGCGGGCGATGCCGGTCGGAGACCGGCGTTCCAAGCCGTTCCCGCGCTTCATGGTGATCGGCGATTCGCGATTTTGCTGGCCTCTCGGCCACCGATACCGACCGGAGGTCTGGCGTTCCCTGTTTTGCCGTCCCTCACGCGGATCGGCGGTATCCGTCGTCAGAAGCCGATGGAGGCGGAGTTGTCCTTGTCGCGGACTTGGGCAACGAGTTCGGACGCGATCTGTTCGGAATCGTCGAGGAAGCCGAGCTTCTCGGCGCGCTCGTGGACCAGGGAGAAGTCCGCGGGCACGAGACGGGTGAGGTTTCGTACTTGGGCCGGACACTCACCGCCGAAAAAGAACCCCCAGGCCCGGACGACACGGGGCTCGTCGAGGAACTTGAAGGTCGCCCGGAAAAGGAAGCGGCGGGCCACCGCCGGGTCGAGGCGATCAGCGAGGTTCGTGGTGAACGCGTACGGGAGATCGTGGCTCTCGAGTTGGCTCAGCATCTCGTTCACCATGCCGATCTCCCAGTTGCGGTGGGCGCCGCGCCGGTCGGCGAGGAAGGAGTCGGCTTCGTCGATGATCAGGAAGCTGTTCGTCGCACGGGCCTCGGCGAAGGCTCCGGCGATCTGCTGCTCGGTCTCTCCGACCCACTTGCTCATGAGTTCCGAAGCACGCTTCGGCAGAGAATCCAAACCCATTCGCTTCGCGAGCTGTTTCGCATATTCGGACTTCCCGCTCCCGGAAGGACCGTCGAGAAGGATCCCCATGCGACCGCGGCCGACCGTCACGATCCGATCGGTCAGCGCGGCGAGATCGGGGTCGGCGTGGACCAGTGAGAGATCGTACCTATCGGCCGGCTTTACCTCGGCCGTCCCCTTTCCCCGAAGGAGTTGGGCCTTCTCCTTGACGGCCCGCCGTGCCGCTTCGGCGCCACCTCCCGAGAGAACGGCCACGAGACCAGCGTTCCGCACCTGGCGCGGGGTGACGCGCCGGTCGGCAGCCAGTTCTTCCGCGAAGGCTTCCATGTCCGCTGACCCACCGCCCGCGAGCAGATCGCGGAACATGCCGGCGCGCCGCTCGCGCGGAAGGTCACGGAACTCAAGCGAGTACGTCATCCGGTCCAGGAAATACGGCAGGTACCGTCGCAATTCCCGAATGGAGTTCGCGGTAAACAGGAGAGGGACCGGGCTGTTTTCCACCAAACCGTTCAGCCAGTGCTTGGCCTCGCCAAAGACGAAGTCCTCGATTTCGTCGAAGAGGATGACGGCCTCCGGCTCGTCAGCCAGCGCCTCGATCGCGTACTCCAGGCTCACCCGACGCGGTACCGGAAGGCGGGATTCGGGACCATGTTCCCTACCCCCGACCGAATAGAGCGTCGCTCCCACTTCGGCGGCCACCGTCCGGCAGAACTCGGTCTTCCCGCAGCCCGGAGGACCGTAGGCCAGGAAAGTAATGCCGCGCCCGTCTTCTCGTCCGTTCCCCCGTGCAGAAAGGGCCGCCGCGAAGAGTTGGCGGAAATCTTCCGCGCCCGGAGCCAAATGCCCGAACGCCTCCCAGGGAAGGTTCGCCCTCACCGGAGCCCCGAGGCGGGGACGGCGGATGTGCGTCGAGATCGTCCGCTCATGGGATTCCGCAAACCGGAAGAGATCGTCCGGGGAACCCTGGACCAAGCGAGTGGAGCGGATGGCGCGTTCGATGATGCCCGGGGGACACTCCAATTCATCGGCCAGGCGGAACGCGAGAGGTTCCAACGCCTCCCCCTGGATACTCGTGACACCGGAGTTGTGAAGCATTCGCCGGACGACAGACCGGCGACGGGTGGGACTGTGCGCCTTGAAGTGGATCGTCAGATCGAAGCGACGAAGCAGCGCCTCGTCGAACTCCGACAAATCGTTTCCGGTGAACACGATCGGAACCGCCGTGTCTTCAAGCAGTCGATGATTCTCCCGCCGGCTCCCGTTTCCGGAAGAAAGCACATCCTCCAGCTCATCGCACAGGATCGCAGCGCCCGGCTCGCTCTTCAGCAACGCCAGCGCCGTACGCAGGCGGTTTCGCTTGTCGGCCGCACGGTCCATCCGGCGGTCGGTGCGTTCCTCCCGCCAGACGCCCGAAGACTCCGGTTCGCAAAGGTCGTAGAGACGGCCGCCGGAAGCGTGGACCAGAGTCTTCGCAGCCTCGGTCTTGCCAGTCCCCGCTCTGCCGTAGAACAGCAGGCGAACGCCTGCCCGTGACGCGAGGGCGGCCGTGAGGAGGCGAACCGCATCCTCTCGTGCGTCAAGATGATCGAAGGCTTCAAGTTCCAGCAGAGGCTCCGGCGCCACAGGAACCAGTCGCTCCTGGAGTTCCTTTTCGGTGGCGACCGGCGGGCGGTAGACCCGTTCGAACCACCCGTCCACATAGGCACCGGGTTCGGCGTCATTCGTGCCCCAGCTCCCGGGATCGGCGATCCCGGCCTCGGTCAGTTCGCGAAGCGCTCGTTCCACCCGGGTTCTCGACAGCCCCAGCAGCACCGCGCTCGCCTCCAACTGATCGCCGAGACCGTCCTTCACCGTATCCCACAGGTCCTCGGTCGGCGACCTGCGCTCGTCGTAACGACGGGCCAGTTCGAGAACCGGGCCGCATTCACCGCCGAGTCCAAAACGGCGAACGGCAAGCGACGTGGCTCGCGCTCCATCCCCCTCGGTGGGAGGGTCGGAGAGGGACCGGTCCAGGGCGCCAATCGCCCATTCCAGGAACTCCTTCGCTTGGGGCAGCGCGGAGACCTTGGGGGCGCTCCGCTGGCCGCACCGCCCGGAACCTCTCCGACGGCGGCCGAAGGCAAGATCGCCGTCTTCGATTTCGTCCAGCCCCAACTCCTGGAACTTCGGAATGAGGAAACCGGCGTCCATCGCCTGGATTTCGTCCTCGTTGTTCGCGATCCAACCGATAATCCTGGGCCGGAGAACCTTGTCCTCTCCCGCGCGCTGCAACGCACCCCGCAGATAGCCACGGGTCAGGAAACGGTCGTATTTCTTCACTGCTGCTCCACTCCTTTGCGATAGGAGGGAGGCTATACGGGCGAATTGACATTTCCTGTCACCTTCGGAAACGTCTCGCCCGGCATGCCAATGTGGGGGATCTGCGTCGCACAACGAGCGGCGGCCAGCGCCGCCAAGCAGGGCTCCGGACCGTGCGGTTCGCTGCGCTGTCGCGCAGCGATGCCGGTGTGAACACCGGCGTTCCCTCGCAGGCGCTTCTATCCGGATGATTGGCGTCGCCCCGGGGGCAAGTGGGCTCGCGATTCCTGGCCACCATGGAGAGCGCTTGGGCCAGACAACAGCAATTTTGACATGAAGATTGCATGTATTCATACTAACTGCATGAGTACGATGATCCAGGTTCGGAACGTGCCCGAGACTCTCCAGCGCCGCCTGAAGGCGCGCGCCGCCTTGGAGGGGGTCTCCATGTCGGCCTATGTCCGCCGGCTGATCAAGCGCGCCGTCGAGCGACCGAGCCGACAGGAGGTGCTGGACGCGCTGCGCGCCCTGCCCGAGATCGAGACGGACATCTCCGCAGCGGAGATCCTCCGGGAGGCGCGCGAATCCCGCTTTGGTGATTGACGCCTCCGCCGCCATCGAAATCCTCTTGAAGAGCCGGGCGGGCGAGCGATTGCTGGACCGACTCGAGGACGGCGCGCAGGCGCACGCTCCGCACCTGATTGACGTGGAGATCGCCCATGTCCTGCGACGACACGTTCTGCGCGACACATTTGGCGCGGGACGCGCGGCGGCGTTCCTCACCCTGTGGCGGCAACTCGACATCGAGCGCCACTCCCACAAGAACCTGCTCGAGCGGATCTGGGGCTGGCGCAACAACCTCACGGCGTACGACGCCACCTATGTCGCGCTCGCGGAGGCACTGGGGCAGCCACTCATCACCGCCGACCGACGGCTGGCCGCCGCCCCGGGGATCACCGTCCCCGTTGAGGTCCTGTGATCAGAAGCTCGGGCCGAAGAGGACGGCGTTCATGAAGAGGCGCGTGAGTCCGTCCCAGAAGAGCCTGAAGTTGGGGTCGTCGAGAAAAAGAACCACCCGCCCGGCCCCAATCTGGTCAGTGACGAGATACGGGGTACCGGCAAGCCTGGCCAGGGAATCCGGAAAGGCGAAGCCGCTGCCGAGGAGATCCTCCGGATCCTCCGGAAAGCTCGCGGCCACTGCGACTCTCGGGTCGGGCTCGAAGGCGAGGCTCGACCAGACCATCACCGGGAACGCCTCCTCGTAGCCGAAGCTGAGAAAACTCTCCGGGTTCGGGAGGGCGCGCAGGATGGCGCCGGGAATGACCTCGGCCGACTGTTCTTCCTGACCATCGGGCTGCGGGTCGTCGGGGCGCCCGCCGTCGGTCATGAAGGCCGACTTCGAGGCGAACCCGGGCTTGAGTCGGGTCCGGGTCCACGCGACGCCGTCGCGGGCGAGCCACGCCGAGGCGCCGCGCATGGCGATGAGGACGCCGCCGCGGGACGTCCACTCTTCGAGATGGTCCAGAATCCGCGCCGCCTGGGGATCGCTTCCGGGATCCGGGTAACCCCCGTCGGGAAGGATGAGGACCTGGTAGTCGCGGAGGTCGGTCGCCGCGAGCCGCTCCCAGGAAAGCGCGGTAAAGGGCAAACGGAAGCGCCGCTCGAAGAGATACCAAGGGCTCCCGTAGGCGGAAGGGCGGACCGGGCCGCCCATCACCATCGCGATCCGCCCGGGAACCACTGGCACAAATTGATCCGACCCGAGGTGGGGGCCCGACATCGTCAGGGGGTCGTCCACTCCCAGGATGCGGGCGCCGGCTGCGGCCAACTCCGCCACCCCGGAACGGAGCCCTGCCGAATCCGGCGCTTCGGCGGCGAAGATCAGGAGGGCGCCGCGGCCGAAGCTCTCGCCGCCCACCTCGAAAGCGGCCGTCGCCACTCGGAACGGGACGCCGGCGCCAAGGAACCAGGCCGCGGCTCGCGCGGCGTGATCGGAATCTCCGGCGACGACAAATGCATAGCCGGCAGCCGGATTCCGGAACTCGCCAGCGGTCGGGGAGGGATCGCGAAGCGGATCCGCGAGCGAGGCCGGCGCCGAGTCTTCCATCGGTGGCAATCCCCCGGCCTCGGCGACCATCCACGCGGTGAGGCCGTAGGTGAGCGGGACCGACCAGGCGGTGATGTCGTAGAAGGCGTCGGCGCTGGTCCAGATATCCGGGTGCCCGAATCCGGGATCAGCGCGGCGCTCGCGATGCTCGTCCACATAGTCGAGGAATTCCTCGCTGAACCGCGCGTCCTGCTCGAGAAGGACCTGAAGCAGCCGACTCTCCGGTTGGGCGCCCGGCACCACCAGGCTCCCGGGAGGAACGGTGACTTCGGCGGCAGGCCCGCTCCGCGGAAACATCGGCAGGGCGGCGCGGACGGTCGTCTCCCGGGAGGTTCGCCGCACTTCGATGCCGCCCCGAAGCAGCACCCCGAGTACTGCATCGAGCCGCGCGGGGTCGGACGCACCCGAGATCACCCAGCCGCCGGGGCGCGCGTCCGCGTCCAGTGCTTCGCGCCGGTAGGCGAGGAAGTCGCGCAGCCGCCGTTCCCGGTTCATGGCGGTGACCGCCAACAGGCTGCGATCCGCGATCAGGTGCTGCTCGATGCCGTCGCGGAGGGTGTACTCCCCGCCGCCCGCCCGCGCGAGGCGCAGCCCCCGCCAGCCGCCCCCCGTGGTCTCGAGGGTGAATCCGATGGAACCGGTGAAGTTCGGCAGGGTGTCCCAGTAGCCGGGATCGAACTGCCCGAACTCCCAGGGCGTGTAGGGGAAACCCGCGGCGGCGAAGTCAGATGCCATCGCCCGGCCGTACTCCACGAGCCAATCCCGCTGGTCGCTGGTGAGCACGCTGTGGAGTGGCTCGGCCATCCAGGGACCGACGAAGGAATCCGTCTCACCGTGGTGGTCCACGAAGACCATCGGCCGGGTGTCGAGGTAGAGCCGGACCAGGGCGCGGTTTTCGGGCTGGGTACTCCAGACCGAATCCCGGTTGAGATTGATCTGGTAGTGGTTGTTGTTCGTGGAAAGACCCCAGGGGGCGCGGTGCTCGACGGCGTTCGGATCGGGATCGCCATCCGGCCAACTCGCGGTCGCCTTGAACCAGGCGGCGAAACGCTCGTGGCTGTCCGGATTCGAGGCCGGGACGATGTACACCACCACGTCTTCCAGGAGTTCGTCGTGGCGGCCGGAGAGAAGCTCCCAGGCCATCCAGAGCGCGGCCTCGAAGGCGGCGGACTCGTTCCCGTCGTTCCCGTAGTTCAGGAAGACCCCGGCGGGAGTGCGGGCGAGGATTTCCTCGGCCTCGTCAGCGGTGAGCCCTCGCGGGTCCGCGAGCCGGCTGGTGTCGTCCTGGATCTCGCCGAGCCGGGCGAGATTGGCCGGCGAACTGATGGTGAGGAGGATCAGCTCGCGATGCTCGAAGGTCTGTCCGAAGACCGAGACGCTGAGCCGCGGCGACTCCTCGATGGCGTCCAGATAGCGGTAGAGCCCGCCGTAGTCGGTGACCGAACCGCCCATCGAATAGCCAAGGATGTCCTCCGGGGAGGGGAGCTGGGCGAACCCGGGCGAAGCGATGGCGAGGAGGCCAACCAGACCCGTGGCGTACCAGGGAAGACTTAACAGCCGGTGGTGAAACCCACGCGGCGTTCGACCGGCGATGCATCCCGTCTGAACCACTCCGCTTCGCTCCGTTCTTCGTTGCATTTCAGTCCAAATACACCAGGTATTCCTCCTTCATGCGCCTTGTCAGACGGGCGCCTCGCCAGCCTCGGCGCTCACGCGGGTTCCACCACCGGCTGTCAAGCGCACCTGGTCCCCAAGTCTACGGGGCGCGGAGCCGCCCACCTCGCAAACTGCGGGGATCAACTGGTCCGGCAGCCCGAGCCGGTCGCCCCGGTCTGAAGGCGCTCAAACGTATGGAGGGCGTTCTCGGGGAGCGTCAGGTACCCCAACAACCACGCTGGTAACGGCTTCCGGAAACCGACTATAGTGGCGAGCCGTCTCCCGCCGGAAAAATGGTCACACTTCGCGTCTACCAGCGTAGCGTTACACGCAGTGTCGCCGACCGCAGAGGGGAGTCCGAAACCAACGAGGAGTAGACGCATGTCAGATGGAATTTGGCTGAATCGCAGGATGTTCCTGAAGGGCGCCGGCGCGACCGCGCTCGCGGGCGCGGCGACTTCGGGGACCTCGCTGTGGACCCCCGCGGCGGCAGCGGCGACACCAATGCAGGGCGGGTCCGGCGGGTTCGATTTCGACGCGCCGTACGACCGGCTCGGGACCGATTCGGCCAAGTGGGACGGCATCGTGGAGCGGTACGGCCGCGAGAACATCCAGGTGGCGATGGGCGTTGCCGACATGGACTTCAAGTGCGCCCCGGCCATCACTGAAGCCCTGGCGGAGCGGGTCCGGCACGAGAACTGGGGCTACCTCAGCATGCCGGACGACTTCTTCCAGGCGATCGTCGACTGGAACCAGAAGCGCTACGGCCTCACCATCAATCCCGAGTTGATGGCCCTCTCGGACGGCGTCCACCCGGCGGTGATCGCGGCGCTCAAGGCGTTCGCGCGACCCGGCAGCAAGGTGATCCTGACGACGTCGACCTACAGCGGCTTTTACACCGATCTAAGGTTGTCCCAGACGATCGCGGAAGAGAGCCCGCTGATCATCGAGAACGGGGTCCACCGGTTGGACTTCGATGACATCGAATCCCGGATCTCGCAGGACACCGACGCGCTGATCCTTTGCAACCCGCAGAATCCGACCGGAAACTGCTGGTCGCCGGAAGACCTGATGCGCCTGGGCCAAATCTGTCTGGAGCGCCGCGTGGTCGTTCTGTCCGACGAGATCCACTGCGATTTCGTCACCCAGGGGCAGAAGTACACGCCGTTCGAAAGCCTGCCCGACAAGGCGGTGGTGGACAACAGCGTCACCTTCAAGTCGGGGAGCAAGACGTTCAGCCTGGCGGCGATGAAGGTCGCGTGGTTCCACACCACCAATCCGGAGTACTTCGAGAAGGTCCAGGCTCAGCACCGCGCGCAGACCAACACGCTGGGCGTGGTGGCGCACCATGCCGCCCTGCGGGGCGCCGAGGACTGGCTGGACGAGTTGCTGGTCTATCTTGACGGCAACCACAACTTCGTCGAGCAGTACATCCGCGAGAACATCCCGCAGATCAAATACACCAAAGCGCAGGGCACCTACCTCGCCTGGCTGGATGTCACCGCTCTCGCCGAGCAGATCGGCGCGGCGGAGAAAGCCGTGGCGGCCAGCGCGGAGGAGGAGGCGGAGGAGCCGGTGACGCCGGAGAACATCGTCGCCCGCTGGCTGGTCGAGAACGCCGGCGTGTACACCAACGCCGGTTCGAGCTACGGCCCGGGTGGCGAGGGTCACATGCGGATGAACCTCGGCACCTCGCGGCAGATGATCAAGCTGGCGCTCGACAACATCGCGGAGGCGGTGAGCGAACTGTAGGATCGCGCCAGCTCTTCGCCGGACCGCAAAGGCCTGACCGCAAATGCGCCGCCGCGAGTTTGCCGCTCTCGCCGCCGGGAGTACGGCTGCTGCCCTCTGGCAGCAGGCCTGCTCGGAAGTGAAGGTGACCAGAGAGGTCTCGATCACAACGACGGAGGCTCTGCTGGACCACCAGGGACCACGGGGGATCTACGAGGATCCCGGTGAACTCGACCGGCTGCGGCGCGCCATCGGGAACATGGTGGAGGTCCAGCGCGCACTCCGGGAGTTTCCGCTCGATCCCGACGAACCGCCGCTGACGATCTTCCGGCGGGGTTAGCCTGTGGAAGGAAACTCCCTTTTCCTGACGGTCTCCGAACTGGCGGCCGGCCTCCGGGATGGGTCGTTCACCTCCGTCGAGCTGACCCAGGCGTACCTGGATCGCGCGGAGGAACTGGATGTTCCCCCCTTCGAGCTCCCGAGCGAGCCGCGCGAAGACCATCAGGGAAAGCTGGCCACGATGGTGACGATCGCGCGTGACCACGCCCTCGAGGCCGCCGAGCGCGCCGACCGGGAACTGGCCGAGGGCAATCCGCGCAGCGTTCTGCATGGGATTCCCTATGGCGTAAAGGACCTGCTCGACACCCGGGGAATCCGCACCACCTGGGGATCGGGCATCTTCCGGGACCGGGTGCCCAACCGGAACGCCGCAGTCATCGACCGGCTGGAGGAAGCCGGTGCGGTGCTGATGGCCAAGATGTCGCTTGGGGAGTTTGCCGGGGGCAACACCAGTTCGGCGCTCAATCCCTGGAAGCTGGATCGCACCAGTTTCGGTTCGTCGAGCGGGACGGTTTCGGCGGCGGTCGCGGGCCTGATCGGCTTCGGGATCGGCACGGAGACCGGGGGCTCCATCGTCTTCCCGGCTTCGGCGGTCGGCGCCTCCGGGCTCCGCCCGACCTTCGGTCGGGTCAGCCGCTTCGGCTGTATGGCGCTCTCCTGGAGCCTCGACAAGATCGGCCCGGTCGGGCGATCCGCGGAGGACTGCGGGCACGTCCTGCAACTGATCGCCGGCCGGGATCCGAGGGACACCTCGACCGCGGACCGTCCCTTCGTCTTCCGCGCCGATCCGGGGTCCATGCGGGGGAAACGACTCGGCGTGCACCGCGCCGAGTTCCTCCTCTCCCAGTCCGAAACCACCCGCAGGGCATTCCAGGAGGCGCTCGATGTCTTCGCCGCGATGGGGGTGGAGGTGGAGGACATCGAGCTGCCGCTCTTCCCCACCGGCGCGCTCTTCACCACGATCGTCACCGTGGAGAGCGGCACGAACTTCAAGTCGCTCTTCGACGACGGCAGCGCCGCCCGGATGTTCTCGTTCAACGACGATCGGCGGGCCGGCTGGATGGCGGGCCGCATGCTGCCGGCCGCCGACTACCTGACCGCCCAGCGGATTCGTAACCAACTCGTGCGCGAGGCCGACGAGATCCTCTCGCGCTACGACGCGGTGATCGCCCCGACCTGGCCCAACGGGGCGGCGCTCCGGGTCGTCAAGGACGGGTGGCCGGTCCCGGCAAGAAACGAGTGGGAACCGCCGGATGAGGTGAGCGAGCGCACTCCGCGACTCAACTACATCGCCAACCTGGTGGGCCATCCCGGTCTCGCCGTACCGTGCGGGTTCGACGAGGACGGGTTGCCGCTTTCGCTACAGATCGTGGGATCGCCGATGGACGATCAGGCGGCGCTGGACTTCGGGATGGCCTTCCAGCGGGAGACCGACTGGCACCGCCGCCGGCCACCCTATCCCTGGAGACAGTGATGAAGCCGGCTCCGGCGGGGAAGGACGGACTCTCGCGACGTGAGCTGCTGGCCGGCGCCGCCATGTTCACGCTGGCCTGTTCCGCCCGCTCGGCCGGCCAGCCCGAGTACGACCTGCTGCTGAAGGGCGGGCATTTGATCGATCCCGGGAACGGGCTGAGCGCGGTCCGCGACGTCGCCGTGCGGGACGGCAAGGTGGCGGCGGTCGAGCAGGCCATCGACCCGGAACGAGGCTTCAAGGTCGTGGAATGCCAGGGCCTCTACGTCACGCCAGGGTTGATCGACTTGCACGTGCACGTGTTCGCCGGCACCAACGAGCGGGGATCGTACGCCGGGGACAACAGCCTCTACCCGGACGGCTACACGTTCCGCTCGGGTGTCACGACCGTGGTCGACGCCGGCTGCGCCGGTTGGAGGAACTTCGAGACCTTCCGGGACACGGTCATCAGCCGGGCCCGGACCCGCGTTCTCGCGCTGGCCAATATTGTGGGCCACGGCATGCGGGGCGGGGACATCGAGCAGGACCTCGCCGATATGAAAGCGGCGCCGACCGCGGCCCTCGCCCGGGAGCATTCCGGCGTCATCGTCGGAGTGAAGACCGCCCACTATGCGGGGCCGGAATGGGATCCAGTCGAGGAAGCGGTTCGCGCTGGCGAAACCGCGGGGATCCCGGTCATGGTGGATTTCGGGTCCAGTCTTCCGGAGCGTCCGATCGAGACACTGCTGGGTGAGAAGCTGCGCCCCGGAGACATCTACACGCACTGCTTCTCGGGCATCCGCCGGGAGCTGCTCGAGGATGGCACGCCCAATCCCGGTCTCTTCGCCGGCCGCGAGCGGGGCGTCAACTTCGATGTGGGCCACGGCGGGGGCAGCTTCAAGTGGAGCGTGGCCGCGAAGTGCCTGGAGGCCGGCTTCCCGCCGGACTCGATCTCCACCGACCTGCACGTCGGCTCGATGAATGCGGGCATGCAGAGCCAGATCAATACGATGAGCAAGTTCCTGGCCTTGGGCGAATCGCTGGACGACGTGATCCTGCAGTCGACCTGGAATCCCGCCCGGGAGATCAACCGCGAGGAGCTGGGCCACCTGTCGATCGGCGCGATCGCCGACATCGCGGTCCTGCGGAAGGAATCCGGCGAGTTCGGCTTCGTGGACAGCTTCGGCGCGCGCCACGACGGCACTGAGAAACTGGTTTGCGAGATGACCTTCAAGGACGGCCTTCTCGCGTGGGATTCGAACGGCCGGACCCGCCAGGACTGGCGCGAACTCCCCTTCGACTACGGCCCGCAAGGTGAGGCGCGATGGGATGGCATTCTCCATCGCGGCCGCTCATGAGCGAGGAGGAAGTCATGTCTACGACGATTACCCGGCGGCAGGTTCTGCGGGGCGGCGCCTCCGCCGCCGTGCTGGGAACCGCGGCCTGCGAATCCGAGTCCGCGCCCGGCCCCTCCCCGGCTCCGGAGCAGATCTACCAGCGGTTGGGAGTTCAGCCCGTGATCAACGGCATCGGCACCGTGACGGTCCTGGGCGGTTCCATCATGCCGCCCGAAGTCACGGACGCCATGGTTGCGGCGTCGCGCAATTTCGTGCCCTTGCCCGAACTCCAGGAGCGCGCGGGCGATCACCTCGCCCGGTTGATCGGGGTGCCCGCCGCCATGATCTCGTGCGGGGCCGCATCCGCCATCACCAGCGGGACCGCGGCGGCGATCACCGGTGGCGACGACGAGAAGCTGCGGATGCTCCCCGACACCTCGGGGATGAAGAACGAGGTGATCCAGCAGCGCGCCCACCGCACCGGATACCAGGCCCAGATGCGACTCGTGGGAGCCAAGATCGTCTGGGTGGACACCCGGGAGGAGCTCGAGGAGGTATTGGGCGAGCGGACGGCCATGATGTTCTTCCTGAACTTCGCCGAGCCGCGGGGCCAGATTGGCCGCGCCGAGTGGATCGAGGTCGCGCGGGCGCACGGTGTGCCGACGATGAACGACGCCGCCGCGGACATCCCGCCGCCTGAGCGGCTGCACACCTACGTCGAAGAGGGCTTCGACATGGTGATCTTCTCGGGCGGCAAGGGGCTGCTCGGCCCGCAGGCCTCGGGACTCCTGCTCGGGCGCCCCGACCTGGTCCAGGCGGCCCGCAAGGCGATCAGCCCGTTCGGCGGCATCGGCCGCGGCATGAAGGTCGGCAAGGAGGAGATCGTTGGGCTGGTCGCGGCGGTCGAGCGCTACTTGTCCATCGATCACGAAGCCGAAAGGCGTGAACTCCACGCTCGCGCCGAGCTGGTTCTGGGAGTCCTGGGAGGCGTGGCCGGCCTCTCCTGCGAGACCCACATGCCGGAAATCGCCAACCATGTCCCCCACGTGGTCGTGGGCTGGAGTGAGGGGGACCTGAGTCTCACGTCGCAAGAGGCGGTCGCGAAGCTTCTGGAGGGAGACCCTCCGGTAGCGGTCTCACGCACGGGAGAAGGACAGTTGCGCATCTCGATGTGGATGCTCCGCCCCGGTCAGGACGCCGTGGTGGCTGAACGGGTGAAATCCCTGTTTGCTTGAGCGGGCCGGAGCTTCACCGGCCAGCCGTCAACGGGAGCCGGCCGCTGGGCCGCCTGAAGTCCTTTCGATGAACCCTCCGACGTCCTCCCTCCATTGCGGGAGGAGCGACTGCTCGACGTACATCATGTGGCCGGCGGCGAAGTCCGCTCGTTCGACGTTGGCGCGGAGGTCGGCGGGTAGCCCCATGTGGTCCACGGTCCAGACCGCCGCGAAGTACGGGGTGGCCAGGTCGTAGATCCCGTTCACCAGGAGCACCTTCAAGTCCGGGTTGCGCTTCATGGCGCGGGCGAGATCGGGAGCGACGTTCGGTGTTCCTCCGCCGCGGCCGAAGCTGCCCCCGCCGCCGAGGCGGCCCCAGTTCCAGTTACGCGTCGCGCCGCTCGGCACGTACTCACGATCGCCGTCGTAGCCCAGTTCACCCCGGAGGTAGCTGTTGAACGCCGAGCTATAGGCCGAACTGATGGCGGTGGACTGGGGGTCGTGCGAGGGGCGGCCGCCCAGTACGTCGCCGGCGGGACCGGTGAAACGCGCATCGAGCCGTCCCACGATGCGGCCCTCGTCGCGGAGCAGCTCCGCCTCGAAAGCGGGCGCGGTCACTCGGAGGTCGGACTTGTCGATGAAGTCCTTGCTGAGCCCGGTGTACCCGTGCATCTGATCGATCACCCGAGCACGCTTCTCCGCATCCAGAGTCCCGCCGGCGAGGAGCGCGGTCGCGTACTCGTTTAGCGACCAGGCCTCGACCTCAGCCATGAAGGCCTCCAGGTTGTCGGGGGAGCCGCCGGGAAGCCGGTCCAGGTAGCGCGCGGTGATCGCGTACGACGGGAGGTTCACGATGTAGGGAACGTCGTCGCCCGGCGCGAACTGGATCGTGTTGAACTGGAGGACCACCGAAACGAGGACGATGCCGTTGAGATCGATGTTGGCGCGCTGCAGGTGTCCGGCCAGCACCGCGGAGCGGGTGGTGCCGTAGCTCTCACCCAGCAGGTAGCGCGGCGAATTCCAGCGGTCGTACTCGCTGAGGAAGCGCCGCACGAACTGGGCGAGGGAGCGGGCGTCCTCGTCGATCCCCCAGTAGTCGGATCCTTCGGATCCTTCAAGCGGATGGCTGAACCCCGTCCCGATGGGGTCCACCATGACGATGTCGGCGATATCGAGGAAGGTGTAGGCGTTGTCCTCCAGCGGGTAGGGCGGGGCGCCTTGGGGTCCCACCTCGGGAGTGACGACCCGCCGCGGCCCCATGATGCCCATGTGCAGCCAAAAGGACGCCGACCCGGGTCCCCCGTTGTAGGCGAAGATGAGTGGCCGCTCGTGAGACGGGGCACCGTTGGTGCGGAAGTAAGCGGTGTAGAAGAGCTTCGCCGCATCCTCGCCCTGGTCGTTCGTGAGGGTGGTGTTTGCAACAACCGCGTCGTATTCGACGGTTTCGCCGTCCATCACGATCGAGTGACTGCTCTCCCACCGGGACTTCTCGGCGGATTCTCCGTTCTCCTGACCGGCGGCCACCGCGGCAAAAAGGAGCAGTGCGACCGACAATAGGACCTTTTTCAACATCTTCTGGAACCTCTCGGAGCAAGGGAAGAGCAGGGCTGGCGAGCATATGGGACGAACCCGGCGTACCGGTAGCGCCTGCCTGAGCGGGCGCGTGGCAAACAGAAAGGGGAACCGCCCGCGACGGGCGGTTCCCCTGAGAAAGGATCGAAAGCTTAGAACACAAACCCGGCCAGGAGCATCAGCCGCCGAGGTTCAACCCAGCTATCCGGGATGAACTGCTCGCCCGGGTCTTCGAGCCGAAGACTCGCCATCCCGATACTCGCGGTGCTGTTCAGCGCGTTGTAGACGTAGGCATCCAGCTTCAACTGCACGTCGCCGAGATCGAAACGCTTGCCGATGCGAACGTCCGCCACCCAGAGCGTCGGGTGGCGGAGTCCCTCCCGGGATCCCGCGTTCTCCACAATGAAGTTCTGGGCCGGCTGCGCGGTGACGCCGGCGGCCCGCACCTGGCGCGAGAACGGCTTGCCGCTCTCAACGTTGGCGTTCACCGCCAGCACAATGTCATAGGGCAGGAACAGAACGGTCTGCAGCCGGAACATGTGCGGGCGGTCGGCCTGGAGACGCTGGTAGGCGTTCATATAGGAATTGGGATCCTGGCCCGTGCTGCTCCCGTAGAACGGATTGTTCTGGGATTGGAACCACGGACGCGGAATCAGACCTTCCGATTTCGAGTAGGTGTAAGACCCCTGGAGGTTCCAGAGGCCGGCATCCCGAGCGTTGAAGTGAAAGATGACGCCGTCATAAGTCTGTTCGTAGGTATCCGCCGCGCCCGGGAAATCACCCGGGTGGTTGCCCTTGACCAAGGTTGGCTGTCCCACCTGATTTAGCAGGGTGATCGGCGCCCCGGTGTAGGGATCGGCCCACTGGAGGGACTCGTACTGCCCGCCCAGAATGGACCAGCCCACCATCCGATCAGTGTATTTGTGCACGTACTGCACTCCGACCGACATGTTGTTGCCGATCTCCCGTTCATAGGCCGCCGTGTAGTGGTAGGAGCGGGGCGCCACCAGGTTGTCCGGTTGCGCCAATTCATCGACTGTCGTCGCGAACAGGAGATCACCGAGCGTGCCGTCGTCGTTGAGCGCGTAGAGCTGCCACGGGGTGACACCGGGCGCCGGAGCGTCCCAGTTGCCGATGACGTTCTGGTCGTAGTGGATGCCGAAGAAACCCTTGATGGCTGAGCGTCCCTCCTCGTCCGGGCGGAAAGTGAAGCCGAGCCGTGGGCTGACCAGGTTCCACTTCGCGATTCCCGGAGTTCCGGGGGCGTTCCCCGACACGGACACCGCGTTGACGGCGGTGAACTCGGTTTCCTCGCCGGAATCGGGCACCCCGAGGAGCTCGTACTCGGGAATGTCTCCCCTATTCAGATCCAGGCGGAGGCCGAGATTCAGGGTAAGCCGATCGTTGACGGTAACGGTGTCATCGATGAAGAAACCGCGGTCGTTGGAGATGCCTCCGTAGCGGTAGGGCTCCTGGATGACCTGGTAGAGGTAGCCGCCGGACTGGTACTGGTAGGCGCTGTTGGGCCCCGCAGCCACCGCGGTCTCCGCCACGCCCCGGGCGATCTGGACACCGAAGCGGAATTCGTGCTGCGCACCGAGGAAATCGTCCGCGTAGTGGGTCACCTTCGCATTGAACTGATTGCTCCAGGTCCGGTAGTCCCACGGATAGGAGATGCCGCCCTCGTAGGTGGTCGTAGGCTCCGCGTCATAGTTGATGAAGGGCATGTCGAAGCTGCCGGTCGGCGAGTCGTGGATGTCGCTCGCCGTCCACTGGGAATACCGCGCTTCGAAGATCGTGGTGTCCGAAATCGTGCTGGTCAGGCCCCCGGCGAAAGTGACCGTGGCGCCACGCTCGACGAAGGCCGCCGAGGCAGTAACGTTCGGCGAGCTGCCCCCGATGAAGGCCCAGTCCTCGAGGTGGGTATTCACGAACACTTCGTGCCGATCCGTGAGCTTGGCGGTCAGCTTCAGCGTGATTTTGTCGTTCTCGCCGAGGTCGGCGGTGGCGGCCGCCGGATCGTTGCCGGCCTCCCAGGAACTGTCGCGGGAGTACTGGCCGCCCACCATGAACCACATCCGCTCGCGGATCACCGGACCGCCCAGGGTCAGGGTCATGTCCTGAAAGTTGTCGCGCTCGAAGGCGAACGCGTTCGAGCTTCCCGCCGACACCGGTATTCCGGTATCTGCATCGGCGTAGATCTCGGGGAAGGTGAGGCCGTCGCTCTGGTAGAAGTAGTTGCCGCTGCCGCTGAACGTGTCGCCGCCCTTCTTGGTGACGATGTTGAAGGTGCCTCCGGTGGCGTTCCCGAACTCGGCCGGAGCGCCGATCCCGATGATCTCGACTTCCTCGATCATGTCCACGTTCGGGTCTCCCCAGGAAGAACCCGTTTCGGGCGCACTCGTCTCGACGCCATCGATGTTCCACGAATTCGACTGCTGGTTGGACCCGAAGGCCACGGCGCGGTCGCCGCCACCCCCGCTGTTCACCTGGGTGATTCCCGGAGAGATGTGGATGTAGTCGTAGAAGTTCCGCTCGGTTGGCAGCTCTTCCACGAGCTCAGAGCTGAAGGTGGTGATCGAGGCGTTCGAACTCACGTCCAGAAGCGGGGCCTCCGCCACTACCTGCACCATTTCCGTCACGGTGGAGAGTCTCAGCCTGGCATCCAGGGTCGCGGTGGTGTTCTGGCCGACCCGCACGCCTTCGAAGCGAATGGTGTCGAAACCGCCGAGCGCGACCTCCACGGCGTATTCCCCGGCGGGAAGGCCAGGGAAGCGGAACACGCCCGACTCGCTCGTGACGGTCGAGCGGGAGCCGCCGATGATGGCGTCGCTCAGGACGGTCGCCGTCGCTCCGGGCACCACGGCGCCGCTATCGTCGGTCACTGTGCCCCTGATGAGGCCGTTGTCCTGGGCGAGGGAGGCTGCCGGAAGCGCCAGCGCGAGGATCAGGATCCCGAGCGCGAGGCCTGCCGGCCGCGGAAAACGGAGACGATGAGTCATGAGCTTCTCCCTGGAGAATCTCCGGAAATCCGGTTCACAGGATTCAGATTCGTGGATTGGAACGGGGGTTTTGCTCCAAATGGCCCGGTTTTGCCAACGTTTGCCCCACCAAGGAACGCGTGGCGGCACCGGGAGCCATCACGTAAAGCAACGAGAGTGCCGTACCCGGCCGCACGTGGCCGAAACGCGCCGGAAGCCCGCATTCCCGACACCTCGGACTGCCCTCCGAGGCGGGACAAGTCTCAACGGTCGGTGGGGGCTCCCTGACAGCCGGAAACCAGGCGAGCGCGCGAGGCGTGCCGCTCGGCATCCTCCGTTCGACCAGCGGTTCGGGCTACGCGGGCCGCCATGGCGAGAGTTTCGGGATCAAGAGGGCGGTAGAAGAGTGAACGGTCGAGAGCGGACAGCGCCTCGCGGTGACGGCCGAGCTTTTCGAGCGCAGTTCCCAGCCCTCTGAGATCGGCCGCGAGTTCACGGGATGCCGGACCGGGCTCCGGAGTTAGCGCCCGGTCCTTCAGCACCGCTTCCCACCGCCGGACCACCTCGGCCAAATCGCCGGCCGAGGCCGCCTCCCGCGCCCGCTCGCGTTCGCGTTCTAGTGCGTTCGCGCGTTCCCAGGCTTCCGTATCCGCAGCCTTGACCGCCTGGAGACGGGAGAGCGCCGCTTGCGCCGCCGCCACGTTGCCGGCGCGGCGCAGGGCTGCGTACAGGGTGGTCAGGATGGCCGGGTGGTCCGGGGCCTGCTCGGCGAGACCGCCGAGTTCGGCTACCGCACGTTCGATCCGCCCCTCCCGCAATTCGACTCTCACGAGAGCGAACCGGGTGTTCAGCGCATCCGGGCGACGCGAGGCCCGGTTCTGCAGAAGGGTCAGCAGTTCCTCGTCTCCGCCGGCGGCAATTACATCCAGGGCCAGGCTGGCCATCTCGCCGGCAACGGCCGGATCGAGACGCAGCGCTTCCCGATAGGCGTCGAGGGAAGCATCCATGTCCATACGGAAAGCGCGCAGACGTCCCAGAGTCATCCAAAGCACGGGGTCGTCCCGAAGCCCGGAAGCGAGCGCCGCCTCGGCCGCCGCGAGGGCTCCCCCAGGATCTTCTCCCACGGAGGTCCAGGCAACCAGAAAGAGGGATCGGGGGTCGTCGGGGGAAAGTTCCGCAGCCCGCTCGGCCGCGCAGCGCGCCAGTCCCGGAAGCTCGCCTTCGTGGGCCGCGAGCGACAGTGCGGTCCACGGCCCCGGCCGCTCCGAATCCTTCGTCAGCGCCTGTCTGGCGGCCTTGAGACTGGTTTCGATGAGATGCTCGAAGGTTGCCCCGGGCGGGACGCTGCGTCCCCGCGCTCGAACCGCCAATCGTCGCGCGACGTTGGAACGGCCCAGCAGGGCGGGGAGGTAGTCCGGGGCAAACCCCAGAGCGTGGCCCGTCGCCTCGAGCGCTTCGTCGAGACGGTCGGTCGCTGCGAGCGCCTCCGAATAGAGAGCCCAGGCGAGCCCCGGGCGTTGCACCGGGACGGCTCCGGCCGGGGCGCTCGACCCGTAGGAAGCCACGGCGGCCGCCAGATGATCGGTGGCGACTTCCCATTCCTCGCGCTCGACGGCGAGCGCTCCGAGTTGGAAACGCGCCGGGCCGTGGTGCGGTACCGCGTCCACGACGGTGAGGAGGATCGGAATCACCCGGTCCGTCTCCTCCGCAGCGAGGAGGGCGAGGGCCCGTTCCATCCGCGCCCTCACCCCGGTATCCGGAGCGGTCTGGGCGGACGTTCGCGCAACCACGGCCGTTCCGCAGACAAGAGGCGCCAGGACAAACACCAGGAGAGGCCCCGCGACGCTCCCCACCGCAGGCCGGATCATGGTCGCGGGAGGGCGATCGGAGCCGCGCCTCGCCGAAGCAGCCAAGTTGTCCCCGCCGCGAGCGCCGGGTGGGTTTCGGTCATTCCATCAGGCCAGCGCACCTCGACCTGTGCAGATTCCGGGGGCGAACCCCCCTCCGGGCCGGAACCGAGGCCGAAGTGAACCGTGCGCTCGCTGTCGGAGGCATAGCTGCCTCCGGCGCGCACCCACCGGGATTGCGCCGCTCCGACACCGGTCACCCCAATCCTTGCTCCGAGGCCGTCCCGATTTCCTTCGGGGTCGACCAGTCGAAACCGGATCCAGGAACCGTGCGCGGGTTCCGCACGGCGCCAGAGGGTCGGCGGGTCGTCCTGGTTCGCGACCGCGATCTCCCACGTCCCGTCGGCCTCGAGATCGAGCAGCGCCATGCCCCGGGAGGAGCGAACCGGAGGACCGAGGCGTTCGGCCTCGTAGGCAAGGCTCCCACGCCGGAACAACTGGTCCGGCTGCCCATAGGTCTCGCCGAGGGCGGGGTCGTCCTCCACTTGGGGATAGAGATGACCGTTCGCAAAGACGATGTCCAGATCTCCGTCATTTTCGGCATCGAAGAACAAGGACCCCCAACCCAGCGGACGGAAGGTTGCGGTTGCGATGCCGGTCCCCACGGCGTCCTCCAGAAAGAGGGAGGGAGCGACTCCAACATAGAACGCATAGTGATCGTGGGCGAAATTCGTTACCACCAGATCCGGAAACCCGTCCTCGTCCGCATCCGAGGCGGCCACCCCCATACTGCCCTGCGTCGCACCATCGGCGCTCAAAGCCACTCCGGTGAGAAGCCCGGCATCCCGGAAGATTCCGCCCCGGTTTTCGAGCATTGCATTCGACCCGCTGTCGTTTGCCACGAAGATGTCCTGATCGCCGTCCTTGTCGAAGTCGAGCGCTATCACGCCCATGGAATAGCGCGCCGGCACGCTCCCGACCTCGGAGGTCCTGGTCGCGTCCTCGAAAGTTCCGTCCCCGCGCCCTCTGAAGTAGCGGTTGGTCTGCGGAACGAGGCCGCGCGGGCCGTCAAGCACCGGCACCCTTCCTCGCCAGCGCCGGGTGCGCACACCGGCGCGGATGTCCGGTTCGCTGGTCTCGATGTAGTTGGCGACGAAAAGATCGGCCGTCGAATCCCCGTCGCCGTCCAGGAAGACGGCGCCGATGCCCCAGCCGGGATCCGCTACCCCGGCGCTCTCCGCAATCTCGGAAAACGTGCCGTCCCCGTTGTTGCGGAAGAGCACATTGGGGCCCAGCGCCGTAACGTAGAGATCGGGCAAGCCATCCGCGTCGAAGTCTGCGCTCACGGCTCCCTGGCCATAAATCCCGGTCGCCACCCCCGCGGCTTCCGTGACGTCGGCAAACCGCCCGTCACCTCCGTTGCGGTACAGCGCACCCGAGCGGGATCGCCACGCACCGTTCGGGTCCTCCCAGGCGGGGGCGTTCGGGAAGTAAAGATCCGGCAGGCCGTCCTGATCGTAGTCGAGCACCGCGACTCCCGTCCCGGTGGACTCCGCGATGTGGTTCTTCTCGGGCCCTCCGGTCCCGGTCACCACCACGAGGCCGGCATCCGCCGCGACGTCCCGGTACTCCTGGCCCGAACTTGCCGATGGGGCGGGGAACGCGACCGTCAGGGCCAGCGCCGCCGCCCGCTTCAGGCTTCGTCTCCACTCCGCGGAGGCGAGACGCCTAGTCCCGGGGCGCCGGTTGATCGTGGCCCAGGACCGGGTGCGGGATGTAGGGCGCTTCCAGCGCTGCGATCGTTTCCTCATCGAGCGTCAGGTCCACGGCGGCGGCGAGTTCCTCCAGCTGGTCGATGCGGGTCGTCCCCACGATCGCCGCATCCACTCCCGGCACCGACAGGAGCCAGGCGAGAGCGACTTTCGCCGGTTTCTCTCCGAGCCGGGCGGAAACCTCCATCAGGGTGTCCAGCACCTTGAAATCGGCTTCCTGGTAGTACAACCGATCGGCGTAGGGATCGTCCTTCGCCCGGGGTGTCGGATCCCTGCGCGTGCGGGTCCGGTTCCCCGCGAGGAACCCGCGTGCGAGCGGACTCCACGGAATCAGTCCGATCCCCTGATCGAGGCAGAGGGGAACCATCTCGCGCTCCTCCTCGCGGTAGACGAGATTCATGTGGTTCTGCATCGAGACGAACCGGGAGGCTCCCATCGCGTCGGCCGTGAAGAGCATGGTGGCGAACTCCCAGGCGGCCATACTGCTGGCGCCGAGGTAGCGCACCTTGCCGGCTGTCACCAGGGAGTCGAGCGCCTCGATCGTCTCCTCGATCGGCGTTTCGTGATCGAAACGGTGGATCTGATAGAGGTCGATGTAATCGAGGCCGAACCGCTGAAGCGAGGCGTCGCAGGCGGCCAGGATGTGCTTTCGGGAAAGCCCGCCGCGGTTCGGTCCCTTGGCTACCGGGAAGTACACCTTGCTGGCAAGGACGTAGTCCTCACGGCTCGCCATTTCCCGGAGCAGTTTCCCGGTGACCTCCTCGCTGACGCCGCGCGAATACATATTCGCCGTGTCGAAGAAGTTGATCCCGAGGTCCAGTGCCTTCCGGAAGTGATCCCGGGCCGCCTGTTCGTCGAGTATCCAGGAACGCCAGTTGGGATCGCCATAGGTCATGCAGCCGAGCGAGAGCCGGCTGACTTCGAGGCCGGTGGCGCCGAGCCGGACCGTCTTCATGAGGCACTCCCTTCTTCGATGCGGGTGCCGGCCAGGCGGACCAGGACGATCACCGCCGCGATACCGGCGAGCAGCGCGACGCCGGGGGGCACCCCGAAACTGGTGGGCAGGATACCGAGAACGATGGCGATTCCCGCGGCGCTCAGCGCGTAGGGAAGCTGGGTCTTGACGTGATCCATGTGGTCGCACGCCGAAGCCATGGAACTGAGCACAGTAGTGTCGGAGATCGGCGAACAGTGATCTCCGAACACCGCGCCCGCCAGGACCGCCCCGACCACACCCATCAGGATGGGGTCGGAAACCGCGAGAGCGAGTCCGGCGCCTTCCGCGAGCGCGTGGGAAAGCGGGATCACGAGCGGCATGAGCACCGCCATCGTCGCCCAACTGGTGCCGGTCGCGAATGCCATCACCCCGGCGACCACGAACGTGAGGGTCGGAAGCAGGCTCGGATTCAGGACGTTCTGGAGGACCTGGACGAGGTACTGCGCGGCGTGGAGTTCGGCGGTCACATCGCCGATGCACCAAGCGAGCACCAGGATCAGGATGGCGAGCACCATGGATTTCAGCCCCGCAACCCAGGCGCCGATGGCGCTTCCGAGCGTGAGGATGCGCTGGGCCACCGCAAGTACGATTCCAGTGAAGCAACCGGCGATGGAAGACCACAGGAGGGAGACGTAGGAATCGGAACTCGTCACCACCTCCCGCAGGCCGTACTCGGTCGCGCCCGAAGCCGCCAGGGCGTTCGTCCCGGTCAGCCAGATCGCAATTCCGGCGGTGAGGAGGACCGCAAGGATCGGCAAGAGCCCGATGGCCCAGAGGCCCGAGGAGACGCTCGCCACGGCGGGATCCTCGTCCAGTGCTTCAGTCGCGGGTTCGGAGCCGGGCCGCAGCGGCTGATTCAGTCGCATGGCGCGCTGCTCGGCGGCACGCATCGGGCCGAAATCCCGGCCCAGAAAGCCGACCGCCAGTGCCAGCACGAAGGAAAAGATGGGGTAGAACCGGTAAGGGATCGTGCGCAGAAACACGGAATACCCGTCTTGCGGGTAATCGATCAGCTGCAGACCCTGGTCAATCAGGCCCACCTCGTACCCCACCCAGGTGGAGACGATCACTGTGCTGGCTACCGAGGCGGCCCCGGTATCCGTCAGGAAAGCCAGTTTCTCGCGGGATACCCGCAGGCCGTCGGTGATCGGCCGCATCAGGTTGCCGCGGATGATGACGTTCGCGTAGTCGTCGAAGAACACGACGAGCGCCATGAGCATGGCGCTGACCTGGCCGCGGCGGGCGGTCCTCGCGAAGCGGGTAATGAGCTGGGCGAATCCCCGGGCCCCCCCGCTCCTCGAGAGGATCCCGGCGAGCCCGCCAAACATCATGCTGAAGATGATGATGTGGGCGCGGTCGCTGTCGGTCACCGCTCCAATTACGTAGCGACTGCCCACCTCGAAGAAGCCCGCCAGTGGGTTGAGGTTGAGCAGCAGAGTGCTGCCGATCCAGATCCCGGCCACGAGAGCCAACACGACCTGCCGGAACAGGATGGCGAGAAGAATGGCGACAACCGGCGGAGCGAGCGACCAGATGCCCGGAAGGGCCCGGGTTCCCGCAGTTCCGCGGGTGTCGCCGTCCACTGCGGAGATCTCGAACCGTCCGCTGCCTCCGATTTGGAGGTCCGAAAAAACAACGGCCCCGTCGTCCCGGCGCGTGGTGGATCCGGCTTGGCCGGCGCCTTCGAGGCGCGGCGTGCCCCCGTATCCAGTAACGGGGTCTCCCGACTCCGCCCGCGGGATCGCGACGACGTCAAAGGGCACCCCGATGAGTACCACCCGGGGCAACTCAAGTTCAAACGAAGCCGGAACCTGCTCCCCGGCGGCTCCGGGCTCCTGCGCTACGGCCGGCGGCGCGAAGACAAGAGTCGCTATGGCCGAGGCCGCAAACAGGCCGAACCCCCAACGGAAGAAAGCCGGACGATCCGGTCCGCTGGGACATCCCCTCCAAGGCGCGGCCGCCCGGCGCCCGCTACGCGCATGAAACGTGAGCGGCCGCGTCATCTTGGTGCTGGGTATCGCGGGTTTCGCCCGCCTTCGGCGTGCGATGCCGGTCTGGAAACCGGCGTTCTCTGCCGATTCTATGGAATCGGGAGTCCCGGCGACGACCTACTCTCCCACAGCGCTTCCACTGCAGTACCATCGGCGCTGGAGGACTTTACTACCGTGTTCGGAATGGGAACGGGTGTGGCCCCTCCGCTCGGGTCACCGGGACAAAAACGATCCGTTGAAATTGTGGAAGCGTCTAGCGGTGACGTCCCGGCATGCGGAACGTCAAGGTGCTTTTGCGCGCAGTAGCGTCGGCGAACCAAATCTTCTGTTGCCAGAAATTGTGGTTACGCACGATGTGGTCAAGTCTCACGGCCGATTAGTACTCGTCAGCTGAAACGATTACTCGCCTTACACTCCGAGCCTATCAACCTGGTGGTCTTCCAGGGGCCTTCAGGGATCTAATGATCCGGGAGATCGCATCTTGGGCGGGGCTTCGCGCTTAGATGCTTTCAGCGCTTATCCCTTCCGAACGTGACTACCGAGCTATGCCCCGAGGCGGGACAACTCGTACATCAGAGGTTCGTCCAACCCGGTCCTCTCGTACTAGGGTCAGCTTCCCTCAAATCTCCTGCGCCCACGACAGATGAGGACCGAACTGTCTCACGACGTTCTGAACCCAGCTCGCGTACCGCTTTAATGGGCGAACAGCCCAACCCTTGGAACCTGTTTCAGCTCCAGGATGCGATGAGCCGACATCGAGGTGCCAAACCTAGCCGTCGATATGAACTCTTGGGCTAGATAAGCCTGTTATCCCCGGAGTACCTTTTATCCTTTGAGCGACGGCCCTTCCATTCGGAACCGCCGGATCACTAAGCCCTGGTTTCCCATCTGCTCGACTTGTAGGTCTCGCAGTCAAGCGCGCTTATGCCTTTACACTCTACGACTGGTTTCCAATCAGCCTGAGCGCACCTTAGGGAGCCTCCGTTACATTTTAGGAGGCGACCGCCCCAGTCAAACTACCCGCCTGACAGTGTCCCTGGCCCGGATTCACGGGCCTAGGTTAGAACTCCAGGACGATGAGAGTGGTATCTCACGGTTGGCTCCCTCAAAGCCTGAGCTCTGAGTTCAAAGCCTCCCACCTATTCTGCGCACAACGCACCAGAATTCACTGCCAGGTTATAGTAAAGGTTCACGGGGTCTTTCCGTCTTGTCGCGGGTAGCCGGCATCTTCACCGGCATTACAATTTCACAGTGTCCCCCGTTGAGACAGCGCCCAGATCGTTGCGCCATTCGTGCAGGTCGGAACTTACCCGACAAGGAATTTCGCTACCTTAGGACCGTCATAGTTACGGCCGCCGTTTACCGGGGCTTCGATTCAGAGCTTCGCTCGAAAGCTAACCCCTCCTCTTAACCTTCCGGCACCGGGCAGGCGTCAGACCCTATACATCGTCTTGCGACTTGGCAGAGTCCTGTGTTTTTGGTAAACAGTCGCCCAGGCCACTTCACTGCGGCCTCCTCAGGCTTTTACACCCTAACGAGGCACTCCTTCTCCCGAAGTTACGGAGCTATTTTGCCGAGTTCCTAAACGAGGGTTCTCACTTGCGCCTTAGGATTCTCTCCCTATCCACCAGTGTCGGTTTACGGTACGGACACCCGGGAACTCGCTAGAGGTTTTTCTTGGCAGCCAGAACCAACCAGTTGGCTTGTCCGAAGACGCGCTTCCCCGCAACTCTTGAATCCCGGGATCCGGATTTGCCTGGATCCCCATCTTGAGCAACGGCCGCCCATTTCCAATCGGGCGTAGGCCTATCTGTCTG
Source organism: Candidatus Marinacidobacterium sp. (assembly GCA_965250045.1). GTDB lineage: Bacteria > Acidobacteriota > Vicinamibacteria > Marinacidobacterales > Marinacidobacteraceae > Marinacidobacterium. Next base: position 651,960 of record OZ252286.1, read on the forward strand.
CGTCACCACATCACTCAAACGCTCCCAAGGTGGTGCAGGAATGTTGACCTGCTTCTCATCGACTACGCCTTTCGGCCTCGCCTTAGAGTCCGACTAACCCAGGGCGGACTGACCTTCCCTAGGAAACCTTGGATATTCGGCGTCCAGGGTTCTCACCTGGATGACGTTACTTATGCCGGCAGGGTCACTTCCATGCGGTCCATCGGTCCTCACGGTCCGACTTCTACCCCCATGGAACGCTCCTCTACCAATGCGAAAAAATCGCACTCCGCAGCTTCGGTGACAGACTTGAGCCCCGTTGAATTATCGGCCCAAAGCCGCTCGACCAGTGAGCTATTACGCTTTCTTTAAAGGATGGCTGCCTCTAAGCCAACCTCCTGGCTGTCTGAGCGTCTTCAGATCCTTTTCCACTTAGACTGTGCTTGGGGACCTTAGCTGGCGGTCTGGGCTGTTTCCCTTTCGACTACGGAGCTTAGCCCCCGCAGTCTGACTCCCGGGATACGGATTCATGGTCTTCGGAGTTTGGTTGGATTCAGTAAGC